>NZ_SLXS01000002.1:0-600000 GCF_004340785.1 Tumebacillus sp. BK434 | reverse complement strand
CGAGACTGGACCGCCTTGAGGCAAGAATGGACAGTCTTGACGCGAGAATGGACAGTCTTGACGTGAGAATGGAAAGTCTTGAGACAAGAATGGACAGCCTTGAGGAAAGAATGAACAGTCTTGAAACAAGAATCGACAGCCTTGAAACAAAAATGAGCAGTCTTGAAGCAAGAGTTGATAGTATCGAAGCAAAGTTGGTACGCATCGATACTCGACTGGTCAGCATCGAAGCAAGGCTGGACAGCGTGGAGGAAAACCTGGACAGCATTGTAGAAGAGCTGGACGGTGTAAAATCCACGATGGCGACCAAGGCGGACGTCGCGATGATGACGGAGACTTGTGCTTCCCGAGAAGAGATGCATGTGCTCGAGAAAAGGTTCAGCGAAGCGGACAAGCTGCATCATCTGAAACACGCCTACCAAGATCAGGACGTCATGATCATCAAACAGAAGCTCTCTTTGTAACGTCACACCTCGCTGTTTCGCCTCTCTGGCCGGATATCCCATAACAAAGAGCCCCTGTACGCCTCAACGTCGACAGGGGCTCAACTTTTTCTGTTCTCTTACCTTTTGGAACCTGACCCTATTTTCCCAAATTTACTCGTACTTCACACGAGACAGCCCAGCAACCAAGAACACCGCGCCAAACGCCAGCAGAACGCCGACCTGCGGACCGATATCGGCGAGCGTGCCGCCCCCGGCGAGCAGTTTCGCAAAGCCTTCCATCGCCCACTTTTGCGGTACGAAGTTGGCGACTTTCTGCATCGTGTCAGACACGATGTCGAGCGGCCAGTACACGCCGCCCAGCATGCAGGTGGAGATGATGACGATCGTGCCGATCGCCCCTTGCTGCTCCTGCGTCTTCACGAGGCCGGCGATGAACAGCCCCAGTCCGACGACGCACAGGAGCAGCGCGGAGACGAGCACGATCTGCCCGAGCCAATCGCCCCAGACCACGCCAAACAGCTGCGAAGACAGCTCCATCAGCACGAAAAACTGAATCCAGCCGATCAGGAAAAAGGCGAGCAGGTAGCCGGACAGAATCTGCAGCCGCGATGCAGGCGCGGCGAGCAGGCGGTACCAGACGCCCGTCTTGCGCGCTTCCAGCATCGTCCCGGTCACAGACAGCAAGGAGATCATCACAAACATGATCGTAAAGCCGATCGAGCGCTCGCTTTTGTTGTCGAGGCGTTTGGCAAGGCCGCTTTGCGTGACCGTCTTTTCGGCGACGGTGATCAGCGGCACGGATGCTTGAGCCGCGGTCAACTCGTCAAATCGCTGCTCCCACTCTGCCCCGTCGCCAAGCCGGTGCCACGTCTTTGCTGCCCGCACCTGCACCGCCGCGCGGGCCGAAACGTCTTCTGCCGTCAGTCGAATCACTTTCGCGACTGCGAGATCCGGGCCGTGACGGAAGCTGAGTTCCGCTTTGGCGCCTGCTGCCAGCTCCGCACCGTAGCCGGCGGGAAACTGCAGGATGCCGGCGATCTTTTTCTTGCGCAGCGCTACTTCTGCCGCTCCCGCCGCCATCGGCTGCAGGTCGAGCGAATCATCTTTCGCGAGCTCTTGCGCTACCCACCCGGACAGCCGCGACTGGTCAAGGTCGACGACGGCGAGCGGAATCTTCGACGCGCCTTCTGAGGCCAAGCCGCCAAAGATCAGCGTAAACAGCACCGGCATCAGAAACATCACCAGCCACGAGCGCCGGTTCTTGAACACGCGTTTGATCTCATGCAGACATAGAGTCAAGATCTGGTTCATCTTCGCTACCTCCTCCTATCGCGCCGCCAAGCGCCAGGTTCCAAAGCACAGCGCGGCCGCACCGATCGCGAGCAGCACGCCGAGCGGCAGGAACAACGCCTGCCAGGCCACGCCGGTCATGATGTCGGTGAAGCTGGTCAACGCCCAGGCGTTCGGGGTCACCAGCGCTGCTTTTTGCAGCAGATCGGGGAACTGAGACAAGGGCACCATCGAGCCGCCGAGCACCGAGCAGATCTGCACGCCGACGCCAGACACGACGTCGGCCGCCTGTTCCGATCGCAAGATGGCAGCGAGCGCCATCGACAGCCCGGAGACTGCCACCGCATAACATCCGGCCACCGCCAGCGTCTGGCCGAGATCGTCGCCCCATGCCACGCCAAACAGGTACTTCGTGGCGAGAAACAGCACGCCGAACTGCAGCAAGGCGAAAAACAGCGTCCCGGTGAATTTGCCCAGCAGAATCGAAGACTTGGCGGTCGGCGTGCTGAGCATCCGGGACAGCGTTTCGGTGGCCCGTTCGTTCAGGATCGACTTCGCACCGATCGTCGCGTTAAACAGCAGGAACATCACCGCCATCGCCGCCGCGTAGTACTGCTTGGCACTGACCTCGTGCTTCCCGACCGGCTTTTCCAGCACGGCCGCATTCGGCGCTTCCGCCGCCGCGGTTAGTTCGCCGATCACGTCCTGCGCGATCTGGCCGATGTTGGGAGCGGCACCTGTGGTGCCGGCTGTGCGTTGCGCCACGTCCGCCAGGATCGCCGCCTGGGCGGAGCTGACCGCCGCGACCCGCTCGGTGTAGGACTTGACGATGCTGGTCAAGATCAGCCCCGTCTGCTCTTTGCCCGGGTTCTGGAGCACAGCGAGCTCAACCGGACGGCCCGTCGTCACTTGTGCGGTGAACCCGGGCGGGATCACCAGCCCGACGTCCGCTTGCCCTTCCTTCACGCTTTGCTCAACGGCCGCCGCCGTGTCGGCCGGCAGGATGGTGATCGTCTTGCGCAGCGCGTCGCTTTGCAGGACCTCTTCCGCCAATGCTTTGCCCATCCTGCCTTCATCGCCTTGATAGACGGCGACCTCAAACGAAGGCAGCGTCCCTTCCTCTTGATTGAACACCCCGCCGAGCGCCGCGCCCAAGATCGCGGTCAACAAGAGCGGCATCAGGAGCGCCGAGAGCAGCCCTTTGCGGTCGCGCAGGCGAATCCGGATGTCTTTCCATGCGATTTCCCAAAGCTTCATGCCTGTCACCTCCTAATCCCGCAGCGTGCGCCCGGTCAACTGCAGGAACACCGTCTCCAGATTCGGCTCCTGCACGTCGACAGCCAGAATCTGTGCACCGTCAGCCAATGCGGCCGACACCACGTCGCCGAGCATCTGGCCTGCCGCTTTGGCAAACACCTGCACCGTCTGCCCCTCGACAGCCGTCTGCTCCACACCGGGCACCCGGCGCAAGTTGCTGGCGAGTTCTGCCGCTTCCCCTTCCACCGTCAGCTTGATCACCGCTCCGTTGGTCAGGCGGTTGCACAGATCCTGTTTGGTGCCAGTCGCGATCACCTGGCCGTGGTCGATGATCGCCAGCCGTTCGCAAAGGTATTCGACCTCTTCCATGTAGTGCGACGTGTAGATCACCGTCATCCCTTGGCGGTTCAGCTCTTTGACCGTTTCCAGAATATGATTGCGCGACTGCGGGTCGATGCCGACGGTCGGCTCATCCATGATCAGCAGCTCCGGCTTGTGCATCAGCGCCGCTCCGATGTTGATCCGCCGCTTCATGCCGCCGGAAAACGTGCCGACCGCATCTTTGGCGCGGTCGGTGAGCCCGACGATCTCCAGCACTTCTTGCGCCCGCCGCTTCACCTCTGCGCCTCGCAAGCCGTACATGCGCCCCCAGAACACGAGGTTCTCATAGGCGGACATCGTCGGGTACAACGCGATGTCCTGCGGCACGACTCCGATCTTTCGCTTCACCTCCTGCGGGTTGTTGCGCACCGACTGGCCGCCGACGATCACATCGCCGCTGTCGGCACCAAGCAGCCCGCAGATCATCGAGATCGTCGTCGACTTCCCGGCGCCGTTCGGCCCGAGCAGCCCGAACGATTCCCCTTTTTGCACATGGAACGACACGCCGCGCACCACGTGGCGGCTGCCGAAACTTTTGGTCAGCTCCTGGACTTGAATCATGTTTTGCTCCAGCTCCTCTCACTCTCGCTTGCTGACCTCATTGTATGCCCTTATGAAACATTTCCCATCCCGCGCCAGATAGATTTTTGCCCATGAAAAAAAGCGGCCCAAAAGGCCGCTTGCTATGCCAAAAGTCATGAGGGGAACGACGCGATGCCATGGCGCACCGCATAGATCGCCGCCTGCGTCCGGTCGCGCAGCCGGAGTTTGGCGATGATGTTCGAGACGTGGTTCTTCACCGTGCCCTCCGTGATGACCAGCGTCTCCCCGATCTCTTTGTTGTTCATGCCCTGCCCGAGCAGTTGCAGCACGTCATGCTCGCGCTCGGTCAGCTCGTCCAGGTAGGGCGGCGCGACGCTCACCGCCTGCTCCCGCCCCTCCGGCGCGGCGTGTTCGCGGCCGCGCTTCCACTCTGCGACCACCTGGGCCGTGCTTTCCGGCGGCAGCACGATGCCGCCCGCATCGACCGTCATGATCGCCTGCACGATCACTTCGGTCGGCATGTCTTTCAGCAGATACCCGCTCGCGCCTTCCTCCAGCGCGTCGAGGATCAATTCGCTGTCGTTAAACGTAGTCAGCATCAGCACTTTCGTCTCCGGCAGTTGTTCCCGGATCAGGCGCGTGCCTTGCACCCCGTCGACGCCGGGCATGCGAATGTCCATCAGCACGAGATCAGGCTTCGTCTCCTGCGCCACCGCCAGTGCCTGCGCGCCGTCGGCCGCCGTGCCGACCACTTCGATGTTGTCTTCCAAGCTCAAGATCGTCTTCAACCCGTCGCGCATCAGCTTCTGGTCGTCGACGACGATCACACGAATCATGCTTCCCGCCCTCCAAACTTCCACGTCTGCTCCTGCAGCGGAAACGAAACTTCCGTCCGGAATCCGCCCCCTTGCTGGCTGGCGAACAGCACCGTGCCGCCAAACTCCATCACCCGTTCCCGCAGGTTGATCAGCCCAAATCCCGGCACCACTTCCGCCGTCCCTGTGCCGTCGTCGGAGATCGTCAGCCGCACCTCGCGCTCCGTGCCTTTGACTTCGACGGCAGCCGAAGTCGCGTCCCCATGGCGTTTGGCATTGGTCAGCGATTCCTGCACGATGCGGTAGATCGTCGGCTTCAGCGTCTCCGGCACTGCGTGCAGATGTCCATGCACCTGCAGTTGCGTATCCAGCCCGGTCATCTTGGCAAAGTCGCCGAGCAGTTGGCGCAAGGAGTCGAGCAGTGTGGCTTGCTGCGCTTCCTCTTCGCGGATCGCCTGCACCGACAGCCGCACTTGCTGCAACGCGGAGCGTGCCACTTCTTCGCAATTGACGAGCAAGTCGCGGCTCTGCTCCAAGTCCCGCTCCTGCATCTTCCTGGCCGCTTGCAATTGCACGAGCAGCGCGGTCATCGAATGGCCGACCGTATCGTGGATTTCACGGGCGATATGGTTGCGCTCGCGCACGGCGGTCAGCATTTCCACCTGCTTGGCATATTCGCCCAAAGCGCGGTGCGACTCTTCGAGCTCCGCATAGAGCACGGCGATTTTCTCCCGCGACTGCATGTAATAGCGGATCAGCGACCCGACTACGCAGGAGAACACGACAAACCCAATGTTCATCGCCGAATTCAGCCCGTGCACCACATCCATCCTCACGTATTCGGCGATCAGGATGCCGACCCAGACGACGAACAGCAGGACGGCAGACATCACCAGCAGCCGCTTGTTGTCGGTCCACAGCATCAGCGTCACCCCGATAATGCCGAAAAACAGCTCATACGGGTAGCCCTGCCCGAGAAACACCACAGCAAATCCGCAGGCCAGCAGGAAATCGAGCCCGATCTGCCAGAGTGCCCAACGCGGTCCGAATCTGGAAAATGAAAAATGGTTGATCAGAAACAGGCAGCTCGCTGCGATGACATAGCCCCTCTGCCACCCGGCCGCCTCCTGGCTGTAGTTGTAATACGTCCAGCACAGCAGGAGAATCATCATGATCCGCACCATCGTGAGCAGCCGAAACGCAAAAGGGATGCTGGGCTGCTTCGATTCGTCTTGCACGACCCCGTACATGGGGATCACCTCACACTTCCCAAAAGACACTTCTTGTCAAAAGTCTACCATATGATCATTTCCCGAGAAATATTTTGTCGGAAAACGGAGAAATATCACCGCAACTCCTGCAAATATCGCAAGTTCTGCAAGGAATGACGTGCCAGTGCCATCACTTTGCGCTCCAAATGCGCATCGACGCCGAGGAGCCGATTCAAGTGCAGGTGAATGACGCTGCCGAGAATTTGCCCGATCGGAGCGGTGAGTTCCCCCTGCCCTTCCGCTTCGCGCAGCGCCTGGGCGTAGCGGATGAGCGCCGGGCGGCGCTGCTGCAGCTGCGAATGGATCACATCGCCGCCCGGCAAACGGCGCAGACCGGCCCAGTCGTCGGCAGAGTTGGCAGCCTGGAGGTAGCGTTTGCGCGACTCCCGGAACGGCTGCAGGAAGTCTTTGCGGTTGAATCCGGCATCCAGCCAGACGAACTGCTCGGCAAAGGACAAGCCGAATTGTTCCATGATGTCGATCAAGCTGACCACACCGATCAACTCCAGCTCCAGACTGAGCTGCCCGGAGCGCCGCAGTCCGATCCAGTGCATCACCGCTTGACTGTCGGCAGCGAACACCTCCTCAGCCAGCTTCATCAGATCCCCGCCGCCGTAGCGCTCCACTTCCGGGTCGTACGTGTCGATCACCAGACGGGCCAACAGCCCTTCCGCTTGCAACTGCCGGGAGAAGCGGTGCACCTCCGGCAGCACATCCCCGGTCAGCCGCTCCTGCACACCGTGCAGACGCAAGCGCAGATGCAGGTCAGGGTCGCCGTAGCGCATGAAAAAGCTCTTCCGCACCAGCCCCGACTCGGCCAGTTGTTTACAGAATTCCTGCAGATGCCACCCGATCAGTTCCTCTTCGCGGGCCGAGGCGCCATAGAGTTTTAAAAAGAGCCATTCGCTGCCCGGCAAGTACACCCGCTCAGCCGGCAGGATCGCGCTTGCCGCTGCCGCTTCTCGATGCACAGCAGCCACTTCCCGCTCCGCCTGTCCCGCAGCTTCGCGCCGCACCAACGGAAACACGCATTCCATCAGAAAGCGGCCCTGTTCGCCTTCCGCCACCGTCTCCTCCAGATCACCTTCCGCTTCGGTCAGCACCAGCCCGCTACCCGCCTGCAGTTTCTGAAACTCGCGGCGCAGCTCCTCCAGGCAGACGTCATGCTCCAGATCGAGCAGCATGCGATTGTCTGACGCCCCCAGATACACCTTGCGCGGCACCTGCCATTCCGTCCGCCAAGCTGTGACCGCCCGTCGCCACTCCGCCGCCGACCCTGTTGCCGCTTCAACGGCGATCACCCCACTGCACAATCTCCACCGGGCTGCCGACAGCACCACCCGTCCATAGCGCACGCGCGGCAGCATCGGCGCCGTCTCCAGCGTCCCCCAGCCAAACGGCATCCAATTGCGCGTGCCTTCCATCGCCAGTTCGCGCAAAAAGCGGTACAGATTCGGCGTGTTCTGCATGTTCAACATGTGCGTCGTCACCGGCACCACTTCACAGCCGAGACGGCGCGACTTCAGATACAAGCGCTCTCCCCGCATCCCGACGACAAGATCGTCCGGCGTGATCGTCCGCTCCGGCTCTTTCGACGAGCGGGTGCCGAGCACGATCTCAGCGTCATGCGCATTGAACGACAGCAGCACATTCGATGCCCGCCCGGCCACCGGCAGATAGACCAGCTCCGCAAACACCGCATCGGGCCGCAGGTCCTGCTCCCGCTGCACTGCTTCCCGGAGCCCGTCTCGCACCCGGTTGCCGAGCAGATTCACGAACCGCCCAAACATCTGCCCTGCCCGGTTCGAGCCGTGATTGGCTCCGAGCACCATCCGATAGTCGCCGCGCTCCAGCGCCGCCTGCGACCGGGCATGCAGCGAAACATACAGCTCCATCGAGCGCGGTGCCCCCGACTCCGGCGTCTCCACCGGCTGCAGCTCGGCGATCATCGCATCGGTCAGCTCGATCTCCCGCGCCCCGCGCTGCTGTGCCTGCATCATCCAGCGCAACAAGAGCTTGTCCCGGCGCTTCCCATAGTCGGAAGCCTGGGCCGTCCCCTTGCGCCGCGACGCCGGAAACTCATACGTTGCCGGCGCGCCAAGCCCTTCATCTTCATCGAGCAGCTCCAGAAGCGGCACCTCGCGATGGTGCCCGTACCGCTCCAAAAACGCCTGCCGGTACGACTCCAGATTGCCATAGCCCGCATCGGCGGGCGCCATCCGCCAGAGCGCCTCGGCCGCCCGCGCCGCTTCTTGCGCCAACGCGCGCGAGACGACGAATGTTACCCCGGCCAGCGCCAAGTCGACCTGCAGCGTGGTCTTCACCTCGGCCAGCTCCCGCATCTGGGCTTCCAGTTCGCAATACGCCCGCTCGCCTGTGCCAATCGGCAACGCATCATAGGCGGCGATCCCCCGCTCGATGTCCCGCAGTTTGGCGACCAGCTCCCCGATCCCCCGCACCCGCTCCAACCGGGCCAGCAGTTCGCCATACGGCGACGCCGCCATCAGCGACGGGCGCAGTTCGCTGATCAAAAACTCCTTCTGAAACAACTGCCACAAAAATTGGCTGATTTTCTCCTGCGGCGTGTCAGGGTAGGCCGCCTGCACCCGTTCGCGCAATTCAGCGAACGGCAGCAACTGCCGGGCTTCCCGCAGCACCAGCTCCACGACCGGAGTCAGGCGGACGGATGATTCTTCCATCCGACCCGCGCCTGAACCCTGCTGCCCGTACTGCGTCGCATAGGCCAGCTTCACTCGCGACCCGCTGATCCGCACCAGCGAATTGACCTGCACCGACAGCTGCGCGACCGTCTCCAACCGGCTTTCCACCTGCTGAATCACGCGCAGCAGCCACTCCATGTCCGGCCGCGTCTGCTTGCGATGCTGAGACACAGCCCCAAGCTTCAGCTCCGTGCGTTCGCCCAACTCCCCGCACGCCACACCAGAAAATAAGCCAAACGGCGTCGAACGCGTCGACATCCGGTTGAGATACCGCCACAGCCCCCGCTCGGCCTGCTCCCGTTTGCGCGGCGGCGCATCTGCAGCCAGCTGCGGCAACGTCTGCAAAAGCGACAAAGAGCCGACGGCGATCGCCTCCCGGGTCACTCCGTCTTCCGCCCAGACGGTCAGGTCCGCGCCTTGAAGCACGCGGGCGTACGCTTCGACTGGCAACAGCGGCGTGCGCACCATCACAAAATCAAGCGGTTCAAACATTCGACCTGCCTCCTCCCGTAAAATAAGGATACACCAAAGGTCAGACCTTTGGTGTATCGCAGTTCTTGCACCGTCAGACGCTTATACGCACTCCGGACCGTTGTCGTTGCCTGCAACTTTCGTTCTGTACGTGTAGCAGTAGGAGGAGGTGCACTCGCCGTTCGAGCACAGCTCGGTCAAGGAATCGGTCCCCACCGAACCCACTTGTTTCACTTGAAAATCCAAATCGAACAGATCGTTTGCCATGACTGTCAACCCCTTTCTAATTTGTATGAAGATTGGTAATACTTGACTAGAATATAACAAATTAGAAATTAGTAATCAATACCAATTTTAAAATAAAAGAGAGGCGATCATAATCGCCTCTCACATCATGTTCTATTTTCCTTTTTTCGCCGAACCAAAACCTGCATTCGGGTTGAACACTTTCACATCGCGCAAGCTGCGCAGTTTCACGACATAGCTTCCGTTCGCTTGCGATGCGATCCCGATCACATCGAGGGCATCGCCGTTCTGGAAGCCAAGCGTCGCTGCCGTTGCACCGCTGCGGGAGTCGACCAGCACGGTGATCGACTGGCCGTCAAGCGTGGCTGTGAAGGAAGCGGAGCCAAACGTGTTGGTCTGCTTCAGGTCGGACACGATCACTTTCTTCAGCTTCACGATCTCGCCTTCGTGCGCTGCGCCGACAGCAGCCGGCGTGACGTTCACGTGCTCCGGCAGTTCTGTCGTGCCTGTTTTTACAATCGCGGTCACGCCGATCAAGCGGAACTCGCCGCCGTTTTCTGCGGTGATGCCGGTGACGCGCACGACATCGCCCGGCGCCAGATCGGTGCGGTTTTGCAGGACGAACAGGCCGCCTGTCGCGTCTTGCATGTAGAAGCGCTTCTCGCCAAAGAGACCCGTCTTGGAGGTGACAGTGCCTTGAACGGTCACCACTTTGCCAACGCCTGCGAGGCGCGCATCGGCGATCGTTTGTGCGCCGATGTTGTTGTCTGCGATCGCGCGCACATCGGAGATGCGCGCATCCGCTTCATAAGCGAACGGTTCGGTGGAGTTCTTCACGAACGCCACCAGCGCTTCCAAGTCTTCCGGACCGGTCACCGGGTTCTTGCCCAGTTGGCCCATCGGCTTGTATTTGGCAGACGTCGACGTGGCCATGAAGTTGTTCACTGTCAAGGTGTACGTCTTTGCCCGGTCGATCTTGGAGCCGTCCGGCAGGAAGATGTCGACCGTCTTCACCGTTTCCGAATCGTAGGTGTACGAGAAGCCGCCGACGGAAAAGTCCGGGCCGTACTGCTTGGACAGCTGCGCGTCGAGGATCGTAAACATGTCAGCGCCCGTCACTTCCAGCTTCATCAGCACGTTGTTGAACGGCAGGATGTTGTACAGCTCGCCCCAGGTGATCGGGCCAGCCTGCAGGTTGTCGCGGATGCCGCCGCCGTTCATCAAGGCAAAGTCGCTGTCCATCGCCGCCGTCATCGAGTCGGCGATCAGGTTGCCCAGCGCGTTGTCGCCGATCAGACCTTTGACGCCGTAGCCGCCGAGCATTTGCAGCTCCGCTTCGCCGACCACTTGGTTGATGATCGGTGCGATGCGGTTTTGGTACTTGCTGATGATCTCAGCAACAGCCGGGTCCGGGGTGATGCCCGCTTGGAGCACCGGCACGATCTCGCCGCGTTTGGCCACGATGTCATGGGTGACCGGCGAGATCTCCAGATCGACGTCGGCGATCGCTTTGCCGTATTCCCAAGCTTGAACGATCAGCTTGTTGTCGACCACGCCGTTTACGATCTGGTGGTTGTGCGCGGCAAAAATCACGTCGACTTCATCGTCGACCTTGTTGGCGAGGTCTGCAGCCGGGCCGGTGACTTTGCTGCCCGATTGCACCGCATCCATGTGGGCCATGACGACGATCGCCTTGATGCCTTGCGCTTTCAGTTCTGCGACCGCCGCGTTGACAGCTGCGGTCTCATCGGTGAATTCGATGTCTTGAATGCCGGCCGGCATGACCATACCGGCAGCCGAGCGGGTGACCACACCGATGAAGCCGATCTTTTCGCCGCCGACCTCTTTGATCACGTACGGATCGAGCACATGCTCGCCGGTCGCTTTGTAGACGACGTTCGCCGCTACGTGCGGGAAGTTGATGCCGTCGTAGCCTGCGGTGCCGTTCGGATGATCGCCGCCGTTTTGCAGGCGGAGCATTTCGGCAGTGCCTTCGTCGAGCTCATGGTTGCCGATCGTGCCGGCAGCAAAGCCGAGGTGTTCCAGAATCTCCACCGTCGGCTCGTCTTGGAACAGTGCCGACACCGGAGAGGAGCCGCCCACCGCGTCGCCGGCGTGGATCAGCAAGGTGTTCGGGTTGGTCGCTTCCCGCTGTTTCAGGTAAGCTGCCACATAGTCCATTCGGCCAAACCAGCCGTCGTTGACGCGGTCGCCGTTAAAGTCCGCTTCGTACGACTGGTCGATCTTGCCGTGCAGGTCGTTGATCGACAGCAGTTGCACCTGCACGTTGGGCAGCATCGTTTCCGCGTAGGTGTAGCCGGCAGTCGCCGCTTCTTCTGCCGAGTAGAAGAAGACACGGTTCTCAACCGGAACTTCTTCCCATTTTTCGGGCGAGACGAACTTCTTGCTGTAGAAGTCGCCGACATACTTGTCGGGGCCGCCGCGGTTGGTGAAGCGGAATTCGTAGGGGAGCATCTCCAGCGGATTTTGCGGGTCCCAGATGCCGCGCTCGTTTTGCATCGCTTCACGAGTCGCTTGCGCATACTCGTCAAAATGCTCGACGTTCGGCCAGATGAAGTACGGCACAGCCATGCCGAGGCGCACCATCTCTTTGTTGATGTCCATGCCGTTCACATGGATATGCGCGAGCAGTCGGCCGTAGCTGTCGAACGGGTCGTTCGCCGCTTCGATTTCGACCGGGGTGCCGACCGGGAGCAGTTCTTTCAGCTTCAGCTTGGCCTGTTCGCCGTGGAAGCCTTGGGACATGCCTTCATAGTTGGTTTCCGGTGCGTCGATCGACAGCATGCGCACCGTCGTCGCGCCGAGCACCGGGGTGGTCAGGTGAGCGGTGTCGCCGTCGACCGTCGATTTGATCGAGGACGCGTAGCGGTCGGCCGGACGCGGCGCACCCGGCTGCTCGGCTGCCAGCTTGATGTCTGCCGCTTTGCGCGGCATCAATTGATAGGAGTCATATTGACCGACGATCGCGGTGAATTCATACCACTTGCCGGCTTGGAGCTGTCCGATCGCGCCGGTCGTTTCCATGACGCGCAGGGTGGTGCCATTGAACGCGCCGTCATAGATCGACACGTTGTACCCGCCGCCCGATGCGGTGGACGGGACGCTGGCTGCGTACGCGGTCACTTTGACCAGCGTGCCTTCGTACACTTCGCCCGCTGCGGTGGTCAGCACTTCCAGAGAGGACAGCGCTGCCGGTGCCGGAAGCGGGTTGTTGCCGGAGATCACTTGCACGTCCGTTGCTTGTGCCAGTTCGATTTCCAGCAAGCCTTTATATTCAGTAATCTTGCCGGTGACGCGCACCTTGTCCCCTTCTTTCAAGTTCGGGAACCCGGTCGCGCTCGAAGCAAAGAGGTTGATGCCTGCAGTGCCATCTTGGATGAAGGTCGAGAGCTTGTAGCCGCCCAACGCTGCGTTGTCGGCGGTGACAACGCCTTCGACGATCACCGTTTGCCCGGTTTTCGCGCGCGCATCGGCGATGCTCATCTCTTGCGGGCCCGGCGGCGGATCGATGACAACGCCGCCGTCAAGGATCGTGTAGGCGGTCGGAGTCTTCAGCCCCGGGGCCGTGAAGTACGCGCCCAAGGTGCCGGTGATGCGAACTTTCGCACCGAGGTTTTCCGGGTGGTCGACCAGATTCAGCGCATTGCGAACGGCCGTGCCGGCTACGAGCTGCACCGGCATGATTTTCGCTTTCGCCGTTTCGGTCGGGCTGTCGGCGATCGCCAGGTTCGACGGAACCGTAAACGGACCGGAGAGCTGATAGTTCGGTCCGACGCTGGTCGTGCCGACGAGGTAGCCTTCGACAGTGGCCACGCCTGCGTTGTTCGCAATCGCCTGTGCGACGGTGATTGCCGTTTCTTCAGCCTGTACCACCAGCGTTGCCTGCCCGAAGCTGAGGAAGTTCGTCAGCACGAGAGCAAACGCGAGCAGCACACTGAGGGTTTTGTTCCACACATGTTTCCGCATTTGGATTTTTTACCTCTTTTCCCAATAGTTAAAGATGACTGAAATTTGTGCAAAGATCATTTCTATCATACTATAAAACTGTGAAGATTTTGTAGCGTTTTTTATAGGGTATAAATAAAAATGAGCCCCGGAAACTCCGGGACTCACATGAAAAATTTAGATTTATTCGTTGTTAAGAAAGATTTCCAGCCGCACCTTAACGTCCGGCCATTCGCGGTCGATGACCGAGAAGAACACCGTGTCGCGCACATAGCCGTTGCTCATGATCATATGGTTGCGCAAAACGCCCTCGCGGACAGCGCCGAGCCGGGCGATCGCGTTCTGTGACCGTTCGTTGCGCACGTCCGTCTTGATCTGCACGCGGATGAAGCCGAGCGCTTCAAAAGCATGGCGGAGCAGCAGATATTTGCACTCCGTGTTGACCCGGCTGCGCCACACGCTGGGGTGGTACCAGGTCCAACCGATCTCAAGGCTTTTGCCCGGGATGGAAATATCGAGATAGCGGGTGCTGCCGATGATGCGGTCCGTCTCCTTGTCGATCACGACAAACGCCAGATCGACGCCTTGCTCGACCCGCTTCAAAGTCTCCTCCACAAAATACTCCGCGCGCTCCAGCGAATCGATCGCATACGGCAAGTACGTCCAGATCGCCTCGTCTTGCGCCGCTTCATAAATGCCCGCCGCATGTTCCCGCGCCAAAGGAACGAGCCGGACGCGGACCCCTTCCAGCACTGCCTGTTCCAGTTTCATGCTCCACGACCTCAATTCTTTTTTAGGCTATAATAAAGCAAAACCTACCAAGCGCCAAGGGGGAATCTCTCATGAATGAAACGATCGATCTGCTGCAACGGCACCGTTCGATTCGCAAATACCAACCAACGCCGCTGACCGACGAGCAGAAGCGGGCGATCATCCAGTCTGCGCAGATGGCCTCATCGTCGTCCAACATCCAAGCGTACAGCGTGATCGGCGTCACCGACCCGGAGCTGAAAAAGCAGTTGGCCCATCTGACCGGCGATCAAAGCTATGTGGCGGAGTGCGGCCTGTTCCTCGTCTGGTGCGCCGACCTGTACCGCCTGCAGCAGGCCTGCGCCAAGCACGGCGTGGAGATGCAGCATCAATATGTGGAAAGTTTTCTCGTCTCCACCGTCGACGTGGCGCTGGCGGCGCAAAACGCGGCGGTGGCTGCTGAAGCGCTGGGCCTTGGCATCGTCTACATCGGCGGGATCCGCCAGAACCCGGCTGCCGTCAGCGAACTGCTCAAGCTGCCCCAACTGGTCTACCCCGTCTTCGGCATGTGTGTCGGCGTCCCCGACCAAGAGCCGTCGCACCGTCCGCGCCTGTCCACCGCCGCGGTCTACCATGAAAATGCCTACCAGCCGAGCCAGATCGCCGAGGGCATCGAAGACTACGACCAGACGATGCGCGATTACTACCGCGAGCGCAGCGGCGGCAAGATCGACACCACCTGGTCGAAGCAGATCTCCGAAAAATACGCTCATCCTGCCCGTGCTCACATGCGCGCCTTTCTGGACGATCAGGGCTTCGGGTTCGAATAAGGCAGCGTCCCCATCTGCCGGTCCTGCCACTTGCGAAAGAGCGGCAGCGCGAGTATCGACCCGCAAAGCGTCATCAGCATGTCCCACTGGGCATCCCAGATGTCACCCTGCATGCCGAGGAACTCGGTGCTCGCGCCGTGCAGCGTCAGCACGGAGAGGAACTCGAGGATCTCATACAGCGCGGCCAGCCCGAGACAGAAGCTCAATACGAAGAGATTCAGCCAGAAGCGGCTCGTGAGCGGCGTTTTGCGCAAGATCACTTCCCGCGCCAGCAATGCGCTGACGATGCCTTTGATGAAATGGCCGAAGCGGTCGTAGTGGTTGCGCTGCCAGTCGAACGTGTCGCGCAGCCAGGAAAACAGGGGCATGTGCTCATAGGAATAATGTCCGCCGATGATCACGATGATCGACGCGATCCACAGCCACGTGTAGGTCAGATCGGTCAGGCGAAACCTGCGGTACAGCCAGATCGCCACGCCCCAGATCACGAGGATCGGCGCAACTTCCATCGCCAGGGTCAGCCAGTCGCGGGGCTTGATCAGCGACCAGATCAAGACCAGCGCAAAACTGGCCAGGTAAAACCAATGCAGCATTTTTACGCGCATCGTCATCCCCATTTCTGTACGGTGTGTTGCTATTCACTCTCTCCAACTTTTGAATCGTCTACTCAACAAGGAAGCCGGATCGCCCTGGCTTCCTTTTTCTGGTCCGGCAAGGCATCGGTGCTGCGCGAAAGAAGGTACAACTCTCGCGCGTGTAGAAAATGCTGGCTAGAGATCGCGATGGCAGCGGGCATTTTGCTTCCTGCCTGATCGAGTCGAGAGGAGAATCGCGGATGAATTTTGATGCCTTGCATCACCCGTACGCGTCGAAGCGCATGACGGCATATGCGCGAAACGGCATGGTGGCAACCTCGCAGCCGCTGGCGGCGCAGGCGGGGCTTGAGATTTTGCAAAAGGGCGGCAATGCGGTCGACGCGGCGATCGCCACAGCGGCGGCGCTGACGGTGGTCGAGCCGACGTCGAACGGGATCGGCGGCGATGCGTTTGCTTTGGTCTGGGTGAAAGGCGAACTGCACGGGCTGAACGCGAGCGGGCCTGCCCCGATGGGCATCTCGTGTGCAGCGCTGGAACAAGCGGGCGTGGCGGAGATCCCGAAGTTTGGGTTTCTGCCGGTGACGGTGCCGGGAGCTCCCGGCGCCTGGGCCGCTCTTTCAGAAACATTCGGCCGGCTGCCGCTGACCGAAGTGTTGGCCCCGGCGATTCGCTATGCGGAGGAAGGATATCCGCTCTCCCCTGTTTTGGCGTACTACTGGGAGCGGGCGTATGTGATGTATGCGAAGCTGTTGAAGGGCGAGGAGTATCGGCATTGGTTCGAGACGTTTGCGCCGGACGGGCGCGCGCCGCAGGTCGGCGAGATCTGGCGGTCGCCCGATCATGCGCGGACGCTGCAGAAGATCGCGGAAACCAAGGCGGAGACTTTTTATCGCGGGGAGCTGGCGGAGCGGATCGACGCCTATTCGCGGCAGTACGGCGGGTACATTCGCAAAGAAGATCTGGCCGCCTATCAGCCGGAGTGGGTGCGGCCGATCGGGGTGAACTACCGCGGGTATGACGTGTGGGAGATTCCGCCGAACGGGCACGGACTGGTCGCGCTGCAGGCGCTGAACCTGTTGCAAGGCTATGAATTCGCACAGCGGGATGCGGTCGAGACGTACCACAAGCAGATCGAAGCGATCAAGCTGGCTTTTGCCGACGGACAGAAGTACATCACCGATCACGGCAAAATGCGGGTGCGGGTGGAGGACTTGCTGTCCGAGGCGTATGCGGACGAGCGTCGCAAGCTGATCGGCGACCAGGCAGCGCTCCCTGTCGCCGGCGAACCTCCGCGCGGCGGGACGGTGTATTTGGCGACGGCCGACGGCGAAGGCAACATGGTGTCGTTCATTCAGAGCAACTACATGGGCTTCGGCTCCGGGCTGGTCGTGCCGGGCACGGGGATCGGGCTGCAGAACCGCGGGCACAACTTCACGTTGGATCAGGCGCATGACAACTGCTTGGAGCCGGGGAAAAAGCCGTATCATACGATCATCCCGGGCTTCCTGACGAAATGCGACCAGGCGGTGGGGCCGTTTGGCGTGATGGGCGGTTTCATGCAGCCGCAGGGGCATGTGCAAGTGGTGATGAACACGGTGGATTTTGGGCTCAACCCGCAGGCTGCCCTCGACGCACCGCGCTGGCAGTGGCTGAAGGACAAACGGATCGAGATCGAGCATTCCACCCCGGATCATCTCGTGCAAGCACTCGCCGCCCGCGGTCATGCTGTGCGCTGGGCGGTCGGCTCCGGCGGCTTCGGGCGCGGGCAGATCATCTGGCGCAACCCGGACACCGGCGTCCTGATGGGCGGCACGGAGCCGCGAACGGACGGGTGTGTGGCGTCTTATTGAACAAAAAGGTACGCCTGGCTCTTGGCGTACCTTTTTTGTCGGGCAGTTTGGTACAATGTGGGTACCAGATCGAGACGTACAGGAGGTACATAGATGCTAGAAGTGAAAGGATTGACCGGCGGTTACAAGGCCGATGTGCCGGTGATACGGGATGTGTCGCTGACGGTGGGGTCGGGCGAGCTGGTCGGAATGGTCGGGATGAACGGCGCCGGGAAGTCGACGGTGATCAAGCACGTATTGGGGCTGATGGAACCGCAGGCAGGCAGCGTGGCGTTAAACGGCGAGACGCTGGCGAGCAATCGGGCGCTGTTTCGGTCGCAGATCGCCTATGTGCCGGAGACGCCAAGGCTGTATCCGGAGTTGACCCTGCGGGAACATATGAAGCTGACCGCGATGGCGTACGGGATGGACGATGCTTTATATGAAGCAAGATCGGAACGCCTGCTCGGAATCTTTCGGATGAAGGAAAGTCTGGACGCGTTCCCGGGCACTTTTTCCAAAGGCATGCAGCAGAAAGTGATGATCCTCTGTGCGTTTCTGCTCCAGCCCGCCCTGCTGATCGTCGATGAGCCGTTTGTCGGCCTCGACCCGCTGGCGATCCAGGCGCTGTTGGAACTGCTGGAGGAGATGAAAGCGCAAGGCACGGGGATTCTGCTCTCCACGCACATCTTGGGCATGGCGGAGAAGTACTGCGACCGCTTCGTGATGATGAGCCGGGGCGAAGTCGCCCTCTACGGCACGCTGGACGACATGCGCGGACAAGCCGGGATGCCGGGCGCACCGCTCGATGACCTGTTCACCAAGGTCGTCAAGGAGTCGGCGCGATGAAGAGCCTGCAGGACTTGTATGCCCACCGCCTCAAGACCGCGTGGCGAAACGGGCTGATCTACGCCCTGAAGGCCGGCCGCAATGTCGCCTTGCCGATGTCGGTGCCGTTTGTGGCGGTGGGGATCGCGTTTGTGTACCGCTATCTGCTGGAGATCGTGCCCGCGTCCTTTCCGTCGGAGCTGTTTCTGGCGGTGGTGCTGGCCTACTTTTTGACGAAATGCAAGGTACGGACTTTCATAAAGGAACCTGACCTCGTCTTCCTGCTCCCTGCCGAGGCGCGGATGAAAGAGTATTTCCAGCGCGCAGTCAGGTACAGCTCGTGGATGGGGGCGCTGACGTTTTCGTTTGTGATGGGGATGGTGCTCCCCTTTTATCTGTTCGAGATCGGGGATCTGGCCGGATTTTTCCTCGTGTGGGCGCTGCTCATATTCGTAAAAGTATGGAATGTGCGGGAACATTGGCGGGGCATCGCCTGGAGAGAGCCTGCCTGGGTGACCGCGCTGCGCTTTCTTGCCAATGTGGGGCTGGCGTGGATGATCGTGCACGGTTTCTGGTTCGCCGTCTTGCTCCCCTTCGTACTCTTCCCGCTGCGCAAGCGCTGGCCGGACGGTTATCCGTGGTCAGACCTGATGGAGCTGGAGAAAAAGACGGTGGCCGGGTACCTCGCATTTGCCAACTTTTTCGTCGATGTGCCGGAGATCATGAACCGCGTGCGCGAGTGGAAATTCAAGCAGTTGCCGTGGGAGCAGGGCAAGCCTTTTCTGTTCCTCTACACCCGCACCTTCCTGCGCCACAGCGAATACTTCGGCATCGCCGTGCGGATCACGCTGACCGCATTTGTCGGGCTGTTCTTTGTCACCAACCTCTGGATCGGCCTTGGCGTCTACCTGCTCGCCCTGTACATCACAGGTAAGCAGATGCCGAACATGGCGACCGAGCGGAAATACCCCGATGTGATGGAGCTGTACCCGCTGGAAGAAGAGGCAAAACTGAAAGGCTACTCCCAGCTTTCCTTTGGCGTGATGGTCGTGCAGAGTGTGCTGCTGTTCCTGCCCGTGCTGATCGCAGGACTGCCGTGGTGGTACTTGCCTGCGGGGCTGGTGCTCGCGTATTTGCTCGCTTTTTACGACTTGCCCACACGGTTTCGGGAACGGATGGAAGAAAAAAAGTCCTGAGCTATACGCTCAGGACTTTTTCTGTGGCCAGCACTTGGCGGATGATCACCAGCGCCTTGTCGATGTCTTGTTCCGTAACGCCGGAGTGAGTGACGGCGCGGATGCGGCCGTGGCCCAGCTCGGCGATGTTCAGGCCCGCTTCGTAGCAGTCGGCGACGAAGCGCTGCCAGGTGAAGCCTTCAGCCGTGACGCGGAAGAAGACGATGTTGGTCGGGACGTCCATGTCCACTTCGATGCCATCGATCTCGGCCAGCCCGGCTGCCAGACGGCGGGCGTTGGCGTGGTCGTCGGCAAGGCGGTGCACCATCTTCTCCAGCGAGACGATCGCTGCTGCGGCCAGCAGACCGGATTGGCGCATGCCGCCGCCGAGCATTTTGCGCAGGCGGTAGACTTTCTCGATGAACGCGGCCGTTCCGACGACCATCGAGCCGACCGGGGCGGACAGGCCTTTGGAGAGGCAGAACTGGATCGAATCGGCATACTGTGCCACTTCCGATACCGGCACGTCCAGCGCGATCGCCGCGTTGAAGATGCGCGCGCCGTCCATGTGCACCGGCAGGCCTTTGCTTTGCGCGAACGCCTGCACTTCGGCGAGGTAGGACAGCGGCAGCACTTTGCCGCCCATGCGGTTGTGCGGGTTTTCGATCGTGATCAGGGCCGGCAGGGCGAACTGCGGGTCGGTCGTGTCGTCCGGGAATGCTTTTTCCAGGTCTTCGATCAAGAGGCGTCCGTCCGGCTGGGTCGGGATCGGCTCGTACATCACCCCGCCGCAGACGGCAGCGCCGCCCGCTTCGTAGATGTAGATGTCGGTCTCATTGCCGACCAGCACTTTCGAGCCGCGCGGGCAATGCGCCATCAGGGACGCGAGGTTGGCCATCGTGCCGCTCGGCATGAAGATCGCCGCTTCTTTGCCGAGCATCTTGGCGGCCAGCGCTTCCAGCTGCTTGACGGTCGGGTCTTCGCCGTACACGTCATCGCCGAGCGCCGCTTTCGGCATCGCGTCGAGCATCTCCTGTGTCGGCAGGGTGAAGGTGTCACTGCGCAATTCAATCATCGGAAAAGCCTCCTTGTGCATCGTGTGCGATTAGTTCTTGATGACCGATGCTTCGAGCACCACGTCAATGTTGGCCAGCGCCGTCTCCAGCGTCGCGACGGTTTCTTCGTAGGTGTCGCCTTTGACGATCACCGAGCCGAGGCGATGGTACGCGTTTTGCGGCGGCTGGACGGAGGCGCCCGGCTTGCCGGTCACGATCACCTGCTCGACGCCCGGCACGCATTTCGCCGCGTCTGCGCCGCGGATTTCGCTCAGCACGCCCGCTTCCGGCGCCATGATGAACTTGATGCCCGCGTGGCCCGCGTATTCGACGACGAGGTCTTGCGGACCGTCGACGGAGCAGCGGATCTGCTGTTCCAGCATGTCCACGCCGGTCGCGAGGCGGATCAGCTCCGGGATCATCCCCCCGGCGAGGCGGGCGTTGATCTCAATGATCTTTGCGCCTTCCGGGGTCAGCTTCAGCTCGGTGTGCGTCGCACCGTTTTTCACGCCGACCGCCGCCAGCGCTTTGATCACGGTGGAGCGGATCTCTTCTGCCACTTCCGGAGCCAGTTGCGCCGGGAAGATGTGGCGGGACTCGACGAAGTACGGGAACCCGGTCAGGCTCTTCTCGGTGATGCCGATGCAAGTCGTCTTGCCTTCCCACGTGAACATCTCCACGGAGAATTCCGGCGCGTCGACATACTCTTCGATCAGCACGGTGCCTGCGGTCGCTTGGCCGCGCATGTTGGTGGTGACGGAGAGAATCTTCAAGGTGTGCGCTTCGACTTCTGCCAAGGTGTTGCAGAGCAGGACATCGTTCGATCCGGAATCGTCGGCCGGTTTGACCACGCACGGCACCGGCACGGTCGCCAAGGCCTGTTCGAGGTCCGCTTGACCTTTGACGATCGCAAAGCGCGGCTGGCCGACGCCAGCTGCCGCCAGCGCCTGGCGGGTCAAAGACTTGTTGCGGGCGGTGCGCATCGCTTCCGGCGGGTTGCCCGGCAGGCCGTAGTGGGTGGCCAAGGTTGCCACCGCTTCGAGGTAGAACTCGGAGGTGGTGGCAAAGCCGCAGATCTCTTCGACCGCGACGTTCGCTGCGATCGTCTCTTTCAGCGCTTCCACATCGTTCGTATCGCAGACGATCACAACGCTCCCTGTCTCTTCCAGACCGAGGTAGCGCTCCGGCTTGTTGCAAAGGAAGATCGGCGTCAGGCCCCAGCTCACCGCTTTTTTCAGGGCGAGCATGCCGGTGCCGGTGGTGTTAGATTCAACGAACAGCAGTTTCTTCTTCATGGTGGACGGCTCCTTTAGCTTCGATCTTGGCGTAGGACCAGGAGGTGACGACAGTGTCATACGAGACGTGCGCCGGGTCGTCCGGCAGGCGCAGCGCGTTGACGCCTTTCTCGATGCGGTATGCTTCGTTGTAGATCGAGTCTACATAGCGGTCGCCGCGGTCCGGGAAGATGGCGAGGATTTTCGTGTTTTCATCGACTTGCGACGCGATCCAGCGCGCGACGGCAAAGACCGAACCGGAGGAGTTCCCGGCAAAAATTTTCTCTTCGCCCGCCAGTTGCAAGGTCGCGGCAAACGCTTCTTCGTCGTTCAGCCAGTGGATCTCGTCCATCACAGAAAAATCGACGTTCGGCGCGACCAGCGAGTTGCCGAGGCCGCCCTGCAGGCGCTTCGGGTTGTCCGGCTGGCCGAAGATGACGGAGCCTGCCGCATCGACGGCAACGACTTTCAGATCCGGGTTGAACGCTTTCAGTGCGCGTGCCGAACCGGACAAGGAACCGCCGGAGCCGACCGCGGCGACCAGGATGTCGACATGGCCGAGCTCTTCCATCACTTCTGCCGCCAGCTCTTTGTACGCGCCCGGGTTGTCCGGGTTTTCGTACTGGCGCGGCCAGAATGCGCCCGGATTCTCTTCGAGCAGCTGGTGCAGCAGTTCGAGGCGCGATCCTTGCCAGCCGCGGTCGGGCGACATTTTCTCGACGATGTGCACTTGGCAGCCGAGCGAGGTCAGCTTGGCTTCGGTGATCGGGTCGATGCGCGGGTCGGTGACGATGTGCACCGGGTGGCCGAGGTAGGTGCCGACGATCGCCACACCGGCCGCCATCGTGCCGGACGAGCTCTCGATGATCGGCGCACCGTCTTGCAGGATGCCTTGCTTCTTCGCTTCGAGAATCGAGTTTTTCGCCACGCGGTCTTTCATCCCAAACGGGTTGAGCAGTTCCAGCTTGGCGTAGACCTGGCCTTTGGCGCGGTCATGCAGGCGCAGTTTGACGAGCGGAGTTTTGCCGATTGCATCGATGATATCTTGACGGAGCATGATGTCCAGTCCTTTCTTCGATAGGGGTTCTGTCAGCAACAGTTCGGTCAGCAAAAAGGTCTATTTCAGCAGCGCTTCCACTTGGGAAAACGCATCGTGCACAGCTTGTTTGCGCTCGCTTACCGCTTGCAGCAGCTGCCCGGTCTCCGTCTCCTGAACGGCGAGCAGGTCGCGCATGCGCTGCGGGTTGGTCGCGCCGACCGATCGTTTCACCTGCAGGTTGTAGTCGGTGTCGAACGCCTGATGCAATTGCTCGGCGGTCAGGTTCGCCTGCAGCCCCATGTTCGCAGCGGCCGCATGCAAAAGCGAGATGTCGACCTGCGTCGGCTGCAGCCCTTTTTCGATGGCGGCGGTGATGTAGCGGCCGGCGAGGACTTGCGCTTTGCGGTATGGCACGCCGCCGTGCAGAGCCAGCATGTTCGCCAGCGTGAAGCCGCCGAAATACTCGCGCTCGCAGATCGCCCGCATGCGCGCTTCTTTGAAGGTCAGGTTCTCGATGACGGCGGTGAACAGCTTCAGGGCCGAACGCATCGTCTTGAACATCGTCAGGATGTTCGAGCCCGCCTCCTTCGACGTTTCGACGAGGTTGGTGTAGCCGGTGCTGCGCTGGGCGAACGCGAAATCCATATAGTACGCGGAGATGTGCGCGATGCGACCGCGGATGCGCTCGAGGATCGGGAAATTCTTCTTCTGCGGCATGGCAGACGAAATGCCTGCGAGCTGGTCCGGCAGGTCGATCAAGCCATATTCGGTGCTGCCCCAGGCGATCAGGTCGGTCACGACGCGGGACAGGTTGATCGAGAAGTTGGACAGCTCGGATGCGATGCGCAGGCTCCACTCGCGGTTGGCGACCCCGGTCAACGCATGGCGCACCGGCTCGTGGAAGCCGAGCAGGTCGGACATGCGCTGCTGGTCCCAGCCGAGCTCAAGGCCGGCCATCGCGCCCGAGCCGAGCGGGCAGCGGTTGATGTCATCATACACGGCAGTCAGGCGGGCGATCGTTTTCAAGACCTGCTCGTTGACGGCCGCAAGATAAAAGCCCGGCGAGATCACCTGCGCGGACTGGTAATGCGTATAGCCCGGCATCGGCAGATCGACCGTCTTGTGCGCCAGTTCATGCAAGGCGGCGGAAAAGCGGAACAGCTCGTCGATCACCTGCAGCAACTGATCGCGGCCAAACATGATCTGCGCGCAGGCTTGAAAATCGTTGCGGCTGCGATCCATGTGCCACGCCGGCGCTTCGCTTTTCATACGCGTTTCGACGAACCGCTCGATGGCGAAGGCGATGTCCGACATGTTCGCTTGCGGATCGGCGGTGATCGTCTCCGGGTTGATCTGGGAGAGCAGCTCACCAATCTCGCGGCGCGCGTCTGCCGAGACGAGACCCAAACGCTCGTATTCGAGCGTCATCACTTTTTCCACCAAAATGTACCACGGCAAAAAGTTGTGCAGCTCATAAACAAACTGCGGCTCCAAGATCTCTTCGTGCAAGAGCTGGCTTGGGCCGGAGGAAATACGTCCGGTAAGCGCCGCTTGTTCGGGGGCGGTTTGCTTGGTCATGTAAGTCATTCACTCCTCAGCTCGATGCGTTGGCTTTGCTTTTTATGTGCGCTTTTTGATATTAGTTTAGCTGTATTTGTTTAGGATGTTACACCATTTCACAAGATTCTACACACAGGATAAAAAACCTGCCAACCACATAAAAAATGGAACCCTTATTTCAAGGGTCCCGTTTCAAATCCAAAGTCATCTTCGGTCAACGTCATCAACATCGTTTTGTCGACCTCCCCTTCCTGTTGGGCGAGGCGGGTGGACAGGTTGATCTTGGCCCGCTCAAAGACGTTTTCCGCCAGGCGGCCGTTGCCGAAGTCGGCGCCGGCGAGCGAGCATTCGCGGATGAAGAAGCGCCAGAGCTTCTCTTCCGCTTCCGGCGTGATCAGGTAGTGGGAGCGCTCCGCTTTGCCTTTGACGATCTCGACGAGGTCGGAGGCGTTGTAGTCGGGAAAATGCAGGTGGAAGCGGATGCGGCTCTTCAGCCCGGGGTTGAGCGCGAGCAGTTCCTCCATCTCTTTGGTGTACCCGGCGAAGATGACGGCGAGCAGGTCTTTTTTGTCTTCCATCTCTTTGATCAAGGTGGCGAGCGCTTCGGCGCCGTACTCTTCGCGCTTGCTGCGGGCGAGGGCGTACGCTTCGTCGATGAAGAGGATGCCGCCGGTGGCTTCTCTGATCTTCTCCCCCGTCTTCAGAGCGGTCTGCCCCATGTAGCCGGCGACGAGGTCTTTGCGGGCAGCTTCCACAAAATGGCCTTTGGGCAGCAGGCCGAGCACGCGCAGGATGCGTCCCATCAGGCGGGCGACCGTCGTTTTGCCGGTGCCGGGGTTGCCGGTGAACGCCATGTGCAAGGTGAGCGGGCTGTCTGTCAACCCATAAGCGGAACGCTTCTGCTCCATCGCCAGCACGGCGGTCATCTGTTTGACGACTCCTTTCACTTCTTCCAGCCCGACGAGGCTGTCGAGGTCGCGCAGCACATCTTCGAGCGTCTCGGTTTCGGAGAGCGAGCCGTCTTGGAAGTCTTCGGCGGTGAGCGTGGTGTAGGCGTCGGGCGACCGTTCGGCGCTGCCGGTCTTGGCGTGGACCGCATGGTTGATTTTCGCCTTTTCCAGCAGGTTGCGGATGGTGCGGGCGTTGCCGAACGTGTCGTCGAGCTGCTCGCGGAGGGCGCGGCGCAGCAAGGCGTCTTTTGCTGCGGCGGTCAGCTGGTAGTGGTCTTGCAGGGCGAGGTAGTCGGCGATGGCGAGCAGTTCATCGTCGGTGTAGTCCGGGAAGTCGACGTGGAACGGGATGCGTTCACGCAGGCCTTGGTTGAAGGAGAAAAATTCGTCCATCTGCTTTTTATAGCCGGCGACGATGACGACAAGGTCTTCGCGGTGGTCTTCGAGCAGTTTGACCAGCCCGTTGATCGCGGTGAGACCGAAGTCTTTGGCCGAGTCTTTTTTGTACAAGGTGTACGCTTCGTCGATGAAGAGGACGCCGCCTTGGGCACGTCTGGTGTATTTGGTCAAGTTTTGCTCGGTGTGGCCCATGTAGGCGCCGACGAGGGCGCTGCGGTCGACTTCGACGACGTGGCCTTTGGAGAGCAGGCCGAGCTCTTTGTAGATGCGGCCGATCATGCGGGCGACGACCGTCTTGCCGGTGCCGGGGTTGCCGAGGAACGCCATGTGCAGCGTCGGCGGCTTGCGGGCGATGCCGAGCGCGGCGAGGCGCTCTTTTTCAAACGCGGCAAATTGCGCGATGTCACAGACCTGCTTTTTGACTTGCAGGAGGCCGGGCAAGGCTTGCAGCTCTTCCAGCGCGGTAGGCTTCGGCGGTTCCGGGACGTCGAGCAGGCGGTCGAGGTCGGGCGGCAGCGCGTATGGCCGGATCGAGCGAGCTTGGTTGTCAGGCAGGTTTTGCGGAACGGTAGCTTGATTGGTTGGGGGATCGGTTGCCAAGTCTGTTTCCGGGTCGGTTTTCTGAAAGGATGCTGGATCGGTTGCCGGTTCTGGTGCGGGAAAGGAGGCGGAAGTGTTGCGCAGCGGGTCGTCTTTTGGGCTGGGGAGCTGCAAGGCTTTCTCCTGGCGATGGCGCGGATTCAGGTGCAGTGCGGCAAAATCATCCTCTGCGCCATCGCTCGGCAGGGCGGTGCGTTTTCCTCGTTTTTTGTCGGGGGTCACGCTTAGCTGGGCGCTTTTCCATGGAGAGCTGTCGTCCGGCTTGGCGGCCGCTTTGTTGACGGCGATGTAGAGGTTGGTCAGCGGATAGGGCTTGATGATGAACTCGCGCTGGACGCCCGCTTTGCCTGCGGGATCGACGGTGGCGAAGCTGACCGCCTGCTGCCCGGACAAGGTGACGTGCAATTTGCAGCGTGCGGGCAGTTGGGACAGGCGTTGGAAGAGTGCCGTCCGCGGCCAGAGGTAGAGTCCGGAGCTGCGGCTGTCGACCGGGTAGGCTTGGTCGTGCACGGTGATCACGCCGCCCGCGCCCCCGCCGATGCGGACGCGCAGGGCGGTGTCGGGGCACAGCTCCAGCGCCCGGCACAGCGGCTGATGATCAGGGATGACGAAGTGCAGCGTCGCCTCGGAGTGCGCGGGCAGTTTGAAGGCGGGCATCGCCTTTTTGACGAGCAGGTTGGGGAGCAGAAGATGCTGCTCCCCTCGTTTCAAGGAAAGTGTATTTTTACGCACGATGCAAGTGACATTCCGCTCTTTCGCCTGCGCGAACAGCTCGCGGAGCGGCGCGAGTTTGCGGGCGGCCAGCTTGCAGGTCACCGTGCGGGGCATCGCGTCCGCTTCCAGCTCAGCGGGCATGGTGATCCGGTAGAGGCTGTCGGCATCTTCCTCCATCAGCGACAAGGTCTGCTTGACAGCATCGAGGCGCAACAGCACGGTGTGCTCCCGGTCTTTCCCGCCGGAGCGCACCGTGATGTCTTCCACCGCCGACAGCCAGTGCGCCGCGTCGACCGTTGCTTTTACTGCTTCCATAAGGTCATGGCTCCTCCCTGTAGTCGTTCACATTGCTATAGCCTATGCCGACCGGGTGGACGCCTGTGCGGGGAGGTGTTGAGATTCTCCCGTTTTATGTGTTACTGTAACTTATACTGGTGTGAATTTTCAAACAAGCGTGGTGAATCGATGGATTATCTGCGCTATTTCCTTGTGGGTACAAGTTTTGGCGTGCTGTTGTTCCTCATGGCGCTCTTCTTGGTCATCGTCATGGATTACCAACCGAAGTACGATCTTACACTCTATTTTGGAGTGGGGTTTCTTGGCGGCGTCATCACAAACGCAGCTGTTGCAATCACGAAAGAGCTTCGTAAAACAAGATAATAACACCTATGAAAAAGGCAGGCTCCGCAACGGGAGCCTGCCTTTTCTTACTCTTCGATCTACTTTTTCTGCTGCGCATCCATGCGGCGCTTCATGAAGATGTAGGTGAAGATGAAGATGACGACCATGTACGCCGCGTAGGTCAGGATCGAAGTCAGCTTGTTGTCTTCGAAGGAGTTGCCGACGAACGCGAAGATCAAGAGCCGCGGCAGGGCGCCGATCGCGGTGGCGGCGAAGAAGATGAGCCAGGGCACTTTCGAGACGCCCGTCAAAATGTTCACCACCTGCGTCGGCACCACCGGGACGATCCGCACGGCGACGATGCTCAGAAAGGCGTTTTTCTCAAAATAGCCTTCGTACTCTTTGGCCTTGGGGTATTTATCCAAGATCCCCTGCGCCCAGGTGCGGAACCCGTAGCGCGTCATCAAAAACATGATCGACGTGCCGACCAGCGCCCCGGCCAGCGAAATGCCCGTGCCGAGCACGGTGCCGAACACCGCCCCGATCACCCCGACCAGCAGGATCACCGGCACGACCGGGAAGAACACGCAGATGCTGTAGAGCAGAATCGACACCAGCACCGACAGCCAGCCGCCCGCTTCGATGATGTCCATAAACTGATCTTTATACTGATAACCTAATACAATGATTGCAATAAATAAAACGGCAACCAGAATCTTTTTGACCAAAAGAGTCGTTCCCCTTCCTCTTCAACTCGTCCTTGCCCTACGCTTTACCACCAGTATACACCCTCCCCCGCACCGCTTGCCAGAAATGCTTTCCCGCCCCAAAAGATCAGGGAGTTCCCCGAGAGCTTTCCCGCCCTGCGCCCGCTATACTTTGGATATACGATTTGCGAAACGAAAGGGAGGTGCGGTCAATGCTGAACGTGCAGCAATTGATCCAACGGGAGCTGGATGCGTTTCGGACCGACATGCGGGCCGACTTTGTCGCCATCGCGCTGACCGATCCGACAGCGCACGCCATCCGCTTCCGCTACGTCTCCGGCAACCGCAATGAACGGTACAAGCGCATCGTGCTTCGACCGGGCAAAGGCGTCGCCGGTACAGTGATTCGCATGGGCCGCCCGCTGTTGATGCAGTTTACCGAACCAAAAAGCATGGACGACCCGCGCGAATATCCGATCCTGCTCGCCGAAGGGCTGAAATCGCTCGTCGGCGTGCCGATGGAAGCGGACGGTGGCCGCGTGCCGGGCATGATGCTGGTCGGCTGCCGGAGCTTTCGGGAATTTCTGCCGCTCGATGTCGCCGTGATCGCCAAAAAAGCAAATGAATTAAAAAAGTGGATACTCAGCGGGGACTCAACTGTGTATAGTAAGGAAAAAGGGCACGAGGGAGTGAACCCGTAGCATGAAGATGCCGCAGCAGATCTCTTCTTCATTTTTAGAGTCGCTGTTTCAAAACGTCAGCGACGCCATCCTCGTCATCGACCGGGACGGCATGATCCGGGCGGTCAACCGCTCGTTTGAGACCCTGTCCGGCTATACGGTGGACGAGCTGATCGGCAACATCAACCTCTGTGATGTCTGCATCGGCATGGCGACCTGCTCCGAAGAGATGACCTGCGTGGAATGCTTCGCCAAGCGCCAAAAGATGCCGGCCTTCCAGA
The DNA here is from genome assembly GCF_004340785.1 of Tumebacillus sp. BK434. NCBI lineage: Bacteria > Bacillati > Bacillota > Bacilli > Caryophanales > Alicyclobacillaceae > Tumebacillus > Tumebacillus sp. BK434. Next base: position 570,706 of record NZ_SLXS01000002.1, on the reverse strand, counting down.
TGTTCGTGCGCACCAAAGGCGGCGAGGAACTGCCTGTCGCCGCCTCTTCGACGCGCCTGCCGATCGCAGACGACGAAGCGCTCGTGCTGATCTTGCGCGACATTACCGAACAGCAGCGGGTGGAGCGGGAGCGCCACCAGCGCCAGTTGACCAACTATGTGATCCAAGCCCAGGAAGAAGAGCGCAAACGCATCTCCCGCGACCTGCACGACGGGATCGGCCAAGCGCTCTATTCGATCATGGTCGGGCTGCGCGTCGTCAATCAACTGCAGCTCGACGAGCCGGTCAAGGCGCACCTCGACGAAGTGCAGCAGCTCACCTCGCGCACGCTGGAAGAGGTGAAAAGCCTGTCGGTCGAACTGCGCCCGTCGGCGCTCGACGACCTCGGCCTGGTGCCGGCGATCCGCTCGTACATCAAGCGCTTCGACGAGACGTTTGGCATCGAGTCGGAGCTGACCATCGCCGGCCAGCGCCGCCGCTATTCGTCCGCCGTGGAGACAGCTCTATACCGCATTTTGCAGGAAGCGATGACCAACGCGGCCAAATACGCCGACACCGACCAGCTGTTTGTCACCTTGACCGACCGGGAAAACGCGCTCGAGCTGCGCATCGTCGACAAAGGCGTCGGCTTCGACCCTGAGCATCTGCGCGTCAAAGGCACCGGGCTCGGGCTGTTCGGCATGCGCGAGCGCGCTTCGCTGCTCGGCGGCACGGTGCGCATCGATTCGGTGGAAGGCGTCGGCACGCGGATCGAAGTGAGCATTCCGCTCGATGAAAAAGGAGGCCCCAAGTATGTCCATTCGTTTGTTGATCGCGGATGACCACGCGATCGTCCGCTCCGGCCTGTCGATGCTGATCGGCTCGCAGTCCGACATGGAAGTGATCGCCACGGCGGCCGACGGCAAAGAAGCGGTCGACAAGGCGCTCGACCTGCGCCCGGACATCGTGCTGATGGACCTCAGCATGCCGCCCGGCGAAAACGGCCTGTCTGCCACCTCGCGGCTGAAAGACGCAGCGCCGGAGATCGACATTCTCGTGCTGACGATGCATGACGACGAGGAATATCTGTTCCGCGTCCTGCAGGCCGGCGCGTCCGGGTACATTTTGAAAAGCGCTCCTGACCTCGACCTGATCAACGCGATCCGCACCGTGCATTCCGGTGCGGCGTACCTGCACCCGACGGCGACCAAATCGCTGATCGCCGAGTTCCTGCAGCGCGTGCAAAAAGGCCAGGACGTGGAGAACTTCCACGTCCTGACCGACCGCGAGCAGGAGATCCTGCAGTACATCGCCAAAGGCTACTCCAACAAAGAGATCGCCGAGCAATTGATCGTCTCCGTGAAGACGGTCGAGACGCACAAGTCGAAGATCATGGAGAAGCTGCAGATGAAAACACGCCCTGAGCTGGTGCGCTATGCGCTGAAAAAAGGCCTGCTCGACTTTGAATAATCGCCGCAAACAGCGCCGTCTCCTTCGGGAGGCGGTGTTTTTTTATCCCTTGCTTTTTTCAGGGAGTTCCCGCACCTGCTATCGGGGAGTTCCCCGATACCTGCCCAAGCCCCCTGAATCTATACTCAAAGTATGAAATCCGTTACCGATCTACCGGAGGGAGGAAGCACAGAATGGCACAGATTCAAAAGCAGACGGACACCAAGCAAAGCTTGCCGGTCCCGCCGCAGCCTGAGGAAGAAACATCCCTGCGCGGCACGTTTGCATCGGTCATGATCTTAGGCACGCTGATCATCCTCAGCTGGCTGAGCGCATTTTTCCTCTTCCTGGAGCGGCAGTAAGCTGCCTGTCGGGAAGAGGTTGAAGGGGAGGAACACTTCATGCACTTGCATAAATTTGAAAAAATCTGGCTGATCTTCGGCGGCATCACCTTGGTGGCCTTTCTGATCACCTTGGGCGTCAACGCCTTCTCACACGGTCACCATCCGCCAAGCGATCTGTCTCGCGTCCAACCGGCGATGGTCGATCAGACCGCGCCGTTTGACAAGCCCGGCCTGGTCAAGACGGGCGAGAACAAATACGACCTGAACATGCCGTCGTTCGTCTTCGGCTACGCACCCAATGAGATCGAGATCCCGCTCGGCGCGGAGATCACCTTCCACACCACGTCCAAAGACGTCGTTCACGGCTTTGCGATTCCGGGCACCAACGTCAACATGATGGTCGTGCCGGGACATGTCAACTCCGCGACCACCACGTTCAAAAAACCGGGTGACTACGTGATTCTCTGCAACGAGTACTGCGGTGCAGGTCACCACATGATGATGGCAAAAATCGTCGTCAAATAGCAAAGGATGTGAACCACAATGCAAACGACAGCAATTCCGAAGCGCGACGCCAACATGAGCCTCGCCTACCTCGTGATCGCATTCCTCGCCTTTGGCATCGGCGCGATCGCCGGCCTCTTGCAAGGCTTGGTGCGCGGCGGCGTGATCGAGCTTCCCGATTGGCTTAACTATTATCAAATCCTGACCGCCCATGGCGTTCTGATGGCACTGATCTTTACGACCTTCTTTATTATCGGCTTTCTGTATTCCGGTATGTCCAAAACCACCGGCGGCCTGAGCAACTTTTCCTTCAATGCGGGCTGGATCGGCTGGGCGATGATGTTCTTCGGCACCGCGATGGCGACCGCAGCCATCCTGCTCAACGACGCATCGGTTCTCTACACCTTCTATGCACCGCTGAAAGCAACGCCGTGGTTCTACGTCGGCGCCGCGCTGCTCGTCGTCGGCACCTGGGTCGCCGCGCTCGGCATGCTCGTCAACTATGCCAAATGGCGCAAACACAACCCGGGCAAAATCTCGCCGCTGTTCGCCTTCATGACGGTCGCCACGCTCGTGCTCTGGCTGATCGCAACTTCCGGACTCGCCGCGATGGTGCTGTTCCAGCTCATCCCGTGGTCGTTCGGCTGGGTGGCAGATGTCAACATCCTGCTCTCCCGCATGCTGTTCTGGTTCTTCGGCCATCCGCTGGTCTACTTCTGGCTGATGCCGGCGTACATCGCCTGGTATGTCTGCATTCCGAAGATCATCGGCGGCAAAGTGTTCTCCGACTCGCTGGCCCGTCTCGCCTTTATCCTGCTCGTCCTGTTCTCGATCCCGGTCGGGTTCCACCATCAGCTGATGGAGCCGGGCATCTCGGAAAAATGGAAGTTTATCCACGTCATCCTCACGCTCGCCGTCGTCGTCCCGTCCCTGCTCACCGCGTTCTCGATGTTTGCCGTCTTTGAGACCGCCGGCCGCCGCAAAGGCGCGAAGAGCTTGTTCGGCTGGTTTACCAAACTGCCGTGGAAAGATGTCCGCTTCTTCGCCCCGATGGTCGGGATGCTGATGTTCATTCCGGCAGGTCTCGGCGGGATCATCAACGCCTCCAACCAGTTGAACGCGGTCGTCCACAACACGCTGTGGGTCGTCGGCCACTTCCATCTCACCGTCGCCACCTCGGTGGTGCTGACCTTCTTCGGCATCTCCTACTGGCTGGTGCCGGCGCTGACCGGCCGCAAGCTGACCAAGTGGGTCAACCGCCTCGGCATCCTGCAAACGCTGATCTGGACGGTCGGCATGAGCTTCATGTCCGGCGCGATGCACACCGTGGGTCTGCAAGGCGCGCCGCGCCGCACCGACTTCACCACCTATCTGGACAGCGTGCTCGGCCTCTCCTGGATGCCGTACTACAAAGTGATGGCATTTGGCGGCGCGCTGCTCTTCATCGGCGGCCTGCTGATGATCGGTCTGTTCCTCTACATGCTCTGCTTCGCTCCGAAAGGCCAGGAAGAGTTCCCGATCGCCGAACTCGGCGACAATCACGAACCGACTCCGCGCATCCTCGAGCGCTGGAGAATCTGGATCGCCGTATCGGCCGTGCTGATCCTGCTCGCGTACGGCTACCCGATCTACAACGTGATCCAAGACCCGGCGCCGGGTGCACCGCCGATGCGCACGTGGTAAGGAGTAAGGAAAAAACCTTCGCAGCCCTGCGGAGGTTTTTTCTTGCCACCTTTGCTAGGATGTGGGAAGATAGCACGGCACATACTACGTTTGAGGTGGAATGAACATGTTGTCTGTGATCAAAGATGCTGCAGAGAAACTGACCGAAGCGAAGATTTCCTACATGTGCATCGGTTCGACCGCCCTGTTCGTACAAGGCGTGCGCCTGCCGGAACCGGAGGCGGCGGAAATCTCGGTGCAATGGGACAATTTTGACGCGGCCCTCGCCCTGTTTGGCGAAGGAAAGCGCGAAGAATTTCCAGGCGGGTCGAAATTCGTCTACCGAAAAGACGGTGTGACGGTACACCTCGTCTGCTTCTATAACACGGTGATCATCACCGACCCGGACCGCATCTCCGTCGAGGTGGACGGACAAGCGGTATGGGCGAAATCGGTCGCCTACTACCGCGATGCGCTGCCGGAGACAGACCCGTACCAGCCGGCGATCGCCGCCTATATCAAAGAGCGCCAGCGCATGCTGTCGGCAGCGAATGAAAAAGCCTGGAACCAAGACTCCTATCAGGCGTGGGTCAAGCGCTACGGCCCGCCGGAAGAAGCCGCTCCCCGCATCGCGCGCGACCCGCTCGGCCGCCTGAAATCGCTGGTGCCGCATCTCGGCGACGTGCAGGGCAAGAAAGTCCTCAACGCGCTCGGCTCGCACGGCTCGAAAGCGGTGGCGCTGGCACTGCTTGGCGCGGACGCTACCGTCGTCGACATCTCGGAGCAGAACGCCCGCTATGCGAACGAGCTGGCCGCAGCGGCCGGCGCCTCGATCCGCTACGTGATCTCCGACATCATGGAACTGCCGCCAGAAGAGCTGACCGGCGACTATGACCTCGTCTTGATGGAGCTTGGCATCCTGCACTATTTCATCGACCTCGCCCCGCTGATGGACATTCTCGCCGCTGCGTTGAAGCCGGGCGGGCGCTTGATCATCCAAGATTTCCATCCGATCTCGACCAAGCTGATCACCTCGAAAGGCAAGAAGCACAAAGTCACCGGCAACTACTTCTCGACCGATCTGGAAGTGTCGGACGTCGCCTACTCCAAATTGCTCGACGACGGCAGCCGTCTGGAGCAAAAGGTGCGCTTGCGCAAATGGACGCTCGGCGAGATCGTCACATCGGTCGCGCAGGCCGGACTGTTCCTGCGCCTGCTCGACGAGGAACCGAATACGAAGATCGACGATATGGGCATTCCGAAGACGTTTACCCTGATCGCCGAGAAGTTATAAAAAAAGTCTGTGGCGTTTACCCCAGACTTTTTTCGGTCCACAGCTTTCTCATCTCTTCGGAGCGCTCCAGCAGGTCGTCGAGCTTGCCTTGCGCTTCGACCCGGCCGTCTTTGAGCAAGACGATGTGGTCGGCCCGCTGCAAAGCGGCCGGGCGGTGCGAAACGACGAGACAGGTCGCCGCCCGGCGCTCGAAGACGCGCTCCCAAAGCAGTTGCTCCGTCTCCACGTCGAGGGCGGAAGAAACGTCGTCAAACACGTACAGCTCCGCATCTCGCACGAGCATCCGCGCTGTCGCCGCCCGCTGCAGCTGCCCGCCGGACAGCTTGACACCGCGCGCGCCGATCTGCGTCTGCAAGCCCGCTTCCATCGCCGCGAGATCACGGTCGAGCACCGCTGTGCGGATCGCAGCGGTCAGGTCGGCCTGCGCTTCCGGGATGCCGAGCAGCAGATTCTCTTGCAAGGTCTCCTGAAAAAGCTGCGGCACCTGTGCCGTATACGCGGCGCGGGGCGGTGTCAGCTCGCCAGCTTTTTCGCCGTTCCAGCGCACCTCGCCCTCCGGCGTCACGAGGCCGAGCAGCGCCCGCAGCAGCGTCGTTTTGCCGGAGCCGACCCGCCCGGTGATGACGGTGAAACTGCCTTGGGGCACCCGCAGCGACACGTTTTCCACGCCGCGCCCGGAGGAAGGGTATCTGAAGGTCAGACCTTTCGCTTCGAGCAGCTCCAGCCGGTCGGCCGGGCTTTTGGCGGCAAGCGGCACGGTGGGCAGCCGGCCGTCGAGGTAGATGTCGGCGTGTTCGCCCAGCTGCTCCGGAGCGGCCCCTTGGAGCTCGGCGGCGCGCCGGGCCGACACTTCCGCCTGTTTGACGCGGGCGATCAGGCGGCCCAAAAAGTGGGTCATCTGCCCCAGCCAGTCGAGGTAGAAGATGAACAGGGCGAGGTCGCCGACCGAAAAGCTGCCGTCCTGCATGGCGCGGGCGGCGACGAGCAGGATCAGGCCGGTGCCGAAGCCGACCGCATTTTCAAAGATCGAGCCGAGCAGGTCGGCGAACAGGCGGTCTTGGACGGCCGCTTTGCGGCGCTGTTCGCTAAGCGTCCGAAAATGGGCGGCGACCCGCGCTTCCGCCCCGGCCGCCTTGATCGCGCCGACAGCGTCGAACGACTCGGCGGCAAATCCGGCCACCCGCCCCGCCGCCTCGCGGCTTTGGGCGCGGTACCGCTCCAGCCGCTGCGTGGCCATGGCTGCCGCTGCCATCAGTCCGAGCAGGGGCAGGCAGACGACGAGGGTCAGCGTCGGATGAATGAAAAACAGGATGATCAGCGCGGCGAGGGACAGCAGGGGCTTGTAGACGAGGTCGGCCGTCCAGGAGAGAAAGCCTGCGATCTCGTTCACATCGTCGCGCATCCGCAGGAGGGCGTCGCCTGCCGACTGTGGCAGTGCTGCGGCGCCCGGCTTTTTCAGGAGATTGTGCATCACGTTGCGCCGCACCAAAGCGCCGACGGAGAACATCACCGTGAAGTCGACATAGAACCCGCCGAGCAGCACGCCGATGCGCAGCAGCAAGGTCGCCACCAGCACCGCGACCAGCCCCCATGGTCCGACGCCCGCCTGCGCTTCGCCGCTGACCACATCGAACAGCACCTTCACCACATACCCGGTCAATAGCGGCAGGCCAAAGATCCCCGTCCATAGCACCACATCGGCGAGATACCACCCTGGCCGAAAGCGAATCAACCGCCACACCAAGTTCCAAATGTTCATCCCAGCACCTCCTCCCGCCCGGCGTTCTGCAGCTGCCACAGTCTTGAACCGACCGTGCGGCTCAGCGTATCTCTGGCCCCGTACTCGGCGACGCGACCGTCCGCCAGCACCAGCACGTCATCGACGATCTGCAGCGTGGACAGGCGGTGGGCGATGAGGATCGCCGTGCGCCCGGTCAGCAGTTTGCGCACCGCCCGTTCGATCAGCCGCTCCGTGGCCGGGTCGAGCCGGGAGGACGCTTCATCGAAGATGACCAGCGCCGGGTCGCGCAGGAACACCCTCGCGAACGACAGCAGCTGCGCCTCCCCGGCAGACAGGCCGCCGCTGCCGTCGAGCATCGTGCCAAGCCCCTGCGGCAACGCCCGCAGCCAGTCGCCGAGCCCCAGCTCTTCGAGCACTTCGGCGATCCGCGCATCCGGCACCGCCGGGTCGAACAGCGTCACGTTGTCCCGGACGGTCGCCCCGAACAGGCGCACCTCCTGTGTCACCATGCCGATCTTCCCGCGCAGCTCTGCCAGCGGCACCGACCGCACGTCCACGCCGCCAAGCGTCACCGCACCCGCATCCGGCTCATACAGCCGCAAAAGCAATCGGGTCAGCGTCGTCTTCCCGCTCCCCGTCCGCCCCAGCACGCCGAGCACCCGGCCCGGCTGCACGGCGAACGACACGCCTTCAAGCACCGCCTCTTCGCCATAGCCGAACGACACTTCCGCAAACTCCACGCCAAGCTTTCCTTCTGGCAAGCGCAGCCTGCCTTCATCCGGCTCCCGGCTCTGCACCGCCATCAGCTCGCCTACGCGCTGCACGCTCGCCGCCGCCTTTTGGAAATCCTGCATCTCCTCGGTGATCTGATCGAGCGGGCCGCGCAGCAGCTCCACATACGCAAACATCAAATAAAACGTCCCGAGCGTAATCTGCCCGCCTTCATACAGCAAGCTGCCCAGCGCAAACACCAGCACATACCCGGCTGCGAACAGCCCGACCGTCGCCGGCCACAGCGCCCGTCCGCGCACATAGGCCGTGCGCTCCTTGCTCAGCAGCACGCGCATCCGCTCAAAAAAGCGGCGCATCACATACCCGCCCGCACCGTTCGCCTGGATCTCCTCCAGCCCGGCCAGCCGTTCGCCGAGGAAGCCGTAAAACTCCGCGTTCACCTTCCGGGCGGCCACCCAATGCGGCACGGCGATCTCGCGAATCCGGTTCAACAGCCACAGCGCCGCGCCGACAAAGATCAGAAACGCCGCCCCCACGCGCCAATCGACTGTGAACAGCACCGCGACCATGCCGAGCAAAAGCAGCACGTTCGCCGCCACCTTCAGCACAAAGCGCGAGAAAAAGTTCGCCAGCGCCGTCACATCCCCATCGACGCGCTCCATCATCTCACCGGCCGTCTTCTCCTTGTGCCAGTTCAGATCGAGCCGCAGCGCATGCAAAAACAGCTCCGTCCGCAGCCGGTTCGTCGCCGTCCAGCCCACCTGCTCCGCCAAGTAGGTGCCGGCCACCTGCACGAACTGCCTGACTGCTGTCAGCGCCAAAAACAGCAAGGCCGCCCAGATCAGCACGTCCAGCGCTCCGTCCACCTTGGCCGCGTCGATATAGCGGCGCAGCACCAGCGGGCTGCCGAGCTGCAGCAACGCCCCGCCGAGCAGCAAAGCGCCCAAAGCGGCGACTCGCGCTTTCTGCTCCCCGAGCCCCTTTTTTAACATCGTTCCGTACATCCGATCCCCTCCTTTCGCTCTGCTCCTCATGCTAAACTGGCAAGCCGTTCAGAAAAAGGGTAAGATTTGTGCAACTGAAGTTTCACCTTTTGCAAAAGGAGAGGAAGGAAGCAGTATGCAGCCTGTCCATCATTATATCCGCCTTACCGAACACCTGCCGCACGCCGTCCAAGGCCAAGCCCTGCCGATCACGCTGGAGGAGATCGCCGCCATCCTCTGCTGCACCCCGCGCAACGCCAAGCTGATCGTCAAGCGATTGGCCGAGCAGAACTGGATGCACTGGCAGCCGGGGCGCGGGCGCGGCCACACATCGCTCGTCACGCTGCAGATCCTGCCGGCCGATCTGCTGTTTTCGCTGGCCCAAGAGCTGGTGCGCACCGGCGACATCCGCGCGGCCAACGAACTGATCGGGCAGTATGCGCCGAACCTGCCCGCCCTGCGCACCCGCTATCAGAGCTGGCTGGCTTCCCACTTCGGCTTCCATGCGGGCGGCGCATCGGGCGCGCCGGACATCTTGCGCATCACGCACAGCAACCCGCTCGATCACCTCGATCCGGCCTTGTGCATCCTGCGCTCGGAGACGCATCTCGTCAAACACATCTTCGACACGCTGGTCAGGCGCGATCCGGCGTCCGGCGACATTCGCCCGCACCTCGCCCATCACTGGGAGATCAGCGCGGACGGCACCGTCTACACGTTTTACCTGCGCAAAAGCGTCCTGTTCCACAACGGGACTGCGCTCACCGCACGAGACGCTGCTTTTACGATGGAGCGCATGCAACGGGAGTCGTTTTTCCCCTGGATGTTCTCCGGAGTCGTGCAGGTGCAGGCGACAGGCGACCTGACGCTGCTGGTGAAGCTCGACGCGCCCAACCAGCTGTTCCTGCACTTCTTAAGCAGCGAGCGCGCCGCCATCGTCCCGGCCGAGTACTGCCGGCAGATCGGCGCCGACTTCCCGCGCCTGCCTGTCGGGAGCGGGCCGTTCAAAGTGATCCGCAACGACGATGCGATGCTGGTGCTGGAAGCGTTCACCCCGTATTTTCGCGAGCGCGCGTGGCTCGACCGCATTGAGATCTGGTTCATGACGGAGCCGAGCGTGCAGTCGACCTTGCAGTACAATCAGCCCACTCCCGGCTGGGCGTCGTCCGGCCAGTTGGAGCGGTCGTTTCAGATGCTCACGTTCAACCTGAACAAGCAGGGCCCGCAACTCCATCCCGCCTTTCGGGAAGCGCTGTCGCTCGCGCTGGACCGCTGCCGGCTGATCGAAGACCTCGGCGGCACCCGCCACGCCCCGGCCACCCGCTTCGATGTGCGCCTGGAGCCGGATGTTCCCGCCGCTGCGCCGCCCGACCCCGGGCGCATTCGCCAGCTGCTTGCGGAGAGCGGCTATGACGGCACACCGCTTCTGCTCTCCACCTATTTCGACGACGACCACATCGAAGACGCCGACTGGATCCAGCGCCAATGCGCCCTCTACGGCATCCCGCTGACCATCCGCCCTTTGCCATACCGCGAGATGATCACGGCGGAGAACATCGCCGCTTCCGACCTGATCCTCGACGGCGCGACGATGGAAGACGACACGGAGATGTCCTACCTCGACCTGCTGCAAACCCGCAGCTCCTTCCTCGCCGACCACCTGAGCCCGGAGCAGCGCCGCCGCAACGCCGCAACGATTCACAAGCTGTTGCAAAAGTCAGACCGCGCAGAGCGGCTCGCCCTGCTGCAGGAGATCGAAGCGGAGCTGTTGGAAAGTCATGCCGTCTTGCCCTTGTACCGCCTGTTTATCACCGTCTCCACGCGGCCCGAGTTGCACGGCGTCAGTTTGAATTCACAGGGTTGGGTAGATTACCGCAACTTATGGTTGAAAGAAGCTCGCGACGAAAGTAAGATTTAAGAGTAAATCAGACACAGGAGGAACCATCCATGCGCTTGCGTTTTACCGGTCTGTGGCGCCATCAGGACTTCATGAAGCTGTGGACGGCGGAGACGGTCTCGATGTTCGGCTCGCAGATCACCTACCTGGCCTTGCCGCTGATCGCCGCTCTGGTGCTCGGGGCAACTCCGACGGAGATGGGCATCCTGGCGGCTGCCGGAACGGTGCCGTACCTGCTGTTTGGGCTGTTTGTCGGGGCATGGGTCGACCGCCTGCCGCGCAAGCCGATCATGCAGATCGCCAACCTGTTTCGCGCCGGGCTGCTGCTGACGATTCCCGCCGCCGCGTTCTGGGAGGTTTTGACGATCGAGCAGCTGTTTCTCGTCGTCTTTCTGACCGGCACGGCGACCGTGTTTTTTGATGTTGCTTCCACTTCTTATCTGCCTTCGGTGATCTCCCGCGAGGATCTGGTCGAAGGCAACAGCAAGTTCGAATTTACCAACTCGCTCTCCCGCATCACCGGCCCTGGTCTGGGCGGCGCGCTGGTGCAACTGGTCACCGCGCCGTTTGCGATCCTCGTTGATGCGGTTGGGTTTCTGGTCTCTTCGCTCCTGCTCACGTTTATCCGCAGGAACGAGACGGTCGAGCAGCCGCAGGGCGGCAAGCAGAACATCTGGAGCGACATCGGCGAAGGGCTGCGCGTGGTGTTCGGCTCGAAGATTCTGCGCCCGATCATCCTCTCGACCGCCGTGTTTAACTTCTGCATGTCGCTGATCCAGCCGATCTTCCTGCTGTTCATCTCCCGCGACCTTGCGCTCGCGCCGACGATGATCGGCCTGATCCTCGGCATGTCGGGCGTCGGCGCGATGATCGGCGCTCTGCTCGCCGGGAAGCTGAAAAACCGCTTTGGCGTCGGCCCGGCAATCGCGTGGGCGATCCTGTTCACCGGCATCTCGATGCTGATGAAGCTGCTCGCCGTCACCTTGCCGACCGCAGGCGCGGTGCCGCTGCTCATGGGCGCGCAGATCGTCGACATGATCATGATCGTCATCTACAACATCAATCAAGTCTCGCTGCGCATGGCGATCACGCCGAACCGCTTGCACGGGCGGATGAACGCATCGATCCGCTTCGTCGTCGTCGGCATCATGCCGCTCGGAGCGCTGGCCGGGGGCTTGCTCGGCGGTGTGGCCGGCGTGTTCAACACGATGATCATCGGCGGTGTCGGCATCATGCTCGCCGCCTGCATCGTGCTCTTCTCCCCGGTGCGCAAGTTGCGCGAAGTGCCGTCAGCGCCGGAGGAGACGGCCGCCTAAAGAAAGCATAGAAAAGAAAAAGACTCTGCAGATGGTCTGCAGAGTCTTTTTTGTGTGGCGGGTGCGTCAGACCCGCTGTTTGGACAGGCGCTGCACGATCGTCTGCACGTGCGGCGCGCGGATGATCGAATAGTGATCGGCGTCGACGCGGGTCACTCGGACGTCGGCCAGCGCTTGCCAGCCGAGGTCGTGCTCCGACGCTTGGAACAGCTCCACGCGCACATCACACGCCGCCGGGCGGTACACCTGCAAGGCGGTGCGGTTGGCGCGGAAGACGTTGAACAGGCGGCGGAACTGCTCAAGGGTGAGATCCGGGAGCAGACCGGTGGCGGTCACGGCGTTGTACAAGTCGTCGACCGTTTGCGGGCGGAAGTGCTGCGCCTGTTCGTCGGTGAGCTGCAGGCCATGCTGTCCGGCGAGGTCGGCGGCGAAGGCGAGCAGGGAGTCCGGCTCGGCTGCTCCGATCCCGTCGCGTGGCTCGTAGGTGTCGAGCATCAGCACATATTCGATCTCCTGACCGGCTGCTTTCAGCTGCGCGGCCAGCTCATAGGCCACCGCGCCGCCGAACGACCAGCCGCCGAGGCGGTACGGGCCATGCGGCTGCACGCGCACGATCTCTTCCGCATAGCGCGCGGCCAATGCGGGGATCGAGGACAGCGGCGTTTCGTCCGTTTCCAGACCGGGCGCTTGCAAGGCGTAGACGGGCATCTCGCCTTGGAACTGGTCGGCCAGCTCGATGTAGCTCAGCACACTGCCGCCGACCGCATGAATCAGGAACAGCGGCGCTGCGTCTCCTGCCGTTTGCAGCGGCACCAGCACGGAGCTGTCCGGCCGCTCCGCTGCATGTTGTCCGAGCAGCCGCGCCAGTTTTTCCACGGTGCGGTGCTCGAACAGGGCGGACAGAGGCAAGGTGCGGGCAAATTCCTTCTCGATCAGCGCCATCAGGCGCAAGGCGAGCAGCGAGTGTCCGCCGAGCTGGAAGAAGTCGTCCTGCACCCCGGCCTGTTCGACGCCGAGCAGTGTGGAGAAGAACCCGGCCAGCGTTTGCTCCGTCAGGCTTCGCGGCGCCACATACGGCGTTTCGCGGCCGCTCTGACTCTGTTCCGGCTTCGGCAGCGCTTTGCGGTCAACTTTGCCGTTCGGCGACAGGGGCAGGCGGTCGAGCACGACAAACGCGGACGGCACCATGTAGGCGGCGAGCTTCGTCTGCAGGTGGTCGCGCAGTTCGCTCACCGACAGCTGGGCGCTGCCTGCAGGCACGACGTAGGCGACGAGGCGCTTGTCGCCGTTTTGCTCGTGGGCGGTGACCACCGTTTCACGGATCGCCGGGTGCGTGAGCAGCACCGACTCGATCTCGCCCAACTCAATGCGGAAGCCGCGGATCTTGACTTGGAAGTCGAGGCGGCCGAGGTATTCCAGCGCGCCGCCGGGCAGCCAGCGGGCAAGGTCACCCGTCTTGTACAGACGCCCGTACGGCGTTTGCAGGAACCGCTCCGCCGTCAGCTCCGGACGGTTGTGATAGCCGATCGCCAACTGCTCCCCGCCGATGAACAGCTCGCCCGGCACGCCGACCGGGACGGGCATCAGGTGTTCGTCGAGCACATACAGCGCCGTGTTGGCGACGGGGCGGCCGATCGGCACGAGCTGCAAGCGGCTGCCCGGCTCGCACTCCCAATAGGTGACGTCGACCGATGCTTCGGTCGGGCCGTAGAGGTTGTGCAGGCGTCCGGACAGCTTTTGGTAAAACTTTTCCTGCAGGTCAAACGGCAGCGCTTCGCCGGAACACATCACCTGGCGCAGGGTGGTGATCGACGACAGCTCCTGCTCTTCCAGGAACAATTGCAGCATCGACGGGACGAAGTGCATCGTCGTGATCCGCTCCCGCTTGATCAGATCGAGCAGGTAGCGGCTGTCTCCGTGTCCGCCCGGCTTGGCGACGACAAGCGCCGCGCCGGTCATCAGCGGCCAGAAGAACTCCCAGACCGAGACGTCGAAGGAGAACGGCGTCTTCTGCAGCACGCGGTCGGCGGAGGTCAGCCGATACTCCTCCTGCATCCAGAGCAGGCGGTTCGCGATGCCGCGATGCGGGACGAGAACGCCTTTCGGTTTGCCGGTCGAGCCCGAGGTGTAGATCATGTAAGCCGGATCGTCCAGCCCGGCCGATGCGACGAGATCCGCTCCTGCCCCGGTCGTCAGGTCGAGCAGATCGACGCAGAACGTCTTGCTTTGTGCCGCCGGGAGCCGATCGGCGAGGTGCGACTGGGTGAGCACCACGTCGGGTGCCGCATCCTGCTGCAGGAAGGCGAGGCGCTCGGCCGGATACTCCGGGTCGAGCGGGACGTACGCGCCGCCCGCCTTGAGGATCGCGAGCAGGGAGATCACCAGTTCCAGCGAGCGTTCCATCGCCACGCCAACGAGATGACCGCGCGTGACGCCCTCCTCCTGCAAGGTGCTGGCGAGGCGGTTGGCGCGCGCGTTTAAGTCGGCGTAGGTCAAAGCGCTGTCCTGGAAGACAACCGCTTCAGCCTGCGGGGTGCGGGCGACTTGCGCTTCGATCAGGCGGTGCAGCGGGTGCAGGTCGTACGCGCGCATCGTCTCGTTGAAGCTGCGCAGCAGCGAGTGTTCGTCATAGCTGAGCAGGTTGGCTTTTTCATAGGAGTTCGCCGGGTCTTGCGCCATGTCGCGCAGCACAAATTCATAGTACCCGGCCACGCGCTGCATCTGCTCCGCCGCAAACTCGGATGCGTCCCAGCGGACTTGCATTTTCAATTGGGCTGTGACGAGGTCTTGCGAGCATTCCACGCCGAACGCGAAGTTGGTGTCGGCGGTGGCGTTGAAGTCGACCACTTCCACTTCCTGCACCTCTTGCAGAGCTTCGTAGACGTGGAAGTGGGTGAAGTTGAAGGCCGCTTCGAACAGCGGCTGCCCGCCGAGCTCTTGCTGCACCTGCGCCATTGGATAGCGGCGGTGCGGGAGCAGTTCCTGCTCCGCTTCGAACGCGCCGCGCACAAGGTCGAGCCAGGTGCCGCCTGCGAGGGTCAGCCGCAGGGGCAGCGTGTTCAGGAACAGGCCCAGTGTGCGCTCCCCGTCCTCCGCCTCGGTGCGCCCGCCCGCGACGAGGCCGGTCACCACGTCCGGCTGTCCGGTCAGCAGGCTCATCACCCGCAGATGCGCCGCCAGCAAAATGCTCTTCACCGGCACGCCCGCCGTGCGTGCTACTTCCTTGAGCCGCTCGGATACGTCTTCCGGGATCGCGACTTCGGCGTAGTTGATTCTGCTTGCGCTCTCCATGCTGAGAGGAAGGCGGGGCAGCGTGCCAAAATGGGCAGCGGCGAGTTTCTCCTGCCAGAACTGCGCGGACGCTTCCGACCGCAGCGCCTGCTGCTCCAGCGCGACATAGTCGCGGAACTCCGCCTGCAGGGGCGGGTCGCTGATCGCTTCCCCGCGCAGCAGCGCCGCATAGGTGCGGAACAGCTCGGTCAGCAGGGAGGCGACGCTCCAGCCGTCGAGGATGGCGTGGTGCTCGGTCAGGCCGAACTGCACGGTGTCATCGGTCAGCAGGTGCAAGGTGACGCGCAGGAGCGGCGCCTGCGACCAGTCGAAGCGGTTCTGCAGCTCCGTCTCCTGCCAGCGCGCCAGTTCAAGCTCCTGCTCCGCTGCGCTGCGTTCGCGCAGGTCGATCACCCGCAAAGGCAACTCCACCCGCTCCTGCACCAGCTGCAACGGCTCGCTGTAGCCGGTCAGGTCGAACGACGTCCGCAGGATGGCATGGTTCTGCAACAGCCGCTCCAGCGCCCGCTGGAACGTTTCCACCGCGAGCTCCCCGCGCAGCTTGTAAGAGGTCACGTTGTGGTAAGCGATGGTGTCTTCCGTAAACGCGCTGTGGAACAGCATCCCCGCCTGCAGTTTCGTCAGCGGATAGGCGTCTGCCACGCCGTCCGGGAGCAGGTTCCGGTCCGCTTCGCTCAGCAAGGCGAACGGAGCCAGGCGCGGTACGCTTGCCGCCACATGGCCCTCTCCCGCCTTGGCAGCCAGCCCGCGGATCGTCGGATAGCGGAACAGGTCTTGCAGCGTGAGCGGCAGTCCGGCTGCCGTCGCTTGCGACAAGATCCGGATCGACAGAATCGAATCGCCGCCCAGCTCAAAATAGTTGTCGTCAATCCCGACTTCCCCGACGCCAAGCACTGCCGCCCAGATCGCGGCGAGCTGCTCCTGCACCGCGTTTTCCGGCGCGGCATATTCACTGCGGCGGCCGGTCGTACCGTTCGGGGCCGGGAGCGCTTGGGTATCGGTCTTGCCGTTGGCGGTCAACGGCAGCTCCGGGAGGAACACGAACGCCGACGGCACCATATAGTCGGGCAGCGTCTCCTGCAAAAACGCGCGCAGGTCGCCGACTGCCGCCTCCTGTCCATCTTGCAGCACGAGGTAGGCCACGAGACGCTTGTCGCCCGGCGCGTCTTCGCGGACGATGACCACCGCCGCTCGGACTTCGGCATGTTTGGCGAGCGCAGCTTCGATCTCGCCGAGCTCGATGCGGAAGCCCCGCACTTTCACCTGATGGTCGATGCGGCCTTGATACTCCAGCTCCCCGTTCGGCAGATAGCGGGCCAAGTCGCCCGTCTTGTACAGCCGTGCGGCCGGGTCGTCTGAGAACGGATGGGCAAGGAACCGCTCTGCCGTCAAGTCCGGGCGGTTTAGGTAGCCCCGCGCCAGACCTGCGCCGCCGACATACAGCTCTCCGCGCACACCGGGCGGCACCGGCTGCAGATTCGCGTCGAGCACATACAGCTCCAAGTCCGGGATCGGCTCCCCGATCACCGAGCCGATCCCGCTCTCCACGTCGTGCAGCCCGATCGGGCGGTAGGTGACGTGCACGGTCGTCTCCGTGATGCCGTACATGTTAACCAACTGCGGCTGCTGATCGCCGTGCCGCGCAAACCACGGCTTCAAGCTCTGCAGTTCCAGCGCCTCGCCGCCGAAGATCACATAGCGCAGGGCAAGTTCGCTGCCCGCGTCCGCTTTTTCCTCCGCCGCGATCAGCTGGCGGAAGGCGGAAGGGGTCTGGTTCAGCACCGTCACCCGTTCGCGGCGGAGCAGTTCGCAAAACGCTTCCGGCGAGCGCGAGACGAGGTACGGCACGACGACCAGCTTGCCGCCGTACAAGAGCGCCCCCCACAGCTCCCACACAGAAAAGTCGAACGCGTAGGAGTGGAACAGCGTCCAGACATCCTGTTCATCGAACCCGTACCAGCGCTCCGTCGCCGCCATCAGCCGCCCGACGTTGCGGTGCGGGATCAACACGCCTTTCGGATGGCCCGTCGAGCCCGATGTGTAGATGATGTAGGCAAGATGGTCGGGCGACATCGCCACCTCGAGGTTCTCCCCGCCTTGCGCGCCAATCGCCGCCGCATCGCGGTCGAGGCACACCGTCATCGCCGCCGTCGCAGGCAGCGTCGCCAACAGCTGCGATTGCGTGACGAGCAGCCCGATCCCCGCGTCTTCCAGCAAAAACGCCAGCCGCTCTTGCGGATAGGACGGGTCGAGCGGCACATACGCCGCCCCCGCCTTCAGGATGCCGAGGATGCCGACCACCATGTCCAGCGACCGCTCCACCGCCAAGCCGACCAGCTGCTCCGGCCCCGCGCCCTGCTGCTGCAGATAGCGGGCCAGGCGGTTGGCGCGCTCGTTCAGCTCGGCATAGGTCAGACCTTCTCCCTCATACCGCACCGCCGTTCGCTCCGGCGTGCGCGAGACCTGCGCTTCGAACAGCTCTTGCAGGCACAGCTCCTGCGGGAAGCGCTTCGTTTCACGCTGCCAGCTCGCCAGCAGCGCCTGCCGCTCCGCCAGAGAGAGCAGCGGCAGCGCGGCCACTTTCGCTTCCGGCCGCTCGATCATCGCCAGCAATATCGTCTGCAGATGGCCGAGCATTCCTTCGATGATCCCGCGCGCGAACATCTTGCCGTCATAGTGAATCTCAAACGTCACTTCGTCGGCCGGCGAGACCTGCAGGTTGATCCCGTAGTTCGTGAATTCGACCTGCTCGCCGACGCGGTACAGCCCCAGATCGTGCTGCTGCTCCTGAAGCGTCGCGTCGAGCGGATAGTTCTCGACGACAACCAGCGTGTCGAACAGCTGAGTACCGCCGGGCAGCGCGCTCCATTTTTGCACCTGCACGAGCGGGGAGTATTCGTATTGCCCCATGTCCACCTGCTGATCGCGCAGCTTGCGGACGAGCGTTACCACCGTGTCGTCCGCTGCGAGCTGCACCCGCATCGGCAGGGAGTTGATGAACATCCCGACCATCGACTCCACGCCTTGCAGCGCCGCAGGACGGCCGGAGACGGTGACGCCAAACACCACGTCGTCCTCCCCGCTGTAGCGCGCCAGCAACACGCCCCATGCCGCCTGCACGAACGAGCCCAGCGTCACGCGGTTGCGGCGGGCCAGGGATTGCAGCCGCTCCGTGTCCTGAACGGAGAGCACCAGGGCCGCTTTTTCAAAAGCGCCGCTGTGCTGCTCGGCAGCAGGCTTCTGCAGCGGCAGCGGCGTCGGAGCGGAGAACCCTTGCAGCAAGCTGCGCCAGTACGACTCGGCCTGCTCCAGGTTCTGCTGGCGGAGCCAGCGGATGTAGTCACCGTAGGAGCGCGCTTCGGTCAGCCGGACCTCGCGCCCCTGCGTCTTCGCCTGATACAAGGCCAGCACTTCCTGGATCACGACCGGCATCGACCAGCCGTCCATCAGCAGGTGGTGCGAACTCCAGACCAGCCGGTACACCTCGTCCGCGAAGCGGAGCAGGCACAGGCGCATCAACGGCGCGTCGGTCAACTGGAAGCCCTTGCGGCGATCCTCCTGCAAAAACGCGGCAAAACGCGCCTCGCGCTCCTCCGCCGTCAGCCCGCGCCAGTCTAAGTGCGCAAACGGCACGGTGACCTGCTTGTAGACGACCTGCACCGGCTTCTCCAAGCCCTGCCAGTGGATCTCGGTGCGCAGCGCAGCGTGGCGCCCGGTCACGTCCTGCCACGCCTCCTGCAGCGCCCCGGCATCGAGGTTCCCCTCGATGCCCAGACGAAACTGCACGAAATACACGCCCGACTCCGGCTCCATCAACGTGTGGAAGAGCATCCCCTGCTGCAGCGGTGTCAAAAGAAAAATATCTTCAAGGTTGTCGATTCTCATGGGTTCCCTACTTTCCTTTCGCACAGATTCGCGCGATCAATTGATCGAGGTCGGACGCGGACAGCTCCGCATCCGGGAAATCGGAAGGCGTGTACCCGCCCGCCTCCGGGTCCTGACAGTGCCGGATGATCGCCGTAAGCGTGGCGAGATAGCGGTCTGCCAACTGCTGCACCGTCTTGGCGGTATGCAGATTCTCGCTGTACGAGAACGTCACCGCCAGCTGTCCCGAGGAGATCGAGCAGCCGACGCCGAGCGGATACGGGCGGATGCTGTGCGGGCTGCGGTCGAAGCCTTTCGACTCTTCCGCCGGGCCGAACAGCGACGGAGCTTCCGAACGGCCGCTGTCGAACTGGCCGAGATAGTTGAACGAGAGGTCGGCCGGCGGCACCTGCGGCATGCCGCGCAGATAGCGCAGGAGACCGTATCCGACACCGCGGTTCGGGATGGAGCGCAGGTGTTCTTTGACGCTTTTGATCACCGCGCCTGCATCGCGGCGGTCGCCGGTCGTCTCCAGCACAATCGGATAGAGCGACGTGAACCAGCCGACGGTGCGCGAGGTGTCCGTGCCGCCGAACAGTTCTTCGCGGCCGTGCCCTTCCAGGTCGACGCGCACGGAAGACGCTCCGCTCCATGCGGTCAACACGTCGGCCAGCGCCGCCAGCAGCAAGTCGTTGATGCCGGTGTTGTACGCGCCCGACACGTCGTGCAACAGCGCCGAAGTCTCCGCCTGGCCGAGCAGGACGGTGATGCTTCGGGCCGTGTCTTCGCGGTTCTCGCCGCGCGCGTGGTCGAGCGGAAGTCGGCCCGCAGCTTGCGGCATGCCGTTCCAGAACGCGATCTCCTCATCCAGACCGCCATCCTGCACGAATTGATGCAGCGCTTCCGACCAGTGTTTGAACGATGTCGTCTTCGCCGGAAGCTGCCCGCCCGCATAAGCGGTCTGCAGGTCTTCCATCAAGATGCGCCACGACACGCCGTCCACCGCGATGTGATGGATGACGACGAGCAGGCGGCCCGGCTGGCCTGCGCCGAGGTCGAACAGAGCGGCGCGCAAGAGCGGCCCGTTGGCGAGGCTCAGGCTCGCCTGCACGCGGTTGGCATGGCGCTCCAGCGCCGCGGTCTGCTCCTCGTCGGCGAGCTGCGACAGGTCGATTTTTTCCAACAGTGCGGCCGCTTCGATCTCGGCAAACGACAAGCGGCCATCTTCGCGCACCCGCAGGCGCAGCGCATCGTGGTGGACGAGCAGCTTTGCAAGCGCCGCTTCCAGCTGCTCTCCGTCGAGCGGCTCGCGGACTTCCAGCAGCACCGATTGGTTCCAGTGCTGCGGCTCCGGCTGGGCCTGATCGAGGAACCACTGCAAGATCGGCGTCGGGCGCAGGTCGCCGGTGATCAGGCCCTGCTCGGCTTCGGCCGGCGCGCTTGTGCCGACCACGCCCGCCAACCCGGCGATCGTCTGGTGCTCGACGAGCTGCTTCGGCGTGAAGTGCAGCCCGGCCTGTTTCGCGCGGGAGACGACTTGGATGCTCAGGATCGAGTCGCCGCCCAGCTCGAAGAAGTTGTCATGCACGCCGACCTGCGTCAGCCCGAGCACACCGGCCCAGATCTTCGCCAGCGTCTGCTCGGTCTCGCTCTGCGGCGCGACGTACGTCTCCTCGGCCGCGATGCGGGCTTGCTGCGGGGCGGGCAGGGCTTTGGTGTCGACTTTGCCGTTCGGGGTCAGCGGCAGGGATTCCAGCACGACAAACGCCGTCGGAATCATGTAGTCGGGCAAGGCCGCTTCCAGCTGCGCGCGCAGCTCCGGCACCAACGAGCGGGCGAACTTGGCGTGCAGCGGGTTGTTGGCGTAGCGGTGCCACGCCAGACGGCGCTCGTTGCGCGCTGCCTGACGGGATATCCGATCCCGCGCGGCGCCCGCCCGGGTGAACAGCACGTCGAACGTGCCGTCAACGCGGGAGTCGGGACGGGTCACTTCGACCTGCCAGCCCGCCCGTTCGAACGCATAGAGGTCTTCGATCTCCACGCCCGCTGCGCCGGACTCCGCCTGCAGCAGACGGCGCAGTTCGCCGACCGTCTGCGGCTTGTCATCGCGGCTGAGCCATTCGGCCGCCCGCACCGCGTCGGCGATGCGCGCGTCCGGGAGGTGCGAGAAGGCGAGCTGCTCCACCTGTCCGGCTGCCGCAGCCAATTTGTGCTGCAACTGGCCGACCGTCAGGCCATCGCGCTGCCAGTCTGTCCAGACGACATCGGCAGGAGCTGTGCTCTCGCCGATGTGCAGGATCACATCATAGCGGAACGCCGTCAGTTCGTTGCGGTACACGCCGCGCTTCGGGCGGATCTGTACGCGGCCGATCTTCGGCAGGTGCCCTTGCAGCGCGTGGAAGAAGGACGGATCGACGACCAGCTCGCCGTCGCGCTCGACGGCGCTCTGCACGCGCTGGCGCAGGATGTCGGTAGCGGTCGCGTCGTCCGCTTTGAACAGCTCGATCGAGCTGTGGAACGCTTCGAGCAAGGGCAGGCTGCGCACGTCGCCGAGGAAGACGCGTCCGCCCGGCGCGGTTTTGTCCACCGCGCCTTCGATCACCCGCAAGAGGTAGTCGATGCTCGGGAAGTACTGCAGGACGGAGTTGATGATGATCGTGTCAAGCGTCTCGCTCTCCACGCCGCTCAGATCGTCCGCGACGCGCTCTTCGACGCGGACGTGGGCGTATGTTTCCGGGAGGGTCTGCATGTACCGATCGAGGCTCTGAATGGCGCTCTTGGAAAAATCGGCGCCGACATACGACTCGGCATGCGGAGCGACCCGGTACAGGATCAGACCTGCGCCGCAGCCGATCTCCATCGTCCGGCCCGGCGCCTGCTCCAAGATGCGATTGATCGTGTGGTCGAGCCACTCGCGCATCTCCGCTTCCGGCAAGGTCTCACCGGTGTAGGACGAGTTCCAGCCGAGGATGTTAAACGTCTCCGCCCCGCTGTCTGCCGCCTGTGCAGTGTACGACGTGTAGTAGGAGTCGAACATCTCCTCCCACGCATGGACCTGCTCGCTTTGCAGCTCGGAGCCGCCCGTCGTCTCTTCCGGCTTCGGAACGACATAGGCGACGATGCGTTTATGGCCGTCGTCTTCGCGAACGATCACCGCCGAGTCGAGTACGCCGTCCTGCAGGTTGATCTGCTCCTGAATCTCGCCGAGCTCGATGCGGTAACCGCGAATCTTCACCTGATGGTCGGCGCGGCCGACAAACTCCAGCTGGCCGTCCGCCAGCCAGCGCACGATGTCGCCGCTGCGGTACAGCCGCGCGTCGGCCGCTTCAGAAAACGGATGCGGCACGAAGCGCTCCGCCGTCAGCTCGGGGCGGTTCAAGTAGCCGCGCGCCACGCCGACGCCGCCGATGTACAGCTCGCCCGGCACGCCGATCGGCACCGGCTGCAGGTTCGGGTCGAGCACGTAGACTTCGGTGTTCGGCAGCGGCCGTCCGATGTTGAGGTCGCGCTCCGCCTCCACCACGTGCACGGAGGAGCCGACGGTGGTCTCGGTCGGGCCATACGCGTTCAGCACGCGCCTCCCCTCCTGCATCCAGCGCAAAGCGATCTCCTTCGTGAACACTTCGCCGCCCGGCGCGACCGCCAACAGGTCGGGCAGGTCGTTCGCAGGCGTCGCCGCCAGCACGGACGGCGTGGTCAGCAGCGTCGTGATCTTGCGCTCGCGCAGCAGTTCGGCCAAGTCCGGGCCGGGCAGCAGGCGGTTCTTGTCTTCGAGGATCAGCGCCGCCCCGTTGCCGAGCGCCACCGAGATCTCCCCGAGCGACACGTCGAACGACGAAGCGACAAACTGCAGCACCCGGGAGCTGGCGTCCACGCCCAGCGCGTTCGAAAAATGCGCCGCGAAGTTGCACAGCCCGCGGTGTTCAACCAAGACGCCTTTGGGCAGCCCGGTCGAGCCGGAGGTGAAGATGGCGTAGGCCAGGCTGCGCTCCGTCGCTTCGCTCTGCACAGGCGCACCGCTCTCCCCCGCGAGTTCTTCCCGGCAGGTGTCGAGCGGCACCACGCGTTGCACCGCACCTGCAAACTGCTCCACATACGCCTCTTGCGTCAGGAGCAGTTCCGCTTTTGTCTCGCGCAGGATGTAGGATAAACGGTCCAGCGGATAGGACGGATCGAGCGGCACATACACCCCGCCCGCCTTCATGATGCCGAGCAAGGAGAGGATCAGCTCAAACGAGCGGTCCATCGACACGCCGACAAACGTCCCGTGCCCGACACCGTTTTGCTGCAGCCAGCGCGCGAGGGAGTTGGAGCGGGCGTCGAGTTCCCGGTAGCTCATCGGCCGGCCTTGGCACTCCAGCGCGGTCGCGTCGGGCGCTTTGGCCGCCTGTCTGCTCACCAGCGCCGGGAAGGTGATCCCGTCCGGGAACGGCGCCCGTTCGACCGCCCACTCCTCCAGCAGCAGACGGCGCTCGTCTTCCAACAGGAGCGGCACGTCGTCCAGCTTCAGCTCCGGGTCGCGGGTGACCGCCGCGAGCACACGTTGCAGATGTCCGGCCAAGCGCTCGATCGTCTCCCGCTCATACAGGTCGGCGTCGTACTCCAGCACGGCGTCAAACACGCCGTCCTGCTCCGCCATAAACAAGGTGAGGTCAAATTTGCTCGTGCCCGCTTCTGTCTCCAGCTGGGTCAAAGTCAGCCCCGGCAGCTCGAACGTCGCTTGCGGCGTGTTCTGATAGACGAAGACGACGCGAAACAGCGGCGACTGGGTCAGATCGCGGTCCGGCTGCAGCTCTTCGACCAGCTTTTCGAACGGCAGGTCCTGATGGGCGAACGCCCCCAGCGCCACTTCGCGCACGCGTCCGAGCAGGTCGCGGAACGCCGGGTTGCCGGACAGGTCGGTGCGCAGGCCGAGCGAGTTGACGAAGAAGCCGACCAAACCTTCGATATCGGGACGGTTGCGGTTGGCGACGCCCGAGCCGATCAAGAGGTCATCCTGCCCGGTGTAGCGGTACAACACCGTCTGGAAGGCGGCGAGCAGCGTCATGAAGTCGGTCGCCCCTTCGCGGCGCGACAGCCGTTGAATGCTCGCCGACAGCTCCTTCGAGAGCCGGAACGCATAATGGCTGCCCCGGTACTTCGGCACCGCCGCGCGCGGCCGGTCGGTCGGCAAGTTCAAGACCGGCACGTCGCCGCCCAATTTGTCCCGCCAGTAGGCGAGCTGGGCGTCAAGCACCTCGCCTTGCATCCACCCGCGCTGCCAGACGGCAAAATCGGCATAGCCGATCGAAAGCGGCGGCAGCGGCGAGCGTTCGCCTTGCACAAAGGCGCGGTACAAGGTCAGCAGCTCGTTCGTAAACACCGCCCGCGACCAGCCGTCGTTGACCGTGTGGTGCGTGCCGAAGACGAAGATGTGCTCGTCCTCGGCCAGCTTCAACAGGCGCGTGCGCAGCAGCGGCCCTTGCGCGAGGTCGAACGGCGTGGCCGTCTCGACGGCGATCAGGCGCTGTGCTTCCGCTTCCCGCTCTGCCTGCGGCAGATGCGTCAGGTCGGTCAGGTCGATCTTCACGTCCAGCTCCGGGCGGATGATCTGCACGCCGATGCCCTCCACTTCGGCAAACACGGTGCGGAACGCTTCATGGCGCGCCACCAGCGCATCGACGGCGAGCTGCAGCGCGGCGGTGTCCAGCTGTCCCTGCATGCGGGCCGGGTAGATCATGTTGTAGATCGTGCTCATCGGCTCCAGCTGCTGCAGGTACCACAGGCGCTGCTGGGCAAACGACAACGGCAGCGGCCGGTCGCGGGGCACTTGCGGGATCGGGGTGTGCATCAGCACCGCGTCCGACTTCAGCCCGTCTTCCACCACGCGGGCCAGTTCGGCCACCGTCGGCCGCTCAAACAGCAAGCGCAGCGGCAGGTCGAGCCCAAACACCTCGCGCATCCGCGTGATCACCTGCGTCGCCAGCAGCGAATGCCCGCCGCTGGCAAAAAAGTTGTCGTGTACGCCGACCCTATCCCGCTGCAGAATCCCCGCCCAGATCCCGGCGATCACGCCTTCCGCCTCTGAGCGCGGGGCGACAGATACGCCGCCAGACGCTCGGGAAAAATCGGGCTTGGGCAGCGCGCGGCGGTCCACTTTGCCGTTCGCCGTGAGCGGCAGCCGGTCGAGGCGGAGCAAGGAAGACGGCAGCATGTAGGCAGGCAGTTTGCTTTGCAGGTCGCGCAGCAGCACGCCCGCATCGGGCAGCGCCTGCTCCGCCGCCGCGACATACGCCGCCAGCCGGGCCTCGCCCGCCGCGTCGGTCACAGCCAGCACGACGGCCGCCTGCACCGCCGGATGCGCTGCCAGCAGCGCTTCGATTTCGCCCGGCTCGACGCGGAAGCCGCGCACTTTGACCTGATCGTCGGCGCGGCCGAGGAACTCGATCTTCCCGTCGGGCAGCCAGCGCGCCAAGTCGCCGCTGCGGTACAGCCTGCCTGCGCCAAACGGGTTGGCGAGAAAGCGCTCCGAGGTCAGCTCCGCCCGGTGCAAATACTCCCGGGCCACTTGCGCGCCGCCGATGTACAGCTCGCCCGGCACGCCGATTGGCACCGGCTGGCCGTTGGGATCGAGCAGGTGCACCTCCACGTTGGGAAGCGGCCGCCCCAGCGGCACCGTCGCACCGCGCTGCCCCGGTTCGATCTTGTTGGTCAGCACGCCGACGGTCGTCTCCGTCGGGCCGTAATGGTTGTAGAGCTGGAGAGCAGGCGCAGCTTGGCACACTTTTTCCACCAGCTCCGCACGCAGCGCTTCGCCGCCGAACACCAGTCGGCGCTGCGGCAAGATCGGCAGTCCCGCCGTCAGCAGGGCGCTGAGATGGGCGGGAACGATCTTCAGGCAGTCGAGCGGATGCCGTTCCAGATACGCGGCCAGCAATTGCGGGTCGGCGATGCGCTCGGAGCCGATCACGTGCAACGTGCCGCCGAAGCCGAGCGCCGGGAAGACCATCGTGTTCCCGAGGTCGGCCGCCAGCGTGGAGACGGTCGCATAGCTCATCCCCGGCTCCAGCTCCAGCGCGCCGGTGATCGCGTCGAGGTAGTTGAGCAGGTTCCCGTGCTCGATGGCGACGCCTTTGGGCGTGCCTGTCGAGCCGGAGGTGTAGATGACATAGGCGAGCGAACGCTCCGCCGCCAGTGTCGGCAAGTCTTCCGCGCTGTGCAGGGCGATCTCCGCTGCAGCCTGCTCCAGGCAGACGGCCGCGGCGGTCGCCGGCAAACGTTCGAGCAGCAGCTCCTCGGTCAGCAGCAGCTGCAAGCCGGCATCTTCCAGCAAAAATCCGATCCGCTCCGGCGGCAGTCCGGTGTCGAGCGGCACGTACGCACCGCCCGCCTTCAAGACGCCGAGCAGGGCGATGATCATCTCCGGCGAGCGTTCCAGGAACAGCCCGACGCGCACGTCCGGCCCGACGCCTTGCGCTTGCAAAAAGCGGGCGAGGCGGTTGGCGCGCCCGTTCAGCTCGGCGTAGGTCAGCGTCTCGTCTTCAAAGACCAGCGCGGTCCGCTCCGGCGTCTCGGCCGCCTGCTTGGCAAAGCGCTCCTGCAACAGCCCCTGGGCGGCATATTCCCGGCGGGTGCCGTGCCAGTCTGACGGCAGCTCCGTCACCAGCGGCACTTGGCCGATCGGGAGGTCAGGCTGGTTGACCAGCCCTTGCAGCAGCGCCTCGAAATGCTGCAACAGACGCGCCGCGCTGTCCGGGCGGAACAGGTCGGTGTTGTATTCCAGATAGCCTTGCAGGTCGTCTTCATATTCGACCATCGACAAGTTGAGGTCGTATTTCGCCGTATCGCCTGCGATGTCGAGCAGCACAAGCGACAGCCCGGCCAGTTCCAGCTGCTGCAGCGGTGCGTTTTGCAAGGTGAACAAGACTTGGAACAGCGGCGGCACGCTCAGGCTGCGCTCCGGCTGAAGCTCTTCGACCAGCTTTTCAAACGGCACGTCAGCATGGGCCAGCGCGTCGATCGACGTCTGTGCGACGCGGCGCAGCAGCTCGCGAAACGAGAGGCTGCCGTCCAGTTCGGTGCGCAGGACGAGCGTGTTGATGAAAAAGCCGATCAGCCCTTCGATCTCGCTGCGGCTGCGCCCTGCGTTCGGCGAACCGACGGCGATGTCGTCCTGCCCGCTGTAGCGGTGGAGCAGTGTTTTGTAGGCGGCGAGCAAGGTCATGTACAGCGTGACGCCTTCCTGCGCGCCCAACGCTTTCAGTTGCTCGGTCAACGCGTGCGGCAGCGTGAAGCTGATCTTCGCACCGCGGTGCGTCATCACCGCCGGACGCGGGAAGTCGGTCGGCAGCTGCAGGACGGCCGGAGCCGTCCCGAGCTGCCGTTTCCAATAGCCGAGCTGCTTGGCGAGCGCGTCGCCGCCCAAGGTGTCTTTTTGCCAGTGGGCGTAATCGGCATACTGGATCGGCAGCGGAGACAGAGGCGTTGGCTTGCCTTGGGAAAACGCTTCATACAATGCGGCGAACTCGCGCGTGAACACGCCGGTCGACCACCCGTCCGACACGATGTGGTGGAGTGTGATCACCAGCACGTGCTCCTGTTCGGCGAGCTTGAGCAACGCCACGCGCAACAGCGGACCGTTTTGCAGATCGAAAGGATGGGACGCTTCGGCCTGCACGAGGCGTTCGCGCTCCGTCTCCCGCTCTTCGGCCGGGAGACGGGTCAAGTCATGAACATGGATCGGAACGTGTGCGCCGTTTGTGATCACTTGCACCGGCTGCCCGTCCTGCAGAGCAAAGACGGTGCGCAGCGCTTCGTGGCGCAGGGCGATCTCCTGCACGGCAAGCTGCAGCGCTTCGGTGTGCAGGACGCCGCGAAGACGCAAGGCGTACGGGATGTTGTACAGCGTGTTGCCCGGGTCCAACTGATCGAGAAACCACAATCGCTGCTGAGCGAACGACAAGGGCGCGGGCCCGCTGTCCGGGCGCTTCGGAATGCCCTGCTTGGTTTCGGCAGGTTTCTTGGCGCGCATCATCTTGTCTAACAGCGCCTGTTTGGCGTCGGAGAGTTCGGAACGTCTTCTACTGCGGTCGGTCGTCGACACGGCTCATCACCTCTTAGGAGTAGTCTTGTTGGGAAAGCCTTGCGTCGGCTTCTTCGTCGGTCATCGCTTCCAGTTTTTCGATCAGCAGGTCTTCGATGCGGATCGCCAGCTTTTCGATCGTCGGCTCTTCGAACAAGGCGCGCAGAGGCAGGTCGATCTCGAACGTGTCGCGCACGCGGGAGATCAGCTGCACGGCGAGCAAGGAGTGGCCGCCGAGATCGAAGAAAGAGTCGAACGCGCCGACCCGCTCCAATCCGAGCAGTTCGATCACGATCTCCGCCAGCGTCTCTTCGACCGGCCCTTCCGGCGCGACGTACTCCTGCTCCAGCTCCGGGCGGGAGGCGTCAGGCAGGGGCAGCGCTTTGCGGTCGGTCTTGCCGTTGGCGTTATGCGGCAAGGATTCGAGGATCAGCACCCAGGACGGCACCATGTACTCGGGCAATTTTTGCTTGAGATAGTGGCGCAGATCGCTTGCGGTCGGGAGTTCTCCCACCGTTTCGAACAGCGAGACGTACCCGGCGAGGCGCTTGTTGCCCGCATCGTCCTCGATCACCGTCACCGCCGTCGCTTTGACGGCCGGATGCTGGCCGAGCACGTTTTCGATCTCGCCGAGCTCGACGCGCTGGCCGCGGATCTTCACTTGATCGTCTTGCCGGCCGAGGAAGCGGATCGCCCCGTCTGCAAGGTAGCAGCCGCGGTCGCCCGTCTTGTACATCTTCTCGCCCGGGCGGAACGGATTGTCGACAAAAGCGGCCCCGGTGCGCTCCGCATCGCCGAGGTAGCCTGTCGCCAGCCCCACGCCACCCAAGTACAAGTCGCCCGCCACGCCAATCGGCACCGGCTGCAGCTGCGCGTCGAGAATGTAGACGGTGTTGTTGTCGATCGGGCGGCCGACGGAGACGATCTCGCCTGCCGCTGCATCCGCTTCCGAGCAGATGTGAATCGTCGAGTCGATCGACACTTCGGTCGCGCCCCACGTGTTGGTCAGGAGGCCCGGCATCTTGTCGAGGAAGCGGCGCACCAGCTCGGAGCGCAGCGCTTCGCCGGAGGAGACGGTGATGCGCAGGCGATGCAGCCCGGCGCGGTCGGCGTCGGTCAGCTCGTCGAGCACGAGGCCCAGCATGCTCGGGACGAACTGGAGCAGGGAGACTTCGTACTTCACCGCCGCGTCAAGGATCGCGCGCGGGTCGCGGTGCAGGCCCGGTTCGAGCAGGGCGATGCGCGCGCCGGTCATGAGCGGCCAGAACACTTCGACCGCCGAGTCGTCGAACGTCATCGTCGTTTTCTGCAAGGCGGTTTCCGCTGCGCAGAGCCCGTGCTGATTTTGCATCCAGCACATGCGGTTGACCCAGCCCCGGTGGTGTGACGCGACGCCTTTGGGCTTGCCGGTCGAGCCGGAGGTGTAGTAGATCGAGATGAGGTCGTCCGGCGTGACGCCCGACTCCGGCTTGGTGCGGTCGTGCGCGGCGATCTCCGCCCAGCCGCTGTCGAGGAATACCCAGGCGGTCGCCTCGGACGGGAGTTTGTCGCGCAGATGCTCTTGCGCGAGGCAGACCGGCGCCGCAGCATCGGTGATCACCTGCGCAAGGCGTGCCGTCGGCACTTCGCTGTCCAGCGGGACGAACGCGCCGCCCGCTTTCAGCACGCCGACGAGCGCGACGATCAGCTCCGGCGAGCGCTCGACGCAGACGCCGACCGGCACGTTCGGGCCGACGCCTGCCGCTTGCAGGTGACGGGCGAGCTGGTTGGCGCGCCCGTCAAGCTCGGCGTACGTCAGCGTGTCGGAGCCGAAGATGACGGCGATGTTGTCGGGCGTCTGCTGCACCTGCGCTTCGAACAGCTCGTGCAGGCAGACGTTGTCCGGGAACGGGACGGCGGTGTCGTTCCAGCCGTAGAGCAGCTGCTCTTGTTCGGCCGCGCTGAGCAGCGGCATCTGGGACAGCGCGCGCGAACTGTCGGCGGCGATGGCGTGCAGCAGGTGGCTGAAATGGCCGGCCAGGCGCGCGATGGTCGCTTCCGCAAACAGGTCGGTGTTGTATTCAAAGACGGCAGCCAGTTCGCCGTCCTCTTCCGCGATCAGCAAGGTCAGGTCAAATTTAGCCGTGTTGTGGGCGAGCTCGAACAGCTCCATCTCCACGCCGGAGAGCTCCAAGGCGGCAAACGGCGTGTTTTGCAGGACGAACATCGTCTGGAACAGCGGCGTGTACCCGAGGTTGCGGTTGTCGTCCAGCGCTTCGACCAGCTTCTCGAACGGCATGTCGCCGTGTGCATAAGCGTCGAGAGCGGTCTGCTTGACGCGGCCGAGCAGTTCGCGAAACGTCGGGTCGCCGGAGAGGCTGGTGCGCAGGACCAGCGTGTTCACGAAGCAGCCGATCAGCCCTTCCGTTTCGCGGCGATTGCGCCCGGCGACCGGCGAGCCGACAAGGATGTCGTCCTGGCCGGTGTAGCGGTGCAGCAGCGTCTGGTAGGCGGCGAGCAGCGTCATGTACAAGGTCGCGCCCGTTTCCTGAGCGAGCGCGTGCAGCCCGGAAGCGGTCTCACGCGGGATGGTCAGATGCAGCGTCGCGCCGTTGAACGTCTGCACGGGCGGACGGGGGTAGTCGGTCTGCAGCTGCAGGACGGGCAGGTCGCCGGAGAGCTGTTGCTGCCAGTAGCCGAGCTGCTCTTCCAGCACCTCGCCTTGCAGCCAGTCGCGCTGCCACGCAGCATAGTCGGCGTATTGGATGCGAAGCGGCTCCAAGGCGGGCGCTTGGCCGCTGGCAAACGCTGCGTACAGCGTAGCCATCTCGCGGATCAGCACCGCGACCGACCAGCCGTCGGCGATGATGTGATGCATCGTGAAGAGCAGGATGTGCTTCTTCGGACGGAGCGTCAGCAGCATCGCGCGCAGCAGCGGGCCTTGTTCGATGTCGAACGGGCGAAACGCTTCCGCTGCGGCGATCGCTGCCACTTCGGCCCGCTGCGCATCCTGCGGGATCTGCTGCAAGTCGCGGATCGTGATGGCGAGCGGCTCTGCGGCCCGGATGTTGAGCTGCGCACGCCCTCCCGACTCCGTGAAGGTGGTGCGCAGCGCTTCATGGCGTTCGAGGAGCGCGTCAAAGCTCTTTTGCAGCGCGTCCACGTTCAGGCTTCCCTTCATGCGCACGCCAGAAGAGATGTTGTACGCCGCCGTATCCGGCTCCAGTTGGGTCAGGAACCAGAGGCGCTCCTGCGCAAAAGACAACGGCAGTGCGCCGTCGCGGGTGACCGCTGGGATCGCCGCTTGGGGCGTCTTGGCCGACTCTCCTTTGAACAGGTCGATCTGCGCGGCCAGCCCGGCCAGCGTCGGCTGCTCAAACAAGCTGCGCAAAGGCAGCTCCACGCCAAACTTCGCCTGCAGGCGCGAGACCGCTTGTGTGGCCAGCAGCGAATGCCCGCCGAGCTCAAAAAAGTTCGCATCGGCGCCGATCTCCCCGTGCCCCAGCACTTCCGTCCACACGGCGGCCACGCCATGCTCGGTCTCCGTGCGCAGCGGAACCAGCCCGCCGCTTGGCACGGCGTGCGGTGCCGGCAAGGCGCGGCGGTCGACTTTGCCGTTCGGGAGCGTCGGGATCTCGTCGAGATGGACGATCACCTGCGGCACCATGTACTCGGGCAGCTCTTGCTGCAAAAAGAGTTTCAGGCCGTCTGTCGCCACGCCTGTAAAGTAGGCGGCGAGCTGCCCGTCCCGGACGACCGCAACGGCCCCCGCCACCTGCGGATGCTTGAGCAGCGCCGCTTCCACTTCGCCAAGCTCAATCCGAAAGCCGCGCACTTTGACCTGTTCATCGGTGCGGCCGAGGCTGTCGAGCGTGCCGTCGGGCAGCCAGCGCACGACATCGCCGGTGCGATAGGCCGCACCGGCGATGCCGGGCAAGGTCACAAAGCGCTCGGCCGTAAGTTCCGGACGCTGCAGATAGCCGCGCGCCACGCCCGCCCCGGCGATGTACAGCTCGCCAGGCGTGCCGATCGGCACCGGCTGCAGGTGCTCATCGAGCACATACAGGCGGTAATTGGCGAGCGGTCGCCCGATCGGCACCACCGCATCCGCTCCGGCATGCTCGGCCCGCCACACGGTGGCCGTCACCGTCGTTTCGGTCGGCCCGTAGGTGTTGAGCAACGTGGTTCGCTCACTGCCGGGCAAGGACTGCCAGATTTGCAGATCGCCGCGAGACGCTTTTTCCCCGCCGATGACGGTCAGCCGCAGCGATTCGGGCAACGCTCGGCCTTGCAGCTCGCGCGACCAATGCTTCCAATACGCGGTCGCCGCGTTGAACACCGTGATCCGCTCCCGCTCCAAAAAGCGCAGGAAGTCGGCCGGCGCCAGCAGTTCCTCCTCGCGCAGCACCAGCGCCGCGCCGCACAGCCAGGTCGGGAACACCTCTTCGACAGCGATGTCAAAGGAGATCGAGGAAAACTGCAGCACGCGGTCCTCCTCGGTCAGGCTGTACTGCGGCACGATCGCCTGCATGTGGTTGACGAGCGAGCGGTGCTCGATCATCACGCCTTTCGGGCGGCCGGTCGAGCCGGAGGTGTAGATCACGTAGGCGAGATGCTGTTCAGCGACGCCGCTGTCCACATTCTCCGCGCTTTCCGCTGCAGTCGCCTCCCGCTGTGCATCGGCCGCAAACACCGTCACGCCAGCCACGGCCGGAAGCTGCGGCAGGAGCGCCGACTCGGTGAGCAGGAGCCGGGTGCCGGAGTCTTCGATCATCAGGCGCAGGCGCTCCGCCGGGTACTGCGGGTCGAGCGGAAGGTAGGCGCTGCCCGCCTTCAAGATCGCCAGCAGCCCGACCGCCAAGTCGAGCGAGCGGCGCAGCGAAACGCCGATCACCCTATCCGGCCCGGCGCCGAGCTGCTGCAGACGGCGGGCGAGCTGGTTGGCGCGCGCGTTCAGCTCGGCGTAGGTCAGCGTCTCCGCCCCGGCTTGCACGGCGATCCGGTGCGGCAGGCGCGCGGCCGTCGCTTCGATCAGCCCGTGCGCCGTCACGCCGCTTCGGAACGTCTGCGGCGCCTGTCCAAACGCTTCCAGCTGCGCAAGCTCTTCGCCCGGCAGCAAGGTCAGTGTCGCCAACGGTTGGTCAGGCGCTGCGGCGATGCTCGCAAGCAGCGTGGTGAACCGTTCGCCAAGGCGCACGATCGTCTCCTCGTCGAACAGCTCGCAGTTGTATTCGAACTCTGCGGTCAGCCCCTGCCCCGTCTCGGCCATCGTCAGGGTCAGGTCGTATTTGGCGATGCCAAGCTCAACCGGCTCGACCGTCGCCTGCAGATCGCCAAGCATCAGCCCGTCGAAATACTCGCTTTGCAGGTCGAACATCGTCTGGAACAGCGGCGAGACGCCCGGCACGCGCTCCGGCTGCAGCTCCTCGACCACTTTTTCAAACGGCGCTTCGCCGTGCGCCAGACCGTCGAGCACCGTCCGCTTCACTTGGGTGAGCAGGTCTTGAAAGCTCATGTCTGCCGCCAGATCGGCGCGGAAGACCACGTTGTTGACGAAAAAGCCGATCAGTTGCTCGATGCCCTCTTCGTCACGCCCCGCCGCCGGGGAGCCGACGAGCACGCTCTTCTGGCCCGTCCAGCGCAACAGCAGCGCCTGATAGGCGGCCAGCAGCGTCATGAACAGCGTCGCGCCGCCCGCCTGCGCCAGCTCGCGCAGCGCTTGGGACAGCTCCGGCGACACCGCGGTGCGCACGACAGCGCCTGCAGCCGCTTCCCGTACCGTGCGCGGGCGGTCGGTCGGCAGGGCGAGCACCGTTTCTGCCCCTTGCAGCTGCTCCGCCCAATAGTGCAGCTGCTCCTGCAGCACCTCGCCTTGCATCCAGTCCTGTTGTGACACCGCGTAGTCTGCGTACTGCACAGGCAGCGCCACAAGCGGCGCAGTTGCATCGGCCGCTGCGGCGAACGCTGCGTACAGTGAGGACAGCTCGCGGATCAGCACGCCGACCGACCAGGCGTCCGAGACGATGTGATGCATGGCGATCAACAGCAGGTGCTCCGCCGCTCCACAGCTGTACAGCACGGTGCGCAGCAGCGGCCCTTGCTGCAGGTCGAACTGGCGTTTCGCCGCTTCTGTCGCCAGCGCTTTCGCTTGCACCAGCGAATCTGCCTGCACGTCCAGCAGCTCTGTGGACGGCTCGGTGGCGATCACCTGCACCAGCTCATCGTCCTCCACCGCAAACACGGTGCGCAGGATCTCATGGCGCAGGACGATCTGCTCCAGGCAGCGGGCCAAGGCGTTCCGGTCGAGCGAGCCGTTGATCCGCACGGTCGCCGCCATCGTGTAGACGGCATTTTCCTCCAACAACTGATCGACAAACCACAGCCGCCGTTGGGCAAACGAGGCGGGCAGCACATACACTTCGGTCGATTTCTTCATTCTGTGGTCTCCTCCTGTAAAACATGTTTCAATTTAGGCGCGCGGCTGTCTGCGGGCTTCGCGATCCACGCGCCCAATTTTCGGCTTTTGCTTGACCGGGGCGGACGCTTGGGTCTGCCCGATCAGCACGGCGAGCTCCGCCGGTGTCGGCGCTTCAAACAGGCGCGAGAGCGGCAGTTTGACGCCAAAGCGGCTCTCCACGCGGGTCAGGGCCTGTGTGGCGAGCAGCGAATGGCCGCCCCGTTCAAAAAAGTGGTCGTGGACGCCGACTTCTGCTACGCCGAGCAGTTCGGCAAACAGCTGGCAAAGCTGCGCCTCCTGCTCATTGCGCGGCGCGGTGTAAACGCGTTTTTCCAACAGGTCGTCCTGCGGTGCGGGCAAAGCGCGGCGGTCGACTTTACCGCTCACCGTCTGCGGCAGGGCGTCAAGAGCGACGAAGGCGGACGGCACCATATAGTCGGGCAGCTTTTGCTTCAGCTCCCGGCGCAGTGCGCCGATGTCTCCTGCGTCCGCTTCGGCCCAGACGACATAGCCGACGATCCGCTTGCCGCCCGGCGCGTCCTCGCGCACGCTGACGGCTGCCGCTTGCACCTGCGCACAGGCGGCGATCGCCGCTTCGATTTCACCGAGTTCGATGCGGAAGCCGCGCACTTTGACCTGGTCGTCGCTGCGGCCGCAGTATTCCAGCATCCCGTCGCGGCGCAGGCGGGCGAGATCGCCCGTTTTGTACAGGCGCTCAGCAGTCACAGGCAGCTGCACAAATTTTTCTGCGGTCAGCTCCGGCCGTCCGATGTAGCCGTGGGCCAGTCCTGCGCCGCCGATGTGCAACTCGCCGATCACCCCTTGCGGCACCGGCTGGCCGCTGGCGTCGAGCAGCCAGATTTCGGTGTGCGGCAAAGGCGTGCCGATCGGCACGATCCGCTCCGTTTGGCCCGACACGGTGTACAAGGTGGCGCAGACGCTCGCTTCTGTCGGGCCGTAGCCGTTGACGATGACGAGGCCGGGCAGGTGCTGGCAGATCTCCTGCAGCAGCTCGCCGCGGATCGGCTCCACGCCGACCAGCAGGCGGGTCAGACGGAGGCGGCCCGGACAGCTTTTGACATAAGCAGCGAGTGCGGGCAGCAAGAACGGAGGCAGGTACGCGCTGCTCACCCCAAGGTCGGCGAACAGTTCCAGCACGGCGTCGCCGTCGGCGCGCGCGTCTTCCGGCAGCACGATCAGCTTATGACCGTAACAGAGCGCGGAGAACACTTCATACACCGACACGTCGAAGCCGAAGGACGTCCAGACGCTGCCTGTCGCCCCTTGTGGCAACGGAGCGCGCCGCTCCATTTCCGCCAGCAGGTTGACCGCGCCACGATGCGGGCAGGCCACCCCTTTCGGCGTGCCGGTCGTACCGGACGTGTAGATCAGGTAAGCGGTCTGCTCCGGCGTGACCGGCAATGCCGGGTTGTGCGTCGCGGCATCCGTACGCTCAGCCAGCTGCCAGAGCGCCTCGTCATCGAGCACGATCTGCGCCCCGGCGTCCTGCGCCATAAACTGCAGGCGCGCTTCCGGATGCACCGGGTCGAGCGGCAGGTAGGCCCCGCCCGCTTTCAACACGCCGAGCATCCCGAGAATCCACGCCGCCGTACGGGGCAGGGACAGTCCGACCGCATCGCCCGGCCGGACGCCGCGGGCGATCAGGCTGTGCGCGACGGCGTTCGCCCGCTCGTTCAGCTCACGGTAGGTCAAGATGCGTCCGTCGAACTCCAGCGCTTCCGCTGCAGGATGGGCGCCTGCCTGCGCTTCGAACAGCTGATGCAGGCACTGCGCGGGGTACGGCACCTGCCCGGCATCGACGGTGATTTTTGCGCTTGCGTCGTTCGCATTTACTAAAGGAAGCGATCCGACTGACCAGTCAGGATGTGCGGCGATGCCGGCGAGCAGCTGTTCCATGCAGCGCACGATGCTTTCTGCCGTCTCCGGGTCGAACAGGTCGGTGTTGAACTCCAGCGTTCCGGACAGTCCGTCCGCGCTTTCCACCATCGACAAGGTCAGGTCGAACTGCGCCGCGCCTTGTGCAAGCGGCACCGATTCGAACACAACGTCGCCGATGCAGAGCTCCGCCCCTGCCTGCGACAGCGCAAATCCGCTCAGATCGCCGCCTCCTTGCAGCTGTGCTTTCTGCAGTGAGAACATCGCCTGGAACAGCGGCGCCGCGCTCAAATCGCGCTGCGGGGCCAGCCGCTCCACCAGCAGCGGAAACGGATAATCGGCGTGGGACAGCGCGCCGAGCACCGTCGCTCGCACTTGGCGCAGCAAGTCCCGGAACGGCTCGTCAGCGCGGACGTCAGCGCGCAGCACGACCGGGTTGACGAAATAGCCGAACACCTGCTGAAACTTCGCGGCGCTGCGCCCCGCCGTCGGCGAGCCGACCCAGATCTCCTCCTGCCCCGCATAGCGGTGCAAAAGCGTCTGAAACGCGGCGAGCAGCGTCATGTACAGCGTTGCGCCTTCCTGTTTGGACAGCTCCCTCAGCTTGGCTGCGACCCCGCCCGGCACGGCGAGCGGAAGCGTCGCCCCGCGATAGGTCTGCACCGGCGGACGCGGCCGGTCGGTCGGCAGGTTCAGCACCGGCGGCTGGCCTTGCAGCTGCCCTTGCCAATACGCCCACAGCGCGTCGCCGCGCTTGCTTGCGAGCAGTTCGTTCTGCCAGCGCACATAATCGGCAAACGCTGCCGGGTCTGTCAGGTTGTCCTCAGTGCCCGCATACAGATCGCGCAGTTCGCCGATGAGCACGGCGAGCGACCACAGGTCGGCGATGATGTGATGCATGCTGAGCAGCAGCAGGTGCTCCTGCTCCCCGCTTTTGTGCAAGCGTGCCCGGAACAGCGGGCCTTGGGCGAGATCGAACGGTTGCTGCGCCGCTTCGGTCAGCTCCTCCGCCCGCTCCACGTTGGCAAAATCGACCTGGGCCGCCTCGACGAGCCGGGCGGTTGGCTGACCGTCCGTTTCCGGGTACACGGTGCGCAGCAGTTCATGGCGGTCATGCAGCGTTTGCAGGCACGCTTGCAGACGATCCGCATCGAACGGACCGCGCACCTTGACCAGCTTTGAAATGTGGTAAGCGGTGCTCGACGGGTCCAACTGCTGCAGGAACCAAAGCGAGCGCTGCCCGTAGCTCAAGCCGTTCCCGGCGTCGGTCGCAACCGACTCTTCGCGCACCTCACCAAGCCCTGCTGCGATCTCCGCCGCCAATTGCTCTGCCGTCGCGCCTTCCAGCAGACGCGCCAAGTCGATCGGCACGTGATAGGCCTCTTCGAGGCGGTTCTTCAGCTCCACCGCCATCAGCGAGTCCAGCCCCGCCGCAGCCAAAGGCTTGTCGGCCGGCAGTGCCGCCGTATTTGTCACCTGCGCCAGTTCGGACAGCAGGCGTCCGGCCAGCGCTCCGGCCCGCTCGTCCGGAGGCAGCGCCAGCGCGTCCTCCCGCGTCAGGCCGGGCTGCTCCGGCTCCGCAGCGTCTGCCGCCTGCACCGCGCGGGCCTGGCTGTTCGTCAAGATCTCCAGCGTTCCGTCCAGATAGCGCGCTTTGCAGGCATGACGCTGGATCTTGCCCGACGAGGTCTTGGGGATGCTCGCCGGCTTCAACAGCACGACCGCTTCCACCGGCAGCCCGTGTTGCAGCGCTACCGCCTGACGGATCGCCGCGACGATCTCTTCATGCCCCGCCCGGCGATACGTGCGCTCCACTTCCTGCACGACGACGAGTCGTTCACCGCCGTCCCCGTCCACCGCAAACGCCGCCCCGTTCGAGTTGCCGACGCCGGGGTGGCAGTTCTGCACCGTGAATTCGATGTCCTGCGGATAATGGTTGCGGCCGTTGACGATGATCAGGTCTTTCATCCGCCCGGTGACAAACAGCTCGCCCGCACTGACAAAGCCGAGGTCGCCCGTCCGCAGATACGCCCCGTCTTCCTCGCCCTGCACCTGCGCCCGGAACGTCGCTTCCGTCTGCTCTTCGCGGTTCCAGTAGCCTTGGGCCACACTTTCGCCCTGCACCCAGATCTCGCCGATCATTCCGTCTGTGAGCGGCAGTTGCGACTGAGGATCCACGATCCGCACTTTCTGCTCCGTGCGCGTCACGCGCCCGGAAGACACCAGCACCCCTTCGCCGTCTGTCGTCTCCAGCGCCTGATGCTGCGCCAACAGCCCGGCATCGAAGCGCTTGACCACCGGCCCCGCTCCTTTCGAGCCGCCGGTGACCAGCAGCGTGCCTTCCGCCAACCCGTAACACGGGTAAAACGCCTCTTGGCGAAACCCGCACGAAGCAAACACTTCCGCAAATCTGCGCATCGTTTCTGCACGCACCGGCTCTGCGCCTGTAAACGCCTGCTCCCAGCGGGACAGATCCAGCCCGGCGCGCTCCTCCGGACCGATCTTCTGCAAACAGAGCTCATAGGCAAAATTCGGCCCGCCGCTGACCGTCGCCCCGGTCTCCGTGATCGCTTGCAGCCAGCGCAGCGGCTTGGTGATAAAATCGACCGGGGCCAGCAGCGTCATCGGATACCCGGTGAACACCGGCTGCAAGATGCCGCCGATCAAGCCCATGTCGTGATACGGGGGCAGCCAGACCACGCCCCGGCTGTCCGGCGTCGTGCCAAACGAGCTCTCGATCAGCTGCAGATTGTGCAGCAGGTTGCCGTGCGTGAGCATCACGCCTTTCGGGGCTGACGTCGAGCCCGAAGTGTACTGCAAAAAAGCCAGCGTCTCACGTCCGCCCGGCAGCTCCTGCCAGTCCCCGGCGTTTTCCTCGTCCAGCCCTTCGGCGGTGATCCACTGCAGCCCCGCCAAAGCCTGTCCGTCCTCCAGTCGCTTGACCATGCCGCGCAAGATCGGCTCGGTGGTCAAGGCGGCCGTCGCCTGCGCGTCTTCTGCCACCTGCAGCAGGCGCGTCAAGTTGCCGTTTTGCCGCGGCGGATAGGCAGGTACGGGCACCGCTCCGGCGTACAGCGCGCCAAAAAACGAGATCAGGTAATCCAGCCCCGGCTGGAACAGCAAGAGCACGCGCGCCCCCGGCTCCGTCTGCCGCTGCAGGCGGACGGCCATTTGCCGCGCCTGCCGATCGAGCTCGGCGTACGTCAGCCGCTGCTCCGTTCCGTCTTCGCTCAAAAAAGAAAAGGCGTGTCGACTTCCTTGAGTTTCCTCTCGAAAGCGCAACAGCGCCACCAGTGTCGCTCTATCAGATGCAGTTCTCATTCCCACACTCTCCCGTTTCAATATCCGTACTCCTTTCCTAATTTTAGATGATCCAAAAGAATTCGGTCAAATTGAAAATTTAGTAAGCTAACTGTTTCTTATGCGTATGAATAAAGATCCTGAAAATGTTTCGTGAAATTCGGTCATTATTACAGAAGAAAACGACATCCCCCTGCCCTATGCTTACATTAAAGGATGACACCTGCTGTAATCATGCTTAATCACTTTACTACAGCAATTGACAGAGTTCAGGCACAATTTTATAATGTGAGGAAAAGTGACTTTTAATTTTGAATCGTTTTTTTACGATTGGCACTGAACGCCTTCATCTAATTTCACTGCGGGAGTTGTTGGATTTGACATTAGCAGAACAGCTGCGGACGATCTTATCCGGTCCGGAGCAGGTGTCCGTCAATGAAACGGTGCTGGAGCACCACAGCAAGGATGTCACTTCCTACCATCCCGGCGTGACGCCCGACGTCGTCGTCTTCCCGACCTCCACTGAAGACGTGTGCCGCGTGATGCAGTATGCGGATGCGCACAGTGTTCCGGTCGTGCCGTTTGGCATCGGGTCGTCTGTCGAAGGGCAAGTGGTGCCCGTCAAAGGCGGCATCTCCATGGATTTCACACAGATGAACAACGTGCTGGAGGTGCGTCCGGAGGACTTCCTCGTGCGTGTGCAGCCGGGCGTGACCCGGATGCAGCTCAACCAGCAGTTAAAAGAATATGGCCTGTTCTTCCCGGTCGATCCCGGCGCCGACGCGACGCTGGGCGGGATGGCGGCGACCAACGCGTCGGGCACCACCGCCGTGCGCTATGGCACGATGCGCGACAACGTGCTGGGGCTCACCGTCGTCACGGCGGACGGCTCGGTGATCAAAACGGGCGGCCAGGCGGCCAAATCTTCGGCCGGTTACAACCTGACCGGGCTGTTCGTCGGCTCCGAAGGGACGCTCGGCACCTTTACGGAGCTGACCTTGCGCGTCTATGGCATCCCCGAGTATATCCTCGCCGCCCGCGCTGTGTTTCCCGATGTCGGCAGCGCGTCACAAGCAGCGATGGGCATGATGATGTGCGGCATCGCGCTCGATCGCGTTGAATTGGTTGATGAACGCACCATCAACGTAGTAAATAATTTCAAAGACACTTCGTTTACCGAAGCTCCGACGCTGTTTCTGGAGTTCAGCGGCAACAAAGCGACGGTCGACCACACCTTTTTGCTGGCCAAGGAGATCTTGACGGAAGAAGGCTGTCTGGAGCTGGAATTCGATGCGGACCAGGCGGCCCGCACCCGGATGTGGACGGCGCGCCATGATGCGGCGTTTGCCTTTTCCGCTTCCCAGCCGGGCAAGAAGCTGATGACCACCGATGTCTGTGTGCCCTTGTCGGTCTTGCCGGACGCGATCCTCGAAGCGCGCCGCACGATCGACGACAACGGGCTCGACGGTGCGATCCTCGGCCATGTCGGCGACGGTAACTACCATGCCGTCCTCGTTGTCGATCCGGAGAACGCGGAAGACATGCGCCGGGCGAGCCACGTCAACGCGGAGATCGTCCGCTTTGCGCTGGAGCGCGGCGGCACCTGCACCGGCGAGCACGGCATCGGCCTTGGCAAAGCGAAGTTCCTGTCGGCCGAACACGGCGACGGCGCCGTCAAGATGATGCAGCAGATCAAGCGCGCTTTCGATCCGAAAGACATCTTGAACCCTGGGAAAATTTTTCTGTGACACCTAACCTTATGACGAGGAGGAAGTACACATGATCACCCAACAGGAGCAGGAAACCGATCAGATCCATGACCTTTTGCCGATCGAAGACATCGACTATGTGGAAGTCTATTCCGGCAATGCGAAACAAGCGGTGTTCTACTACTGCAAGCTGTTCGGCATGAAAGTCACCGCCTACAAAGGCCTGGAGACGGGCAGCCGCAACGTCGTGTCTTATGTCGTAGAGAAGGGCGAAATCCGCTTCGTGATCTCCGGCTCCTTTGCGCCGGACACTCCGATCGCCGAGTTTGTCAAAAAGCACGGCGACGCAGTCAAAGACATCGCCCTGCGCGTCGACAACGTGGAAGAGACGTACCGGCAGGCGGTCGAGCGCGGCGGGATTCCGCTCGTCGAGCCGTTCATCGAAGAAGACGAGCACGGCCAGGTGAAAAAAGCGGTGATCGGCACGTTTGGCGATACGGTGCACACTTTGATCGAACGCAGCGCCTACAGCGGCGTCTTCGCGCCGGGCTTCCAGTCGGTCGAAGAAGAAGAGCCGGAGATCGATACGGCGATCACCCGCTTTGACCACCTCGCGATCAACGTCGAGCAGATGGACACGTGGACCGATTATTACGAAAAGGTGTTTGGCTTCAAGCTGATCAAGGAGTTCCGCAAGGAAGACGTCTCCTCCGACTCCTCCTCGCTGATGACGAAAGCGCTGCGCAACGGCAATCACCGCATCAAGTTCCCGATCGTGGAACCTGCGCCGGGCAAGAAGAAATCGCAGGTGCAGGAATTTATCGACTACAACCTCGGCGCCGGTGTGCAGCACGTGGCGCTGGAAACGGACAACATTGTGCAGGCGGTGGATAACCTGCAGAAAAACGGCATCCGCTTCCTGTACACCCCGGACGCGTATTATGAGCTGCTCCCGGACCGCGTCGGTGAGATCGAAGAGCCGATCGACGAACTGAACCGCTTGAACATCCTCGTCGACCGCGATGATGAAGGCTATCTTCTGCAGATCTTCTCGCAGCCGATGCAAGACCGCCCGACGATGTTTTTCGAGATCATCCAGCGCAAAGGCTCGAACGGCTTTGGCAACGGCAACATCCGCGCGCTGTTTGAAGCGGTCGAGCGCGAACAGGAAAAGCGCGGCAACCTGTAAGTCCGACAAGAAACCTTGAGAGGATGAACCCGCATGACCACCACAGACACCGAAAAGTCGCTCCGCCTCGCCGCGTGGGCGCAAAACACCGCCCCGTCCCCGATGCAGGACATGCTGGCACTGACCGCCCGGCCCGGCCTGATCTCGTTTGGCCTCGGGCTGCCCAATCAGGAGCTGTTCCCGCGCGAAGCGTTTGCCGAAGCGTCGAGCAGCGTCCTCCTGAACAAGCCGCACACTTTGCAGTACGGCCCGGCCGGCGTGATGCACACGCTGAAAGCGTCGATCGCCGAGCTGATGAAAGGCCGCGGCGTGTCCTGCACGGAAGAGGAGATCTTCCTGACCACCGGCGCGCAGCAGGCGATCAACATGCTGGCCCGCCTGCTCCTCGAACCGGGCGGCCAGGTGGTGACCGAAGAGATAACCTACCCGGGCTTCCTGCAAGTCTTGGAGCCGTTTGCTCCGGAGCTGCTCACCGTCCCGACCTGCCCGCAGACCGGGATGGATGTCGACGCGGTGGAAGCGCTGCTGCAGGCGGGCAAGCGCCCGGCGTTCATCTACTCGATCACCGACGGCCACAACCCGCTCGGCTCTTCGATGAGCCGGGAAAAACGGGAGAAGCTGGCCCGCCTCGCCCGCGAATACGGCGTGCCGGTGGTGGAAGACGACCCGTACGGCTTCCTGTCCTATGCGGACGTCTCCCTGCCCCCGCTGAAAGCGCTGGAGAGCGAGTGGGTGTTCTATGCAGGCTCCTTCTCGAAGATCCTCGCCCCGGGCGTGC
Organism: Tumebacillus sp. BK434; assembly: GCF_004340785.1. Taxonomy (NCBI): domain Bacteria; kingdom Bacillati; phylum Bacillota; class Bacilli; order Caryophanales; family Alicyclobacillaceae; genus Tumebacillus; species Tumebacillus sp. BK434. The sequence continues at coordinate 527,281 of NZ_SLXS01000002.1, read as the reverse complement.
GCATCGGCTGGTTGATCGTGCCGGCCGCGCTGACCCAAAAGCTGTCGGTCGTCAAGGAGTCGTACGACATCAACACGGCGAACTGGAGCCAGCACTCGGTCGCGCATTACATGGAGTCCGGCAAACTGACCGGACACCTCGAACTGCTGCGCCGCGAGTACAGCGCCCGCCGCGACACGATGCTGCAGGCGATCGCGAGCTATTTCCCGGCCGAGACCCGCGCCGAGAAGCCGTCGAACGGCATGTTCCTCTGGGCCGAGCTCCCGGAGTGGGTCGATGTGCCGCAGCTCTTGCGCGACGCGGTCGAGCAGAAGAAAGTCGCTTTCTTCCCCGGCCAGGCGTTCGACACGCCGGGCAACACGAAAGGCAAACACGGCATGCGCCTGAACTTCTCCAACGCCACCCACGAGCAGATCGAAACGGGCATCAAGGGCATCGGCGAGCTGATCGAAGCGCAGCGTGCTGCGCTTGGACAATCTTGATCGGACAGATCGCAAGACAGCAAAAAACCGCTGGCCTCTTAGAGAGGCAGCGGTTTTTCTTGTGTTTCCGCTTTCACGCGGCTGTACATCATATACAGGATCACGCCACCGGTGAGCATCGAGCAGCCGGCAGTCAGGATGATCGCCTGCAGCGGCATCATCTCATGCAGCCAGCCGGCGCAGAGCATCATCAGCGCCATCGTCCCGGTGCCGACCGTCTGCATCGTGGTCGAGACGCGCCCTTGGTAGGAAATGTCGACCGTCGTCTGCATCAGCGTCGCCATCGAGATGTTGAAGGCGACCATGCCAAAGGCGAACAGCACGACAAACGCGTAGGTGACGAAGTAATGCGGGTAGGACACCATGCCCATCGAGCACAGCCCCATCACGATCATGCCGCCGGTGAGCAGCGCAGGGCGGGACAGTTTGACTTTCGGCATCACAAACGAGGCGACGATCATGCCAACGCCCTGCGTGGCGACGAACACGGAATAGGTCTCTTTCGGCTGGCCGAGAAACTCGGTGAGGATGAAGATGCTGAGCACGTTCGACAATCCGGCGCTGATACCAAACAGCGCGTTGCTGAACAGGAGCGGACGCACCATGCGGTTCTGCCACGCCTGGCGAAACCCGTCGTTCATCTCTGTCATCACGCCGCCCAGGCCTTTGGCAGACGATGCTTTCTTCTCGATCTTGTCGAGTTGGACGAACGCGATGAACGAGAAATTGACGGCGAACAAGGCGAGGATCAGGAGCAACGTCCACGTCGTGCCGACGCTCAGGTACAGCAGGGTGCCAAGCGGCGGTCCGATCAGAAACATCGTGCTGTACGACATCTGGCGCAAGTTGGCCGCCATGCGCAAGTCCTCTTTTTTGACGAGACGCATCGTGAAGGCCGAGGACGGCGCCCGGAACAGCACCGTGCCGATCGCCGAGAGGAAGGCGACCACATAGACCAGGAGCAAGGACTGCGAGGCGACGGCGACGATCAGCAGGCCGATCAGGGCGATCCTGATCAACACCGCGCTCATGATGGTCTTCTTATGATCCCAGCGGTCGGCGAGCACGCCGATGAACAGACCGAAGATCACAAGTGGTGCAAACTCGCAGAACATGTTGATCGACACGGCGATCGCCGAGCCTCCCGACAAGTCCATCACGAGATAGATCAGCGCCATGTTTCGCACCCAGTCGCCAAACTCGGAAAACCACATCCCGATCCAAAATTTTACGAACCTCGGGTTGCCCCGAATAAACGCCAACATCTCCTGTTACCCCCAATGATGTACGAGTCTTTCTTCTATTAAAGTCAATGTCTCCGTTACCAACCATCAGTTCTTCATTTATTTTAGTACTCCCTGTGAAATTTGACAACACTGTATATTACTTGTGTTTCCGAATATTCGAGATTTTAAATGAAAACAGAAAACCGGTTCTCCTGTTTAGAGAACCGGTCCATGATTTATACCGTGACGTCCGCTTTGAATGTCGCATAAGAGGCGAGCAGCTCTTGCACCAATGCGGCGGGCGCTGCCTCTTTCGCCAGCAGCGGGTGCAGGTTGAGCACGACGGTGAAGTCGGCATCTGCCTTTTGGATCAGGTAGAAGCGCACCGTCTCCGTCTGCGGATCGAGCGGAGTCTGTGCTTCCTGCCGGAGGATCTCCTGCACTTTCGCGTCCGCCGCGTCCGCTTCCAGCCCGCGCAGGTAGATCACGCGCAGCGGTGCCCATTTCGGCTCGTGCACGAGCTTCTCCGGCTCGCTGCCCGTTTGCAGGAACGTCGTGCGCAGGAGGTCATGTGCGGCGAACAGCGCCTGCTGGGCGCGCTCCATCGCTTCGAGGCGCACCGCTTCCTGCAGCAGCTCCACATGCGGCTTGTTCGTGTGCAGCGGCTCTTCCGCCTGCGGTGCGTCCGCCTGGCGCGCAGCCCCGCGGCGGCGCGGCACGGCGGTGATCTCCTGCGCGTCCGGACGGCGGGCGACGCGCTTGATCTCCTGCGCGTCCGGCGCTTGTGCCGGCGCATTGGAGCGCGCCTCCAAGAGTCCGGCGGTGAACTGCGCCACCGTCGGCAGTTCGAACAGCAGGCGCAGCGGAACGGTGACGCCGTACTCTTCGGCGATGCGCGAGATGATTTGCGTCGCCATCAGCGAGTGGCCGCCGAGGGCGAAGAAGTTGTCGTGAATGCCGACTTGCTCCACGCGCAGGACTTCAGTGAAGATCGCCGCCACTTTTTCCTCTTCCGGCGTGCGCGGCGCGACGTAGGTGCTGCCGCCGCCGACTGCCGCTTCCGGTGCGGGCAGCTTCTTGCGGTCGACTTTGCCGTTCGGCGACAGGGGCAGCTCGTCGAGCAGAATCAGGAAGGACGGCATCATGTAGTCGGGGAGCTGTTTGCGCAGCATCGCGCGCAGCGCCTCCTCCTGCAGCTCGGAGCCCGGCTCCGGCACGACATACCCGGCGAGGCGCTTGTCGCCGTCCGCGTCGTGTGCGATCACCACGCACTGGCGCACGCCAGGCTGGCTGCCGAGCACCGTTTCGATCTCGCCGATCTCGATGCGGAAGCCGCGGATCTTCACCTGCTGGTCGATCCGGCCCATGAACTCCAGGCTGCCGTCGGCCAGCCAGCGCACGAGGTCGCCCGTGCGGTAGAGGCGGCCGAACTCGGTGTCGATAAATTTCTCGGCGGTCAGATCCGGACGGTTCAGGTAGCCGAGCGCCAGACCGTCGCCGCCGGTCATCAGCTCGCCCGGCACGCCGACCGGCACCGGCTGCAGCTCTTTGTTCATCACGTAGACGGTCGTGTTCGAGATCGGACGGCCGATCGAGACGGTGCTGCCGACATCCCCTTCCCCTGTCATCGTGTGGCAGGAGGTGAAGGTGGTGTTTTCGGTCGGACCGTAGCCGTTGATCATCGTCACGTCCGGCAGTTCGCGCAGCACTTTTTTCACGTGCGGTACGGACAGCACGTCACCGCCGGCCAGCAGATAGCGGACGCTTTGGAGGTCGTCGAGGCGGTACTCGACCATCTGGTGGAACAGTCCGGCGGTCAGCCAGAGCACGGTGATGCCCTGCTCCCTGATCGTCTGCCCGATCTCTTCCAAGGACGGCTGTCCGGCCGGCATCAGCACCAGCTTGGCGCCGTTCAGGAGCGGTCCCCAGATGTCGAACGTCGCCACGTCAAAGGAGAACGTCGCCGCCTGCAGGAAGACATGCTCCGCCGAAAACGGCATGTAGTTGGTGTTCTTGACGAGGCGCACCACCCCGCGCTGCGGCACGACGACGCCTTTCGGGCGTCCCGTGGAGCCGGAGGTGTAGATCACATAGGCCAGATGGTCCTGCGTCGTCTCGCAGGCCGGGTTGTCCGTGCTCTGACCGGCGAAAGACAGCCAGTCGCGGTCGAGGCAGATCACGTTCGCGCCGTGTTCCGGCAGGTTGGCTTCCAGCGCGGACGTCGTGATCAGCACCGGCACTTTCGTGTCTTCCAGCATGTACGCGATGCGCTCCTGCGGGTAGTTCGGATCGAGCGGGACATACGCGCCGCCCGCCTTGAGAATGCCCAGGAGCGAGATGATCATCTCCAGCGAGCGTTCGCTGCAGAGGCCGACCAGCACGTCCGGGCCGACGCCGAGCCCCTTCAGGTGATGGGCGATCTGGTTGGCGCGCTCGTTCAGTTGGCGATAGGTCAGCTTGGCGTTGCCATAGACCACCGCCGCCGCGTCCGGTGTCGCAGCTGCCTGCGCTTCGAACAGCGCTTGGATCGACAGCGTCGGATACGCGGTCGCCGTGCGGTTCCACTCCGTCACGACCCGCTCGCGCTCTGCGTCGGTCAACAGCGACAGGCTGCCCACGCGCAGCGCCGGGTCGTCGGCCAGCGCGGTGAGCAGCTGCACGAAGTGGCCCAGCATGCGCTCGATCGTGCTCGCGTCAAACAGGTCGGTGTTGTATTCGAACGTGCCGCCGACGCCATACTCTTCGCCTTCCGACATCAGCAGCGACAGGTCGAATTTGGCGGTGCTGCCCGCGTCTTCCACCGGCTCGAAGGTCAGTCCGGCCAGCTCGATCTTGCTCTGCCTGAAGTTCTGCAGGCCGAACAGGACTTGGAACACCGGCGTGCGGCTCAGGTCGCGCTCCGTCTCGACCTCTTCGACGATCTTCTCAAACGGCACGTCCTGATGGGCGAAGGCGCCCAGCGCCGACTCTTTGGCGCGGGAGATCAGCTCGAGGAACGTCGGGTTGCCCGACAGGTCGGCGCGCATGGCGAGCGTGTTGACGAAGAAGCCGATGATCGACTCGGTGTCTTGACGGTTGCGGTTGGCGATCGGTGTGCCGACCGCAAAGTCTTCCTGCCCCGAATAGTGCATCATCAGGGTCTGGAACGCCGCCATCAAAGTCATGAACAAGGTCGCCCCTTGCTGTTGGCTGAGCCGGATCAATTTGTCGCCCACCTCCTGCGGGAGGCGGAAGGTCAGCTGTGCGCCTTTGTGCGACTGCATCGGCGGACGGGGACGGTCGGTCGGCAGCTGCAGGGCGGGCAGATCGCCGCCGAGCTGGTTTTTCCAGTAGTCGATCTGCGGGCCGAGCTCCTCCTGCAGGAATTTGCGCTGCCACGCCGCAAAGTCGGCGTATTGGAGCGGCAGCGGCTGCAAGGCCGACGCTTTCCCGCTGACCCGCACATCGTACAGGTGGGTCAGCTCCTGGATCAGGATGCCGCGCGACCAGCCGTCGGAGATGATGTGGTGCAACGTGAGCAGCAGCACATGCTCTGCCGCGCCCAGCTTCAGCAGCTGATAGCGGATCAGCGGACCTTGGCGCAGGTCGAACGGCGTCTCGTTCTCCGCCTGCACGAGGCGGGCGACTTCCGCTTCCAGCGCCGCTCCGTGCAGATGAGTCAGGTCGACGACCGGCAGCGGCGTCCAGACCGCCGCATGGATCACCTGCTCCGGCTCACCGCTGGCGTCGGAGAAGGTGGTGCGGAACGATTCGTGGCGCTCGATCATCTCGTTGAGCGCCGTTTCAAAATGCGCATGGTGCAGTTCGCCGGTCAGACGCACCGCATACGGAATGTTGTATGCCGTCAAGCCCGGGATCAGCTTCTCCAGCACCCACAGGCGCTGCTGCGAGAAGGAGAGCGGCAGTTTGCCGTCGCGGGAGATCGGCTCGATCGGCGCTTCCGAACGAGCCGGAGCTGCCGCTTCGCCGTTCAGCGCTTCGACGCGCAAGGCGAGCTCGACGATGGTCGGCGCTTCAAACAGCGTGCGCAGCGGCAACTTGATCCCGAGCGCCTTGTTCAGGCGGGAGACGACCTGCGTCACCATCAGCGAGTGGCCGCCGAGATCAAAGAAATTGTCGGCAACGCTGACCTGCTCGGTGTTCAGCACTTCCGCCCAGATCGCGGCGATCTGCGCTTCGAGCTCGGTCGACGGCGCGATGTATTCGCTCTGCTCGATCAGCCCTTCCGGATCGGGCAGGATGCGGCGGTCGATCTTGCCGTTCGCCGTCAGCGGAATGGCGTCGAGGAAGACGAACGCCGCCGGAATCATGTAGTCGGGCAAGATCCCTTTGAGGTAGGTGCGCACTTCGGCCGTGCCGCCTTCCACCCCTTCGTGCTTGACGATGTAAGCGACCAGTCGGCGGTCGCCCGGCACGTCTTCGCGGGCGACGACGACGTTTTCCTTGACCAGTTCATGCTGCCCGATCACCGTCTCCACTTCGCCGAGCTCGACGCGGTAGCCGCGGATCTTGACCTGCGTGTCGGCGCGGGTCAGGAATTCGAGGCGGCCGTCCGGATGGCGCTTCGCCAAGTCGCCGGTGCGGTAGAAGCGCGCATCCGGGTCGCTTTTGAACGGGTCCTTTAAGTAACGCTCCGCCGTCAAGTCGGGGCGCTTGATGTAACCGCGCGTGACGCCGGCGCCGCCAAAATACACTTCGCCGGCCACGCCGTACGGCACCGGCTGCAGATGCTTGTCCAGCACATAGACCTGCACGTTGCCAAGCGGACGCCCGAGCGGCACGGTGACCGTCTTGCGCATTTCCGGGTCTTTTTCCACTTTGTAGACCACGCCTGCGATCGTCACTTCGGTCGGGCCGTAGTGGTTGATCAGCCAGACATCGTCGCGGTATTCTTCGACGCGCTCGATCAAGTCCCAGCGCAAAGTCTCGCCGCCGACGACCGCGCCTTTTTTCGGCAGCACTTTCAGCGGCTGCGACGCCATCAGCGCCGCGAGATGGGTCGGAACGATCTTCAGGCAGTCGACCGGATGCTTGTCAAAATACTCCGCCATCAAGTCGGGGTCGGTCAGGCGCTCCTGGGCGATGATGTGCAAAGTGCCGCCCCGGCAGAGCGCCGGGAAGATCGCCGTGTGCCCGACGTCTGCAGCCAGCGTCGAGACGTTGCCGTAGCTTGCTCCGTCGCCGAGCTGTGCCACCTCTTCGATCGCATAGAGGTAGTTGAGCAGGTTGCGGTGCTCGACCTGCACCCCTTTCGAGCGGCCGGTCGAGCCGGAGGTGAAGATCAGGTAGACGAGGTTCTCAAGCGTCGCTTCATTCGGCAGGTTCTCCGTGCTGTTTGCCGCCACTTCGCTCCACTGCGCGTCGAGGCAGAACGTCTTCGCGTCATGCTGCGGGAGCAATCCGGCCAGCGATTGCTGGGTCAGGATGACCGGCGCTTCCGAATCCTCCATCATGAAGCCGATGCGGTCCTGCGGGAACGCCGGGTCGAACGACACAAACGCGCCGCCCGCTTTCAGGATCGAGAGCAGAGCCACGATCATGTTCGGCGAGCGCTCCAAATAGATGCCGACCACCTTTTCCGGGCCGACGCCTTCCGCTTTCAGCAGACGGGCCAACTGGTTCGCGCGCTCATTCAGTTCGCGGTAGGTGACCGACTCTTCTTCATATTGAATGGCGACCGCGTCCGGGTTCGCCGCAGCCCACCGTTCGAACAGCTCATGCACCAGCTTGTCGGTCGGGAAGTTGCGCGCCGTCTGGTTGCAGCCATCGATCAGCTCATCGACTTCCTGCTCCGAAAGCAGCGGAATCTTCGAGATCTGCAGATCCGGATTGTCCACGACCGCCTGCAGCAGGTTGAGGAAATGGTTCAGCATCCGCTCCACCGTGCCGGCATCGAACAGGTCGGTGCTGAATTCGGCGACCAGAATCGGTCGGCCCGCCCGCTGGTCGACGGTGAACATCAGGTCAAATTTCGCCGTGTTGCGCTGCACTTCCACCGCCGAGATCTTCAAGTCGCGCAAGGTGAGATCGGGCGTGGAAACGTTTTGGACGACGAACATCGTCTGGAAAAAGGGGTTCGAAGCGCTGCGGTCCGGCTTCAGCTCCTCGACCAGTTTTTCAAACGGCATCTCTTGATAGGTGTAGGCGTCGAGCGTGGTCTGGCGCACACGGTCGAGCAGCTCGCGGAACGTCGGGTCGTCCGACAGGTCGGAGCGCAGCACCAGCGTATTGACGAAAAAGCCGATCATGTGCTCGATGCCAGGCTGTTTGCGCCCGGCGATCGGCGTGCCGACGGCGAGGTCGTCCTGCCCGGTATAGCGGTAGAGGAACGCTTTGTAGGCTGCCAGCATCGTCATGAACAGCGTCGAGCCTTTGAACTGTTTGGTCAAATTGTTCAGCTTGTCCATCAGCGCATTCGGCAGCTCGACCAGCACATGGCCGCCATGCGGGGACGGATTCGCCGGACGGGCGCGGTCGGTCGGCAGCTGCAGCGGCGCGATCTCGCCGCCGAGCTTGCCCCGCCAGTAGTCGAGATGCTGTTCATAGACAGAACCGGTGAACCACTCGCGCTGCCAGGAGGCGTAGTCGGCATATTGGATCTCAAGCGGCGGCAGCGGGGACGGCTTGCCGTCGAGGAACGCTTCATAGAGTACGACCAGCTCATGGATCATCACCGCCATCGACATGCCGTCGGAGATGATGTGGTGCTTGGCGAACAGCAGCACATGCTCCTCGGCGCCGAGCTTGAGCAGGGTCGAGCGCAGCAGCGGGCCTTGTTCGAGGTCGAACGGCGTCTCCGCCTCGCGCGAAGACAGCTCCCGCACTTTCGCTTCCTGCTCCTCCGGCGACAGGTGCTGCAGGTCGAGCTGAGGGATGGTGATCTGCGCCTCCGACGCGATCACTTGCAAGAGCTCGCCGTCTTCCATCGCGAACGTCGTGCGCAGCGTCTCGTGGCGGTCGACGATCTCCTGCAGGCTGTTCTCCAGCGCTTCGATGTGCAGCGGGCCTTCAAAGCGCACCGCCATCGGCATGTTGTACATGCCGCTGTCCTCGTTCATCTGATTGATCAGCCACATCCGGTTTTGCGCGAACGAGGCGGGGAACTCGTAATATTCAATCTCGTCGTCGGTGCCAGTCTCCAGCAACAACTCGTCTTGATTGTGCTTGTCTGCCATTGCGTACGGCCTCCATTTGTTCAGTGTTTATGTTGAAGTTTATCAGTTTATCAATAAAGCTGTAGTTTCTATATAAACAGCTTTCTATGAGCGCTATCTAATTCCTTCCTAAAACTCAATAAAAAAACGGGCATCCGCTCCTTGAACGGATGCCCGTCTTTTACCGGCTGTAGCTGATCGCTTTTTCCGGCCGTCCGACCAGCGTCCCTTTGCTCACCGCGTAGATATCGTCGATGACCATCTGGAAGGAGACGTCGCGCCCTTCATCGCGCGCGCGCTCTTCGAGCAAGGCGCGGTTGTGATCTTTGATCTCCTGCGGGAACGGGAGGTTGCCGAATTCGAGGTAGCGGATCGCACCGGCGTTGTCGCGCGCCGGCAGCATTTTGCCCGCGTTGTGTTTGCTGGGCGCAAACGGCACGTCGAGCACGCCCGCCTGAAACGCCCGCACCGTGCCGACCGCCCAGTCTCCTTCGCCAAGCGCATAGACTTGGTCGAGCAGGCAGGTCGTCTCCGCCTTGATCAGATCGATCTCCGCCTGCAGCGCCGGGGACATCGCCAGGCGCTGCCCCCGCAGCATGCGCAGCGTCTGCTGCGTCGCCAAAATGCCTTGCGCGTTCGCTTCTTTGGTCGGCACGCCGGCCGCTTCATGCGGCGTCTTGACGATCACCTTGGTCGCACCGGCGAGGGCGGCCGCCTGCGCGCCGAGACAGACCACGCCAAACGCCTGCGCCTCATCCTGCGGGAAGCCGCCCATCCACTGGTGAAAGACGGTGGTGATCTCCATCCCGGCATAGCCGTACGTCTGGAAATACGCCTCCGCCTGCTCTTCCAGCGCCCGGATCGCCGCCACGTCCTGCAGCAGCTGGCCGCCTTGCCCGTAGCCGAGCGTCAGGCTTTTGACGCCTTGCTCAGCGGCGAGCAGCCCTTCGAGGATCATCACCGCATTCGACATGCTCGGCGGCACCAGCGTGCCGGTCAGCGGACCAAACGGCTCGCGGTTGATGCGGATGCCCATCTCTTCATACAAGCCCGTCAAGCGGTCGCAGTACTGCCAGTCCAGCAGCGAGCGCTCGAGGCTGACGTTTTTCGCATACGGGATGTTGTACGAGATCCCGCCGCCTTCGTTCGATGTCCATCCGGCCGCCAGCACGATCTCCGACAGCAGGCGCGCATCTGGCGTGCCATGCCGCGCCTGCAGCGGCCGGCCGACGTTTTCAAACAACTCGCGGCATCCCGCCACCCCGTGGTTGACCGCCGGAAAACCGTTTAACAGCGACCGGCCCGTCTTCTTGCTCTCCTCCAGACCGACGATGCATTCGCGGTACCGGTTCTGTCGGGTATAGCTGTCGATCGTCACCGGCAGCAAGTCGGCTCCACCGACTTCTTGCAAGTGCAGCAGCAGCTCGATCTGCCCTTCGACGGTCGCCACCCCGGCGCGCGGTTGGGCCAGCGTGATACCGGCCGCTTTGGCGCGCATGAGTGCAGGAGCAAACTGTTTTTCCAACGGGATCTGGCGGTGGTGCTCCGCGGCCAGCTCCAGATCGGCGTCCCGTCCTGTCTCCCACTGGCCGAGCACCCCGGCACGCACTGCAAAGAACTGATCCAGACTCCATTTTGCATTCCGCAGTTCCATGTGCTCCCTCCTGTCATCCGATCAGGTATTTTTTCATCAAGCGCAGCGCTTTTTCCGGATCTCGCTGCGCCACCAAGCCCATCGCCGACAGCAGGTATGAGCGGTCGATCAGCACCTGCGGGTGCAAGGGCTTCAGGCAGGTCGGATTGTCTGCGGTGAAGAAGCCGGCCCCGACGATCTCATCGGCAAGCGGGCTGTGCACCAGCACGCCGCCGGTGCCGATCACCGTCCGAAACTCCAGCAGGTCTTTGCCGGTCTGGGACAAGAACAGCCCCATCGGCGTATAGACGCTCTCCACCACCCCGGCGTGGCGCTCCATGGCGATCTCCACCGCCGTCTTGGCCATCGCTTCGTCGAAGGCCACATCTTCCGGCGACACAGCGACAAAACTCACCTCGCCCTGCAGCTGCCGGCAGCGCTCCTCCACCGAGCCGCCGTACTCCGGCAGATGCTTCAAGATCCGCCGCGTGCCGGCCGTCTCCCACAGGGACACGGCGCTGACCCGCATCCCGAGGTCGCCTTCGACCGTGCGCTTGGCGTGCGGTTCCTGCAGCCCTTTCCAGACCACGCCCGGCTTGGTCGGTTCGCCGCTGCCGATCGAGTGGATGTCGGTCGTCGCTCCCCCGATGTCGACCACGACCAGCGGCCCGATGCCTGTGGCGAGGTCGGTGCCGTCGGCCAGCACCATCGCCGCTTCCAGCACGGCCGCCGGAGTCGGCATCAAGATCCCGCCGACCAGCGCTTCCGCCTCGGCGAGTCCTTTGGCGACGACGATCCGCTCCATGAACACGTCGCGGATCGCCTCGCGCGCCGGCTCCACCTGCAGTTCGTTCAAGCGCGGCATGACGTTTGACACCAGCTTGAAGTACAGCCCCGCGTCCGCAAACAGCGCTTCGATCTCATCGCGCGCGTTCTTGTTCCCGGCGACGACGACCGGCACGTCCCGGAGGTGTGTGGCGATCATCTGCGCGTTGTGCAGAATGCAAGTCTTGTTGCCGCCGTCGGTGCCGCCGGCGAGCAGGATCAGGTCGGGCTGCACCGCTCTGATCTCTTCCAGCTCGCTCTTCGTCAGCTCAAACGAATACATCCCGAGCACCCGCGCCCCGGCACCGAGCGCCGCCCGTTTCGCCGCTTCGGCGGTCAGCTCCGGCACCAGCCCGATCGCCACCATCTTCAGACCCCCGGCCGCGCTGGAACAGGCCAGCTTTTCGCTAAACTCCAGCGGTCCGGTCTGCTCGATCAGCTTGGCGTGCGCTTTTTCAAAGCCGACCAGCAGACCTTCTTCCACGGTGGTCAGATCTTTGGCCGTGCCCAGCACCGTTTCACCCTGCATGTCGATCGCCGTCAGTTTCGTATAGGTGCTGCCAAAATCGATACAAAGCAGCGCTTCCATCTACATCACCAGCCCTAAATCCTCATGCAGATTGCGCACGGCGACCACAAGCGGCGTCTCCGGCGAAAACACGCGGTTGAAGCCCATGTCCAAAAACAGCGCTTCGACTTCGGCAAAATCGTGCTTGCCGACGACGAGGTTGCCTCCGACGTACAAGACGATGTCGAGGAGGCCCGCTTCCTCACATTTTTCACGCAGGCCGCGGCAGTCGATCTCGCCATGCCCGTAGAGCGAAGAGACCAGAATCGCCTTGGCGCCCGTCTCAATCGCCGCCGAAATAAAATCTTCCTGCGAAGAGAGCACCCCGATGTTCACCACATGAAAACCCGCTTCCGAAAAGACATGGTCCAAAATGCGATTGCCCACCGCGTGGCAGTCCGCTCCAATGACGCCAATGACAATGGTTGCCTTCATCCGTATCCCTCCGCCTTAATTCCCAGTCACTTGATATATAAATATGATTTCTCTCCATGTGATTCGATTCCTTCTCTCGCATCAAAAGAATTAAGAATTTTCAAGTTGCTTACTCGGCGATTTGCACACGAAAAAAGCTCAGCGTGATCTGCTGAGCTTTTCCATCCGTCTTTTCGCTTCCAGCCAGCCTGCTTCCGCCCGAGCGTGCAGCAACCGCATCTCCTCCTGCCGCGGCTGGCTACGTTTCAGCTCCTCCTCCAACTGCTCCAGCAGCCTCCTGCAGTACGCTTCTTCGTACCGGGCTGCCTGGTACGCCATCTGCTGACCGCCGTCCGCCGCCTCTGCCATCGAGCATCCCTCCTGCCTCCAAACAAGAGAAACGCGAAAGCTCAAGCCTTCGCGTTCTTGTGCATCCTATTTGTATGGTATCCAATAACTTCCACTTCAAGCCTGTAGCAGCAGAACTTGCTTACAGGGTCGGCGAGTTGCCGATCGGCCAGACCAGAGCGGCTTGATGTCCGGACTCCGGACCTACGACTGCAGCAATAGCCACCGCAACCGCCATCGTCAATACGCCATACGCCAATGCTTTCAACAATTTCATCCTCGTACATCCTCCTACACAATCATGAACATTTGTATTTTTTGAACTTAATGTTTAGTTACGTTACTATCATGGTAGTCGGAATGCGCGATTTCGTCAATAACATTTTTGAACATTTTGGTAGATCGACCACAAATCTTAGCGAATACTTAAAACAACCAGACGACAAGTAAGGACGATTGGCTCTTGTCCGAGTATGATATACTAACTTAATAGAGAGACTTGAAATGGATGAGCTTGTCAGAGCAAAAATGACTACGAATTGACATAGGAGTGTTATCGGGGATGGCAGGAGTTGGACAACGAATCAAAGAACTGCGCAAAGCCTCCAAACTGACACAGCAAGAGTTGGCTGAAGGGGTTGTGACGCGAAGTTACATCAGTCAGATCGAAAAAGGCTTGATCCAGCCTTCCTATGACACGCTGGAGAAGCTGTCGAACAAGTTGGGCGTATCGGTGGAAGATTTCTTCAAAGAGCCGGAAAACAAGGCGATGCTGATCACCGACTGGAAGAAGTACGTCCGGTTTGCCGAAGGGCATGCCGAGTCCGGGCAATACGAGCAGGCGAAGAAGATCGTCGACAATCTGGAATCGGCCGCTCAGGAAGAGCTGAACGATTTTGACCTGGGTATTTTGAACTGGGTGCACGGCAAGCTCCGCGAGCAGACCAACCAGTTCCGCGAGGCGATGCCGTTTTATGAAAAGAGTCTGGAGCACTTGACGGAGTACATCGACTCCAAAGAGCTGGTGCGCTCACTCGACTCGCTGGCGTATTGCAACCTGCAGTTGAACGACAATCAGGAAGCCTTGCGCATTCTGAATCATGCGAACGAAGTGATCATCCGCTACCACCTCGGTGGTCTGGTCAAGACGTCGGTGCTGATCAACACCGGCGTGGCGCATGCGAAGCTCGGCGAATACCATTCGGCGATCCGCCTGCTCCAGGAAGCGAACTACCTCAACCACGCGATGAACGTGCACTACAAGGCCGGCCACATCTCCTTCATCCTCGGCAACTGCCACATGCAGATCGGCGATACGGATGCGGCCATCGAGTTCTTCCGCCACGCGATCGACTTTTACGAGTACAGCGACGACATCGAAAACAAGGCCGGGGTCATCACCAACCTCGGGATTCTCTACACCAACACCGGCCAAGGCAGCAAAGCGGCAGCAGCCTTGTCTGAGGCGATCCTGATCTACGAGCAATTGCGCGATGCGCACACCAAGCACGACCCGGCCGAAGCGGAGCGCCTCGAAACCCGCGCCGTCAACGCCCGGATCGAGCTGGCCCGCGCTTTCCTGCTGCTCGGCGAAACGGCGCAGGTGCAGGCGATCTGCGACCGGATCTTGAACAGCAGCCAGCAGCCGTATTACAAGGCGGACGCGCTGCTCTACCTCGGCAACATCCAGTTCCAGGCAGCGCGCTTCCAGGCAGCGCTGGACCACTATCAAGACGCCTACCGCCTCTTCCTGCAGAGCGGCGAGCGCAAGAAGATCGCCGACCTCGAAGAACATCTGGGCAACACCTACTTCGAGCTCATGGAGTTCGCCTTGTCCGCCCAGTTTTACAAAAAGCGCCTCGAGACGCTGCGCACCCAGCCGGCGCCGCTGGTGTCGCTCTAAAAAAGGCTCAGCTTGCCAACCACAAGCTGAGCCTTTTTCTGTATGCTTAGATCGCCAGCAGCGCGACCGTCGTTTTGCCTTTCAACCCTTCCACCATCTGCAGCCAGGACTCCGGCTTGTTCGGCAGGATCGCGTAGTAGGTGGTGAGGAACTGCACGATCAGCTCGGCCGGCAGGGACGCCACGCCCGGATCGTAGCTCAGGTAGCAGAGATCGAGGCCGGAGACCGCTTCGCCGTCGCCTTCCCAGGACGGGTGAACGTACGGGAAGTCGAGCTTGCGGTAGCCGAGGTGGGACAAGACTTCGCGGCGCACGTACGGGTTCATCGACTTGACGCCGCCAAAGCCATACTCCGCCACGAGGTACGGGTTGTAGATCTCCGCAAACATCCCTTTCAGCTCACGGCCCGCTTCCTGTACGACGGCGAGCAGGTCGATGCGCCGCTGCTCGGCGAGGAACGGCCCGATGCCTTTGCCGTCTTCTCCGATGATCGTGAAATCGGTCATCGCCACTTGCATGTCCGCATAATAGCGGTATTCGGTCGCCCCGACCACCTTGCCGTCTTCCACCGCGACAAACACGCGAATGCCCGGGTCTTGCAGAGGGCCCGCCCACAGCGAGAACTCCAGCACTTCTTCCTTCGGGAACACCTTCCCCATCAGCTCATGCATCTGCTGAAACAGCGGGTCGTCAATGCTCGTAATGCGTTTGTATTCCATCAAAATACCTCCTTCAGACAAGCTTGCATTTTATCTAACAGAATACACCAAACGAGGAAAAAGGCAACTCACCTTGACATCGCAGCGGGCAACTCCCTATAATAAAAACGTAACCAAAAAGTTACGTATCACTCCCCTTGCAAGGAGGTGGAGCAAAGCGAATGACAGAAGAAGGGCAGTCTTATGACGTCTTTGCGGCGCTGGCCGATCCGACCCGCCGCAAGTTGCTCGAAATCCTGACGAGCGGTGAGCAGTCGGTCACCCGGCTGGCCGAGCATTTCCCCGTCTCCCGCCCCGCGATCTCCAAACACCTGAACGTCCTGCGTCAGGCAGGGCTGGTCACCGAAACCAAGTCTGGCCGTGAACGCCTCTACCAACTGCGTGCGGAACCGCTGCGGGAAGTCCGGGACTGGCTCGATTACTACGAGCGCTTTTGGAACGAGAAGATCCACAACCTCAAGCGACTCTTCGAAGATCCGCATTAATAAAGTCCGTTTCGATGCACGCCACGGCCATCGAAACGGACTTTCTTGTTACCGGGCCAGCCCGCGAATCGCCATGTCCACGAGCGCTTCGGCGCCGGCCTGGTCTTTCTCTTCGATCATCCCGGTCAGCACCGCCTGCATATACGTGTGGATCGCGCCGGTGATCACCAAGGAGGCATCGGTCGTATCCATCTCGCGGAACTCCCCGCGCTCGATCCCGTACCGGATCACGCCGGTCAGCAGACTCATCAGCTGGCGCAGCTGTTGGTGGTGCTCCTGCTCGAATTCCTGCTTGTTCTTGAATTTGAGCATATGTTCGAAGTTCAGCTTGTGAAACTTCACCATCTGCGGAAACTTGGCCACTTGGAACCGCGCATAGGCGCGCAGCTTGTCGGCGGCCGACTCGTACGGGGCGATCTCTTCCTCGACAATGCGTTGATACTCCCGCATCTGATAATGCACCACTTCGGCCAGCAGTGACTCTTTATCCTTAAAGTGCAGGTAGACCGTCCCTTTGGCGATCCCTGCATCCTCTGCAATCTCTCCAACTTTCGTTTCATGGAACCCACTGGTGCTGAAGCGTTTGGCAGCCGCTTCGAGTATTGCCCGTCGCTTGTCAACAATCTCCATCTCGGTACCTCCGATATGATTACACTCCTTTCATTATACCAGACTCCGGGCTATGCTTCCCAAACAGTGTTTGCTTCGACGTATTGGATCGCCTGCGTCAGCCGCGCTGTCACTTCGGCAGCCGTCTGGCCGGACACGATCACCGTCATGTAGCTTTCGGTGCTGCGGGTCGGGCCGGCGTAGATTTTGCCGATCTCCCCTTCGGTGGACGCTTCCACGCACCAGTCAAACGGCACCGCTGCCGGCATGCTGACCAGTTTCCCGTGTTTGGGCGGGATGAAATAGCTGCCGTACAGCGTTTCTGCCCCCTGGGGATCGGGCAGCGGATCGATCAGGCCGCATTGCGCGCGGGTGATGTAGCGGTCGAGGTGCAGGCCATAGGCGCGCTCGATCAGCTCGTTGACCCGGCCGCCGGTGGTGCGCGACGCCACTTCACAGAGCACGATCCGGTCGTCCGGCGTGTGAAACACCTCGGCGTGGAAGGTGGCGGCATCGAGCTTCGGCATCACGCGGAGCAGTTCGTTTGCGAAATGGATCAGCCGCTCGTAAAGCGGATGTCCCGGCTCGAGCAGCACATTGCCGACGCCTTGCTGGTCAGTATAGGCGAGACAGGTGTTGACGTACGCCGACGCGCAGGCAAACTGCACCGCTCCGTCCAGCACCACCCCGTCGATCTGGTACATGTCGCCTGCGACGAACGACTCGGCCAGCATCCCGGCCGCAGCGCCCGTCTTCACCCACTCCTTGAGCTCGTCCTCGCTCCGCAGCACCCGCGTGTAGGAAGAGGACATGCCGCGCAGCGGCTTGACGACGATCGGGTAGCCATGCGCTTCGGCAAAATCATAGAGATCGAGCGCGCTCTCCAGCTTGCGGTGTGCGGCGACCGGGATGCCGCCGCGCATCGCAGTCTCTTTCATCACCGCTTTGTCGCGGAAGGCGAGCGCGCTGGCATACCCTTGTCCGGCCAGCCCGAGGCGGTCGCGCAAGCGCCCCGCCCGGATGATCTCGCTTTCCTCCAGCGCGATGATCCGGCGAAACGGGCGCTCCCGATGCAGCTTGACCGCCTCCAGTTCCACGCGCCCATCGCGCATCAGCACATCAAACGGCTGGCGCACCGGAAACTCCGGGAAGTCATCGACGACGCTCCGCTCCGCAAACATGTACACCTCTTCTTCCAGTCCGGTCAGCCACTCCGCATAATCGATCTTGTCCCGCGCAAAGCGATTCAACAGCAGGATTGCCATTCCTGCACCTCCTCCGTATTATCGGCCAGCCTCGACCGACTCTTCTTCCGGCGCCCAGATCACGTGCTGCTCAATATAGGCGAGCAGTTCCGCATGCCTTGCCGCCAGCTCCGTTTGATCCCCGGCGATAAACACCACCGAGCCCACCGTGTCGGCAGCTGCCAACTGGCCTTGGGAGACCATGCCGGGCTGCATGCGGGGCTGGTACTCTTGCACCCAGTCGAACGGAAACTGCTCGATCATCCCGACCAGCCGCCCGGGTTGCTTGGGGATCAGATACACGGCAGACAGCACGCGCGGCACGTTCGTTTCCGGAAGTTGCACGTCCAGTCCGCAGGACAGTTTGCTCCACGCTTCGTCCAGTTCCACGCCGTACGCCTGCCGCACGCATTCGGAGATGCGCCCGCCCCCTGTGCGCGAGGCGATCTCGCAGAAGATGAGCTGATCATCCGGGGTGTGGAAGATCTCGCAGTGAAAGGAAGTGTGCTCCGGCGTCGGCAAGATCGCCAGCACCCGTTCGGTCATCGCCTGCAATCGCTGAAAGATCGGCTCCTCCGGATGCAGGAGTCTGATGTACAGCCCTTCGTTCGCCCGATAGTTCAGGCACGCATCGTTGTAAGTGCCGACCGAGACCAGCCGGAGCTTATCGTTGGCGACCAGTCCGTCGATGTGGTACATGGTGCCGGGCACGTACGATTCCACCATCATCCCGGTCAGCCGGCCTTTGCGGTAGAAGGGCTGCAGTTCCTCTGCGGTGTGCACCAGCGTCGTGTTCATCGCGCCCATGCCGTCGATCGGCTTGATCACGACGGGCAGACCGTGCTCCTGCACGAAGTCATACAATTCCATGCCCGTCTCCAGCCGCTGAAAGGCCGGGCACGGCACATCGTCTTGCAACAGCGACTTCATCACCACTTTGTCGCGGTAGGCAACTGCGCTCGCCACGTCCTGACCGGGCAGACCGAGCCGCTCGCGGATGCGGGCGGCGCGCAGGATGTCGCTTTCATCCAATGCCAGCACCCGGCGGATCGGGCGCTCCTGATGCAGCTGCAGCGCTTCGATCTCGACCAGACTGCTCTGCACATAGTTCTCAAAACCTCTGACGATGTCATACTCCGGAAAATCATTTTCATAATAGCTCGGCGTAAACAGGATCAGCTCTTCACCCGACTCCTGCAGCCATTCTTTAAAGAACACCAGCTTCGCCGGAAATCGGTTTAGGATCAATATTGCCATCGTTCTTCTTCGCCTCCCTGGCTCAAGCTTTTTTGTAGCTTCTGGCCTCCATGTCGAGCAGCCAGGCTTTCACGTCCTGCGCCGGTTCGCCTGCATCATACGCGTCGGAGAAGGTCATGAACGGCTGGATCGCTTTTTTCTGATAGCCCTCTACCGCCTGCCCCCGCGCTGTCAGCACGTCGACCGCCAGCTCGGCGGTGATGCCGCGCGAATCTTTCCAGACTGCCAGATCGTCCAGCGTAAACGGTCCGCGACGTCCGCCGACCGCTAAATTCACTTGCTTTTCCAAATATTTCACCGATTCGAGATGCACCTTGCGATAGGAGTGCTCCTCCGTCGCAAACAGCTCCTCCAGCCGGTCTTTCTCCTCCATCCAGTCATATCCGATCTGGCGCAGGCAGTGTAGCGTCGGCTCGACATACTCCCGCAGTCCGGCTTCATAGCCGCGTCGATAGCGGTCATGCAGCAGTTCGCGCAAGATCTTCTTCACCACATGCCCCGGCCCTTTGCCGGTCAGCTGCGCACCGTCCGCCAATGCGGCGACCAGCGACCGGATCGTCGCCGCGTTGCGATGCCCGAACGGGGCCTGCCACGTCAGGCCGTCCAGCTCCTCGATCTTCTGCATCAGGGGCAGGAACATCTCCGTCTCGAACCACGACGCTTTGCCTTGCAGCAGAAACGCCACCCGCTCGAGGAGCAGACAAGAGTCCACTTTCAACTGCCCGTCCGGCCCGATGATATTCACCACGTCAAACATCGGCAAAAACGCATGGCGATGGCGCAGGAAGAACTTGCAGTAGAACCCGCTCAGCATGCCTTCGACCCGAAACGGCACCGGCCGCCGCCACAGCACCAGATTGTCCTCCGGCATTCCGGCCTCGATCATCACGCGCTGCAGGTCTTGGCGATCCTGCGGCAGCAGGATGTACAGATCGTCCCGGCGCATGCCCATACCTTCTGTCAACAGCTCCCAGCCCACCGTCAGCGCCTCGCGCAAGTCGGGCTGGCCGAACTGGTAATAGCTCATCATCACCTGAAAGATCGTCCACAGCGGCGACGGCACCTCGTCGTACGAATACGAGGTCCAGAACACCCGCTGCTGTGTAAACAGATACTGGCTTTCCGGCTCTTTCTGCCCCGAGAAATACCCGATGTTCGGTGTCAGCGCCGACCCGTTAAAATACGGCCCGTCCCCTTCCGCATTCACCACCCGCCGCTCCGGCAGCTTCGCATACCCTTTGTTCAGCAAAAACTCCGCATACCGCTCGCGGACTTCTAACGCTTTCATGCACCCTTCACCCGCTTTCCCGTATTCATTTGATTATAGTATACTTTCAATTTAACTTATAGAGCATAAAAAAGCACCCCTTGCGGAGTGCTTTTCGCCAGCTATTTGCCTTCCAGATAAGTCAGTTTCAGATCATAGTTGACCGCCATGCCCGGCACCGCCTGCCAGTTCTTCACTTCCGGCCGGGTCAGATACCCTTGAAAGGTGAAAAACAGCGGCGCGACCGGCAGATCGGCAAGCATGATCGACTCCGCCTGGCGGTATGCTGCCATCCGCTTGGCCCGATCGCTCTCCTGCAGCGCCTTGTGCAGCGCCGCATCAAAAGCGGACGACACGTAGTTCGCATCATTGTACAGCCCGTCGCTCAGAAACATGTCGAGGAAGTTGTCCGGGTCGTTGTAGTCGGCGCCCCAAGAGCCGAACAGCAGCTGATAGTCGCCGCTGCCGGAGCGCTGCAGACGCTGCCCGAACGAAACGTATTCGGCCTGCACATCGATGCCGAGCTGCTGTCTCCACTCTGCCTGCAGCGCGGCTCCCGTCTTGCGCGCAAAATCGCCGTCGTCGATCAGCAGCTTCACGCTCGGCAGCTTGCTCAGCCCGAGCTCTTTCAACCCGGCTGCCAGCAGCGTCTTCGCTTGCGCCAGCCTGACCTGCCGCTGCAGCAGGTCGCCGCTGTCGGTGCGGTACGTGCCGCCGCTGCCGTTGATGATCCCGCTTGGCACCATTCCCGTCGCCGGCTCATATCGTCCCCGCGCACCGAGTGCGTCGATCAGCGCCTCGGCATCGAGGCCGTAGCCCAGCGCCTGACGGATCTTCGCATTGCCAAGCACGGCATCCTCGGTGTTGAACTGCAGGTACGACGTGACCAGATTGCTGACCCGGCTCAGCTGCGGGCTCTGCGCATTGGCGGCATAGTCGGCCGCGCTAAGCGGTATGCGGTCGAGCTTGCCCTGCCGGAAACGCGCGGCAAGATCGGCTGTGCCGATGTAGTAGTTCACCTTCTGCAAGCGCACCTGCCCCTGATCCCAGTATGCCGCGTTCTTCTCCAACAGCGCATACTGCTCATGCGCCCACGCGGTGACGGTGAACGGGCCGTTGCTGAGCGTCTGCTTGACGTCGGTGCCATACGCTTCGCCTTTGCTTTCCACAAACTGCCGCTTCTGCGGGAAGAAGATCGGCAGGGTCAACTGTTCCAGAAGCGACGGCTCCGGTTTGGCAAGCGTCACGTCCAGCGTCTGCGAGTCGACCGCCTGCACGTTGACCCCGTCCAGCAAAAAAGCGTACGCGCCTTGCAGCTCCGGATTCTGCCCGCGCTGCCAGCCGAAGGCGAAGTCCTGCGCGGTCACCGCCGTGCCGTCCGACCACTTGGCGTTGTCGCGCAGGTAGAAGCGATAGGTCTTGCCGTCCGGCGACACGCTCCAGCTCTTCGCCACGCCCGGCGCCGCTGCGCCCGTCCGGTCGAGCCGGGTCAAGCCTTCGCCGATCTGTGTCAGCAGAGTCAGCGAGGAGGAGTCGCTGGCAAGCGTTGGATCGAGCACAAACTCATAGCTTAGCGGCAGATGCAGCGCCTGGCCGCCTTGGGGCAGCTGCTTGGCGCCCGAAGTGATGATCACCGAATTGCTCCGCTGCTCCCACTGCACATCCGCCCCCAGCGTCTCCGAGACGAAGCGGATCGGCACCATCGTGCGGCCCTTCGTCACTTCGGCCGGCTGGTCGAGCTGCACCGTCTGCCCGTTGACCCGCGCCTGCTTCGATCCGATCGGCAACACGATGTTCAGGTCGCCTTTGACCGCATAGACGGTCGATGTCTCTTCCTGCCAAAACACCTCGGCGCCGAGCTTCTCGAAGATCCCGCGCAGCGGCACCAGCGTTCTGTCATTGTTCATGTACGGCGCGGTGTCATACGTCTGCGCCTGACCGTCGATCTTGATGTTGATCTTGGCAGATGCCGCATCTGCGACCGCCGGTGCGGACAAAAGCGACAACGCCATCACGCACAGCCACGCTTGCTTCCTACCCTTCACCCCAACGTCCCCTTTCACGATTCATGGAATTTGCAATACTGGCAATATTCGACATTAATCCGCAAGAACCTTCAATTAATAATTATAAAATATATTATTGATATAGTTATAATTTTAATATATAATCAGAATTGTGGTATAGACCACTACAAATGATAGAGGAGGCCCCTACACATGAAGAAATTTATGAAATCTCTGTTCTTCCCGGTGTTCCTGATCTTCGGTCTGCTGATCACGTTCGCACCGCAGGAAGCGTCCGCAGCGCCGGCGTTCCAGCTGCCGTTCCCGTGCGGACAAGTCTGGAGCGGCCAGACCCGCTCCGACCACAGCCCGGCGAACGCGATCGACTTCAACCGCACCGACGACCTCGGCGACCCGGTCGTCGCATCGGCAGCCGGCAAAGTCACCACCGTCAAAGACTTGGGCAGCACATCGTACGGCAAATATGTCGTCGTCGACCACGGCGGCGGCTGGACCACCTACTACGCGCATCTGAACGCGTTCTCCGTCTCGGTCGGCCAGTCGGTCACCCAAGGCCAAAAGCTCGGCACCGTCGGCTCCACCGGCGGCTCGACCGGCCCGCACCTGCACTTTGAACAGCGCCTGAACGGCACTGCGCAGAAGATCGTCTTCAACGGCGCCCAAGCGCTGTACTGGGGCACGAAAAACTACACCTCGAACAACTCCTGCGGCGGCTCCTACGCCAACGGCACCGTCAACACCAACGGCGCGAACGTGAACGTCCGCTCCGGCCCGGGCACGAGCTACTCGATCGTCGGCTCCGTCGCTGACGGCGCGCAAGTCCGCATCTACTGCCAAACCTACGGCACCACCGTCACCGGCACCTACGGCACTTCGAACATCTGGAACCGCATCGGCACCGGCCAATACATCTCCGACACCTATGTGTACACAGGATCTGACGGACTGGTCGCACCGCTTTGCAATTAGAGAAAAGAGAGACCTTTGCGGCTGCAAAGGTCTCTCTTTTGCTTACATGGTGCGCAATACGTTTTTCGCGATCAGGAATTCGTGGATCTGCGTCGAGCCTTCGATGATCTCGTTGATCTTCGCGTCGCGGTAGTAGCGCTCCACCGGATAGTCGGGGTGCACCCCGTTGCCGCCGTGAATCTGCACGGCGTCGGCTGCGACTTTCGTGACCATGACCGAAGAGAGGTATTTCGCGTTCCACGTCTCCATGATCGAATCGGGATCGCCGATGTCTTTCAGATACCCGGCATGGTAGCAGAGCAGGCGCGCCGCTCTGATCTGCACGACCATCTCCGTGATCATCTTCTGGATCAGCTGGTTCTCGCCGATCGGCGCGCCGAACTGGTGGCGGTGCTTCGCGTAGGTCGCGCTCGCTTCGAAGCAGGCCTGCGCCAGACCGATGCAGCCCCAGGCGACGGTGTAGCGGCCATAGTCGAGGCAAGACAGAGCCACGCCGGTCAAGCCCATGCCTTCGCGGCCAACGAGGTTCGACTTCGGAATGCGGACGTTCTCAAAAGTCAGCTCGGCGATCTCCGAACCGCGCGAGCCCATCAGACCTTTCATCGGGGTGCGGGAAAAACCGGCCCGGTCGCCTTCGACGAGGAATGCGGTCGGCTTGCCGTCATAGGAAGCGATGACGAGGAACAGGTCGGCGATCCCGCCCATCGAGATCCACTTCTTGCGGCCGTTCAACACATATTCATCGCCGTCGAGCACGGCGGTCGTCTGCACGCTTTTCGCGTCGGAGCCCACTTCCGGCTCGGACAGGGCGAAGGCGCCGATCACTTCGCCTTTGGCGAGCTTCGGCAGCAGGGTGTCTTTTTGCTCGCGGGTGCCCCAGCGCAGCAGGGCCAGCGCGACCATGCCGTGGACGGTCAGCAGCACGCGGGCGGAGACGCAGACGCGGCCCAGCTCTTCGTTCAGCGCGCCGATCGTCACGTTGTCATAGCCCAAGCCGCCATATTCGGCCGGCAGCATCGAACCGAGGTAGCCGTGTTCGTTCATGCTGGGGATGATCGATTCGTGCAACCGCTCTTCGCGATCGTTCAGGGCAGCGTACGGCCCCACATACTTGTCGGCAAAAGCGCGGAATTCATCCTTCAAGGATTGCTGGAGCTCAGTCAATTGAGTCTTCATGCGGTCACCTACTATTTCAAGAGTTTAGTATCTTGCATTAATACTACAAATATCAGTAACTTTAATCAAGCGGAATGACAATAAAAAAACTTGGTCTTTACAGACCAAGTTTTGTCACCCCGCACCTTTTGCCCGTACAGGATCTCTTATTCCACCAGTTTATTGCGATGGGCGTAGATCGCCGCCTGTGTGCGGTCGTCCACTTCCAGCTTGGCCAGAATCTGCGTGATGTGCGCCTTGACCGTCTTCACCGCGATAAACAGCTCGTCGGCGATCTCCTGGTTGTTTTTGCCCTCGGCGATCAGGCGCAGGGTCTCCAGTTCCCGGGCGGTCAGCATCTCGTGGGGCTTGGCCTCATCGGGGCGGCGCATGCGGGAGAGCACTTTGCCGGTCACCTGCGCTTCCAGCACGGGCTGGCCTTTTTGGGCGGAGCGGATCGCTTCGGCGATCTCCTGCGCCTTTGAAGTTTTCAGCAGATAGCTGAGCGCACCCGCTTCGATCACCGGGTATACTTTGTCATCGTCCAAAAAGCTGGTCAGGACGATGATCTTCGGGTCGGGCAGCAGGCGACTGATCTCTTTTGTCGCCTCGATCCCGTCCATTCCTTCCATCACCAGATCCATCAGGATCACATCCGGGCGATGCTCCACCGCCAGGCGCACGCCTTCCCGTCCGTCCGACGCTTCCCCGACCACCTCGATGTCCGGCTGAGCTTCCAGATAAGCGGACAAGCCCATGCGCACCATTTCATGATCATCTACCAGCAACACGCGGATCATCGTTCCTGCTCTCCTTCCGGCTCCAACGCGGGAACCTTTTCAATGATGGGCACTTTCAGCGACAACTGCGTCCCTTTGCCGGGCGCGGAGATCAGGTCGAGCACCCCGCCGATCTCATGCGCCCGCTCCTGCATCATCTGCATGCCGTAGGAGGACGTCTTTTGCGCGTTCATCTCGAAGCCGACTCCATTGTCGATCATCCGCAGAAACACCTGCGAATCGATCGCTCCGACGCGCACTGTGACCGAAGTGGCCTGCGAGTGGCGCAGCACGTTCGACAAGCCTTCCTGGACGATCCGAAACAGATGGTCCTCCACCCCTTTGGACAACGGCGGAATCTCCGTGATCTCAGCGCGGATGTCGATCGGCTGCTTGGCCTGAAACTCCTGCAGGAGCTCCTCCAGCCCTTCGCGCAAGCCTTTGCCTTCCAGCGTCGCCGGACGCAGGTGCAAGAGCAGGGCGCGCATCTCCTTCTGGGCATGTCCGGCCATTTTTTCGATCATCGTGATCTGCTGATGGATCTTGTTTTCTTCCGTATAGGTCAGGTTCTCCTGCACGGCGGACGACATCATCGAGATCGCAAACAGCTGCTGTGACACCGCGTCATGCAGTTCGCGGGCCAGACGCTGGCGCTCTTCGAGGATCACCGACTTTTTCAGCTGATCCTGCATCTCCGCCTTCTCGGTGGACAGGCGCTGCAGCGAGGCGACCTGCTTCTCCACGCGCTGCGCCATCTCGTTCAGCCGGTCGCCGGCCAGCCCGATCTCGTCGTCACCAAGCGCCGGGACGCGGTGCGCGAACTGGCCTTTTTCATAGCGCAGCGTCGCTTCGACCAGCTCTTCCAGCCGCTGTTTCAGCCCGTTGCCAAACGCGAACCCGGACACGATCCCCGGCAGCACGATCATCGCGAGGACGATCAAGATCACCGGGATGTCGAACCACTGCTCGGTCAGCACTTTCATCACGTCGAGCTTGACATACACCACAAGAAGCGTCAGCGCAGGCAACGCGGCCAGCAGACTGACGCCGAGCGTAAAGCGCGTGATGCGCCATTGAATGTTCGTCAGCTTCCGGCTCATAAGCACCTCACATCCACGTCGCCGAGCAGGACCGAGATGGAGATCTTCACTTTGCGCGAGGCGCTGGAGTAGCCCGGAGACGTTTTTTCCATCTGGCAGTTGAGGCCGCCTTGCTTGGTGCCGAGCACTTCGAGGTTGCCGGCGGAGACGGAAGCTGCGACCGACACGTCGAGGTCGTACGGCACATAGATGTCGATGTCCCCGATCAGCGCGGCGATGACGATGGTCGTTTCGCCTTCAGGCAAGATCGCTTTCGACAGGTCGATCTTCACGTCGCACACGCCGTAGGAGACGTTCAGGCCGTCCAGATCGAACGGATGGTTGAGCATCCGCAGCGTGCCGACGAGCGACCCGCTGAACGAGTGCTTCGACCATTGAAAATCGCCGCCGGCAGCGGAGCGGAACCCGCTGCCTGGCTCACCGTGTCTCCCCCGCCCTTGAGCGCGGCGCTGTTCCTCGCCTGACGGTTCGTCTACGGGTGCTTTCTTTAAGTCGATCACCACGTCTTCCGGACGCTTGCGCTCTTGGCTTTTGATCAGCTTGTAGCCGACGTAGATCAGGCCGAGGGCGATCACAATGCCGATCAGATTGGCGTTCGACAGCTGCTGCACAGCCAGCACGCCGCCGATGACCATCAAGACCAGACCCGCTTTTTTCGAACGGTTGCGATACAGCCAGTAGCCGACCGCGCCGAGCAGAAACGGGAGAAACAGTCCCAAGGCGCTTAACACAATGATGATGAGTACGATGGCAACCACTAAAAATAATGGATTTTGAGGCAGGCGCACAAGGTGACCCCCCTTTCTAGCTGTTATTATAAACCAAAAACACAAGAAGGGGCCCATGATTTGGGCACCCTCTCGATTTTTGCGGCGACGCGCCTGGAGTTATGAGACTTTCTCCCCGCGCATGCGCTCCAGTTCCTTTTCCACCTCGTCCGCATATTCGAAGCGGGCATAGCTCAGTTCGTCAAAGGTCGAGGAGGAGCCTGTGTTTGCTTTGATTTCCATTTCAAGGATCTTGTTTTCAAAGCGCTGGAACTCGCGGACGAAGCTGTCGGTGTCGATGCTGTGCAGCGCGGTGACGATGCGCTCTTTGACTTGCGCCACGTTGGCGCGGGCGATCAGCGCATGCTTCTTGTCTTTCAGCTCCTGATAGCGGCGTTCGAGCAGCGACGCCTGCTCTTTCAGCTCGCGGGTCTGTTCGGCTGCGAGGTCGGCCTGTTCGCCGAAGTAGGCAGCGCGGGCTTCGTAGTGCTTCATTTCGCCGAGCGCTTTGCGGGCGAGGTTCTCTTCGCCGGAGTTAAACGCCTGCTCCGCTTGGCGGCGACGCTTGTCCTGCAGGGCGTGCGCCTCTTCCTTATTGCGTTCGTAGGAGACGGTCAGCGCCTGCTGCTTGACGATGGCGTGGCGCGCTTTGGAGATCTCTTCTTCCATGTTGCGCAGGGTGTGGTTGAGCATCATCTTCGGGTCTTCGATTTGGTCGAGGCCTTCGTGGATCGCTGCGGAGATGAGGTTGGCAATGCGTTTGAACATGTGTGGTTCCTCCTTAGGGGTGGTGTCGTTTGTCAGATTAGTTTTTGCCTTGCTTCTTCAGGAACGCTTTCCAGTCGTCTTCAAAGCCGTTATCCGTCTTGACCGAGCCTGTGAAGGTGTCGGTGGAAGAGGTGGTGGTGTACACCGGCTCGGTGTGCTTCAGTTTGTTGATCAGCTTGAGCACGATGTACGCGCCGCCTGCGAGCAGGGCCAAGGTGAACACCAGCGAGAACACCATGCCGATCAGCGCTGGGAGCCAGCCGCCTGTGAACATCAGGCCGAGCAGCAGGAGAATCACGCCGCGCACCTTCTTGTTCTGTCTGTATTTCTTCACCCCGAAGTAAAAGAACATCAGGGAGATCAGGAAACTTATCAAACCGCCCATCTTGTTTCACTCCTTTCGTGTTTCGTGTGTGTTGTTGTTTTCTATGTCTTTATCTTACGGAAAATCTCAAAGTCTCTTAATGTACCTCAGTTGAATCTTCGAGTAAGACCTTAGTCGTAGAGGATGTAGGACAAGTTCGGTTATTGGACGCAAAAAAGACCTTCGCAATTATGCGAAGGTCTTTTCGTTGCTTGCGCCTACAGCAGAAACAGCCAGAACAGCGCGGCCAGCACGAAGCGGTAGATCGCGAACCAGGTGAGCTTCACGCGCTCGAGCAGCTTGAGGAAGCCAACCATCGCGAACAGGGCGACGACAAAAGCGGTGATGAAGCCGACCGCGAAGTAGCCGATGTCGTCTGTGGAGAGGTACTGCCAGCTCTTCAGCAGGTCGTACCCGGTCGCGCCGACCATCATCGGGATGGCGATGAAGAAAGAGAAGTCGGCCGCAGCCTTGCGGTGCACCCCGAAGAACAGACCGCCCGACATGGTCGAACCGGAGCGGGAGAAGCCCGGCCAGACGGCGAGCATTTGGAACAGACCGATCTGCAACGCCTGGAGGTAGGTGATCTCGTCGATCGTGTGCGCCTTGATCTCGCGGCGATCGGCGAACTTCTCGGCGACGATCATCAGCACGCCGCCGACGACGAGTCCGATCAGCACCGTCTCCGGCGAGAAGAGCACTTCTTTGATGAAGCCGTGGAGCAAAAAGCCGGCCGTCAGTGCCGGCACGATGCCAAGCAGTACATGAAGCAGGTTGATCTTGTACACCGGGGCGTTGGCGACGCGAATGCCGAACAGCCCGAGGATGCGTTTCCAGTACAGCACGGTGGCGGCGAGGATGGCGCCGAGCTGGATGAAGATCTCAAACGTCTTCACCGCTTCGCCGGTCACGCCGAGCAGTTCTCCTGTCAAAATCAGATGCCCGGTCGAGGAGATCGGCAGAAATTCGGCCAAGCCTTCGACCAGACCCATTATCAGCGCTGAGATGTAGTCCATAGTGTCGTCCTTTCCGCATCATCGCAATCAATAACAGCATTCTACCTTATTTCGGACGAACAAAAAAGCCGATTCCCTTCAGCGGAATCGGCGTATGCAGAGCTTCACCGTCTCCTAGCAAGCGACAAGCCGTGTTTTGCCACGCTTGCTCGGCTGTACGGTTGCCCGTTCAGAGGGCTACTCTTTTGCTAATTTGGTAATGTCGTGTAACACTTCATCGATCGGCATCTCTTCGCCCATGTAGTAGACTTTGCGGACGTTGTTTTTCGCGTCGACCAGGTACAGCGAGCGGGTGGCGTGGATGAACGTGCCGTCCGACTGCTTTTCGACGAAGTTGCCGTAGCTTTCCACGACCTTCTGCGTCTCTTCTACCGTGCCGCGGAGCAACGTCCAGCCGCTCTGGTCGATGCCCATCGCATCGGCGTGTTTTTGCAGCACTTCGGCGGTGTCATATTCCGGGTCGAACGTGACGGAGACAAATTGGACTTTGTCAGCCCAGATGCCTTTTTCTTGCAAGTCTTTTTGCAGATTGACCATCTTCGCCGTCGTGACCGGGCAAATGTCCGGACAGTTGGTGTAGATAAACTCGACGAGGCGGACTTTGCCGTTGTAGTCGGTGAAGTTGACGTTCTCCCCGGCGAGGTTTTGCAGCGTGAAGTTGGGAGCGCGGTTCAGCACGGGCAGCTTGGTGTAGCCCGACCAGAACCAGTAGGCGACCCCGACGATAAAGGCGAGGATCATGAGACCGATCAGCCCGTTCCAGAACAGGTTGTTGCGTTTTTGTGCGGTTTCCATCAATTCACAGCCCTTTCCTTCGTCAGCAGGCGCGTGCCCGCCCACAGCGCCAAGGTCACGAGGATGGCGATGACGGAGGTCCATTGGCCTGCTGTCCAGTTGAAGAGATATTCCGGCGTATCGCCGCGCAGGTATTCAAGGAAGAAGCGTCCGATCGAGTAGAGCGCGACATAGATCACAAAGATCAGACCTTTGGGCAGCGGGCGGAAGCGCAGCAGGATCAGCAGCGCAAACACGACCATGCACCACATGCTCTCGAACACTTCGGCCGGCCAGAGCGGCTGATCCCCGTATTCGGCGTAGGCGTTGGTGCCTTCCGGATAGACGATGCCAAAGCCGCTGTTCGTCGGTGCGCCGTAGGCGTCGCCGTTCATGAAGCAGGCGGCGCGGCCGATCGCCTGGCCGATGATCATGCCCGGCGCGAACAGGTCGGCCGTCTCCCAGAACGACCATTTCAGCTTGCGCACATACCAGACCCCGGTCAAAATGCCCCCGATCAGCCCGCCCTGCACCGACATCCCGCCGTCCCAGACGGCGAAGATCTGCAGCGGATGCGACAGGTAGTACGCGCCTTGGAAGAACAGGACTTCCCACAAGCGGGCACCGAGCAGGCCGCCCAAGATCACGGCAAACGCCATGTCGCTCAATTTCTCCGGGTCCCGCCCCGCCAGCTTGGCAAAATACGCGGTGACGCCCAGCCCCAGCAGAATCGCCAGCGCCGAGATCACCGAGTGCGACGGAATCCCAAACCCGAAGATCGTAAACAGATACTCTCTCACCCAAGCACCTCCGCTTTTCCCAACCTATTGTACTACTTCAAAAGAGACCGTCGGCATCTGATGCAGTTCTTTCGTTGTTGTGTGTATCGTCACTTGATAAGTTCCCGGAGTTGTAAACGTCTTCTTCAGCGCATAGCGGCCATCGTTGCCGCCTTTGACGTTCAGCGTCTCATGAGCGCCTTCGCCTTGCCAGATTTCAAATTCCACCTTGGCATCTGTCACCGGTTCACCGGCGCGCGCGATCGTCGCGACCAACTCCGCTTCAGCGCCCGCTTTGGCAGGGCTTGGCGTGGTGGTGAACTCGATGTTCAGCTTTTGCGGCTTCGTCGTGCCCGTCCCATGCTGCGCATGATCTGTGCCACCGTCCGTCCCGCAGCCTGCGGTTGCCAGTGCAGCTGCCGTCAGCAGCGCAGCGATCCATGCTATTCGTTTCATCTTTTGCACCTCCTGCGTACAAGGGCAATGATACCAGACTGGCCAGGGGGATTACATAACTCTATCGGGCTATCTTTTTTCAAATCTGTGACGCATCTGTGAAACCTCGTCCCAACCCTCCCTCCATCATCGCAAAACTGCGCCGGAAATGCAAAAAACGGCCCTTATAGGGCCGCCCGTTCCGCATATTTTCCTTTCCCCCGCTTCTCCACCCATCTTCCGCCATACCACAGTCCGATCATCAAGGCGACGACCACGCCGAATTTCCACGGATGCTCGATCCACGACGGCAGGTCGTGCCCGATGTAGGACAGGATGAACACCATCACGCCTTTCGCCGCGAACGTCGCCAGAATGAAGGAGCGGATGCTGATCGTGGTCAGCCCGCCGACCACCGCCACCGTCGTCGAAGGAGAGAACGGGAACGCACAGAGAATAAAGACCGATGTAAACCCCTTCTCCTCAATCCACTTCAGGAACTTCCCCGAATCCTTATACTTGCGCAGCATCCGGTCGCGCAGCCGGTGGCTGAGCAGGCGCACCAGCAAAAAGAGCAGGCTCTGCCCCAGACTGACGCCGATCCACGAATAAAAGAATCCTTCCCACAAGCCAAACGCCATCGCATTCGCCATCACGATCGGGATCAGCGGCAACACCGGAAAAAACGTCTCCAGCAGCGCCAGCAAGATCCCCGGCAGCGGCCCAAAGGCGCGGTATTGCTCCATAATCCCCTGTAAATCGGTCAGATCCATCCTTTTTCCTCCGGTTAATCAGACTTACCTCAAGTATATACTAACATAATGTATAAAGTTAAACTATATACAAAATTGTTTCTTGTATTCTTTATATACACATGCTAGATTTAACTTGAATTAAAAGGACAAAAGGAGGGACTTCTAGACGATGAGTGACAACCAAGAGGCACGCAAACTGCTGGTCGATCTGCTGCACGAAGCGGCCGAACTCGAACACTGTCTGCTCGATGCCTACCTTTATACGGCCTGCTCGATTAAAAGCACGCCGCAGGAGTTCGCCCTTGCGGCCGGCAAGCCGAACCGCCGCCGCGCCGTGCAGTTCGAACGGGCGCGCGCCTGGAAGCAAAGCATCCTCATGGTCGCCCATGAAGAGATGCTGCACCTGCATTACGTCGAGTGCCTGCTCCGCGGCCTCGGCGAAGCACCGAGCTTCGGCCTGCCCAAGCGCGCACAGAGCGGCAACTGGGTGATCCCGAACTGGAGAGCACAGATCGCCGGCGAGAACGTCGACGGCGGCAACGGTGTGGAAGTGCCGATCAGCGGCTTGAGCCTCGAAAACATCCGCCGCTTCGTGCTCTACGAATCGACCGATTCCCTGCAGGACGACAACCCGTTTGGCGAATCGGCTTCGCAATTATTTAAACGCTTGTATGACTTCGAGCTGGACTACCGCTTCGAAAGCATGCTCTATCACATCGATAAGGAAGACCGCCGCGCCGAGCTGAAGCAGAAGCTGTACCAGCTCTACAACCTGCTGACGCCGCTCGCGCCGGAAGACAAAGTCGAGCAAAAAGTGTTTGCGGCGATGAAAGCGGTCGGGCTGCCGTCGGTGGAAGAACTGCGCTTCCAGTCGATCGCCGACTTCTACCTGCGCGGCATCCTGCCCCTCTACCAGCAGGCGTTCGACTTCAACTGGGTCGAGAACAACAACCGCGACCTGAACAACGAACTGCTCGATCCGGCCCACGCAGCAGAGGGCTTTTTGCCGATCGGCCCGATCAACCGCGACATGAACTTCAACCATTTTGCCCGCGGCAACATCGAGAACCCGCTGCGCAACTACAAGCATGTTGAAAACATCGTCAAAGAGATCGTCGAAGAAGGCGAAGGCGCGTCCAATTTTGAAAGCAAAGCGCTGGAGTTCCTCGACAAAGTGGAGCAGATCGGCGGCACGCGCAACTACCTGACCAAAGTGATGCGCGACCCGAACCGCCGCAATCCGTCGACGCCGATCGTCCGCCTCGGCGAGCGCCTGCGCAACTCGCACCTCTACCGCTTCGTGCTGATCATGACCGAGCTGGAGCAGGAGAAAGCGCTGGCTCAAGCGTCGGGCGTGGAATTCGAAGCGGTCCGCGAGCAGCTGTACGTGGACGACAACGTGCGCCTGAAGCAGATCACATCCGAGCTCCCGTCGCACTTTAACGCGGCGTACCTCGTCATGCTGTCCTGGCTCTCTCGCATGTATGAGATCCCGCACTGGGACGCGGACAAGCCCCGCCGCCAAGCGATCGAGATGCTGGCTTCGTGGCCGCTGATGTCGCTGGCGATCCGCCCGTTCCTCGAACTGGCCTCGTTCTTCCCGGTCAACCTGCAGGACATGTTCCGCCTCGACCCGGCCGGCCTGCCCTTGCTGCCGATCCACGCCCAGCAGCTGCACGGCATCTACACGCAGACCGAGCGCTCGCAGGACGTCAACGCCCGCATGGACTATCTGGCGGTGCGCGTCTTGAGCGATGTCGCGAGCTGGGCTGCCGCGCAAAAGGAAGCTCTGGCAGGCGTCACGCTCGACGAAAACACGAAAGACATGATCCTCTCGCGCCTGACCACCCTCTCCCAGCTCGACGAGTTCCAGAAGCAGTTCCCGTTCCGCGTCCACGGCGGCTACTCCAACCAGATGCCCGATCTGACCTACCAGCAGAAGCATCCGGACGGAGGCAAATACGAAGAAGATCCGACCACCATTCCGGCGCTGTTTGAAGAGACTTTAGCCCTGCGGATCAAGTTCTCCGGCTGGGGCCTCGTGCAGCTGGCGACCGACCCGGACCCGCCGAGCGACGAAGTGGGCGCGACCGGCACGCACATGCTGCACCCGGCCGACGGCAACCGCCGTTTTGACCGCGCGCTGGTCTGGCAGCACAACGACAAGAAGCACGACATCGTGCGCGGCCCGAAAAAAGACGTGCCGGAGCTTGGCGTCAACGCCCAAGAGGTGTCGCTCGTCGTCACCAACGGCAAAGCGAACGCCGGCTTCGTCCCGCTGCAAGTGATGAACTCGCTTGGCGCCGTGCAGACTTCGGGCGTGCAGTCGGAACTGCGCGTCGACGGTTTCCTCGACCTGCTCAACCTGACGCCGCAGGACATCCTCGGCGCGGACCGCAAGCTGCGCCTCGACCTGCTGGAGAAAAAGGGGCAGAAGCCGTTCCTGAACGGCCAGAACCATCTGGTCTGGAAAGACGGCGAGCCGATCGACCCGTTCATCATGGCGCTGTTTGCCGATCCGGCAGGCGGTGCAAACGCGGACGACCCGGAGCTGCTGTTCAAGCGCGAGATCTTCAACCAAGGCTTGACGATGATGGAGATGGAGCCGTTGCAGCGCATCTCCACCTCGCGCGGCCCGTGCGGATTTGACGGGGTGCAAAACATTCCGTCATGGGTGATGGACGCGATGCCGGAGCAAGACCGCAAGCTGTTCGAGTGCCCGGGCTATCCGATGTCCTACCTCGTCAACCGTTCGCGCAAACTCGGC
This sequence comes from Tumebacillus sp. BK434, assembly GCF_004340785.1. Taxonomy (NCBI): domain Bacteria; kingdom Bacillati; phylum Bacillota; class Bacilli; order Caryophanales; family Alicyclobacillaceae; genus Tumebacillus; species Tumebacillus sp. BK434. The sequence continues at coordinate 492,693 of NZ_SLXS01000002.1, read as the reverse complement.
AAAGCGCTGGAGCATGAGTTCAACTCCGCCGTCGAGTCGCAAGCGGCGGTCGATGCGGCCGTTTCGCTCGCCGAGCGCATGCGCCTGATCAACGTCCCGCGCCCGGAGACGTTCATCTGGCTGACCTTCCTGCTCCACTACGGCCATACGGTCAGCGGCCACTTGGAGCTCGGCGCAGGCGACAACCCGATCCTCAAAGCGCTGGCGAAAAAGACCAACCTCGAGTTCGCCTTGGCGGAGGAAGACAGCCGCACTTCGTCCAACTCGCGCTGGCTGGTCAAATACACCAAAGGCGTGATGGACACCGATGCGATCCGCGACCTCGTCTTCGGGGAATTGTACATCCCGGTCACGGTGCAAGCGTCCGGCAAGCCGGTCACCTTGTCGCGCAGCTGGACCTTCCCGGCGGCGATGCAAAAGACGGTCGCCGACTACGCCTGCAATTTTGCCCAACCGTTTTGGGCGCCGTTCAAAGTCGCAGCCGACGGCAAGACCCGCACCTTGAAGCTCTCGAAGACGGTCGAGATCACCGAGACGTTGGGGAAGAAAAACTCCGATTCCTACTCCTACACCATGACCGGCCTCGAAGGCGTCACCGATTACACCGCGTCCTTCTCCGTCTCCAAACCGAAACACGGCGACGAGACGATCACCTTGGACTGGAACGTCTCCTTCAAAGCGTCCACGCCGCAAGCGGTGCTCACCGCCGTCACCACCGTGGCGAACGGCGCGCAGCAGATGACCGACGCGATGACGAACCATTTCGCACCGAAGGTGAAGCGTTACTAAGCGCTGTTACGATGAAGCGTTACGCATCAGAAGCGCACCAAGAAGCGGCCCAGCACTGATATTATCCCTCCTGTGTAGACAGCAGGACAAAGTACCCCTACTGTTAACTCAGGAGGGGTTTTTTGTATGGAGAAAGAGACACGGGTAAGATCGACCTATTCTTCCGAGTTCAAGTATCAAGCAGTGAAGATGTACAAAAAGGGTCAAATCGGGTATAAAGCAATCGCGAAGTTATTAGGAATACCCTCCCACACTATGGTCCAACTGTGGGTAAGAAATTTCGATAAATATGGAATGGTCGGTTTGGAAGAACGACGAGGAAAGGCAAAATCTCCACACAAAGGCAGGCCAAAAACGAAGTTTGCGACCGTTGAGGAAGAAGTGAAAGCACTTCGGGCGGAGGTTGCATTGCTAAAAAAGATGCGAGCCTTACAAAAGGGGGACGAAAAAGAAAACAAATCCAAATAGCATATCGAGCCATTCGAGATATGCTCAAAACGCATTCAGTCATGCTCTTATGCAAGTTGGCAGGTGTTTCGAGGAGCGGGTTCTACAAGTGGCTGCGACGTCAAGAAACGGAAAGTACCAAGCAAAGTCAGGACAATTTACTGAAACGTCTTATCAAAGAATGTCACCGAGAGGTGAGAGGGATATACGGATACTATCGAGTAAGGGCCTGGTTGCGAAAACGTCATGGCATCATTGTCAACCACAAGCGAGTCTATCGGCTGATGAAAGAGTTAAACGTACAAGCGAAGATCCGGCGGAAAAAGAGGTTCTTTGGCAAGGTTGAACATGAAGTAGCACCGAATCATCTGAAACGTCAATTCGAAGCTCTTATGCCCAATCAAAAATGGGCCACGGATGTGACGTATCTTCAGTTCAACAATCAGACCCTGTATTTATCCGCTATCTACGACATGTTCAACAACGAGGTTGTTGCATACAGGATCGGTCAGAAGAACGATCTCAAACTTGTGTTGCATACTGTGCACCAGGCAAATAAAAAAAGAGATGTGACCGGAGTCCTCCTTCATAGTGATCAGGGGTTCCAATACACATCTCGACAATATAAAAATCTTCTCAATCAGTATCATATAACACAAAGCATGTCTCGAAAAGGAAACTGTTTGGACAACGCTTGCATCGAGAACTTTTTTGGGCACTTGAAAGCAGAACTGATGTACATCAACAAATTCAAAACGAAAGCTGAAGTCGTGCAAGCAGTTCAAGCTTATATTCGTTTCTATAACGAGGATCGAATTCAACGAAAACTAAACGACCTTAGCCCGATTGAATATCGAGATAAGGTCGCATAGAGGGTGCTTTGTTTACCCACTGTCTACTTGACAGGGATATGTTCAGCACCGGGCCGCTTTTTGCTATTCTTCTTCCACCGTCAAGCCGAGCAGGACTTTCGCGCCTTTGGAGAGCGCGGTGAACACCACCTCCCGCTCCCAGCGGCGTTCGAGTTGGCGCGGGGAGAGGATCGTGTATTCCTGACGGGCCGATTTGGTGCGGGACTTGTCCTTTAAGATCGGGGCGAGCAGGTCGTCGGCGAGCTCCTCGAGGACTTCGGCGGTCATCTCGCGGTTCGGGTCCTGCAGATACCGTTCCACCTCTTCGCGGGTGCGGACGGGGCGGCTCGGGCCGAGTCGGCGGCGGATCATGAGGCGGCACGCCCCGTCTGCAGAAACTGGACTATCCGCTTCAGCCCGGACGACACGCGGTGCGAGATAGCCGTCGGGTCGACGCCGAGCAGCTCGGCCGTCTCCTGAATGCTGCGGTCGTCGATCAGGTGCAGCACGATCGCCTCTTTCTGCCGCTCCGTCACCGCCGCGCGGCCGCGAGCCTTCTCGCTTTGGTACTCGCCGAGCGCCGTCTTCAGGTCGATCAGGATCGCCTGCGCCGTCGGGCAGCCCTGTTCGGCGCCGAGCTTTAATTTGTGCAGGGAACGCAGCGCCGTCTTCAGCGCTGCCGTCGACCCGTAGTCGATCACGTCTGCCATACGTCTGCCTTTGTCGATGTCGCGTTTTACCATGCCCATGATCAATGCCTCCTCTGGCTGTCGTGATGTTCGTCTCAGTGATCGGCCGGCTCGTCCGAAGCGGTTCCCGCGTCCGCTTCCAGCGCTTCCAGCTCTTGCAGGATCTGTTCGCCCAGCGGCGACTTCGCCGTCAGTTCAAAATTCTCGCCGAGAAAAGCGAGAAATGTCTGCAGCGCATCGTTGACGATCTGCCCCATCGCCTGCTGCGCTTCACCGCGCGAGATCGGCTCGTTCCAATAGCGGCTCTGCTGCAAAGAATCGCGCCGCTTCTGGCTGTCGGCCACCGCCGTGCTCAGATCGGCGATCTCCTGCTGGTTTGGCAAAATGATCTTTTGACTCATCGTGAATCCCATCCTCTCGCTAGTTCCTTCTGCTACCTATATAGGCGAAGCGGGACTCAGAATTAACACAAAAGAAGGCCGGTTCCATAAATTCAGAACCGGCCTTCTTTTCCGTTGTTACGTATGTTAATATCCGGACAGTCCGGCATCAGTAAATTTGGGACGCAAGCGCTTCAGCGCCATCGACACCGCCGCTTCGGTGATGCAGAGACTGGCGGCGATCTCCTTGTTTTTGTAGCCTTGCATGACCAGCAGGCAGATCGTGCGCTGCTGGACGGTCAGCGGCAGGCGGTTGAACATCGCATAAAATTCGCTCCGCCGAAAACTGTCATCTGCGGCAACCAGCACCACTCCGCCCTGTTCGGTCAGATGTTCTTCGACGGAGAAGGCGTCGAGGTTGCTCTGGCGGGACAAAGCACTCATCTCCTTGCGCACCGCATTCAGTTCATATTGCGCCACCCGCTCGAAGTACGTGGCAAACCCCGCCTCGCGCTCCGGGTCCCAAGCCCGGATCGCCTTTTCCAGCGCCAGCAAAACGCGGTTCTCATAATCCTCCACATCGTACATGGGCTTGAATCGCTCGTAGGCTCTGACCGCCTGCCACGCGATGGCTTTGATGCGTTTGCGCATTTTGTTCACCACTTCTTCAAAGGAAACTGTGCCACGCTTACAGTCTTCTGCCAATTGATCCAGGTGTTTGGTCTGATTCTCCATTTCGTTCCTCCTGCACGCAGCTTGCCCCGAACAAAAACAAAAACACGAACGTGTGTTCTTATTTTAAACGATCTAGCCGTACAGTACAACCGTAAATTTAATGCTACAAAAAAAAAGACCCACTTAAATTTCCGGGGTCCCTTTAATACTATTCAAAATCATAAACCTCGCGGGCTGTCTGCAGCATCTCCTGCCAGGAGCCGTCCGCTTTTGCTTCTGTCGTGGTCAACCAGCGACCTTCCTGCCCCCAGCGTTCCCGCATTTTGCCGAACAGTTTCAACAGCGCCTGCTCGGAACGGTCCGCCCCCTCAACTTCGAGGAAAAAGTCCGCGACGATCGGCGGATATCCAGCCTCCAGGCTGCGCTGTTTGAACTCGGCCAACACCGCTTGCTTGGTCGCGCTCATGAAGTTCGGGTCGCGCACCGTTTCGCCATAGACGTCCTTCAGGTCGTACATCGCGGCCACCTTCCATAAATTCTACAATTCCATATTGCAAACTTATGTTCCCATTTTGAATATAATATATATTCATGCGATCTGCAATAAAAAAGTGCCTGCCCCATTGAGGAGGCAGGCCGGGTGAGGAGCTACGCCTGATCGCGCTCCTCAAGGACGAACGAAGCGTTGAGCTGCCCGTCATCGAGATAGTCGTGCGCTTTTTCATAGAGCAGCTCGGCCATGTGGCGAACGAACTTCTCGGTGAAGAAGGGGCGCAGATAGAACGGCAGGAGCGGGACGACGGCGGCGACCGCCTTTTGGACGACGAGGTCCATCAGGTCGGAGCCTTTGACGGTGCCGTAGTGGCCTTGCGCCGCCTTTTTCTCCGCCTGCAGCATCAGCTGCAAGAGGGCCTGGCGCAGGCGGTGCGTGTTGTGGTTGGCGTCGAGGAACAGCATGAGCACAACAATAGCCCCGGCGATGCACAGCAGCACGAGGGGCTCTTGGAGGTAGGAAAGCCATTCGGTCATTGGGATTCACCTCCTTTCAGGAGGTCATAGGTGCGCTTGAGCAGCACGATCATTTCGGCGCGGGTGATCGGCCGGTCGGGTGCAAAATGCTTCGCGGCGTCGGTGCCCGCCGAGATCTTGTGCTGGTACGCCCAAGCGACCGCTGCGGCCGCGAAGTGGTCGGCCGGAACGTCAGGCGCCGGGCCCGGTTTGCGAGCGGGGGCCGGCGGATGCAAGATGCGCTCGACATCCGCCTTGAAGGCGGCGAACACAGCCGGGTCGCGCACCATCAGGCGCGGACACTCCTTGCCGGTGATGTCGTAGTGGCGCACGATCGCCGTGACGGGCAGCTGCCAGCGGCGCAGGATGTCGGCGACGAGCTCGACCGCCTGCGCCCAGGTGCCTTTGCCAAAATGACCGTCCCAGTCGGCATGGCAGAGCTCGATGCCGATCAGACAGTCATTCGGGTAGGATGTAGCGAAGCGCTGCAGCGCAGTTTTATTGTAGGAAGTCGCTCCTACGTGGTAGGCCATCTCTGTTTCAGGGATGCAGCGGATGATCTCCTTGTCGTCGACCACATAGTGCGCCGATGCCCAGTTCTGCTTGGCGGCGCTGACCCCGTTTTGAAAATAGTCGCGGTTGTTGCGCGCGGTGGTGCCCGGGTTGGCGACCCAGTGCAGGACGACGCCTTTGGGCGTGATCTGGCGGCGCGGGCGGGCGTCCGGATTGGTCAGGAGCAAGTCGGTGATCTTCATAGCTTGGACCCTCCGTAAACAGCCGCAGCGAGGGCGACGATGCTCATCACCACTTTGACCGCCAGATCGTGCCAGCCGTTGTTTTGGCTGTTCGTGCTCTTCACGCTTTCGGTGAGCAGGGTCATAAACTCGGTGCGAAAGCTCTTGATCTCCTCGACCAGCGAGGAGAGAATCGTCTCATTGCGGGAGTTGGCCACCGCCTGGGCGACCAGGGTGTCTTTGATTTTGCTCAGTTCGTCTTTCACTTCGCTTTCAAACTGCAACTGCCGCTCCTTCACATCATCCAACCCCTGTTTCAGCGCTTCGATGTTGATCGTCATGGGTGTTTCACCTCGCTTGTTGGAACTCACTTCAGCCCTACATGTTAGAACAATTCAGTTGCTTTGTGAGCGATAATCGTTGCCGTGTGCATCCCGGCTGTCGCTTGCCGGCTGATCACTTGTATCGTCTCGCCGCCATATGCTTTTGGCATCGCTGCGTAAGTTTTGTTGTGCATCCCATACCCCGGGTAGAACATGGTGTGCACCGTTTTTCCCTGAATGACAACATCAATGCGGTTCGCGGTGTCACCGCCAACGCTGACTTCAGAGAGGTGGTAGGTCTGCCCGGCCGGTACCGTAAGCGTTGCAAGGACCGTCCCTGCAGTTGAGACTGTTTTGGTGTCTGTCACAAGAATCGGTCGCTGCGCTTCCCTCGCAAGCCGCACACCGCCTCCGACTGTCACTCTTCCGGTCACGATTTGTAACATGAAGCTCCCTCCTCTAGGCGTAATTATGATTCCTTTTTAAACACTGCATACATCCCAGTTCCTCCGCCTGGTACCGATCCATAAGCGCATTGCCAAGTTGTCACCCGTCCGTCCTTTACATTTGTAACCTTATCGATCCCTTCGGCTCGATGAGTGATCTTTGTGCTGCTCAGCACAAAGACTCCTCCTAACCGAGTATCGACCTGTATAAGATCACCGCTTTCACTGTATGTCAGGTAGGTTTTAATCAACTCAGGCCACAAAGCTGTAGTAATACCATATAAGCGATCTTTGTACTTCACCCCTGTGGCGATGGGGATCGCATAGTAGCCGTTCTCTGAGCGCCATCTGCCATTCTGGTCATACACATAGCGTCCGCCTAATGGGTCTAGTGCAGAGTCGAGTGCAAAAATTGCCGATGGCCACGGTTGATTAGCTGGAAGTTCACCAACGTTTGGCAACAAACGCAGTTTGCTTCGAAGTTGGAGGCGACGAGCTGTTTCATGTCCAACGCGAGGATCGATCAACTTATTATCCAATCGATAGTTAGCATCCAAATTGCCGTGTTGAAAAAGCGGTTCGTGTCCCGTCAGAACTTCTTCCTTCACTTCCAAAAAGACCAGGTCGCTTTGCTCAGTTTGTCCTTCCGGCATGGGTGCCAAGCACACAATATTGCTGTCTTCTGGTACAGTTGAAAACTGTCCCGTGTTTCCATAGCCAGACACACGAATCATGTGCCCCGCGACTTTTGCAGTGAAAGCGGGAATTTCATGAGCGTATGTCTCCCCATAGACAAAGTTGGAATCCAGCCCTGTTTTTCCACCGTCGTAGTCCTGAAGATCGTACAGTTCATCAACGCGGCTACTTTGGATCGCTTGCATCTCATTCAGCTCATCTTCGAGCAACACGGCGTCAGAGCCGATCAATACCTGCGTAAACTGATTGTCTTTATTGAAATTTCCTTTCGGGTTCCGATTGAATACAGGATGTTTCGTCATTCCAGGTCACCTCCTAATAAAAGGGAGGGGAAGTTCCCCTCCTCCAAGCACAATTTAGTCCCATTTACCGTTTAAGAGACGGCGATACGTAGGCAGATGGGGTGCAAAGTTTGGCATTTGGCTTATCGGGGCAAGCAACTCATGCATGTTGTAGTACAGATTTCCTGAGGACAAATATGGGCTGGACTTCAAGATAAAAATCATCACATGTCCTGCTGGCACTTGAACCGTCCAGCCACCGCTGCCGATGTTCGTAGTGGTTAGCGTAACCGTTTCCGTGAAATTGTCCGTCAATTCCGGCTTCCCTGCCGGATCAAAAACCTTGTACGCAACCGATGCGCTTGCCGCCGCGTTTTGACCAGCATAACTGGAATAGTTCGCGTTGGGCGTAACGCTTGCCGTCGTGTTTGTAATGTTCTGTAAACAATACATGGAGACATTGTCGGCTAAGGCGCCAGCGTTCCCCATGTACATGTGAATCTTTTTATCCTGCCAAGTGGCATGTGTTCTGCTCATATAGGTAATGCCTTCGAAAACTTTCCAGGCTTGCCCCTCTTTTTGCAGTACTTGACTTCCCCATTCTGCTGCCGAATGTCCGCCCGCCCATTTGACCGGAAAATTACCGATCGCCGACCACCACTGAAAGAAACGCAGAATTGGAATAAATCCATCTGATGGAACTGACAGTCCCATCCTGTCATTCAACGTATTCATCGCTGTGTTCGCCAGTTTCTCGATCGTCACCTGGCCGTCGGCGATCTTCGATGTCGTGACCGCATTTGTGCCGATTTTGTCGACGGTGACCACAGCATTTTCAAGATGCGTGGTTTTCACCGCATTCGCGGCAAGTTTACTGCTCGTTACAGCGCCGTTCGACAGCTTTTCCGCGGTGACGACTTCGGGGGCCATTTTATCTGACGTCACTGCTTGGTACGCCAGTTTCTGCGTGTTGATGAAACCAGAGGGAATGACGCTATCCCTCAGGCTTGACAATCGCGCCATCTCGAAGACATGCTCATTACCTTGTTGACCCGGCAAATAAGCAAGAGTGAACAGCCAAATCACAGTGCGCCCCGCAGCTGAGCGGAACACCCAGCCTTCCGAATGGGTCAGAGGGCTGCCGTTCAGGTCATATTGCCAGTCACTCAGGTCATCCTCCACCACACGCAATACCGATTTCATTTGCATCCGGCGCGAAGTTTCCGCGCCGACCCGGTTATCGCAGAGGTCATTCGGTATGGTGAAATCGCTAGATTGGGCTCCGTGTCGGTACAACGTTTGACCGGCATGCACTTCCTCCTCAAACACTTCAAGCAGCACCGGGTCGTAGCGCTCCTCCTCACTGTCGAACGGCGGTGCTGGAATCAGGATCAAATTATCTTCGCCATCCGCTTCCGTTCGCGGGGTGCCTGTTGTGTTGATACCCGTTACGCGGACGCTAACGCCGTCTGCCATCACTTCAAACGGAGCGATGCGATAGACGTTCGCCCGGCTCGTGTCCCGTTTGACGACCAGTCGCTCTTTTAATCCGTCCCGATACAGGTCTCGTGCTACACTTCGAGCCTGTTCTTGAAGGATCGCTTGCATTTCGTTCACTTCATCTTCCAGCAGATATGCCTCACTGCCCGCCCGGATTTGAGTGAACGCTTTGTCCGGGTCATAATTGCCCTGCGGCGGTCGGGTGAATCTTGGCGTATAGGTCACGTCTCAGCCCTCCTTTAGAAGGTAATCTTCCAGACGATGCGCAAGCGGGCATCTATCGGCTTGTTCCAGACCGGGAACACTTTATGGTTGAACATGAAGCCAGAATCTTTAGCACCCGACGCATCGCCACCGAACAGCCCCATCTCCGTAAACGGCACAGATTCCGCCTCCTGCGGCACACCTTCACCCTCCAAAATCTCAGTTGTAAGTTCCAAGATATGGGTCGGAGCGGCAGAAACGCTGCCGTCGCTGTTCAAATAGCGCCACGTCGTGATCGGCTTGCGATACACTTCATCCCGCAGCGCTGACAGATCCGGATTTTCCACCTGCGGTTCCTGTAGATTGCCTGTGCCAACGCCTTTACCGAGGGCGAGATACTGGAAGCCGTTGGCGACATTCTCGCTCGGCGCCATTCGGCGGGCCATCAGAACGCTCGCTTGTTTGACAATCAGGTTGCGCAGCTCCTGTTTTTTGAGCACCGTCCCGTCTGCCTTGTACATTTGGATCGTGACATCGCCGATCGCCAGTTTTACTTTTGTTTCTTCATGTTTCATGAGGTCAACCTCCCTTAGGAAAATGAAAGAGCCCTGACGTTACAGGGCTCTTTGTTCCAAGATTGTTTCCACGCCGTCTTGGTCGGCCCGATACAACACGCAACTGCAGGTCTCTTTCGCAACATCCATTTCGTCTGCTGCGTTGAGCATCCCTACTGATATTGCCGCTTGGCTCACGAAAACTTGAAGCGGATGCGCTTCGATAACAGCCAGTGTCTGCTCCATTCCAGCCTGCTCTTCCAATCGTTCTGGAAACAGCCGAGCCGGCTGTCTCGAAAAGGAGAAACGGTATGCATCTGCACATGCTCGAAATGGAACTTCCCAGCTGTTTACACCGAAAAGCACCGCCGGCTTCCCGTCTGCAATCAAGCCCATCTGCTCACTGCTTGTCTGCCTCAGCTCCGAACTTCCTTCAGCGCTTACCGCCGCGTGCAGCGTCCGGTTCGCTCCATTGACCTGAGAGCCATTGAGAAGAAATGCCTGGCCAAGATTCCCTTGCATGTCGTAGTGTTCATGATCCAACGAGCGCTCTAAGAACGTGGATGACTCATCGTTTAGTTCGCTGGAAACAAACATGGTATTGCCGATGGTCGAGTGGTTCAAATGGAACAGATTTTTTTCGGTCTGCCCGAATTTCATCTCTTCATTCTGTGTGGTCATCTCGCTGCGCACCGTATCGCTGTGCGCATACTCCCGCCCGGTGCGCATTTTGTACCAGGCGCGGAACGACTCGGCGACATGCTCCCGGTATTCGATCCAAAAGTCCAGATGCACCGGGCGCACCGTTTTGATCGTCTCGCGGATGCTGGCGTGGACGTCGTCGACGGGACGTTTTGGCGACAAGATGAAATCGACCAGCACAGCGCCAAACTTGTAGCTTTCGAACACCTGATCGATCTCCGCCGTCCGCGCGCCGTACGAGCTCAAGATAGCAGCCATCGTTTCGCTGGTCATCGTGCCCGTCCCGCGCATCTTTTGCAGCACGAGGGCCCGGCGCATCTGATACGACAGCGACTCGTTGGTGATCAGGCCAAACTCCGTTTCCCAGAAGACAAGTCCCCACGTGGCCGTCTCGACGAAAAATTGGGCGAACACGTCTTCCAGCATCTTGCGCATCGCGACCGACTCCACGGCGTTCGCTTCCATCAACTGCTGATAGAGTTCGGAACGCCCGTAGTGAGTGGGGGCATACGACATCAGCGTCTGCAGCTTGGCCAGGGTGACGGCGTCACGTTCACGTTCGCTCATCGTCACTCACCTGCCTGCAGCCATTCGACGTTCGCTTCCGCAAGCACGACCATCGCATCGGCCGCGATCTCCAAGTTTTGTGTGACCGGCACGCCGTCGACCGCCATCGTCAACTGGTCAAAGTCCTGCACGCCTTCGGTCATCATGATCGCCTGCCCCACTTTGGACAGGCGAACGAAGCGATCCTCCGGGTTGAGCACGAGCGTGCGCAAGTATTTGGAGATGTTTTGCACCACCGCCCGCTTCACCCCGGCTTCCTCGTACCCGCGAATGACGGTCAGTCGGAGGCGGAGCGACAGCACCAACTGCGTCGGCGTCTCGACATGAATCTTCGCTCCGATCGGCGCCATGCCCGCGCCGCCGCCCGCGCTGTTCGGATCGATGTAGTCCTGCACTTTTTTGATCAGCCCGGCAGTGGCCGGCCGATCTTCCAAATCGACGAGCAAGACTTGCACGTGGCCAGGCTGACCTGCAATCGGACTCACTTGCACTTTGCCGACCGAAGCGTCCGCCTCTTGCGCCCAGCGGATGTAGTCCGCGATGTTGCCCGACGCGCCAGGGTTGCGCACATGCTTCAGATAGCGGTTCAAAAAGGCCTCATCCGTCTCTTCATCCACCCCTCCGCTCATCGCGTCGGCATTGTCGATCTTGGTCAGACCGGAAATCTTGCTGACGGCGATGGTGATCTTTTGGGGCAGCACGTTGCCGGTGCTCCCCTCTTTCGTGCATGCCACAGGCAGCGTCAGCGTTTTGTTGCCCGGAATCGTGCCGTCTGCGGTCGTCACGAAATACTGCAGGTTCTCATCGCTCAGCTCGTCCGCTTCTGTGGCGAACATCGTGCCTTCGGGGATGTAGACGCCCGCTGCGCCTTCCACCGTTACTTCACCTACCGCTTTCTGGGCCGGGCGGCGAAAGATCCCGCGCTCTGCGCCGCGCGCGTCGAGGTACGGGCCGAAAGTGGTGGTGGCAAAGCCCCACTGCAGCACTTCCTTGGCCCGGATGTAGGCGAGCGCAAACTCGATGGCGGCCGGCGACAGCGAATCCCAGATGAAGCTGCCTTCCGACTGGTCCCACGAAGGATCGACCGCCGACAGCATCCGCCGGCGAATCGCTTCCTCCGTCTGATCCTGATAGGGAAATACGGCCGACAGATCTTTTTCACTCATGCTAGCTCACCTCCAATGTATACTGCATCGCCTCGGCGCCAAGCGGCGTGATCAGCGTGAAGTCGCACATCACGCGGTCCGCCAGACGCTCAAAGCGAAAATCGGTGCAGGCTGTCACCCGCGCGTCATAGATCAGCGCTTCGGTGATGTTGCGCTGCAGCTCCATAAACAAAATCTCATCGGGCAGATCGATCCCGATCAGTTCGTGTGCCTCGTTGCCGTACTGGGTCGTATAGACCAGAAAGCGGTCGCGGGCGGTGAGCAGCGCTTTTTTCGCCCAGTGCTTCAGGCTCTCCAGCCCCTCGGACACCGCCACTCGTCCGGTCGCGGTGAACACGAACTCGCCTCGTTGATAATCAAACACCGGGTTGTTGCCCGTGTTTGCGGCTGCCTGCCCGGCCGCGTCGAGGTCAAACGCGTTGTCCAGCGCAGGAAATTGTGGCATGATGCTCATTCGACCACCGTCCGATCCCCGGCCCGATACTGGCCGTTGCCAATCACAGCCCGGGCCGGATTTTTGCTGAGGCGGCAGAGGATGGCGTAGTTCTGGCCGCCGTTGATCCCGACCGCCACGACGCGGTCGCCTTTGCGCAAGATCAGGTTGTCAGCTACGAGCAGTTCTTTGTGCTTGTAGGACAGATCGATTTTCATCGAGTCCGGCTTCATGCGCAGATCGCCGCCGTTGACCATGTCTTCCAGAATGGTGCCGAGCTCGACCGGCAGCAGTTGCGCCCCGACTTGCCGGTTGGCGATGTCTGCCATCAGCCCGGCCAATTCACCCACTCCCATCGTCTTCCCTCCTCTTTATTCCTTCTCATTATTCATCCTCATACACGAGATCCAAGTCGACCGTCGCAGTGGCCGTCGAGACGCTGGTGCGAATCGATTTCACATAATACACGCCAGACAAGCCCGTCTGACGCTCATAAACCTGTACCGGGTCGCCCGGATACAGGCCGTGCACGGCGACCGCCTGGATGCTGGCCGTCCGCTCCGGCTTGTTCAGTTTTTTCAGCACAGTCTGCGCCACCGAGAGCGCCGACGCTTTGTCTTTGCCGTCTTCCTCAGCGGTGTGCAGCTCCTGCAAGCGGCCATACCGCTTGATGGCGGCGTCGTCTTTCGCTTCGGCCAGCATCGGGCTCTGCTCCTCATTGGCCGCGTGCCCGATCACTTTGACGTGGTTGCGCATGTTCGAGATGTTTTCCGAAACGTTGGCCGAGAGCAGCGTATGACTCTCCTGAAACACCCACATCGTCGGTTCCTTCGGCTTTTTGCGCAGGATGATCCCGCTGGCGTCGGCGCGCAGGAAGAATTTCTGCCCGGTCGCGTCACGCGTGATCTGCAGCGCTTTGACGACCATGTCGTACAGCGTCTGGTTGCGGCAGACGAGGCTTGGGATGCGGTGGCCGGAGTCGTCGATCACCCCGGCCACCACGCCAAACTGCACGCAGAGCTTCTTCAAAATGTCGGACGCCTTCATGTTGCGAAACACGAAATCATCGCTGTTCTTCAGCAAAAAGTACATCAGGTCATGCGCGACCACTCGCGTCACCCCGGCATACCCGCCTTGGATCTGCTTCTCGACCACCATTCCCGAGAACAGCTGGATCGTCTTGTCGGTGTCGGTCTGAAAGACGTACAACACCAGACGGTCGCCCGGCGTGACCAAAGTTTTGGTCTCCTCATGCGGCGCGAGGTTGACTTCCAGCTTCATCGAAGACTGGTCGAGTTCCCCGCTCCAGTTGAAATCCTGAACCAGCGAGTTCAGTTCCGTTTTGACGCCGGCGGCGTTGTAGGACACCAGCGTGTAGCCAAACAGTTTGCGATCGTCAAGCGTGATGACTGGCATGTTCGTCCCTCCCTACTATTTCGCCCCGGCGACGCTCGGCGCGCCAGTTGCGGCAGACGGCGGGAGCTTCAAAACTTGGCCGGGGCGGATCAGATTGGGGTCTTTGCCGATCACGCCTGTGTTGAGGTTGTAGATCTCCATGTATTTGGCTCCGTTGCCCAAATAGCGCTTGGCCAGCGCCCACAGCGTATCCCCCGAGACGACGGTATGCGTTTTTGGGGCCGGGGCGCTCGGCGGGCGTTCGCTGCCCGAGGAAGTGCCTTGCTTGGGGTCTGTTTTCTTCACCGTCAACGTGCGGTGTTTCTTGAACGTGATCGTGAAATAGACATCGCCCGGTTCGCCGCCGCGATGCTCGACATCGAAGGTGCGGATCATCACATCGGCGTTGAAATACGTTCCGCCGATCGTCAGGCGCGACGGTTTGCCGACCTGGCGAATCTCGTGGATGATACGCTCGAATTCCTGCGGCGATTTCAACGATTCCGGGGAACTGTACGCCCAGGTGTCGACGAGCGTCCGGTCATAATCGCGGGGGAAAAAGCTGGAGAAGCTAAGCTCCGCCAGCTGATCGCCGCCGCGAAAGGCGGTCTGGCCGAGGCCGAGCACGCTCGACTCCTGAAACTCATGAGCGTATTTGACACTGATCTGGGCCGGCGCAACAGGAAACGCCAGTGTCCTGCTCACGCCGACCTGATCCCAATAGGTCAACAAAAAAGGGCCGATCTGACCCGTTCCGTACGACATTATCTCGCCACCTCCGCCTGGCTGTAGACGCCTTGGTTGGTCAGCACGCGCTTCAGCTCATTGGACAGCGCAGCCGCGATGTTGTGGATGTCCGCCTCTTCGCGGACTTGCAGCGTGTTCGCCAGTGCGCCGATCTGGATGTTGACCGGCCCGCTGCTGTTGCCGGATACGCCCTGGCCGGTCGAGGTGGCCGCCGAGGTGCGGATGAAGGAGGAGAGGTTCTCGTCGAGCACCATCTCTTTGCGCTTGAGGATCGCCCAGCCTTCATTTTCGACGAGGCCGCCGCCATGGTATTGATAGGCATAATATTTTCGGCGGTTCATCACTTCCTGCTCGTCTGATGAGTGGACCGGAGCTTTGGAACTGCTTTGCTGCAGGCCGTTTGCCGCATTGCCAAGCAGTAACTGCGCGATCGGAGGCAACCCGGAGAGCGCGGTGAGCATTCCGGCAGAGATGCTGCCGACGATCCCAACGCCGATCGAGCTCATTCCGCTAGTATTGACGAGCCCTGGAATTGTGTTCAGCATGCCGCCGATTTTTCCCGGAAGCGGCGCAACCGACGCCACAGCCGTGTTGCTCGCCGTATTAAAATTGGTGCCAAACATCCCGCTCATGCCGGACAACTGCGTATTGCTCTGTGCCATCATCCGATTGAAGCCACCGCCAACGGTTGACTGCAGCCCGAGCATGCCTTGGTTCGCCACCACCGGCAGACCGGAGAATGTTGTTCCCATGCCGTTGGTCAGCGATGTCTGGAACCCGCTGCTGTACGATTCCATGCTGTTCAGCGAGCTTCTGTAATCCCTCGCCATACTGCCAGTTCCAGACGATGGCGTGACGCGCGAAGGGGAAAGTCTACTCGCACTCCTGCGAGCGGTAAATCCTTCTGTATCAAGTTTCTTCGATGTGATTTCTCCGACCTTTTCGCCGGTCATTGCCCCCGCAATACCGCCGATCAGGCCACCGACAACTGTACCCACGCCAGGGAAGATCGCCGTCCCAAGCGCAGCGCCTGCTGCGGCTCCACCCCAGCCTCCCAGTCCGGAACCGGCCGCTTTGATCGTTGCGCCAGCCTTGTCCTTTGCCTTAAAGATGTCAAAGACAGACAATGCGGTGCTCACACCGGGGATGCGTCTGATCCCTTTTTTGGCAAACGATTTCAGCAGCGAGCTTTTTCCGCCTTCGGGGATGTCCACCCGCGGTCCCGCATGGGGACTTGCCTGGCTCGTCACGCCGGGCACAGCATTCGTTCGGGTAGCGGCTCTTGCGTTTGCCATGGCACTGGTCGTTGCAGTGCCTCCTGCATTCGTTCCTGCAGGAGTCACGGGACTCGTTAATCCACTGGTCGGTGCATTGCCCCCTGCCTGGATTCCTGTCGTGGCCCTTGCGTTTGCCAATGCTTGGTTCGTTGCTGTGCCTCCTGCATTCGTCCCTGGATTAGCCCTTGGGCTTGCCATTGCACCGGACATTGCGTTTGTCGTAGCATTGCCCCATGTGGAAGGACTTGTTTGGGGAGCTCCCATGTTCCATCTCTGGATACTTGGAGCAGCGCTAGGATTGCTCAAACTTTGGATGCTTTGGGTACTGCCTGAATTGCCCCACCTTTGGACGCTTGGAGGTGCTCCGGTATTGCCCCATCTCTGGAGGCTTGGCGGAGCACCGGTATTGCCCCAGCTTTGAAGACTTGGAGGAGCACCCGTATTTCCCCATCTCTGGAGGCTTGGTGTACCGCCTGTCTGGTTCCTTACGTTGCCCCCTGCGTTGGTGCCAGAAGTACCACCTGCATTGAACCTGGCGTTTGCTCTGCTTGTTGCGGAGTCCCTTCCAGCAGTCCGCCTTACCGTTTCGTCAAGATTGACACGTCTATTATTTCGAGCGATCCTTCTGTCGTCAGATTCGACTCTCCTGCGCAGATTCCCAACTGGATTACGAGTTCTATTGCGTCTATTCCTTCGATTGCTATTGGAATCGCCCGACAATTCTCCACTCATTGCCTGCTTGCAATCGCAATGTCGGCAAACGCATTCGACGATCTTTTGCAGGTGACCGACGATCGTCGCAAGGTGACTCGTAACGGTGTCTATCTTCCCGGATATTTCCTTGGGGTGGTTGGTATCTTTGAATATTTTGGACAAGGCGCCGTCAATGAGCTTACCTTTTGCTCCTGAAATCAGACCTGAAAGCAAGTCGCCTTTTGGAGTGAACATCTTCTTTATCAACCATCCACCGCCAAGAAGGAGTGCAATTTTACCAAAGGTGGAGTCCATGATCGCACCAAGGTCGAATCCTTCGACAAAACCTTTCAAAAGCCCCTTGACGATCGTCAAGCCCAGCGAGACGAACACATTTTTATCCGCAGAAATATCGGAGCTGAAAATAGCGGTAATGCCCGTGCCTAACGCTTTGCCCATGTCATTTGCGATCTGCTCGACAGTTTCCGAACCACCGCTGTACCACCAGTTGGAAAACTGGTCTTTCAGCGACATCATGATCGCTCCGAGTTTCTCCCAGATGTTCAGGTTGGGGTCAGTCAGCGCCTGCAAGTTGCTGACATTTTTCAAGGCACTTTCCACCGCGCTGCTGACTTTCAAGAGGTCATCAAAAATGGAGCCCTTCTTGGGCGTGCCGCTCTCATCTAGCCCCATCGAGCGTCGGTAGATCTGTTCGAGACGCAGTTGAATAGTACCCCAGGTTCCCAACATCGACTTCGACTGCTGCTCAGCCATGCCAATGTTATTCTTGGCCAATAGTTCCATAACAGCCTGGGATGCTCTGGCGCTTTTTTCTTGATCGGTCAAATTATCGGCACCTTTGATACCGTCAAAGTTCATCTCACCAGGGCCGCTGAATTCAAAATTGTATATCTTCTTTAGGTCGTCTTTGTCGACCCCGAGATCGACAGCATTCTGAAATCCTCGAAAATAATCGCCATTCTCCAACTGTTGGAACATTGCGACCACGTTTTTCATCTCGGTCTGTCTGCCGGAAGCGATGTCGACCATTTTATTGATGTCTGCTTCAGATTGCAGGGATTTCAGTTGCTCCGCCATTAGGAGGCTTTTGAAAATATCCTCTTCTTCTAGCAGCGAGTTGGCTCTGATCGCTTCTACCTGTTGAAAATGTTTCTGCGCTTTTCCAGATGCTAGTGCGCCTGAAAGATCCCTCGCGTCGTCATCGCTAAAATTCTGGGCCTTGTACTGGTTGTACAGTTGGTTTTCATAATATTTTTTGAGTGTAGCCGCCTGTACTTCGACCTTCATTGACACCTGAACCGCTTGTTCTCCGACACTTTTCATGACACCAAACAGCCGGCTGGCCGACTGAGTGAGCGCATCAAAGGAAATGGAAGCGAGTTTACTCATGCTGCCAACCGCATAGTTGGTTGCATTGTTAAGCGCGTTCATTTTCGGTGTCAATTCCGCTAACCTTTGCGCAGAATCCGTTGCTCCTGACATAGATTCACCTCCTTACTTCATCGCTTTTCTACGATTTTCCATCTCCACAATGATCGAGGCATAAAGAAAGGCCCTTTCCCCGCGAGGTAGCTTTTGCACCTCGGAAGGGAAACGGCCCGTTTCGATAAAGATCGCGTGCAGGAGCACCGCCTCGCCGTGCCCGTCGCGAATTAGTTTTTTGCTTCTTCCACCAGGTCGTCGTCTTCACCGTAGCCGCCCAGCTCCAGGATGCGCTCCGCCAGCTTGTCGACTTCGCCCGGCAGCAGCGCTTTCTCGACCACTTCTTCGGCCACCAGCGCGCCGTATTTTTCTGCCAGCTTCGGATCGGCCAGGTTCGGGGAGACGGTGAAGGTGTGAACGAGCAGCTTTTGGAACATGTCGGTGTCGAGCGAACGGCGCAGGTTCTTGCCTTTGCCCGTCTCTTTCACACAGCGCTCCAAGGTCGCTTTGTACTCAGACTGCTTCGGGCCTCGCACGCGAAACTTCGCGTTCAAGCGCTTCAAGTACACATCGTCTTCCGGGGACTTGTCCGCATCGACAGACAGCAGCGCTTCGAGCGGGTCGACGTACAGATCTTGGGTCATGGCGAGGGATTTCGTTTCTTCTTTTTTCATGGCTAGTGGCCTCCTAGAAAAATAATGGCTGGGCGGGAACCGAAATTCCCTTCCCAGCCTCTATATAGTCACGCGATGCTCAAAACTTAACGGGCTTTCGTCGCGTCGCCTTTGATCGCCGACGAGATCTGGATGTCTTCGAAGGTGAACGGAATCTCTTCTTCGAGGATCGAGTCGAGCGTCCAGCCGAAGTTGACTTCCCAGAACTTGACGTTCTTGAGCAGCACTTTCTCCACGCCCAGAGACTCCGGATCGTCGAGCACGACGAGGAGCTGGCCGACGAACTGCACGGAGCGCTCGTTGCTCATGTAGGAGGTGACGCGCTCGAGGAACTTGGAGTCGACTTTGTACAGGCCGATCGTGCCTTCGCCTTTGACGCCTTTCGATTTGTAGCCGGTGCGGCGGGTCGAGGAGAGCTTGAGCTCCTCTTTGTCGATCGTTACTTTTGCTTCTACTTTTTTGCAATTCGCCATAAAGGTATCGCCTTCGTACAAGGTGCCGAAGGAACCGTTAATCGCGTAGCCTGCGTTCATCGCCATGTGGAATCACCCTCCTGAAATGAGAGCGGACCGCGTTAGCGGCCCACTCGGATCGTTGTATAGATTTCTTCCATCGCGTCGATCGGAGTGACGCGCAGGTCGAGGAAGACTTGGTCGCCGACCGACGGACGGGTCGGGTCGAGGCCGACCAGCGAGCCTTTTTGGATCAGGCGGCCCTGCTCAAAGATGTCGAACGCCGCGCGGATCGCGCCGAGCAGCGCATCGCGGCCGACTTCGTCGTTGAGCACTTTGCCGATGTAGTTTTTGTTCGCCGAGATGGTCAGGGCGTTGCCGATCGCATCGAGGACGGAGATGTTCTTGATCTTGGAATAGCCTTCATGCTGCGTGCCGGAGTAGGACGTCAGCGTGTTGATGCCTTTTTCGATGCGGTAGGTCTCACCGTCGTAGAAGGCGGCGACCAGACCCGCTTTGTTGGCTTCGCGGATTTGGTTGTGGTTGAGCAGGTTGGCCAGGCCGTCGATGCCGCCGATCAGCGCATAGGTGATCGAGGCATCCGGGCCGGCACCGGCGATCATGCCGGCGATGCGGCCGGAGAACTCGGCCGGGGTCAGGGTCTTGCCGCCCAGCTTGACGCCGATGTTGTGGTAGACGATGCCTTCGTGGTTCAGGCCGAGCGCTGCCGCTTTCGCACCGTCAAAATCGCCATTGGCGCTGTGACCGAGCACGAGCTGCACAAAGTGGCCTTCGCCGCGCAGTCGGCGGATGAATTCGGCTGCCGTCTCCTGCAGGTCGCCCTCGCCGGAACCGATCGTCAAAATGTTGAATTCATACGCATGGCCTTCGAGCACGGCAAGCGCGTCCGAATACTCGGCGTTGGTCACCGCCTGACCGGATGCACCGCCCGTCAGCGGCTCGTTGACCGCCGTGGTGAACGTGCCGTCGGCAAGCTTGGTCAGCTCCACGTAGTGGGACTGGCCGTTCACCGCTGCGATCAGGCCGGTCGCAGTGCCGTCAAAGCTGAATTTCTCCAGCACTTTCGCACCGTCGAAGATCTTGAATTCTTTCGCGCCTGCCACCGCATCGGTGACCGAGACGGTCAGCTCGTTGCCGTATGCGCCGGTGTAGACGGCAGTCGCTTTGACCGCATCGGTCGCGCCCGCCTTCAAGGTCGCGGTCGCAGCTTTTGCGCCGACCGCCATGCGGTAGGCCAGAACGGTGCTGGCGCCGCCTTTCAGCGCTTGCAGCACGAGATTCTTCGCCGAGCCTTCCTCCAGACGGGAGAACGCCGCTGCAAATTCCAGATCGGACGTGATCTTCACCAGCTGGCCTTCCGGACCCCACGGCGCAGTGACCGGGATCGCCACGACGCCTTGCACGCCTGCCTGCACACCTGCTGCTGCATCTGCTACAAAGTTAATATAGAAACCAGAACGTTGAGACGGATCGAGAGTATCGAGAATCGTCCATTTTCCTCCTGCCATCTTACCTTCACCTCCGAGAGTTATCGCTCCGTTTTACTTTGCCGGAGCCTGCAAAAATGCTTGAATCGCCTGCTTGATTTGGGTCATGGTCACGAGATCGTTCGCCGACAGCCCGGCGCGGACGACCGCGCCTCTCAACACGTACGGAGCAACGTTCAGCACCTCGTACGAATCGGCCTCCAGGATCGCTTGGAGCTGAAACACCGCTTCGCGGCTCTGCTCCGGGATTTCGTTGATGTCTTCCATTCCTCTCACCTCCCTACTTAGTAGCCGCTAGCGCCGCCGAAACTTGAAGCACTTTTTCAGCGAATTCCGCCCGCTTCGGCACGGTCAGCCGCGTCTTCAGCCGCACGATGCCTTCGAACAGGCCGTGCTCGCCGCGCTCGCCGAACGTGACGCTCTGCACGTCTTCTACATAGAAGTAGCGCTCCAGAACGGCAGACGTCTCGACCGGGGCGGCCGCGTCAGGTGCGGGCAGCTCGTCCACCGCGCAGACGGTGTTGCCCAGCGCATCCTGCTCGGCCACAAGCGCCAGCCTGCCGCCAAGATAGACGCAGTAGCTGCGAAAGACGCCGATGCCGTGCTCGAGGCGCGGGATGACCAGCCGGATGCTGCCCGGTTCGGCCAGCGTCACATCGACCGGCGCGGACGGCATGCTCTCCGCCCCGTCGCGGCCGACGCCGCTGACCTGCACGCGGTAGACGCCGGCGGGCAATCGGCCCGTCGCCGCCGCTTCGGCTGCCGGGGCGGGGTGGCTGTAATCGAACAGCCGCGCCGGCACCTCGCGCTCTTGCTGCAAGGCGTCTTTCAGCGCGCCTGCCACCCGTTTGCCCGCCCAGTAGTCGGGCGTGAAAAAGGTGATCTTCCACCACGACGAGTCCTGCACGGCCGTCGCCGTCATCGGAGCGGCCTGTGAGCGCACATGCTCCACCAAGAGGGCAGGGGCTGCGGAGACCGCCCCGCTCTTTTCCACATGGAGCGGAAGGCCAGGGCACGTTTCTTCCACAAAATGCATGATGCTTTTGACCTGTGAGACCAGATCGAGCGACATGCTTGCTCACCTCCCATGCTTACTAGCCCGCAGACCCTGCTAGTTGTTGAAGGAGATGGCATATCAAAATTTTCAAACGAATGATATAATCGGAACAGCACGAACTTAATGAAGGCAGGTGCAAGAATGAAGGCATTGTTTTTACTTTATGAGGGCTTCGCAGATTTCGAAATTAACATCCTGGGCATTCAACTCCGCCGCCAATATGAGATCGTCACCACGGCAGCCGAGCCGTGCGACTTCGTGACCGGCGTCAGCGGTCTGCGCTTCGCGCCGCACGTGCAGTTGGCAGACGTTAGCGTCGACGACTACGACCTGCTGATCATCCCGGGCGGCGACCCGGCCGATCTGATCGGCAAAGACCATCTGAAACGGCTGGTCGTCGAGTTCCGCCGCCAGGACAAATGGATCGCGGCGATCTGCGGCGGCCCGGTGCTGCTCGCCGATGCGGGTGTGCTTGGCGATGCCAAGTTCCGCGTGGACGAAGAACCGGACAACGAACTGGTCAAAGACCTGTTCAACTGGGACAACCAAGTCGAAGAAGATGTGGTCATCACGCCGGGCTTCATCACCGGCGTCGGCTCCGCGTACGTGGAGTTTGCCGTGGCCGTGGCGCAGCAGCTCGGCGTGATCGACGAAGAGCGTGCAAAAGGGCAGTTGGAGTTCTTCAAAAACGGCTCCGTCAGTTAGATAAACTTGTTACCGAAAGTTAAACAGCACCTTATCGGGTGCTGTTTTTGCTTTAAGTAGTGGTTTCCCTTTCGGGCAATGACCTGTGTAACAATTTTCCTGAATTTAGTTGACATCGCCTCCTTTCATGCATTACATTGATTGGAAGTAAAGCCAAAAACTCGATATTTTTAACGGGGTTGAAACCTCTCACTTCTTATTGGATCTCTGATCTGACACAACAGAAAATTCATTACTTACTTAAAGGAGTGTGAACCAATTGATGAAATCACTCGTCGACCTGCTCCGTTATTGGGCGGCCCAGCAGCCGGATCATCTGGCGTATCTGTACCTGCGCGAAGGCGAGATCGAAGAGGCGCGACTGACGTATGGCGAACTGGACGAAAAAGCCCGCGCCATCGCCGCCACGCTGCAGCAGATGGGTGCGCAAGGCGAACGCGCCCTGCTGCTCTATCACCAGGGGCTGGACTTTATCGCCGCCTTCTTCGGCTGCCTGTACGCGGGCGTGACGGCGGTGCCGGTCTACCCGCCGAAGATGAACCGCAACATGATCCGCCTCGAAGCGATCGCCACCGACGCGACGCCGAAGTTTTCCCTGACCACCGGGCCGATCTGGAGCCGGGTCGAACCGATGCTCGCCGACCAGCCGGAGCTGCAGAAGATGCAATGGCTGGCGACCGATGAGGTGGACACCAGAGCGGCTGCCGGATGGAACAGCCCGCAGGCCGACGAAGCGACGCTCGCCTTCATCCAATACACCTCCGGCTCGACCGGCACGCCCAAGGGCGTCATGGTCAGCCACGGCAACCTGCTGCACAACGAAGCGATGATCACCGAAGCGTTTTCCCAGCACAAAGACTCGCTGGTGCTCGGCTGGCTGCCGCTCTATCACGACATGGGACTGATCGGCAACGTGCTGCAGCCGCTGTACGTCGGCGCTTCCTGCATTCTGATGTCGCCGGTCGACTTTTTGCAGCATCCGATCCGCTGGCTGCAGGCGATCTCTTCCTATAAAGCGACAACGAGCGGCGGCCCGAACTTCGCCTACGAACTCTGCGCGCGCAAAGTGACGCCGGAGCAGATCGCCGCGCTCGACCTCAGCTCGTGGACGGTGGCGTTTAACGGGGCTGAACCGATCAACCCGGACGTGCTCGACCTGTTTGCCGACACGTTTGCCCCGGCCGGCTTCCGCAAAGAAGCGTTTTTCCCGTGCTACGGGTTGGCCGAGGCTACTTTGTTTGTGACGGGCGGTGCGCAGACGGAGCTGCCGATCGTGAAAGCGGTGGAGAAGGAAGCTTTAAACGGCAACCGGGTCGTGTTCTGCGAGGAGCGCAGCGACCGCACTCAGCTCTTCGTGTCGTCGGGACACGCCTTCTTGGAGCAGCGCGTGCTGATCGTCAACCCGGAGACGGGCATCGAGTGTCCGGCAGCCGAAGTTGGCGAGATCTGGGTCAAGGGGCCGAGTGCGGCACAAGGGTATTGGCAGAAGCCGGAGCTGTCAGCGGCGACGTTTGCCGCGCGGATCACCGACACGGGGGAAGGCCCGTTTATGCGGACCGGGGATCTCGGGTTCATGCAGGACGGGGAATTGTACGTGACGGGGCGCTTGAAAGACCTGATCATCATCCGCGGCCGCAACCACTATCCGCAGGACATTGAAAACACGGTGGCGGCGTGCCACCCGGCGCTGAAGCCGGGCGCGGGTGCCGCGTTCTCGGTCGATGTGCACGGCGAAGAGCGCTTAGTGCTGGTGCAGGAAGTGGAGCGCGCCGTGTGGCGGAGCGTCAATGTCGAGGAAGTTTCGGCGGCCGTCCGCCAAGCGGTCGCCTACCATCATGAGCTGCAGGTGCATGCGGTCGTGCTGATCAAGCCCGCGTCGATCCCCAAGACCTCGTCGGGCAAAATCCAGCGCCACGCCTGCCGCAACCAGTTCCTCGACGGCACGCTGGCCACCATCGCCAGCGACGTGCTGGCAAGCGATGCCTCGGAAGCGGTCGTGGATCTGTCCCGCGAAGAGCTTCTGGCCCTGCCGGAAGCCGATCGTGGCGCGGCGCTGACCTCGTTTTTGACCGGAGCGTGCGCCGCCGTGATCGGCGTGACGCAAAAGCAGATCGCGCCGGAACAGTCGCTGCACGCGCTCGGCATGGACTCGCTGATGGCGGTCGAGCTGAAGCACCGCGTCGAAGCGTCGTTTGGCGTGGAACTGACGATGGGCGACGTGCTGGACGGCCCGAGCGTAAACGAGTTGACGGCGCTGATCCTTTCACGGATCGATGGCGCAGGGGCGGTCGCAGCTCTGGACTCCGTCTTGGCAGACGTGGCGGAGTTTCCGCTGTCATACGGGCAGAAGGCGCTCTACTTTCTGCAGAGCGTCAACCCGCAAAGCGCCGCCTACAACATCTCGAAGGCGCTGCGCATCACCGCGTCCCTTGATGAACAGCAACTGCAGGTTGCGTACGCCGCCCTTTTGGCGCGCCACCCGCAGCTGCGCGTGACGTTTGACATGCTGGAGGATCAACCGGTGCAACGCGTGGCGGAGGACGCCGAGGCGTCGTTTGCCGTACTGGACGCCGCCGGGCTGTCTGACGAGCAGGTGCTGGCCGCAGCGAACGCGGAAGCCAACCGACCGTTCGATCTGAAAAAAGGGCCGCTGCTGCGCATGACATTATGGAAGCGCGGCGAACGCGACCATCTGCTGGTGATCGCCGCGCATCACATCGCCGTCGACTTCTGGTCGTTTGGCGTGCTCCTGAAAGAGTTTGGCGCGCTGTATGCGGGCACTCCGCTGCCGGCGGGCCACGGCGACCGCTACTTCGACTATGTGCGCTGGCAGCAGGAGCTCCTGCAAAGCGCGGAAGGCGAGCGGATGAAAGCGTTCTGGCAGCAACAGCTGAGCGGCCCGCTGCCGGTGCTCGACCTCCCGGCCGACCGCACCCGTCCGGCCGTGCTGTCGGAGCGTGGCGCTGCCCTGCCGTTTGTGCTGCCGGAGGAACTGACTGGGCGCTTGAAGGCGCTGGCGAAAGAGTCGGGCGCAACGCTGTACGCGGTGCTGCTGGCAGCGTTCCAAGCGCTTCTGCACCGCTACACCGCTCAGGAGGACATCGTGGTCGGCTCGCCGAGCGCCGGGCGCAGCGCGGCGAAGTTCGCCGATACGGTCGGCTATTTCGTCAACCCGGTCGTGCTGCGCAGCCTCGTCGCGTCCGACGCTCCGTTCGCCGAGCTGGTCGGGCAGGTGAAACACAGCGTCCGCGCTGCGCTGAAGCATCAGGACTACCCGTTCCCGCTCTTGGTGGAACAGCTGCAGCCGAACCGCGATGCAAGCTATCCGCCCTTGTTCAACGTGATGTTCAATCTGCAGTCGGGCGCTTTGTGGAAAGAAGACGCGCTGGTGGCGCTGGCCATGGGACAAGGCGGCGCGAAGCTGACAGCAGGCGGCTTGCCGATGGAGTCGGTCGCACTGACGCAGGAGCACGCGCAGTTCGACCTCTCGCTGATGATGGGCGAGGCGGACGGCAAGCTGTCCGGCGTGTTCGAGTACAGCACCGCGCTGTTCGACCGGGCGACCATCGAGCGGATGAGCGGGCACTTAGCCACGCTGCTCGGCGGCATCGCCGAAGATCCGTCGCGCGCGATCGCCGACCTGCCGCTGCTCACCGCTGCCGAACAAGCGCTGCTCCCAGCGTGGAACGGAGCGCTCGGGACCCTGCCTGACGCGGCCCTGCATCAGCTGGTGGAAGCGCAGGTCGAGCGCACGCCGGACGCAGCGGCGGTGGTGTATGAGGACACCGTTCTGACCTTCGCCGAGCTGAACGCCCGCGCCAACCGCACGGCGCGCGCCCTGCAGGCGCACGGCGTCAGCGCCGACGTGCCGGTCGGGATCTGCATGGAGCGCTCGCCGGAGCTGGTGATCGCCCTGCTCGCCGTCCTGAAAGCGGGCGGCGCGTACGTGCCGCTCGACCCGTCCTATCCGCAGGAGCGCCTCGCCTGGATCGCCGAAGACACGCAGGTGCCGGTCGTGCTGACCCAGTCCTCGCTCGTCGACACCGTTCCGGCCCGGCAGGCGAAACTGATCTGCCTCGACTCCGCAGCGGAAATGCTGAACGAGTATGGAGCTGACAACCTGAACGCGGTCGTGGAGCCGCACCAACTGGCCTACATCCTTTATACATCCGGCTCCACCGGCCGCCCGAAAGGCGTGGAGATCCCGCACCGGGCCATCGTCAACCACATGCTCTGGATGCTGGACGCCTACCCGATGGGCAGCACCGATAAGATTTTGCAGAAAACGCCGATCGGCTTCGACGCCTCCGTCTGGGAGTTCTGGGCGCCGCTCCTGTCCGGTGCGACGCTCGTCATGGCCCGCCCCGGCGGGCATCGGGACAGCGGCTACCTGGCCCAGACGGTCAAGGAGCACGGGATCACCGTGCTGCAGCTCGTGCCGACCATGCTCGGCCTCCTGCTGGAAGAGCCGGAGCTAACGGCCGGCACCGCATTGAAACACGTTTTCTGCGGCGGCGAGGCGTTGCCGCTCGATCTCCAGACCCGCTTCTTCCAAGTGCTCGACGCCGGGCTGCACAACTTGTACGGCCCGACCGAATGCACGATTGACGCGACGTTCTGGGATTGCAAACAGGGCTTCGCGGGGCGCAGCGTCCCGATCGGCCGCCCGGTGACGAACACGCAGGTCTATGTGCTCGACGCGCAGCTGCGCCCCGTACCGGCGCTTGCGCTCGGCGAACTGCACATCGGCGGCGCCGGGCTGGCCCGCGGCTACCACAACCGCCCCGATTTGACGGCGGAGAAGTTCGTGACGCAT
Source organism: Tumebacillus sp. BK434 (assembly GCF_004340785.1). Classification (NCBI taxonomy): domain Bacteria; kingdom Bacillati; phylum Bacillota; class Bacilli; order Caryophanales; family Alicyclobacillaceae; genus Tumebacillus; species Tumebacillus sp. BK434. The sequence continues at coordinate 465,481 of NZ_SLXS01000002.1, read as the reverse complement.
CCCGAGTCGGGCGAACGCCTGTACAAGACGGGCGATCTCGCCCGCTTCCTGCCGGACGGTACGCTGGAATATGCGGGCCGCCTCGACCATCAGGTGAAGATCCGCGGCTTCCGCATCGAGCTCGGCGAGATCGAAGCGGTGCTAAAAGAGCATCCGGACGTGCGCGACGCGGTCGTCACCGCCCGCGAAGAGCACGGCGACCAGCGGCTGATCGCATACCTGATCGCAGCGGCCGCCCCGAATGCCGACCTGCGCGGCTTCGTCAAACAGAAGCTGCCCGAGTACATGGTACCCGCCGCCTTCGTCCTGCTGGACGCGTTCCCGCTGCTGCCAAACGGCAAAGTCGATCTGAAATCCCTGCCCGCACCTACTCTCGGCCAGACCACGTCCGCCACACCGTACATCGCCCCGGCCACGCCGACCGAAGAGAAGCTGGCGGCGCTGTGGAGCGACGTGCTGGGCGTGGAGCGCATCGGCACGGCCGACAACTTCTTTGAGCGCGGCGGGCATTCGCTGATGGCGATGCAGATCGTCACCCGCGTGCGCCGCCAGTTCAGCGTCGAGCTGCCGGTCGCGCGCCTGTTCGAAACGCCGACGATCGCCCAGCTCGCCGCCGTGATCGACGCGTCGGGCACCGCGCCGGCCAAGCCGAAAAAGCCGGCGATGAGCAAGCTGTCCCGCGCGGCGCACCGCATTGATTCGTAAACCGATCGCGTAAACCGATCGATAGGGAGGAGAACACGTTTGACTACACAATCGGAACTTTACGCATTGCACGCCTCGTTTGCCCAGCAGCGGCTCTGGTTCCTCGACCAGCTGAGCCCGGGGCAGGCACTCTATAACATGCCGGCCGCCCTGCGCCTCTGCGGACCGCTGCAGACCGCAGCACTTGAAATGACCCTGCGGGAGATCGTGCGCCGTCATGAGACGCTGCGCACGACCTTCCGCCTGCAGGATGACGAACTGATGCAGATGGTCAGCATCGAGCAGGAGCATCACCTGCCTTTGCACGACCTGACCGGGCTGGATGAGTCGGAACGGGCAGCGCAGTTGAACACCCTTCTGCGCGAGGCGGCCGGCCAGCCGTTCGATCTGAGCGCTGGCCCGCTCTTCCGCACCGATCTCTTTAAAGTGCAGGACGAGGAGCACATCCTGCTGCTCAACCTCCACCACATCATCTCCGACGGCTGGTCGATGGGTGTGCTCGTCCGCGAGCTGTCGGCGCTGTACGGCGCATTTGTGGACGGCATGCCTTCCCCGCTGGAAGAGCTGCCGATCCAGTACGCCGACTACGCCCACTTCCAGCGCGACTGGATGCAGGACGAGGCGCTCGACGGCCTGATCGAATTTTGGAAAAACGAACTGGGCCACGACTCGTACGCGCTGCAGCTGCCGACCGACCATCCGCGTCCGCCCGGCACGAGCGTAAGCGGCGACACAGTTGCTTTTGCCCTGCCCCGCGAGCTGAACGAGCCGCTGCAAGCGCTGTGTCAGGCGGAACATGCCACCCCGTTCATGGTGCTGGCAGCCGTGTTCCAGACGCTGCTCTACCGCTATACCGGACAGACCGACCTGCGCATGGGCACCCCGGTCGCCGGACGCGATTCGGAAGAAGTTGAAGGCTTGATCGGATTCTTCGTCAACAACGTCGTGCTGCGTGCCGACCTGTCGGGCACCCCGTCCTTCCGCGAAGTGCTGCAACGCGTGAAAAAATCGGCTCTGGCAGCCTTTGAGCACCAGGAAGTGCCGTTTGAGAAGCTCGTCGAAGAGCTGCAGCCGGAGCGCGACCTGAGCGTATCGCCCCTGTTCCAAGTGCTCTTCGTGCTGCAAAACGCGCCGCTGGCCAACCTTGAGCTGAAAGGGCTCGAGTGGAGTCTGCTCGACCTGCACAGCGGCACGGCCAAATTTGACCTGACGCTGTCGATGAGCGAGACGGCAGACGGCCTGCAAGGGGAGCTGGAATACAAGACCGATCTGTTCGAACGCGCGACTATGGAGCGGATGGGCGGCCATTTTGGCAACCTGCTCGCTGCCGTCCTGCAAGACCCGTCCCGCCCGGTGAGCGAAGTGCCGTTCTTGTCGGACGCGGAGCTGGAGCAGCTGTTGGTGGATTTCAACTCCACCGACAAAGACTATCCGCAGGAACACGGTCTGCATGAGCTGTTCGAACGCCAAGTGGAACGCACGCCTGACAGCATTGCGCTGATCGACGGCGACACTCGACTGACTTATGCCGAGCTGAACGCGCGCGCGAATCAGATCGCCAGCCATCTCGCTGCAAAAGGTATCGCGCCGGGCAAGCTGGTCGGTCTGTACATGAACCGCTCGGCCGCCCTCGTAACCGCTCTGCTCGCCGTGCTGAAGACGGGCGCCGCTTACGTGCCGCTCGACCCGAACTATCCGGCGGAGCGCGTGCTGTTCACGCTGGAAGACGCCAGCGTTGCCCTGCTGATCACCGAGACCGCTCATGCTGACCGCCTGCAAGGGCATGGCTGTGAACTGCTCTGCCTCGATGCGGCCGAAGCGGAACTTTCCGCCCACACCGGCGCGGGCAACCTGCCGGCCAGCTCCACCCCGACTGACCTCGCCTACGTCATCTATACGTCCGGCTCGACAGGTCGCCCGAAAGGCGTGGCGATCGAGCACCACAGCGCCGTGACGCTCGTGCATTGGGCGCATGAAGCGTATGCGCCGGACGAGTACGCCGGGGTGCTGTTCTCGACGTCGATCTGCTTCGACCTGTCGATCTTCGAACTGTTCGTCCCGCTCGCGGGCGGCGGCAAGGTGATCCTCGCCGAAAATGCGCTGGCGCTGCCAGAACTGCCAGCCCGTGATGAAGTGACCTTGATCAACACCGTGCCCTCGGCCATCGCCGAACTGCACCGGATGCAGGCGATCCCGTTAAGCGTCCGCGTGATCAACCTCGCCGGGGAACCGCTGAAAGGCGCGCTCGTCCAGGCGCTGTACGGCGTGCCGACCGTTGAGAAAGTCTACAACCTCTACGGCCCGTCCGAAGACACGACCTACTCCACCTACGCCCTGATCGAGCGGGAGAGTCAAAAGCAGCCGCTGATCGGCCGTCCTCTGCCGCGCACCAAAGCCTACGTGCTCAGCCCGGAGCTGCAGCCCGTTCCGCTCGGCGCACCCGGTGAACTTTTGCTCGGCGGCGGCGGTCTGGCCCGCGGCTATCTGAACCGCCCGGAGCTGACGGCAGAAAAATTCATCCCGAGCCCGTTTGCGGAAGGCGAACGCCTTTACCGCACCGGCGACCTCGTGCGCTATCTGCCGGACGGTTCGCTCGACTACCTCGGCCGCCTCGACCATCAGGTCAAAGTGCGCGGCTTCCGCATCGAGCTCGGCGAGATCGAAGCGGTGCTGCTGGCGCACCCGCAGGTACAGGAAGCGACCGTCATCGTCCGCGAAGACCAGCCGGGCGATCAGCGCGTCGTCGCCTATGTCGTCGCGGCTGGCGAGGAGCTCCCGACCGCGAGCGACCTGCGCACTGCTGTTAAACAAAAGCTGCCCGACTACATGGTGCCGTCGGCGTTCCTGTTGCTGGATGCGCTGCCCCTGACTCCGAACGGCAAGATCGACCGCAAAGCGCTGCCTGCGCCCGACCCTTCCAGCGCGACGACCGAATACATCGCGCCGCGCACCGAGACGGAAACCAAGCTGGCCGCGCTCTGGGCGGAGCTGCTCGGCATCGAGCGCGTCGGCATCCACGACAATTTCTACGACCTCGGCGGCCATTCGCTGCTCGCCATGCAGCTCGTCACCCGCGTTCGTCCCGTCTTCGCGGTGGAACTGCCGGTGCGCTCCTTGTTTGAAGTGGCGACGGTCGCCGAGCTGTCCACGATGATCGAAACCTTGCAGCAACAGCAGGCCACAGCGCCCAGCAGACCGACGATGAAAAAGCTGAACCGGGAGCGCAGAACGCTCTAACCCGGATCGATTCTTACACCTAGAGAGAGAGGACGAACAACTGTGACCACACAACCTGAACTCTACGCGTTCCCTGCCTCGTTTGCCCAGCAGCGGCTCTGGTTCCTCGACCAGCTGAGCCCGGGGCAGGCCCTGTACAACATGCCGGCCGCCCTGCGCCTTTGCGGACCGCTTCAGACCGCCGCGCTGGGAGCTGCCCTGCAGGAGATCGTGCGCCGTCATGAGACGCTGCGCACGACCTTCCGCCTGCAGGATGACGAACTGATGCAGATGGTGAAAAGCGAGCAGGAGCATCACCTGCCCCTGCACGACCTGACTCGGCTCGACGAGTCGGAACGGGAAGCTCAACTGATCGCCCTCGTGCGCGAGGCGGCCTGCCTGCCGTTCGACCTGAGCGCAGGCCCGCTCTTCCGCACCGACCTCTATCAAGTGCAGGACGAGGAGCATATTCTGCTCCTCAACCTCCACCACATCATCTCCGACGGCTGGTCGATGGGCGTGCTCGTCCGCGAGCTGTCGGCGCTGTACGGCGCATTTGTGGACGGCAAGCCTTCCCCGCTGGAAGAGCTGCCCTTCCAGTACGCCGACTACGCCCACTTCCAGCGCGACTGGATGCAGGGCGAGGCGCTCGACGAGATGATTCAATTTTGGAAAAACGAACTGGGCCTCGAACCGCCCGCCCTGCAACTGCCGACCGACCATCCGCGTCCACCCGGCCCGAGCGTCAGCGGCGAGACGATTGCTTTTGCCCTGCCCCGCGAACTGAACGAACCGCTGCAAGCACTGTGCCAGACGGAACAAGCTACCCCGTTCATGGTGCTGGCGGCGGTATTCCAGACGCTGCTCTACCGCTATACCGGCCAAACCGATCTCCGCATCGGCACGCCGGTCGCCGGACGCGATGCCGAAGAGGTCGAACCTTTAATCGGATTCTTCGTCAACAACGTCGTGCTGCGCGCCGACCTGACGGGCGCCCCGACCTTCCGCGAAGTGCTGCAACGCGTGAAAAAATCGGCCCTGGCAGCCTATGAGCACCAGGAAGTGCCGTTTGAGAAGCTCGTCGAAGAGCTGCAGCCGGAGCGCGATCTGAGCGTATCGCCCCTGTTCCAAGTGCTCTTCGTACTGCAAAACACGCCACTGGCCAATTTAGAGCTGAAAGGGCTCGAGTGGAGCCTGCTCGACCTGCACAGCGGCACGGCCAAATTTGACCTGACGCTGTCGATGAGCGAGACGGCAGACGGCCTGCGCGGGGAGTTGGAATACAAGACCGATCTGTTCGAACGCGCCACTATGGAGCGGATGGGCGGCCATTTTGGCAACTTGCTCGCTGCCGTCCTGCAAGACCCGTCGCGCCCGGTAAGCGAAGTGCCGTTCTTGTCGAACGCGGAGCTGGAGCAACTGTTGGTGGCGTTCAACTCCACCGACAAAGACTATCCGCAGGAACACGGTCTGCATGAGCTGTTCGAACGCCAAGCGGAACGCACGCCTGACAGCATCGCGCTGATCGACGGCGAAACGCGCCTGACCTATGCCGAGCTGAACGCGAGCGCCAATGCGATCGCTTCTCTTTTGACTGCAAAAGGCATTGCGCCGGGCAAGCTGGTCGGTCTGTACATGAACCGCTCGGCCGCCCTCGTTGCAGCTCTGCTCGCCGTGCTGAAGACGGGCGCCGCTTACGTGCCGCTCGACCCGAACTATCCGGCGGAGCGCGTGCTGTTCACGCTGGAAGACGCCAGCGTTGCCCTGCTGATCACCGAGACCGCTCATGCTGATCGCCTGCAAGGGCATGGCTGTGAGCTGCTCTGCCTCGATGCGGCCGAAGCGGAACTGGCAGCTTTTAACGGTGCAGGCAACCTGCCGGCCAGCTCCACCCCGACTGACCTCGCCTACGTCATCTATACGTCCGGCTCGACAGGTCGCCCGAAAGGTGTGGCAATCGAGCACCACAGCGCCGTGACGCTCGTGCATTGGGCGCATGAAGCGTACGCGCCGGACGAGTACGCCGGGGTGCTGTTCTCGACGTCGATCTGTTTCGACCTGTCGATCTTCGAGTTGTTCGTCCCGCTCGCGGGCGGCGGCAAGGTGATCCTCGCCGAAAATGCGCTGGCGCTGCCAGAACTGCCAGCCCGTGATGAAGTGACCTTGATCAACACCGTGCCCTCAGCCATCGCCGAACTGCATCGGATGCAAGCGATCCCGTTAAGCGTCCGCGTGATCAACCTCGCCGGGGAACCGCTGAAAGGCTCGCTCGTCCAGGCGCTGTACGGCGTGCCGACCGTCGAGAAAGTCTACAACCTCTACGGCCCGTCCGAAGACACGACCTACTCCACCTACGCCCTGATCGAGCGGGAGAGTCAAATGCAACCGCTGATCGGCCGTCCCCTGCCGCGCACCAAAGCCTACGTGCTCAGCCCGGAGCTGCAGCCCGTTCCGCTCGGCACGCCCGGTGAACTTTTGCTCGGCGGCGGCGGTCTGGCCCGCGGCTATCTGAACCGCCCGGAGTTGACGGCAGAAAAATTCATCCCGAGCCCGTTTGCGGAAGGCGAACGCCTTTACCGCACCGGCGACCTCGTGCGCTATCTGCCGGACGGTTCGCTCGACTACCTCGGCCGCCTCGACCATCAGGTCAAAGTGCGCGGCTTCCGCATCGAGCTCGGCGAGATCGAAGCGGTGCTGCTGGCGCACCCGCAGGTGCAAGAAGCGACCGTCATCGTCCGCGAAGACCTCCCGGGCGACCAGCGCGTCGTCGCCTACGTCGTCGCGGCAGGCGAGGCGCTCCCGACCGCGAGCGACCTGCGCACCACCGTCAAACAAAAGCTGCCCGACTACATGGTGCCGTCGGCGTTCCTGTTGCTGGATGCGCTGCCCCTGACTCCGAACGGCAAGATCGACCGCAAAGCGCTGCCTGCGCCCGATCCTGCAGGCGCGACGGCCGAATACATCGCGCCGCGCACCGAGACGGAAACCAAGCTGGCCGCGCTCTGGTCAGAATTGCTCGGCGCAGACCCAATCGGCCTGCACGACAACTTCTTCAGCCTCGGCGGGCATTCGCTGCTGGCGACGCGGATGATCTCGCGCGTCCGCCAGCAGTTCGGCCTCGACGTGCCGCTCTCTCTGCTGTTTGAAAAACCGGAGCTGGGCGACTTCGCCCAACATCTGGCCGGAGCAGCCGCTGCCGCCCTGCCGCCGATCGTGAAAACACAGCGCGGCGCGAACGACCTCCTGCCGCTGTCAGACGCCCAGCGGCGCATGTGGTTCCTCGACCAGCTGCTGCCGGGCCATCCCGTCTACAACATGCCGGGTGCGGTGCGCCTGCAAGGCGCGCTCGATCAACAGGCGCTGGAGCAGAGCCTGCAGGAGATCCTCCGCCGCCACGACGTGCTGCGCGCCACCTTCCATCAGGCGGACGGCTCGGTGCAGCAGCAGATCGGTGAACCGGCGCTTATCCTGCAGCAGATCGACCTGAGCGGCGTGCCAAGCGAACGGCGCGAAGAACAGGCGCACCAGACTGCCGCCGAAGAAGCGGCCCGCCCGTTCGACCTCGCCCAAGGTCCGCTGCTGCGCACGACGCTGGTCAAGCTGGCCGCCGACGATCATCTGCTGCTGATCACCTTCCACCACATCGTCTCGGACGGCTGGTCGATCGGCCTGTTTGTCGAGGAGTGGATGCGCCTCTACGCGGCGTTTACGAACGGTCAGCCCTCGCCGCTCGCGGAGCTGCCTCTGCAATATGCAGACTACGCGCAGTGGCAGCAAGAGCAGCTTTTGCCGCATGTGCTGCCGGAGCAGCTCGCCTACTGGAAACAACAGCTCAGCGGCGACCTGCCGCTCCTGCAGCTGCCGTTCGACCGTCCGCGCCCGGTCGTGCAGACCTACGCCGGCCGCCTGCACCGCTTCACCCTGCCGGCTGCGCTCACCGCCAAGCTGCACGAGCTGAGCCGGCAGGAAGGCGCGACGCTGTTCATGACCCTGCTCGCTGCGTTCAACACGCTGCTCCACCGCTATTCCGGCCAGACCGACCTGCTCGTCGGCACGCCGGTCGCAGGGCGCGGGGCGGCGGAGTTGGAAGCGCTGATCGGCTTTTTCGTGAACACCTTGGTCGTGCGCACCGACGCTTCCGGCAACCCGGCGTTCCGCGAGCTGCTCGGCCGTGTGAAAACGGCTGCGCTCGGCGCCACCGCGCACGCAGATGTCCCGTTTGAAAAATTGGTCGAAGAGCTCCAGCCGGCCCGCGACATGAGCCATTCGCCGCTGTTCCAGGCGATGTTCGCCATGCAAAACGCGCCGCTGCCGGAGTTCGGCCTGCCAGGGCTGACTTTGCGCCGCCTCGAGGTGGACAGCAACACAGCCAAATTTGACCTGACCTTGTTCGTCGAAGAGCAGGACGGGGCGTTGAACGCTGTGCTGGAGTACAACACCGATCTGTTTGACGCGGCGACGATCGAGCGCATGGCCGGACACTTCACGCAGCTGTTGACAGCGGTGACCGCCGACCCGAAGCGCTGCATCGGCGAGCTGGACATGCTCGGCGCGGAAGAGCGTGCGCTTCTGCTCGACGAGTGGAACCAACATGCGTCCGGCCTGCCCGCGACCACCCTCGTCGCCCTCGTGGAAGCGCAGGCGGCCAAGACGCCCGACCGCACCGCACTGATCGCAGGCGATGAGCGTTTGACGTACGCCGGGCTGAACGCGCGCGCCAACCGTCTGGCCCACGAACTGCGAGCGCAAGGCGTCGGCCCGGAAACGCTGGTCGGGATCTGCCTCGAACGCACCGCCGAGCTGCCCGTCGCGATCCTCGGCGTGCTGAAGGCGGGCGGCGCCTACGTTCCGCTCGACCCGAACTATCCGGCCGACCGCATCGGGTACACGCTGGAAGACGCCATGGCCGCCGTCTTGCTGACGCAAGCGAGCCTCGCCGACCGCCTGCCCCAGCACCCGGGCCAGACCTGGTGCCTCGACGCGGCCGAACTGGCTGAGCAGATCGCCGCGCACCCGTCCTCCAACCCGGACAGCGCCGTCCTGCCGCACCATCTGGCCTATGTCATCTACACCTCCGGCTCGACCGGCCGACCGAAAGGCGTCGCCATCGAGCACCACAGCGCGGCAACGATGGTGCAGTGGGCGCACAGCGTGTACACGCCGGACGAGTATGCGGGCACCTTGTTCTCGACCTCGGTCTGCTTCGACCTGTCGATCTATGAGCTGTTCGTCCCGCTCGCAGGCGGCGGTGCGGTCATCCTCGCCGACAACGCCCTGCACCTGCCTGAGCTGCCGGCGCGTGACGAAGTGACGTTGATCAACACCGTCCCGTCGGCGATCGCCGAGCTGCTGCGCCTGTCTGCCCTCCCGGAGCGCGCCGGCGTGATCAACCTCGCCGGCGAGCCGTTAAAAGGGGCCTTGGTGCAGGCGCTCTACGGAGTGCCGACCGTGCAGAAAGTCTACAACCTGTACGGCCCGTCCGAAGATACGACCTACTCCACCTACGCCCTGATGGAGCGGAACACCGCACATCCGCTGATCGGCCGTCCGCTGACCGACACCGCAGCCTATGTGTTGAGCCCGCAGCTGCAGCCGGTGCCGATCGGCGTGGCGGGCGAGCTGTTCCTCGGCGGCGCCGGACTGGCCCGCGGCTACCTGAACCAGCCGGAGCTGACCGCCGAGAAGTTTATCCCGAATCCGTTTGCCGCATCGGGCCATGAACGCCTCTACCGCACCGGCGACTTGGTGCGCCGCCTGCCGGACGGGTCGCTCGACTACATCGGCCGCCTCGACCAGCAAGTCAAAGTGCGCGGCTTCCGCATCGAGCTCGGCGAGATCGAAGCGGTGCTCAACGCGCTCGACCTCGTGCAGGAAGCGGTCGTCATCGTCCGCACCGACCTACCGTCCGACCCGCGCATCGTCGCCTACTGGGTGGCGGCCGACCGCGAAGCGCAGCCGAGTCCGGCCGACCTGCAGAGCGCCGTGCAGCACAAGCTGCCCGACTACATGGTGCCGTCCGCCTTCGTCGCGCTCGACGCCCTGCCGCTCACCCCGAACGGCAAAGTCGACAAAAAAGCGCTGCCCGCCCCGGAGGCAGGAGCGCAAGCGCAAGCGTACACCGCACCGCGCACCGCAACAGAAGCGGGAGTCGCCGCGATCTGGGCGGAGGTGCTGCACGCGGAGCAAGTCGGCGCCTGCGACTCCTTCTTCGAGCGCGGCGGCCACTCGCTGCTCGCCGCACAAGTGCTGGCGCGCCTGCGCAGCCAGTTTGGCGTCGAGCTCAAGCTGCGCGACGTGTTCGAGCACCCGACGGTGGAACGCCTCGCCGCGCACATCGACGCGCTGGCGGCAGAAGGTGCCGCACAGGAAGCGGAGCGCCTCGCCCTGCAAGAGCTGCAGGCAGCCCGCAGCCAAGCGGCCGCTGTCGCTGAAGCGGACGAGCTCGACGTCTACCAGCTCCCCGTCTCCTACGCCCAGCGCCGGATGTGGCTGCTCGATCAGCTGATGCCGAACAGCCCGGTCTACAACATCCCGGGCGCGGTGCGCCTGACCGGGCAACTGAACGAAGCGGCGCTGGAACTGGCGCTTGGCGAGATCATGCACCGCCATGAAGTCCTGCGCTCCTCCTACCTGCCCGTCGGCGAAGAGCTGCAGCAGATCGTCGCCCTCCGCGCCGAACTGCCTCTGTCCCGCGTTGATCTGACCGGGCATCCGCAAGCGGAGCGCGAAGCGCTGGCCCTGCAACTCGCCGCCGCAGAAGGCAGCCGTCCGTTCACGCTGGCAGCAGGCCCGCTCTTCCGCGCGACCTTGCTGCGCCTGGATGCGGCAGACCATCTGTTCCTGCTTACCTTCCATCACATCGTCTCCGATGGCTGGTCGATGGGCCTCTTCATCCGCGAGTGGGCGGCGCTGTATCAAGCGTTCGCCAGCGGACAGCCGTCGCCGCTGCCGGAGCTTCAGATCCAGTATGCCGACCTCGCCCACTGGCAGCAGGAACGTCTGGCCCACGGCGTGCTGGCGGCGCAACTGCCATATTGGAAACACGCCCTCGGCGGCGAGCTTCCGCTGCTGCAACTGCCGACCGACGCGCCGCGTCCGTCCGTGCAGCGCTATGCCGGCGCGACGTATCGCTTTGCCCTGCCGACCGAACTGCATGCCGCGCTGCAAGCGTTGAGCCGCCGCGAAGAATCGACGCTGTTCATGACCCTGCTCGCCGCCTTCAAAACGCTGCTCCACCGCTACTCCGGACAGGACGACCTGCTCGTCGGCACGCCGGTCGCAGGGCGCACGCATCAAGAGATCGAGCGCTCGATCGGCTTGTTCGTCAACACGCTCGTCCTGCGCACCGACGTCTCCGGCAACCCGACGTTCCGCGAGCTGCTCGGCCGCGTGAAAGAGACGACGCTCGGCGCTTATTCACACGATGAAGTGCCGTTCGAGAAGCTGGTCGAAGAGCTCGGCGCGGCGCGCGACAGAAGTTACACGCCGTTCTTCCAAGTGATGTTCGCACTGCAAAGCGCCCTGCTGCCCGACTTCGAGCTGCCGGAGCTGCACGTCTCGCGCGTCGAAGTCGACAACGGCACGGCCAAATTTGACCTGACTTTGTTCGTGGAAGAGCGCGCCGACGGGCTGTGCGCAGCGCTCGAATACAACACCGACCTGTTCACCGCCGCGACGATCGAGCGGATGGCCGGCCACCTGCTGCACCTGCTGACCGCAATCGTGCAGCAGCCGGAGACCACGCTTGGCGAACTGCCGATCTTGAGCGCGCCGGAGCGGCACCAGCTGCTCACCGCGTGGAACGACACCGCATCCGGCAGCCCGCAACTGACGCTGTCCGCGCTCGTCGAAGCACAAGCGGCCCAAACGCCGCACCGCATCGCCCTGATCGACGGCGAAACGCGCCTGACCTACGCGGAGCTGAACGAGCGCGCCAACCGCCTCGCGCACCTGCTGCAGCAAAAAGGCATCGGAGCGGAATCCCTGGTCGGCATCTGCCTCGAGCGCACGCTGGAGCTGCCGGTCGCCATCCTCGCCGTGCTGAAAGCGGGCGGTGCCTACGTGCCGCTCGACCCGAACTACCCGGCGGAGCGCATCCTGTACACGCTGGAAGACGCCAACGTCGCCCTGCTGCTGACAGAAGCAAAGCTGCTCGACCGCCTGCACCACCACACCGGTGAACGGCTCTGCCTCGATCAGTTCGGCGCAGCGCTGGCCGCTGCGCAAGCGGACAATCCGCACAGCGACGCCACGCCGAACAGTCTGGCCTATGTCATCTACACGTCCGGCTCGACCGGCCGTCCGAAAGGCGTCGCCATCGAGCATCACAGCGCGAGCACGCTCGTGCACTGGGCGCGGGATGTCTACACCGCCGACGAATACGCAGGCGTGCTGTTCTCGACGTCGGTCTGCTTCGACCTGTCGATCTTCGAACTGTTCGTGCCGCTCGCGTGGGGCGGCAAGGTCATCCTCGCCGAAAACGCCCTGCACCTGCCACTGCTGCCGGCCAAAGACGAAGTGACGCTGATCAACACCGTCCCGTCGGCGATCGCCGAACTTTTGCGGATGGAAGCGATCCCGACGAGCGCCCGCGTGATCAACCTCGCCGGCGAACCGCTGAAAGGCTCGCTCGTGCAGGCGCTGTACCGCGTGTCGACCGTGGAGAAAGTCTACAACCTCTACGGACCGTCTGAAGACACAACCTATTCGACCTACGCCCTGATCGAACGCGAGGCAACCGGACATCCGCTGATCGGCCGCCCGTTGGCCGACACGCAGGCCTACGTGCTGAACCCGCAGCTGCAGCCCGTTCCGACAGGCGTGGCCGGTGAACTCTTCCTCGGCGGCGACGGACTCGCCCGCGGCTACCTGAACCAGCCGGAGCTGACCGCCGAGAAGTTTATCCAAAATCCGTTCGACCCGAGCGGCACCGGTCGTCTCTACCGCACCGGCGACCTCGTGAAATACCTTCCGGACGGCTCGCTCGACTACCTCGGCCGCCTCGACCACCAAGTCAAAGTGCGCGGCTTCCGCATCGAGCTCGGCGAGATCGAAGCGGTGCTCAGCCAGCACCCACAGGTGGCGGAGACGACGGTCATCGTCCGCGAAGACCTCCCCGGCGACCAGCGCATCACCGCGTACGTGGTCGCCGTTGGCGACGCGCTGCCGACCGTGTCCGAGCTGCGCCGCACGGTCAAGCACAAACTGCCGGAGTACATGGTGCCGTCCGCCTTCGTGCTGCTCGACGCCCTGCCGCTCACCCCGAACGGCAAGATCGACAAAAAAGCGCTCCCCGCGCCGGCCTACACCCGCGACGATGCGGAGCAGGCGTTCACCGCGCCGCGCACCCCGCTGGAAGAGCAGCTCGCCGCGATCTGGAGCGACCTGCTCGGCGTGCAGGAAGTCGGCGCTTTTGACAGCTTCTTCGCCCTCGGCGGACACTCGCTGCTCGCGACGCAGATGATCTCCCGCGTCCGCCACCAGTTCGGCATCGACCTGCCGCTTGGCGTCTTGTTCGAGCGGCCGCAGCTCGCCGAGTTTGCGGAGCGCATCGCAGTGGAAGCTGACGCGGCAGATCGCCAAGCGCTGCTGCCGCCGATCACCGCCGGCCCGCGCGACAAGGCGCTCCCGCTGTCGTATGCACAGCAGCGCCTGTGGTTCCTCGACCAGCTCGACGCGGGGAGCAGCGCCTACAACCTGCCGACCGTCGTGCAGCTAAACGGGCCGCTGAACCGCCCGGCGCTGGAAGCGACGTTCCAAGAGATCGTCCGCCGCCACGAAGCGCTGCGCACGAACTTGATCTCCGTCGACGGCGACGGGCAGCAGGTGATCCAAGCGGACGTCCACCTCCCGCTGCCGCTGCGCGACCTGAGCGGTTTTTCCAAAGCGGAGCAGGAGGCGGAACTGAAGCGGATGATCGCGGAAGAAGCGGAGCGCCCGTTCCAACTCGCGCTCGACCTGCTCGTGCGCGCCGCCCTGTTCAAGCTTGAGGACGAAGCGCACGTGCTGGTGCTGACCATGCACCACATCGTCTCCGATGCCTGGTCGATGGGCGTGATGCTTCAAGAGGTGACCCTGCTGTACGAAGCGTTTGCCGCCGGCCATGCTTCGCCGCTGCCGGAGCTGAGCATCCAGTATGCCGACTATGCGCTCTGGCAGCGCCAGCATCTGACCGGCGCAGTGCTCGACGAGCAGCTGTCCTACTGGAAACAGGTCTTCGCAGGCGACCTGCCCCTGCTCGAACTGCCGACCGACCGCCCCCGTCCGCCCGTGCAGACCTACCGCGGCGCGGTGCGGCCGTTCACACTGTCGGCCGGGCTGACCGGAAAGCTGCTTTCCTTCTCGCAAGGAGAAGGCAGCACGCTGTTCATGACTTTGTTCGCGGCGTTCAACACCTTGCTGCACCGCTACAGTTCGCAGGAAGACCTGATCGTCGGCACGCCGATCGCCAACCGCCGCCAAGCGGAAGTCGAAGCGCTGATCGGATTTTTCGTGAACACGCTGGCTCTGCGCACCGACCTGACCGGCAACCCGACGTTCCGCGAGCTGCTGCAGCGCGTGAAAAGCAGCGCGCTCGGTGCGTATGCGCATCAGGATCTGCCGTTTGAGATGCTCGTCGACGAGCTGAAGCTGGAGCGCGACATGAGCCGCACCCCGCTGTTCCAAGTGATGTTCGTGCTGCAAAACGCGCCGCTGTCCGGTCTGCGGGCGGGCGAGCTGAACTTGCAGCCGCTCGAACTGGAAGCCAACACGGCCAAGTTCGACCTGCTGCTCTCGATGATGGAGACGGAGCAGGGCATGACGGCACAGTTCGAATACAACACCGACCTGTTCGACAGCGCGACGATCGATCGCATGGCTGCACACTTCACCGCCTTGCTCGAAACGATCGTCACGTCACCCGACACGGAGATCGGCCGCCTGCCGTTCCAAAGCGCCGCAGAGCTCGACCAGCTCCTGCACGGCTTTAATGAGACAGCGAAAACGTATCCGGACATGAATCTCCCTCTGCACTTGCTGTTTGAGGCGCAAGTGGAGCGAACGCCAGACGCACCGGCTCTGATGTTTGCAGGCGAAACGCTGACCTACGCCGAGCTGAACGCCCGCGCCAATCAGCTCGCACACCATCTGCGCGCGCTCGGCATCCGGCCGGACGACAAAGTGGGCGTCTGCATGGAGCGCTCGTTCGAGATGGTGATCGCCCTTTACGGCATCCTGAAGGCGGGCGGGGCCTACATCCCGCTCGACCCGACCTATCCGCCGGAGCGCCTCGCCTACCTGTTCGAAGATTCGCAGGCGGACGTGCTGCTCACCCAGTCGCATCTGCTCAGCCAGCTGCCGCCGCACTCCGCGCAGGTGCTGTGCCTCGACACAGAGTGGGATCAAGTGGCCTTGGCTGCAGCGAGCAACCCGGAGGTCAACGTCACCCCGGACAACCTCGCTTACATGATCTACACCTCCGGCTCGACCGGCAACCCGAAAGGCGCGATGATCCCGCACCAAGGCATCGTCAACCGCCTGCTCTGGATGCAGGAGATGTACGGGCTGGACGCGACAGACCGCGTTTTGCAGAAGACGCCGTTCTCTTTTGACGTGTCGGTCTGGGAATTCTTCTGGCCGCTGTTTACCGGCGCCTGCCTCGTCGTCGCCTTGCCGGAAGGGCACAAGGACAGCGCGTACCTGCGCGATCTGATCTCCACGGCGCGCATCACCACCCTGCACTTCGTGCCGTCGATGCTCCAAGTGTTTCTCGACGAGACGGGCCTCGAGGAGCTGAATTCGCTCCGGCGCGTGATCTGCTCCGGCGAAGCGCTGCCGTTCGATCTGCAGGAGCGCTTCTTCAGTCGCCTGCCGCTGGTCGAGCTGCACAACCTGTACGGCCCGACCGAAGCATCGGTCGACGTTACCTACTGGGCCTGCACGCAGGACAGCGGACGCAAGAGCGTGCCGATCGGCTACCCGATCGCCAACATCCGGCTCTACGTGCTCGACCGCTTCCTGCAGCCGGCGCCGATCGGCGTCGCCGGAGAGCTGCACATCGGCGGGATCGGCCTCGCGCGCGGCTATCACAACCGCGCTGAGCTGACCGCCGAGAAGTTCATCCCCAACCCGTTTGGCGCAGGCAAGCTGTACAAGACGGGCGACCTGGCGAAAGTGATGCCGGACGGCGTGATCGAATACCTTGGCCGCCTCGACCATCAGGTGAAGATCCGCGGCTTCCGCATCGAGCTTGGCGAGATCGAAGCGGCGCTGAACGACCATCCGCACGTCCGCGAGGCGGTCGTGCTGGTGCGCGAAGACCAGCCGGGCAACAAGCGCGTCATCGCGTACGCCGTCGCCACGAGCGACACCCCGCCGACCGCTGGCGAACTGCGCCAGAGCGTCAAAGACCGCCTGCCCGAATACATGGTGCCGTCGGCGATCGTCCTGCTCGACGCGCTGCCGCTCACCCCGAACGGCAAAGTCGACCGCAAAGCCCTGCCCGCGCCGGAACTGTCGCGCGACGAGCTGAGCACCGCTTTTGTCGCCCCGCGCAACGCTGTAGAAGAACAGCTGGCGGCGATCTGGACGGAGCTGCTCGGCGTGCAGGAGATCGGCGTGCACGACAACTTCTTTACGCTCGGCGGGCATTCGCTGCTCGCCACCAAGCTGATCACCCGCGTGCGCGGCCAGTTCCAAGTCGAGATCGGCATGCGCTCCCTGTTTGGAGCGACGACGATCGCCGAGCTCGCCGCCCTGATCGACCACGCGGTGCAAGAAGCGGCGCAAACGGCCGCACCGACAGCAGCAACCGACGCCGCTCCCGCTCCCGCCTCGGGCGGCAGCAGCGGCCTGACCAAGCGCTCCCGTGCGGGATACCGAATGAAGAAGGAGAAATAAACTCATGACCACCCAAGATCAAGACATCACGCTCCTCTCCGAAGCAGAGGATGAGATTTATGCGATCCCGGCCTCCTTCTCGCAACAGAGGCTGTGGTTTTTAGAACAACTGAATCCGGGGAGCACCTACAACCTTCCGGCCGCCCTGCGGCTGGAAGGCCCGCTCCACATCCCCGCCTTGGAAGCGAGTCTGCAGGAGATCGTGATGCGCCACGAGACCCTGCGCACCGCGTTCCAGGAGCACGACGGCGAGCTGATGCAGATCATCCGCCCCGACTCCGATTTTTCGCTGCCGGTGACCGACCTCGACGCCCTGCCCTCCGATGATCAGGAGGCGCAAGTCGCCGCCTTGGTGCTCGATGCGTCCAAGCGCCCTTTTGATTTGGCCAAAGGCGGTCTGTTGCGCGCCTCGCTCGTCCGCCAGTCGGACGACCTGCATGTGCTGATCCTGACCATGCACCACATCGTGTCGGACGGCTGGTCGATGGGCGTGCTGATCCGCGAGTGCGTGACGCTCTATCAGGCTTTTCTGGACGGCGAAGAATCGCCGCTTGACGAACTGCCTCTGCAATATGCCGACTACGCGCTGTGGCAGCAGGAGAACTGGGAAGAGCAGGTGCTGAACCAACAGCTGCCCTATTGGAAAGAGCAGCTGCAAGGCGAACTGCCCGTCCTGCAACTGCCGGCCGACCGTCCGCGCCCGTCGGTGCAGAAGACGTCCGGCAAGATGCACCACTTCACCTTGCCCGCGATGACGGCGCAGAAACTGAACGAGCTGTCCCAGCAGGAAGGCGCGACCTTGTTCATGACTTTGCTGTCGGCGTTCAAGACGCTGCTCTACCGCTACACCGGGCAGAGCGACCTGCTCGTCGGCACGCCGATCGCCGGGCGCAACCAGGCGGAGATCGAAGACTTGATCGGCTTTTTCGTCAACACCCTGGTCGTGCGCACCGATGCGGGCGGCAACCCGACGTTCCGCGAACTGCTCGGCCGCGTCAAAGACTCGACGCTCGGCGCGTACTCCAACCAGGACGTTCCGTTCGAAAAGCTGGTCGAGGAGCTGCAGCCGGCCCGCGACATGAGCTACTCGCCTCTGTTCCAGGTGATGTTCGTCCTGCAAAACGCCGATCTGCCGGCGTTCAGCCTGCCCGGCTTGACGTTCCGCCCGCTGAAGATCGACACGGGCACGGCAAAATTTGACCTGACCTTGATCATGGTCGAAGAGGCGGACGGCCTGTCCGCGACGCTCGAATACAACACCGATCTGTTCGACACGGCGACCGTCGAGCGCATGGCCGGCCATTTCAAGCAGCTGGTGACGAGCATCGCGGCCCATCCGGATCTCCCGCTCAGCGCGTTCAAGGTGCTCAGCGACCTCGAGACCCGCACGCAGCTGATCGACTGGAACAACACCCGCACGCCGTTCGACGAGCGGCCGGTGCACGTCCTGTTCGAACAGCAGGCGGAGCGCACGCCGGACGCGACGGCTGTCGTTTTCGGCGACACGGCATTGAGCTATGCCGAGTTGAACACGCGTGCCAACCGATTGGCGCACAAGCTGCGCCGCTTTGGCGTCGGGCCGGAAACGCGGGTCGGGATCTCCGTGCGCCGCTCGCCAGATATGGCGGTCGGCCTGCTCGGGATCTTGAAGGCGGGCGGCGCGTATGTGCCGTTGGACCCCAACTACCCGCAGGAGCGCCTTGCGTTTATGCTGGAAGACTCGGGCGTGCCGGTGCTGTTGACGCAGGAAGCGCTGCAGGACAAGTTTTCTCTCCGGCCGGAGGTGCTGTTCTGCCTCGACGCGCAGGCTGATGAGCTGGCGGCGGAAAGCGGCGCGAACCCGGAGCTCTGCACCGAGCCGCAGCACCTCGCCTACATCATCTACACCTCCGGCTCGACCGGGCAACCGAAAGGCGTGCAACTGGAGCATCGCGGGCTGACCAACCTGACCCATGCGCAGATCAAAGCGTTCCAGATCGACAGCGCGACCCGCCTGCTGCAGTTCGCCTCGTTCTCCTTTGACGCGTCTGTGTCGGAGATCTTCACCGCGCTGGTGGCAGGCGCGACCTTGTACATGGCCCCGCAGGAAGAGTTGATGCCAGGACCGGGCCTGATCTCGCTAATGCAGCAGCACGAGATCAGCGTCGTCACTTTGCCGCCGTCCGTCTTGGCGCTGCTGCCGGCAGCGGAGTTCCCCGCGCTGAAGACGATCGTCTCCGCCGGGGAAGCCTGCTCCGCCGAGCTGGTCAAACTGTGGGCACAAGGGCGGCTGTTCATCAACGCATACGGCCCGACCGAAGGCACCGTCTGCGCCACGCTGACCCAGCTGACGGCCGGCCTCTTGCAGCCGCACATCGGGCGTCCCATCGACAACGTGGAACTGTACATCCTCGATGAGCAGCTTCAGCCGGTGCCGCTCGGCGCTTCCGGCGAGATTCACATCGGCGGGATCGGCGTGGCGCGCGGCTACCTGAACCGCCCGGAACTGACCGCCGAGAAATTCATCCCGCACCCGTTCCGTCCGGGCAGCGGCGCACGCCTGTACAAGTCGGGCGACGTCGGGCGCTTTTTGCCGGACGGATCGGTCGAATACCTCGGCCGCCTCGACCATCAGGTGAAGATCCGCGGCATCCGCATTGAGATCGGCGAGCTGGAAGAGGCGCTGCGCGCGCTGCCGGGCGTGCAGGAAGCGGTCGTCCTCCCGCGCGAAGACGTGATCGGCGGCAAAGTGCTCGTCGCCTACCTCACCGCCCAGTCCGGCCAAACGCTCGCGGCGGCCGACCTGCGCGAACAGCTGGAAGCGAAAGTGCCGGCGCACCTCGTGCCGTCCTTCTTCGTGCTGCTCGACGCGATGCCGCTCACCTCGAACGGCAAGATCGACCGCAAAGCCCTCCCTGCGCCCGACCCGCGTGCGGCGGCGAAAGAATATGTCGCGCCGCGCGATGAGACGGAAGCGAAAGTAGCTGCGATCTGGGCCGACCTCTTGAACGCGGAGCAAGTCGGCATCTACGACAACTTCTTCGAGCTCGGCGGCCACTCGTTGCTGGCCGCCCAGTTGACCGCCCGCGTCCGCGACGCATTCACGCTCGACCTGCCGATGGCGGTGCTGTTCGAAGCGCCGACCGTCGCCAAGCTGGCAAAGAAGATCGCTGAGTTGCAAGGCGCAGGCACGGTTGCACTGCCGCCGCTGCTTCCGGCCAAAGACGTGCAGAACGTGCCGCTCTCCTACGCCCAGCAGCGCTTGTGGTTCCTCGCGCAGTTGGAGCCGAACAGCGGCGCGTACAACATCGCAGGCTCGCTGCGCCTCACCGGGTCGCTCGACCTGGCGGCGCTGGAGCAGAGCTTTGCCGCGCTCCTCGCGCGCCACGAGACCCTGCGCACCAACTTCATCGCCGTCGATGGCGTGCCGCAGCAGGTGATCCGCGAGCAGTCCGCGTTTGCCCTGCAGCAGATCGATCTGAGAGCTCGCCCCGATGCAGAGCAGGCGGCCGCACCGCTCGTGCGCGCAGAGATCGCCCGCCCGTTCGATCTGGAACAAGACTCCCTGCTGCGCGTGCAGCTCTTGAAGCTGACGGCGACCGAGCATCTTTTGCAGATCACGCTGCACCACATCATCGCCGACGGCTGGTCGCTCGGCGTGTTTATCGGCGAGTTCTCCAAGCTGTACGCGGCGTTCGTCACCGGCGCTGCATCTCCGCTCGCCGAGCCGGTGTTGCAATACAAAGACTTCTGCGTCTGGCAGCGCGACTGGCTGCAAGGCGAAGTGCTGCAAACCGAGCTGTCCTATTGGAAGCAAGCGATGGCAGGCCCCCTGCCGGTGCTCGACCTGCCGTCCGACAAAGCGTTTGGCGCAGCGCCGGGCTTGGAAAGCGGCACGGTGTCGGCACAGCTGCCTGCAGAGCTGACCGACCGGCTGAAGCGATTGTCGCAGCAGGAAGCCGCGACATTGTTCATGACGCTGAATGCGGCGTTCAACCTGCTCCTCAGCCGCTTGTCCGGCCAGGAGGACATCATCGTCGGCACGCCGATCGCCGGACGCAGCCATTCGGAGACGGAAGGGATGATCGGCTTCTTCCTGAACACGCTGGCCCTGCGCACCGACCTGAGCGGCAACCCGAGCTTCCGCGAGCTGTTGGCGCGGGTGCGCGAGGCGACCGTCGGCGCGTTTGCTCACCAGCACCTGCCGTTCGAGAAGCTGGTCGAAGAAGTCCAGCCCGACCGCACCGCCGGGCGCAATCCGCTGTTCGACGTGATGATCAACCTGAACAACACGCCGCAACAGACGCTCGCGCTGCCCGGTCTGACCTTAGAGCCGCAAGAAGGCATGGAAGCGCCGTCCAAGTTCATGATGACGTTGTACCTCGACGAGCTGGCAGACGATCTGCACCTGCGCCTGTCCTATCGTCAGGACCTGTTCTCGCCTGCGCGGATGCACGTGTTCCTCGAGCAGTTGACCGGCCTCTTGGAGCAGATCGCAGCAGCGCCCGAGGCCAAGGTCAGCGACTACTCGCTGGTGACGGCGGCGACACGTTCCCTTTTGCCCGATGCAAAAATGGAGCTGGACGCGCCTGCCCACCTGTCGATCCAAGCGATGCTGGCGGAACGCGCCGCCGAAGCTCCGGCACACACCGCCGTCTCCCAAGGGGAGCGCCGGTGGAGCTATGGGGAGCTGATCGCGCGCCGCGACGAACTGACTCGCGCCCTGCTGGCGGCCGGCGTGCAAAAAGGCGACACGGTCGCCCTGTACGGCCAGCGCTCCTTCGGCCTGATCGCCGCCTTGTTCGCCGTCCTGCAGAGCGGCGGCGTCCTGCTCAACGTCGACCAGAACCAGCCCCTGCAGCGCCAGCAGACCCTGCTGCAGGAAGCGAACGCCCGTCTGCTCCTGCACATCAGCGAGCGCAGCGTGGAGGAACTGGATGCGTCGCTGACAGCCTATCCGCTGCTGGCGGTCGATCCGCACTCGGGGCACGTTTTGACTGGATTGGCGGCAAACGATGCGCCATCTACCAGCCACGCGGAAGAGCTGCCCTTCCCGGAGATCGACCCGGACGACCCGGCATACCTGTTCTACACGTCCGGCTCGACCGGCGTTCCGAAAGGCGTGCTCGGCACGCATCGCGGCCTGAACCACTTCATGAGCTGGCAGCGCGAAACGTTTGCGCTGACCCGCGATGACCGCGCCGCGCAGCTGATCCATCTGTCCTTCGACCCGTTCCTGCGCGACGTGTTCCTGCCGCTCGTCTCCGGCGCCACGCTTTGCCTGCCCCGCGTCCTCGACGACCTCGGCGCCGACACCGTGCTGTCGTGGCTTGCGGAAGAGGGGATCACCGTCCTGCAGACCGTCCCATCGGTCGCCCAGTCCTGGCTGACCTATAAGACGCAGGATGTCGCGTTGCCTTCCTTGCGCTACGCCTTCTTCTGCGGCGAGAAGCTGAACGACGTGCTGGTCGCCCGCTGGCGTCAGGCCTTCCCGAGCGGGCAGGTCGTCAACCTGTACGGCCCGACTGAGACGACGATGGCCAAACTGTTCCACCTCGTACCGGACCGCCTGCTCGCCGGCACTCAGCCGGTCGGTTTCCCGCTGCCGAACACGCAGGCGCTCGTGCAGACCGCATCGGGTGCGCTGGCCGGCGTCGGTGAACCGGGCGAGATCGTCATCCGCACGCCGTTTTGCACCAAAGGCTACCTGAATGCGCCGGAAGAAACGCACAAGCGCTTCCTGCCCAACCCGGCGCGCGCAGTTGCGGCCGACCTCGTCTACCTGACGGGCGACCGCGGCCGCTACCGCCCGGACGGCGCGCTGGAAGTGCTCGGCCGCCTCGACAACGAAGTGAAGATCCACGGCGTCCGCATCCAGACCACCGAGATCGAAGCGGCGCTGCTGCACCATCCGCAGGTCGAACACGCGGCGGTCGTCGACTGGCAAGATGCCGATGGTCAGACCTATCTCGCCGCCTACGCGGTCACCCGCGCAGAAGTCACGGCGACCGAGCTGCGCAAGTTCCTCGAACAGCGCCTGCTCGCCGCGATGGTGCCGAGCGCCTACGTCTTCCTCGCCGAGCTGCCTTTGACCGCAAGCGGCAAAGTCAACCGCAAAGCGCTGCCTCAGCCGGAGCTCGGCACAGCGGCCAGCGAGACGGCCTATGTCGCCCCGCGCACCGCCACAGAAGAGCAGCTCGCTGCGATCTGGGCCGACCTGCTGAACGCAGATCAAGTCGGCGCTGACGACGACTTCTTCAGCCGCGGCGGCCACTCGCTGCTCGCAACGCAGATGATCTCTCGCGTCCGCGCCCAGCTCGGCGTCGAACTTCCGCTCGCGACGATCTTCGAAGCGTCCACCGTCCGCCTCTTCGCCGCCCGCATCGAGGCTGCCAAGCACAGCGGACAGACCGCTTCCGTTCCGGCGATCGTCCCTGCCGACCGCCAAGGGCACCTGCCTTTGTCCTTCTCGCAGCAGCGCCTGTGGTTCCTCGACCAGCTGGAGGCCAGCACCGACGCCTACCACATTCCGCTGGCGGTGCGATTGAGCGGCGCGCTGAACACCGCTGCGCTCGAACAGAGCCTGCATGAGATCGTGCAGCGCCACGAAGCGCTGCGCACCAACTTCCTGACCGCAGAAGGCACGCCGCAGCAAGTGATCCGCGAATCGGCCTTGCTCCCGCTCCTCGTCTTCGATCTGAGCGGTCTGGCGGAGGACGTGCAGGCCGCGGAGACCGAGCGGCTGATCGAAGCGGAAACGCGCCGTCCGTTCTCCTTGGCGGACGACCTGCTGATCCGCGCCGGGCTGCTCAAACTGGCCGATGACGATCATGTGCTGGTCTTGACCTTGCACCACATCGTGTCGGACGTCTGGTCGATGGGCGTGCTGATCGGGGAACTGACGGCCGTCTACGCGGCCGTTGCCGACGGCAAGCCTTCACCGCTCGCCCCGCTGCCCGTGCAGTACGCCGATTACGCCGTCTGGCAGCGCAACTGGCTGCAAGGGGACGTGCTCGCCGACCAGATCGCGTTTTGGCAAGGCGAATTCGCAGGCGAACTGCCCGTGCTGGAGCTGCCGACCGACCGTCCGCGCCCGCCGGTGCAGACGTTCCAAGGTGCGACGCACCGCTTCGAGCTGCCGCGCGAGCTGCATCAGCGCCTGCTGAGCTTCTCGCAGGCGGAAGGCGCAACGCTGTTCATGACCCTGTTCGCCGCCTTCAACACCTTGCTCGCGCGCTACTCGAATCAGGAGGACGTCATCCTCGGCACGCCGATCGCCAACCGCCAGCGCGGCGAAGTCGAAAGCTTGATCGGCTTCTTCGTCAACACGCTGGCCCTGCGCACCGACCTGAGCGGCAACCCGACGTTCCCGGAGCTGGTCGCCCGCGTCCGCCGCACTGCGCTCGGCGCGTACGCCAACCAGGACCTGCCGTTCGAAAAGCTGGTCGAGTCGCTGCAGCTTGAGCGCGACCTGAGCCGCCACCCGCTGTTCCAAGTCGTGTTCATGCTGCAAAACGCGCCGCTCACCGAAGCGGTGTCGCAAGGTCTGACCTTCCGTCCGCTGCCCTTGCAGCGCGGTGCGGCCAAGTTCGACCTGTCGCTGACCGTCACCGAGCATGGGGACGGCATGGCGGCGGCGCTGGAGTACAACACCGACCTGTTCGATGAAGCGACGGTGGCCCGTCTGGCGGTGCACTACCACAACCTGCTGGAAAACATCCTCGCCCATCCGGCGATGCCGATCGGCGAGCTGTCCTTCATGAGCGAAAGCGAGCTGCACCAAGTGCTCACCGCGTGGAACGACACCGGCATCGGGCACCCGCAGCAGACGCTCCCCGAGCTGCTCGCAGCGCAGACCGCCCGCACGCCGGACGCCATCGCGCTGATCGACGGCGAGCGCCGCCTGACTTTCGCCGAGCTGAACGCCCGCGCCAATCAGGTGGCACACTACCTGCAAAAGCGCGGCATCGGCACCGAGTCCTTGGTCGGCCTGTGCATGGAGCGCTCGGCTGAGCTGGTCATCTCGCTGCTCGGGATCTTGAAAGCGGGCGGCGCCTACGTACCGCTCGACCCGAACTATCCGACCGACCGCTCGCTGTACACGTTGGAAGATGCAAAAGCGTCCTTGCTGCTGACCCAGTCCCGTTTTGCCGAGACCTTGCAAGGGCATGGCGGCGCGACGGTCTGCTACGAAACGGCGCAGGCGGAGATCGCAGCGGAGAGCACGGCCAACCCGGTCACCGCGACCGAGCCGCACCATCTCGCCTACGTGATCTACACCTCCGGCTCGACCGGCCGCCCGAAAGGCGTCGCCGTCGAGCACCGCAGTGTGTCGACGCTCGTGCATTGGGCAAAAGAACTGCTCGCGCCGGAAGAATATGCGGGCATGCTGTTCTCGACCTCGGTCTGCTTCGACCTGTCTGTCTTCGAGCTGTGGGTGCCGCTCGCATTCGGCGGCAAGCTGATCCTCGCCGACAGCGCCCTGCACCTGCCGCAGCTGCCTGCGAGGAGCGAGGTCACGCTGATCAACACCGTGCCCTCCTCGATTGCGGAACTGGCGCGCACCGCGGCGATCCCGCCGAACGTGACCACCGTCGTGCTCTGCGGAGAGCCGCTGAAGCGGGCTGTCGTGCAGCGTTTGCACGACGTGCCGACCTTGCAGAACATCTACAACATCTACGGCCCGACCGAAGACACCGTCTACTCCACGTTCGCCAAGATGGAGCCGGGCCAGACCGGCGCGCCGGTGATCGGCCGTCCGATCGACGACACGCAGGCCTACGTGCTGAACCAGCACCTGCAGCCGGTGCCAAGCGGCGTGGCGGGCGAACTGCTGCTCGGCGGTGCCGGACTTGCCCGCGGCTATTTGCATCAGCCGGAGCTGACGGCCGAGCGCTTCATCGAGAACCCGTTTGTGCCGGGCACCCGCCTCTACCGCACCGGTGACCTCGTGCGCTGGCTGCCGGACGGCACGCTCGACTATATCTCGCGCCTCGACCATCAGGTCAAAGTGCGCGGCTTCCGCATCGAGCTCGGCG
The DNA here is from genome assembly GCF_004340785.1 of Tumebacillus sp. BK434. Classification (NCBI taxonomy): domain Bacteria; kingdom Bacillati; phylum Bacillota; class Bacilli; order Caryophanales; family Alicyclobacillaceae; genus Tumebacillus; species Tumebacillus sp. BK434. Next base: position 439,664 of record NZ_SLXS01000002.1, on the reverse strand, counting down.
AGATCGAGATGGTGCTGACCGAGCATCCGTCCGTCAAAGAGACCACCGTCATCGTGCGCGAAGACCAGCCGGGCGACCAGCGCGTCGTCGCCTACGTGGTGCCCGCGCCGGCAACAGGCGAAGCGCTGTCGGCAGCCGACTTGCGCCAGATCGTGCGCCGGAAACTGCCGGAGTACATGGTGCCGTCACACTTCGTCGTGCTCGAGGCCCTGCCGCTCACCCCGAACGGCAAGATCGACAAAAAAGCGCTCCCGCTGCCGGAGATCGGCCGGGCCGAACAGGAAGCGGCTTATGTCGCGCCGCGCACGGCGACCGAACAACTTTTGGCGGCGATCTGGTCCGAGCTGCTCGGCGCAGAGCAGGTCGGCGTGCATGACAATTTCTTTGCGCTCGGCGGGCATTCGCTGCTCGCGACGCAGATGATCTCCCGCGTCCGCCAGAGCTTCCAGATCGAACTGCCGCTCAGCGCCCTGTTCGAAGTCTCCGTCCTCGGCGACTTCGCAGCGCGCATCGACGCAGCGCGCCAGCTGTCGGCAGGCACAGCCTTGGCTGCGATCGCCCCGGCACCGCGCGGCGACCGGCTGCCGCTGTCTTTCGCTCAGCAGCGCCTGTGGTTCCTCGACCAGCTCGACGCAGGCAGCAGCGCCTACCACATTCCGCTGGTCGTGCGCCTGAGCGGGCCGCTCGACACCGCTCTGCTCCAAGACGTGTTCCAAGCGGTCGCCGCACGCCACGAAAGCCTGCGCACCAACTTCATCACCACCGGCGGCGTCGCCGAGCAGGTGATTCAGGAAGAGGTCGATCTGCCGCTGACCGTGACCGATCTGTCCGCTCTCGACCCTGACGCACAGGAGCAGGAGACGGAGCGCCTGATCGCCGAAGAAACCGGCCGGCCATTCAAGCTGGCGACCGATCTGCTCGTGCGCACCGCGCTGCTGAAACTGGCGCCCGATCAGCACATGCTGATCGTCACCATGCACCACATCGTCACCGACGCCTGGTCGATGGGCGTGTTCATCCAGGAGATCTTCGCGCTCTACGATGCGTTCCGGCACGGGCAACCTGCGCCGCTGCCGAAGCTCGCCATCCAGTACGCCGACTACGCCGTCTGGCAGCGCGAGCATCTGCAGGGCGCTGTGCTCGACGCCCAGATCGAATTTTGGAAAAACCAGTTCAGCGGCGAGCTGCCGACTTTGGAACTGCCGACCGACCGCCAGCGTCCGCCGGTGCAGTCCTTCCGCGGCGCGGTGCATCGCTTCGAGCTAAGCCAAGAGCTGCGCGATCGGCTGCACGCGTTCAACCAGCAGCACGGCGCGACCGTGTTCATGACGATGTTTGCCGCATTCAACGCGCTCTTGCACCGCTACAGCGGGCAGACCGACCTGATCCTCGGCACGCCGATCGCCAACCGCCACCGGGCGGAAGTCGAAGGGCTGATCGGCTTCTTCGTCAACACGCTGGCCCTGCGCACCGACCTGAGCGGCGCACCGAGCTTCGCCGAACTGGTCGCCCGCGTGCGCGACACGGCGCTGGGGGCGTACGCCCATCAGGACCTGCCGTTCGAGCATCTGATCGACGAGCTGCACGTGGAGCGCGACTTGAGCCGCCACCCGCTGTTCCAAGTCATGTTCACCTTGCAAAACGCGCCGCAGCAACGCGCAGCCTCCTCCGACCTGACGTTTGAGCATGTCGAGCTGCAGCGCGGCACGGCCAAATTCGACCTCGAGCTGACCCTGATCGAGCAGGAGACCGGGCTGCAGGCGCTCTTCGAATACAGCACCGACCTGTACAACGCCGCGACCATCGAGCGCATGGCGGTGCACTTCCAAGTCCTGCTCGCCTCCCTGTTGGCCGACCCGGCGCAATCGATCGCCAAAGCGGAGATTCTGCCGCCAGACGAGCGCGAACTGGTGCTGTTCGGCTGGAACGACACCGCAGTCGACTTCCCGCAGGACGCCTTGCTCCACGAGCTGTTCGAAGCGCAGGCCGCCCGCACGCCGGAGCGCGTCGCCGCCATCTATGGCGACGACACGATGACCTACGCCGAGCTCGAAGCGCGCGCCAACCAGCTTGCGCACTACCTGCTGCAGCACGGCGTCGGGCCGGACACCCCGGTCGGCGTCTGCATCGAGCGCTCCCACGAGCTGGTGATCGCGCTGATCGGCATCCTGAAAGCGGGCGGCGCCTTCATGCCGATCGACACGGAAGCGCCGACCGCGCGCATCGCGCAGCTCGCCGAAGAAGCCAGCGCCCCGGTCGTGCTGACCCAAGCGCACCTGCGCGACAAGATGCCGGAGGACGTCTCCACGTTCCTCTGCATCGATGCGCAGTGGCCGGAGATCGCAGCGTGCCCGGCGACGAAGCCGGAGCTCGACCTGCAGCCGGAGCATCTCGTCTCCATCTACTACACTTCCGGTTCGACCGGCAAGCCCAAAGGCGTCGCTTCGACGCACCGCGGCTGGGTCAACCGCATGTGCTGGATGCAGCGCTATCACCAACTACAGCCGGATGAGACCGTGCTGCAAAAAACGACCTTGACCTTCGACGACTCGGCGGTCGAGTTCTACTGGCCGCTGATGGTCGGCGCGCGCATCGCCCTGATGGAGCCCGGCTTGCACCGCGACCCGCGCGCCATCCTCGACGCCGCGATCAAGTACCAGGCGGCGGCGATCCAGTTCGTCCCGCCGATGCTCTCGCTGGTCGTCGAAACGATCACGCCGGAAGACCGGGCGCAGCTCCAGTGCCTGCGCAACGTCGTCTCCTCCGGCGAAGGCTTGCGTCCGGAGCTCGTGCGCCTGTTCCAAGAGCGCATCGGCTGCCGCTTGCACAACACGTGGGGCGCGACCGAAGTGTCGATCGACTCCACCGTGCAGACCTGCACCGCGGCCGATGCGACCGATGAAGGATTCGTCTCGGTCGGCCGCCCGATCGACAACAACGGCGTCTACGTGCTGGACAGCAGCCTGCAGCCTGTGCCGATCGGCGTCTACGGCGACCTCTATCTGACCGGGGTCGGCCTCGCCCGCAACTACCACAACAACCCGGAGCGCACCGCCGAAGCCTTCCTGCCCGACCCGTTCGTGCCGGGCGAGCGGATGTACAAGACGGGCGACCGCGGCTACTTCCGCCCCGACGGCACGATCAAATTCGTCGGGCGTCAGGACAACCAGATCAAGATCCGCGGTATGCGCGTCGAGCTCGGCGAGATCGAAACGGTGGTCGGCCAGTACCCGGACGTGCGCGAATCGATCGTCATCGCCCACGAAGTCACGCCGGGCGACAAGCGCCTCGCCGCCTACCTCGTTGGCCCGCAGGGCGTCGAGATCGACATCGCCGATGTGCGCAACTTCATGCAGGCCAAACTGCCCGAGCACATGGTGCCGTCCTTCTTCCTCGTGCTCGACAAGATGCCGCTCACACCGAACGGCAAAGTCGACCGCCGCGCCCTGCCCGCGCCGAGCAGCGACCATTTCGCCCGCGCGGACGATTACGTCGCGCCGCGCGACGAGCTGGAAGCGCGCATGGCGGCCGTCTGGGAAGAAGTGCTCGGCGTCTCGCCGATCGGCATCCGCGACAACTTCTTCTCGCTCGGCGGACACTCTCTGCTCGCCGTGCGCCTGATGTCGCAGCTGCAGAATCAATTCAAAGACGACCTGCCGCTCGCCGCGCTCTTCCAAGGCGGCACGATCGAACATCTGGCCGAGCTCGTGCGCCAGGATCAGGCGTCCGACCACGTCTCGCCCTTGATCGGCTTCAAGACGACCGGCTCGCGCACCCCGTTCTTCGTCGTCCACGAAGGCACCGGCGGCGTGCTCGACTACGTCGACCTCGCCCAGACCATGGACGCCGAGCAGCCCTTCTACGCCTTCCAGGCGCAAGGTCTGCAAGACGACCGCGACGCCCACGCGCAGATCGAAGAAGCGGCTGCTGCCTACATCGCCGAGATGCGCACCGTCCAGCCGGCCGGCCCCTACTACATCGGCGGCTACTGCTTCGGCGGCGTCATCGCCTTTGAGATGGCCCAGCAGCTGATCGCCAGCGGCGAAAAAGTCGAACTGCTCTCGCTCTTCGACACCTACGTGCCGAAGATCGCCGAGCACGGCGACTACACCGATGAGAAGACATTCGCGATCTGGTTCGTCCGCAAGACGGCGCGGGGCAAAGGCTTCACCCTCCCGCCGGAGATCGACGAGCTGATCCACCTCGACACCGAGGAAGTCCACCGCCGCATCTTCGAGGCGGCCCAAGCGATGGACTTGCTGCCGCCAGACGTGGAACTGCTTCAGTTCAAACGTCTCCTCAAAGTCTATCGTGCGATCAAAGACGCGCACGACCGTTACACGCCCGCGACATACCCGGGCACGGTCACGCTCTTCCTCGCCGAAGAGCAGCCCACCGACATCACAGACCAGACGCTCGGCTGGGGCGCCTGCTCCGCGAACATCAACGTGATCCCGGTCCCCGGCGACCACGAAACGATCATGAAACAACCGAACGTCAAACTCCTCACCAACCACCTCAAACAACACCTCCCCCGCTAAAAAAAGACCTTGGAATGGAAAAACCACCATTCCAAGGTCTTTTCTCTGTTCTTCACTCTTTCAAAAACCTCCACCAAACACCAGAGCCCCTCGGGGGAGGGCGGGAGATGCGGAGTGGTGAAATTGAAATCTTATACCCTTCCTCTATAACGGTTTTACTCAATCAAGGGTTCAGATTTCACCGTGAACCCGGAGCATCTCCCGCCCAGACCCGACCACCCATCCCCCTACAAAAACAACTCATCCAAAGAACTTTCTTGCATCTCCAACGCCGCAATCCGCGTATCCGGAGCAGCCACAATCCCTTCCAGCAAAGCGACGAGCTGGTCGATCATCCACCCCACCGTCCCTTCCGCAAACAGTTCCGTACTGTACTCCATCTGCCCGTACAGCACGTCCCCGCCATCTAAAAACGACAAGGTCAGGTCATACTTCGCCCCGCCATGATGCGACACTTCCGGAGCGACCTCCACGCCGGGCAGTTGCAACACATCGGCCGACACGTTTTGCAGCACGAACATCACCGAGAAAAACGGCGATTGGCTGGCCGACCGCTCCGGCTGCAGCCGCTCGACCAATTTTTCAAACGGCACCTCCTGATGAGCAAACGCCTGCAAGCTCATCTCGCGCACCCGGCCCAGCAGTTCCCGGAACGTCGGGTTGCCCGACAAGTCGCTGCGCAGCACCAGCGTGTTAACAAAGAATCCGATCATCCCTTCCACCGCCGACTGCGTCCGTCCCGCCACCGGCGTGCCGACCAACAGATCGGTCTGCTCCGTCAAGCGGTACAACAGCACATCAAACGCCGCCAACAGCGCCATAAACAGCGTCACACCTTCCGCCTCGCACAGGTGCTTCACCGCTTGCGACAACTCTGCCGACAGCGCAAACCGCCGCATCGCCCCGCGCTGTGCCGGCAGCTCCGGACGCGGGTAGTCGAACGGCAGCCCCAGCTGTGGAATCGGCCCGCCGAGGAACTCCCGCCAGAAGCTCAACTGCTCCTCCAGCACCTTGCCCTGCAAATAAGACCGCTGCCAGACCGCAAAGTCTGCATACTGCGCTTCCACCGCCGGGAGCGGCGACCCGATCCCGTCCACAAACGCCGTGTACAGCGCGGCCAGCTCCTCGGCAAACGTCCCAAACGACCAGCCGTCAAACACGATGTGGTGCACATTCACGACCAGCACGTGCTCCTCCGCGCCGAGCCGCACCGCCAGCACCCGCAACAGCGGCCCTGCGCTCAGATCGAACACATGCTGTCCTTCCGCCCGGACGATTTCTGCCGCCTGTGCCTCATCGCTCGCCTCCCGCACCGCAAACGGAACTTTCACTTCCGGCAAGATCCGCTGCAGCACCTCGCCCGCGCGCTCCACAAACACCGTGCGCAGCGCTTCATGGCGCGCTGCGATCTCCTGCACGGCCCGCTCCAGCGCATCCAGCCGCACCGCACCGCGCAGACGCAGAGCCAGCGGGATGTTATACACCGGATTCTCCGGTGCCAGCTGGTTCAAGAAATACAGCCGCTGCTGCGCAAACGACACCGGCATCTCCTCCGTCCGTTCGACGCACACCAGCTTCGGCACCTGCCCTTTGGCCAGCCCGTCCTCGATGATCCGGGCCGCCACGCCAGCCGCCGTCCGATCGGCAAAAAACGCCGGCAGGGGCAGCTCCACATCGAGCAGATCGCGCAGGCGGGAGATCACCTGCGTCACCAAGAGTGAGTGCCCGCCCAGATAGAAGAAGTCCTCATGAATCCCGACCTTCTCCACCCCGAGCACTTCCGCAAACACCGCCGCCACTTTCGCTTCCACCTCATTGCGCGGCGACGCGTAGCCGCGCCCGGATTCCGCAGTCAAAACAGGCTCCGGCAGCGCGCGCAGATCGACCTTCCCGTTCGGCGTCAGCGGCAGCGCTTCCAGCACCACAAACGCTGACGGCACCATGTAGCCCGGCAGTTTCGCTTCCAGCCCGGCCCGCACCTGCTCCACCGCCAGACCCGTCCCTGTCACGTAGGCCACGAGGCGTTTTTCCCCGTCCCCGCGCGCCACGACGACGACCGACTCGACAAGACCCTGCTGCAGAATCGACGCTTCGACTTCACCGAGCTCCACCCGATGTCCGCGAATCTTCACCTGGCCGTCCAAACGGCCCAGGAACTCCAAGTTCCCATCGGCCAAAAAGCGCACCCGGTCGCCCGTCCGATACAGCCTGCCCTCCGCCCGGAACGGATGCGCCACAAAGCGCTCCGCCGTCAAATCGGGCCGCCCGCGATACCCGCGCGCCAAGCTGTTCCCGCCGACATACAGCTCTCCTGCCACGCCGAGCGGCACCGGCTGCAACCGCGCATCCAGCACATACAGCTCAACGCCGGAGATCGGCTTGCCGATCGGCGGCACCGTGCCCGCCTGCACGTCTGCACAGGTCGTGACCACCGCATTCTCCGTCGGCCCGTAGTGATTGACCAGCGCAAACGGCAGCTCCTGCGCCACCGGATGCAGCAGATCGCCGCCGGTCAGCATCCGCCGCAGCTTCAGCCCCGCCGGCATCTCCAGCGCGATCACCCGTTCCGCCAGCGGCGTCGGCAGGAAGCACAGCGTCACCTGTTGTTCCGCCAAAAACGCCAGCAGCTGCCCCGGAGACAGTCGGGTATCCTCATCGGGGATCACCAGCGTTGCCCCTGCCGCCAAGCCCGGCCACAGCTCCCACACCGAAGCGTCAAAAGCCGTCCCGGCCAGCAGCGTCGTCCGGTCTTCCCGCGTCAGCCCGTGCGCCGCGTTGTTCCACTGCACGAGGTTCCACAGCGCCCGCTGCTCCACCTCGACCCCTTTCGGCGTCCCTGTCGAGCCCGACGTGTAAATCACATACGCCAACTGATCGGCTGCGACCGTGCGGCCCGGATTCTCCTCGCCGCGCCACTGTGCTTCCTGTTCAAACACCAGCACCGGAACTGCAAGCGAAGACAGCGTGCCCCGCAGCGCTTCTGTTGTCACCAGAACGGCCAGCCCCGCATCCTCCGCCAAAAACGCCAAGCGCTCCTGCGGATACGCCGGATCGAGCGGCACATACGCCCCGCCCGCCTTCGCCACCGCCAGCACCGCGACGACCAGCTCCACCGAGCGTTCCAGCAAAATGCCCACCGTCCGCTCCGCACCGACGCCGAGCTCCATCAAGCGATGCGCCAAAGCGTTCGCCCGGCGGTTCAATTCCCCATACGTCACCTGCTGCCCGCCGTGGACAACCGCCACATGATCGTGGAAGTTTGCCGCCTGCTGTTCGATCAGCGCCAGCACACCGCCCTGCGGCATCGCCTGCGAACCCAACTCGCCAGCGCCGGAAAACTCCGTCAGCAGCCTCTCCCGCTCCCAAGCGTTCAACAGCGGCAGCTCCCCGACGGCCGTCTCCGGCCCGGCCACAGCCGCCTGCAGCAGTTCCTGATACTGCGCGATCATCCGCGCCACCGTATCCGCTTCAAAGAGATCGATGTCATACTCCCACGAGATCGTGATCCCATCTCCCGCCTTCTGCTCCTTGCGCGGCAGGACGATGATGTTCATGTCAAACTTCGACGTCTCATTGCTCAGCCCGTCGGTCAGGCGCACCGCTTCCAGCCCTTCCATCTCCAACGCCGGCATCCGCGAATCGTGGAACGAAAAAGACACTTGGAACAGCGGATTGCGGCTCAGATCCCGATCCGGCTGCAACGCCTCCACCAGCTTCTCAAACGGCAGACCGACATGCGCAAACCCTTCCAGCGCCGCCTCCTTCACCTGCCCGAGCAGTTCGCGGAAGGTCAGATCGCCCTGCACCTGCGTCCGCAGCACGATGTTCGAGACCAGCATCCCGATCATCGGCTCCATCTCCTTCAACCGCCGATTCGCCAGCGCCGAACCGACCAGGAGATCCTCCTGTCCCGTATGGCGGTGCAGCAGCACGTTAAACGCCGCAAACAGCGTCATGTACAGCGTCACGCCCTCACGCTTGCTGAACGCCCGCAGCGCATCGCACAGTTCCGCGTCCAGATCGAAGCGGAACACCTTCCCTTTGAACCGCTGCACCGGCGGGCGCGGCCGGTCGGTCGGCAGGTCGAGCACATACTGCGCTCCGCCCAATCGGTCCGTCCAATAGGCCAGCTGCGCCTGCGCCTCTTCGCCTTGCATCCAGCGCCGCTCCCACTGCGCAAAATCGGCAAACTGCACCTCGAGCTCCGGCAAGGCCGCCTGCTCGCCGCGCACCGCCGCCTTGTACAGCTGCTGCAGCTCATCCACAAACACCGTCAGCGACCACCCGTCATGCACCAAGTGGTCCTCCACATGGATCAGCACATGCTCCTCGGCGCTCAAGCGCAACAGCTTCCAGCGCACCAAGGGCAGCGCAGCCATCTCAAACGCCTGCGTGACCTCCTCGCGAATCAGCCGCTGCACTTCCGCTTCCCGCACCTCAGCAGGCACGCCGGTCAGATCGACCACCGGCAACGGCACTTCCCAAGGCTCATGGATCTGCTGATACGGACGTCCGTTCCGCTCCGGGAACGAAGTGCGGAAGATCTCATGCCGGTCGATCATGCCCTGCAAGCTCTGCTGCAGCGCGTCCACATTCAGCTGCCCCAAGTAGCGGAACTCCGCCTGAAAACTGTACGACAGATTCTCCGGCGCCAACTTGCGCAAGAACCACACGCGCTCCTGCGAAAACGACAGCTCGAGCAGCCCGTCGCGCGGCACCGGCACCAGCGCATGACCCGCGCGCGGCCCGGCTTCCGCATCTGTCTGCCCCTCGATCCGTGCCGCCAATTCCGCCACCGATGACGCCTCAAACAGCCACTGCAGCGGCACCGCCACCGGCAGCGTATCGCGCAGGCGCGCCGCGATCTTCATCGCGATCAGCGAATGCCCGCCCAGCTCAAAAAAGTTGTCGAACACCCCGATGCCTGCCACGCCCAGCGCCTCTTCATACAGCGCCGTCAGCGTTTGTTCCAGCTCTGTGCGCGGCAGCACAGCCTCCGCACGGCCGCGCCATGCCTCCGCATCTGCGGCAGGCGCCGGCAGTTGCTTGCGATCCACCTTGCCGTTTGGCGTCAGCGGTATCCGCTCCAGCTCCACAAACGCCGCCGGCACCATATACTCCGGCAATCCGTCCGCCACATGCGCCCGCAGTTCCGCCGCAGTTGATACCGCGCCTTCCTCCGGCACGACATAGGCGACCAGACGCTTGTCGCCCGGGCGGTCTTCGCGCGCGATCACCACCGCCTGCTTCACCGCCCCGTGCAGCATCAGGCGATGTTCGATCTCCCCGGTTTCGACGCGGAAGCCGCGGATCTTCACCTGCCCGTCGATCCGCCCGAGGAACTCCAGCACGCCGTCCTCGCGCAGGCGCACCAAGTCGCCGGTGCGGTACAGCCGCCCTTCGCCAAACGGATTCTGCACAAATTTCTCCGCGCTCAGCTCCGGCCGCTTCCAATACCCCGTCCCCAAGCCTGCACCGCCGATGTACAGCTCGCCCGCTTCGCCTTGCGCTGTCTGGTTCCCTTTTTCATCGACCACAAACAGCACCCGCAGTTGCAGCGGATAGCCGATCGGCACGCCGGACGTAAACCGCTCCTCCCGCGCCGGGCGGTAGTACGTGCTGAACGTCGAACACTCTGTCGGCCCGTACACGTTGATCATCTGCGTCTCCGGCAAATGCTCCAGCACCGCGTTGACGGCTGTCGTCGACAGCACGTCCCCGCCGGACAAGAGGTCGCGCACCCCGCGCAGATCGTCCAGATGATGCGCCGCCATCTCCGCAAACACGCCGGCCGTCAGCAAAAGCACCGTCACACCGTGCGTCCTGACCGCTGCGCCAAGCTCGGCCAGCGACGGCACCTGCGACGGCATGACGACCAGCTTCGCGCCGTTCAACAGCGCCCCCCACACTTCGAACGTCGTCGAGTCGAACGACACCGACGCGCAGTGCAGCATCACATCGTCCGGCCCGATCGTGCAGTAGTTCGGCTCGATGACCAGGCTCTTGATGCTGCGGTGCGGGATGCAGACCCCTTTCGGCTTGCCGGTCGAGCCGGACGTGTACATCACATAGCCGGGGTCTTCCACGTCGACCTCCACGTCGAGATTGTCTGCAGACAGCAGCGCAATCTCTGCAGCTTCCGCATCCAAGGGCACCTGCACCGCCGACGTCGCCAGCTCCAAGTGGTCGCGAAACAGCACGACCTTCGCAGCAGCATCTTCCAGCATGAACTCCTGCCGCTCCTGCGGATAGCCCGGGTCGAGCGGCACATACGCCCCGCCCGCTTTCAAAATCGCCAGCATCGCGACCACCATCTCGACAGAACGCTCCAGGCGCACCGCTGCCAGCTGTCCCGTGCCAAGCCCTTTGTTGCGCAAATGACGAGCCAATCGATTGGCCCGCCCGTTCATTTCTGCGTATGTCAACGTCTCCTGCGCCCCGACCAGCGCGACCGCATCCGGGCGCTGTGCCGCCTGCTGCTCGACCAGGCGGTGAACCGATTGATCACAAACTTCATTCATTTGCGCACACCTCGCTCCTGTAATTATCAGAGCTATTGTAACATATTAAATTAACATCGAGACACGAAAGATTGAAAAATTCCAAGATTACAATTTTTACAATTTGATAGAAACCGAAAAAGCCTCCCGACCGCACCGGTCAGGAGGCTTTGTTCACGCTAAAAACAGACTGGGTTCCCCGATGTAAAACAGATGCAGCTCATGCATCGCCCGCGTGCAGGCCGTGTAGAACAGCCGGCGCTCGCTTTCCCGGCCGTACCGCTCCTGTGAAGCGTCATAGAGGATCACCGCATCGAACTCCACGCCCTTCGCCAGATAGGCCGGGATGACGACAAGGCCCGGTTCGAAATGCACCGTCTCCTTGCCGATCAGCTTCACCTCGACCCGCCCCTGCAGCCGCTCATAGGCCGCCCGGCTTTCCTCTGCCGTCTTGCAGATCACCGCCACCGTCCGGTGCCCTTCCGCCTGCAGCTCGTGCAGGCGGTCGAGCACTTTCGCCGTCAGATCGTCCGCATCGGCCGCCCGCGTGACGGTCGGCTCCTCCCCTTCGCGGTTGAACGGCTGAATCTCCTCCCCGCCCGGCATCATCTTGCGGGTGAAGTCGACGATCTGGCGCGTCGACCGGTAGCTCTGGCGCAGCACGATCAGCTCCCGCTCCTCTTCCGGATACAGATCGGCCAGCGGGCCGAAGCCGTCCGCCTTTTGCGCATGCGCATAGATCGCCTGATTCAAGTCGCCGAGCACCGTCATCCGCGCGTGCGGGAACAGGCGCTTCAAAAAAGCGAACTGGAACGGCGAATAGTCCTGCGCCTCGTCGACAAACACATGGCGCACCTGCGTGTTCATCTCCACGCCTTCGAGCAGCTCTTTCAGATACAGATACGGCGTCGCATCCTCATAATACAGCTCGCCTTCCCGCATCTTTTCCACCGTCTGGCGGGCGAACTCGGCAAACTCCGGCGGCAGCTCCGCCCCGAGCCGGCCGGCCAGTTCCGGGTCGGCAAACAGCTGGCGGTACATCGCCGTCACGTCGAGGTGCTTCAGGCGCTTCACGCCTGTGCGCAGCGGCTTGAACTTCTTGCGCACCACCATCTCGCCGAGCACCTTGCGCTCGCGGTCAAAATCATCGAACGTGTTTTCCCGGAAGCGCTTCTGGCGGCGCAGGTGCTGGTACGCTTTCAGATACTCCTCGTTGTCGAGCAGATCGATCTCCTCCTGCACCCAGTCCTTCTCGATCTCCGCTTCGGCTGCCGTCTCCAGCTCCAGCAACAGCCACTCGGTGAGCAGGCGCATCCGGTTGGGGATCGACATCGCCGTGTCATACTCCGCATATTTGGCGGCGATCTGCTCCGCCGAGATCACTTGCTCACCGCGGAACTTGAGGTTTTTAAACACCATCCCGCTGTCGCCAAGCTGCTTGGCATAGCGCTCCAACAGGCGCATAAACCCGACCGACGCTTTATATTGAATCCCTTCTACGCGCGCCGCATAGCCCGGCTCCTCCATCGCGGTCAGCACATACTCCATCTGCAAAAACGGGTCTTCCAGCTCGAACTGGCGCCCCAAGCGCCGCTCCAGATATTCCTGAAACGTCGTCTGCTGCATATTTTCTTCGCCCAGCTCCGGCAACACGGTGGCGATGTAGCTGTTGAACATGTCGTTCGGCGAAAAGAGCACGATCTGATCGGCGCTCAGCCACTCCCGATAGCGGTAGAGCAGATACGCCACCCGCTGCAGCGCCGCCGACGTCTTGCCGCTGCCCGCCGCGCCCTGCACGACCAGCAGGCGGTTGCGCTCGTTGCGGATGATCCGATTCTGCTCCTTTTGAATCGTCGCGACGATGCTTTTCATCTGCGCGTCCGAATGGCGCCCCAGCACTTGCTGCAGGAGCTCATCGCCGATCGTCACGCCCGTGTCGAACAGGCTTTTGATCACCGCGTCGCGGATGATGAACTGCCGCTTCAATTCCATCGTGCCTTCGACGGTGCCGCCCGGCGTCTCGTATGTGGCCGGACCCGGCGAGTAGTCGTAGTACAGGGAGGAGACCGGCGCGCGCCAGTCAAAGACGAGAAACTGCTCGCTCTCCTCATCAAAATACGAGGCGGTGCCCAGGTAGATCTCCTGCAACCCCTCGCCCGGCTCGGCAAAATCGATCCGGCCGAAATACGGATTCTCCTTCAGCCGGAGCAGGCTCTTCAGCTCCTTTTGCGCATGGCGGTGCTGGCGTTCGCGCTCCCCGAGCACTTCCGACTGCTGCCGCATGCTGGCCACCGTCTCCGCCGCTTCCACCGCATTTTCAAAATTCACTTTGACGTCATCCCAGAAGTTTTTGCGGATTTCCACGATGTCCGCTTTGACGAGGCCGACCTGTTCCTGCAGCTGCTCCGTGCGTTTTCTGATCTCCGTCGTCACCCGGTCGACGCGCTGCTGTTCCTTTTGCCACTCTTGTTCGGTGATGCTCATGCCATCCGCCCCCACTTCTTTGTCTAAAGGTTTGACAAACTCTGGCGTTTTGTGGTAAGATATTATTGGGTAAATCTTTTTTAAAAGTAATTTCTTGGTGACCAACTTTCATTTTAGCATAGCATCCTGTCAAATACAAGCAACGGAGGCGCTGACGCGTCTCCGTTTTTTTGTGAGTCAAATCGTTTATCGATAAAGTTAAATTCAATCATTTAGGTTGACCGCAATATAGTAGATACATATAATTAAAATTAATAATCAGGGCAGGAGGAATTGCTTATGTCTTCGCATGCAACTCTTGATCTTCAGAAAGGGCAGGACGTGCTGCCGATCGAGTGCATCGACTATCTGGAGCTGTATTCGGGCAACGCGAAGCAGACCGCTTTTTATTTATGCAAGCTGTTCGGCTTTGACATCATCGCCTACAGCGGCCTGGAGACGGGCAACCGCGAGCGCGCCTCCTACGTGCTGGCACAAGGGGACATCCGCCTCGTCATCTCCTGCGCGTACAAGTCGGACCACCAGATCGCCCAGTTCGTGCACAAAAAGGGCGACAGCGTGCGCGACATCGCCTTTCGCGTCAAAGACCTCGAAGCGACCTATGCCAAGCTGATCGAGCGCGGCGCCACCTCCGTCCAAGCCCCGACCGAAGAGCACGACGAGCACGGCGTGTACAAAAAGGCGACCGTCGCGGCGTTTGGCGACACGGTGCACACCTTGATCGAACGGGAAGCATACCAAGGGATCTTTGCACCGGGCTATGTCGAGCAGTTTGAAAAAGGCAGCGACACCAATACCGGCATCGTCGCGTATGACCATCTCGCCGTCTTCGTCGAGGACAACGACGAGTGGGTGGCGTTTTACGACAAGGTGTTTGGCTTCCAGCTGATGAGCTCGTTCAGCAAAGACGACATCTCCACCGAGCGCTCGTCCTTGATGACCAAAGTCTCCCAGAACAACAACTCGCGGATCAAACTGCCGATCAACTCGCCGGCCGAGGGCAAAGGGCGCTCGCAGATCTCCGAGTTCATCGAATACAACGAGGGTCCGGGCATCGGGCATATCGCCTTTTTGACGCATGACATCATGGCCTCGATTGAGCATATGCAAAACAACGGCCTGCGCTTCCTGTACACGCCGCAGTCGTATTATGACCTGCTGCCGGAGCGCGTCGGCGAGATCGACGAGCCGTTCGACAAGCTGAACGAATTGAACGTACTGGTCGACCGCGATGACGAAGGCTACCTCCTGCAGATCTTCTGCCACCCGGTGCACGACCGCCCGACCTTGTACTTCGAGCTGATCCAGCGCAAAGGCTCGCGCGGCTTCGGCGACGGCAACATCCGCGCCCTGTACGAAGCGATGGAGCGCGAACAGGCCAAGCGCGGCAATCTCTAACCGCGCACAAGAAAGCCGATGCCCAGGGGCATCGGCTTTCTTGCGCTTATTTTACTTTGTAGTACTCTTCCATCGTCGTGTTTTGCGAGTAGATCGCCGTCGCCGCGTCGACGCCCAGATAGCGCAGGTGCCACGGCTCGTAGGCATAGCCGGTCACCGCTTCTTTGCCTTTCGGATAGCGGATGATGAAGCCGAACTTGTGCGAGTTCTTGGCCAGCCATTTCGCTTCCGGCGTGTCGGCGAAGCAGTCTTCCACCGCGCACTTCCCATCGCGGCCCGACACGTCGACCGCCAGTCCCGTCTCATGTTCGCTGTGGCCGGGCACGGCGCTGTAGCGGCGCGCTTCCGCCTCGCCCTGAGTCTGGACGTAGTAGTTGAACAGCGAGGTCTGCGTCGCATGCGAGCGGTACGCCGACGCCACGCTCAAGTACTGGCCGTCTTGCTCGGCCGCCGCAAACAGCTGCTTCAGCGCGGCGGCGACTTCGGCGCGCATCAGCCGCTTCTCCCCGCCGCCCCCGGCCAGAAAATGCAAGTTGGGGTCGTCGATCAGGTTCGAGGGCTGGAAGTCGTCCGGCAGACCGACCTGCTTGTTGACCAGCACGGTCAGCGAGTTCGGCGCTCCGGCGACCGGCTTGCTCGGCTGCTCGGGCGGTTTTTGCGATCCTGTGGGCTCGGTCGGCCGCTTGGACGGATCTTCTTTGGCAGGCGATTCCTCCTGCGATTGATGTTCTGCGGGATCGGTCGGCACCGGCGTCTCGGTCGGCTTGTCGTCAGGCTTCTGCTGGCCGACCGGAGGAGTGGGCGGTTTGGTCTGGGCGGTCAGCGTGTCGCAGCCACTGACCGCCAGGGCGGCGAGCAGCAGTGCGGACAGTCCGGCCGTGCGCATTCTATAGGTCAAGGTCTGGTACCTCCTGTTTGATTCGGTGTGTTGTCATGTCTAATAGGATACCAGTAAAAAGCTAGTTTTACCACGTCCGCGGCAGTTGCAGGCACATCTTGGCAAAGGCTATAATAAATCGTCTGGAAATCGTACCCGTTTTTTTCCTCTATACAACTACGGAATGAGAGGTCGTTATCTTATGGTGGCAAGAGAAAGCAAAATGAGCTTTGTCGTTGCAGGCCTGCTGCTCGGCATTTTGATGGCTGCGATGGACAACACGATCGTGGCGACGGCGATGGGCAGCATCGTCGGAGATCTCGGCGGTCTGGAGCAGTTCGTCTGGGTCACGTCCGCCTACCTCGTCGCTTCGATGGCCGGCATGCCGATCTTCGGCAAACTGTCCGACATGTACGGCCGCAAGCGCTTCTTCATCTTCGGCCTGATCGTCTTCCTCGCCGGCTCGATCCTCTGCGGTCTCGCGCAGACGATGACGCAGCTCGCGGTCTACCGCGCGATCCAAGGCATCGGCGGCGGCGCCTTGATGCCGATCGCCTTCACGATCATCTTTGACCTCTTCCCGCCGGCGCAGCGCGGGAAGATGACCGGCCTGTTTGGCGCGGTCTTCGGCACGTCGAGCATCTTCGGCCCGCTGCTCGGCGCCTGGATCACCGAAGGCATCTCCTGGCACTGGGTGTTCTACGTCAACATCCCGGTCGGCATCCTGTCCCTGATCCTGATCGCCGTCTACTACAAAGAGTCGGTCGAACACTCCAAGCAGAAGATCGACTACTTCGGCGCGCTGACGCTGATCGGCGCCGTCATCTGCCTGATGTTCGGGCTCGAGCTCGGCGGCAACCAGTACGCCTGGGGCTCGGCGCAGATCCTGTCCCTGTTCGCCGGCTTTGCCGTGCTGACCCTGCTCTTCCTGCTCGTCGAGCGCAAAGCGGAAGAGCCGATCATCTCCTTTGGCATGTTCAAACGCCGCCTGTTCTTCACCTCGAACATGGTCGGCGTGTTCTCCGGCGCGGCGTTTATCGTCGCCACGATCTACATCCCGATCTTCGTCCAAGGCGTCATGGGCGGCTCGGCGACCAACTCCGGCCTGATCCTGCTGCCGATGACGGTCGGCTCGGTCATCGCCGCATCGCTTGGCGGCGTGATCACCGGCAAGCTGCCCTACCGCACCGTGATGGTCTTCTCAGGGCTTTTGTTCCTGCTCGGCACGTACCTGCTGTCCACGCTGAGCCCGGACACGACCAACCTGCTGCTCACCTTGTACATGGTGATCACCGGTTTCGGGGTCGGATTCGGCTTCTCCGTGCTGCCTGCTGCGGCCGTGCACGGCATGGATATGCGCCAGCGCGGGCAGGCGACGTCGACCAACTCCTTCCTGCGGACGCTCGGCATGACGCTTGGCATCTCGATCTTCGGGATCATCCAGCGCAACGCCTTCACCGCCAAGCTCGAAGAGACGTTCGCCGGCATGGGCCAGGCCCCGGGCGGCACCAGCAACGACCCGCGCGCCATCCTCTCTCCGGCAGCGCGCGCAGAGATCCCCGCACCGATCTTGGATAAAATCACCGACGCGCTCTCCTCGTCGATCGCCACCACCTTCCTCTGGACGGTGCTGGCCGCAGCGCTCGCGTTCGCCTTCGCCCTGGCGATGGGCAATGCGCGCCTGCTCGATCAAAAACGAGACAGCTAAGCTGAAGACCGGCCCTGTGCCGGTCTTCTTTTACAAGCGGCGGAAAGGAGATGTCCGATGTTCAAAATCCTCATCGTCGAAGATGACAAAAAAATCGCCGGGCTGCTGGCCTCCCATCTCGAAAAATACGGCTATCAGGCCGTGCAAACGACCGATTTCAGCGCCGTGCTCGCCGTGTTCGAGCAGGTGCAACCCGACCTTGTTTTGCTCGATGTGAACCTGCCCAAGTTCGACGGCTACTACTGGTGCCGCCAGATCCGCCTGCTCTCGCGCTGCCCGATCCTGTTCCTCTCCGCCCGCGACGGCAAGATGGATCAGGTGATGGCGCTGGAGAACGGCGCGGACGACTACATCACCAAGCCCTTTCACTATGAGGTCGTGCTCGCCAAGATCAACTCCCAACTGCGCCGCGCCTACGGCTCGTACGCTTCTGTGCAGAAAGAGCAGACCGTGGCGGCGGACGGGCTGCAGCTCTTCCCGGAGCGGCTCAAACTCAGCTTCGACGAGCGGTCGGTTGAACTGGCCGCCAAAGAAGCGCTGCTCCTGCAGACCCTGCTCGAACGCCGCGACCGCGTCGTCTCCCGCGACCTGCTGCTCAGCCAGCTCTGGGACGACGGGGTCTATGTCGATGACAACACGCTGAACGTCTACATCACCCGCGTCCGCAAAAAACTCAAAGAGCTCGGCATCGAGAACGCGATCGAAACGGTGCGCGGCAACGGCTACCTGCTGCGGGTGAACTGGACGGCAGGGGTATAGCGATGAAGCTATTTCTCCGCGACCACGCCCCGCTCTGCCTGCTCTACCTCGCCCAGCTCGGCGTCACCTTGCTCCTGCTCGGTCTGTCCGGGCGCCTCGACGTCTGGCTGGCGCTGTATGATGCGCTGTTGACCTTCTGCCTGCTCCTGCTCTATCTCGCCTGGCGCTACTGGCGACTCGCCGCCTTTTACCAGCGGCTGCAAAGTCCGGTCAGCACGCTCGACCACTCGATTCAAGATCTCGGCGACGCTCCGGCGGCCGAAGCGCTGGACGAGCTGCTCCGCACCCAGTACCGCCAGTACCAGAGCGAACTGCACAGCTACGAGCGGCGGATTCGCGACCATGTGACGTTTATCAACCAGTGGGTGCACGGCATGAAGACGCCGCTCTCGGTGATCCACCTGACGATTCAAGAGGAGGACGAGCCGATCTTTCACAGCATCCGCGAAGAGACGGAGCGCCTGCGCCAAGGCTTGGAGACGGTGCTGTACACCTCGCGCCTCGACGCCTTTGAGCACGACTTCCACGTCGAGCCTGTCTCCTTGCAGCAGCTCGCCCGCAACGTAATCAACGAGCACAAAGCGTACTTCATCCGCAGCCGCATCTTCCCGGAATTGCAG
The DNA here is from genome assembly GCF_004340785.1 of Tumebacillus sp. BK434. NCBI lineage: Bacteria > Bacillati > Bacillota > Bacilli > Caryophanales > Alicyclobacillaceae > Tumebacillus > Tumebacillus sp. BK434. The sequence continues at coordinate 420,777 of NZ_SLXS01000002.1, read as the reverse complement.
ATCCCCTCCGATCTGCTCGTCTACTCCGATGAAAAATGGCTCGGATTTCTGCTCGGCCAGCTCGTCACCAATGCCGTGCGCTATTCGGCCGACACGGGCGGCAAAGTCACGCTCCGCGCACACCGGCTCGGCCGGATCGCCTTTCTGGAAGTGGCCGACCAGGGCGTCGGCATCCCCGTGCAGGATCACAAGCGCGTGTTCGACGCTTACTTCACCGGCGAAAACGGCCGCCGTTTTCCCGAGTCGACCGGCATGGGGCTGTACCTCGTCAAACAGATCTGCGACCGCCTCGGCCACACCGTCGAGCTGGACTCGGAGCCGGGGCAGGGCACGACGGTCCGGCTTTGCTTTCACAACCTTACACCGATGTAAGGTTGTTGCAAGGTTGCTCGATAGTTCCAGACCGTACATCTCCTGTACAGTAGAGCTATCAACCGGAACCATTCCGGAAAGGAGCTGGAAAGATGGAACTGCTTCACGTGCAAAACGTCAGCAAAATCTACGAAGGCAACGTCTCGTACCGCGCCTTGTCCGATATCACTTTCTCCGTGCCAAAGGGTGAGTTCGTCGGCATCATGGGCCCGTCGGGCAGCGGCAAGACCACCTTGCTCAATCTGCTCTCGACGATCGACACCCCGACGTCAGGCGATGTGCTGATCAACGGCAGCAACCCGTACCACCTGCGCAAAAACAAGCTCGCCGTGTTCCGCCGCCGCAACCTCGGCTTCGTCTTTCAGGACTTCAACCTGCTCGACACCCTGACCCTGGCCGAAAACATCGTCCTGCCCCTGACGCTCGACCGCCACAACGTCCGCGACATGCAGACCAAGCTACATGAGATCGCCGAGCGGCTGAACATCACCGACATCCTGAACAAGCGCACCTTCGAAGTCTCCGGCGGCCAGCGCCAGCGCGCCGCGATCGCCCGCGCCGTCATTCACCGCCCGTCGCTGTTGCTCGCCGATGAGCCGACCGGGGCGCTCGACTCCAAGTCGTCGAAAAGCGTGATGGAAGCGATGGCGACGATGAATCGCAGCGAAGGCACGACCACCCTGCTCGTCACGCACGACCCGTTGGCGGCGAGCTACTGCCACCGCGTCTTGTTTTTAAAAGACGGCCAGTTGATCAACGAGATTCACCGCGGGGCGAGCCGGCAGACCTTTTTCCAAGAGATTCTCAACATGCTGTCGTTTTTAGGAGGGGACGCCCATGAATTTTCTGCAGTTCGCCTCTAACAACGTCCGGCGCAACCTGCGCGCCTACTCCGCCTATCTCTTGAGCAGCGCGTTTGCGGTGATGATCTTTTTCATGTATGCGATGTTTTACTTTCATCCCGGCCTCGAAGCGTCAAACATTGGCGGCAGCGCGAAGCTCGGGATGAAAGCGGGCGAGTATGTAATTTTTGCCGTCTCATTTTTATTTGTCCTCTATTCGATCTCCTCGTTTCTGAAAGTGCGGCAAAAAGAGTTTGGCGTCCTGACCATTCTCGGCGCTTCCGGGCGCCAGATCAACACGCTGCTCTTGCTGGAGAACCTGATCATCGGCGCCGCCTCGATCGTGATCGGCATCGCGGCCGGGCTGGTGCTGTCCAAGCTGTTTCTGCTGCTCGGCGCCTATGCGCTGGAGATGAACGAGCTGCCGTTTTACCTGTCCTGGGAAGCGGTGCTGTTGACGGCGGGCGCCTTTTTCGCCCTGTTTCTTTCGATCTCGCTGCTCGCCGTCGCTTTGGTGCGCAAGTCGAAAGTGCTCGACCTGCTCCAAGGCAGCCACAAGCCGAAGCCGGAGCCGAAAGCGTCCTGGTTCTGGTCGCTGCTCTGTGTGCTGGCGCTCGGCACCGCTCTGTATCTGCTGACCACCGACCTGACCGGCATCACCCTCCTGCCGATCCTCGTGCTGGGCATGTGGGGCACCTATCTGTTCTTCAGCCAACTCAGCGTCTTTTTCATGCGCCTGCTGAAGCAAAACCTCCGTTTCGTCTGGGGCGGGGCGCACCTGCTCTGGGTGTCGGAGATGGCGTACAAGATCAAAGACAACGCCCGGATGTTTTTCCTCGTCACGATCGTGATGACGATGGCCTGCTCCTCGTTTGGCATCGTGCTCGCTTTGAAACAGCAAAACGAAGAAGTCTACCGCAAGAATCCGGTCGAGCTGACCTATCTGGCCAACTCGCCGGATGCCTGGGAACAAGAGGTGCAACAGCTCAAAGCCAAGCTGGAACAGGCCGGGCTCGAGTATCAGGCGATCCCGGTCAACAGCTTCCATGCCCGGGTGGTCGAGGTGGACAACCTCTACCCGGAGTTCCTGTCCGTATCGGAGTTCAACAAGCTCGCCGCCGCGCTGGACTACCCGCCGCTTGCGCCTTTGCGCCACGGGGAAGCAGCGCTCGTCCAAGGCGCTTCCGATAACGCCATCGAACCGCCCGACCGGGTGACGACCAGCCCGGGTGATCTGCAGCTGCAGATCACGGAGCGATCCGCCGCCAAGATCGAGCAGTACGGACTGTATCTCATCCTGTCCGATGCCGACTTTGCCAAGCTGCGCGATGCCGCCCTGGAGTCGGAGTCGCGGGACAGCCTGACGATCTACTTCAACATCCCGGCCTGGTCGACGGGCAAACTGCCCGCATCAGACGCGCAGGAAGTCGTGCTCGGCAAGCGATGGGTGCAGGAGAACCGCGACTTGCTCGACCAAGACGGAGCGCACGGCTTGCTGTTCTCGCGCGCCGAGACGTACATGGGCGTGAAGGAGCTGGCCAGCCTGCTGATGTTCATCGGGTCATTTATCGCCGGCATCTTCTCCTTGTCGACCGCCTCCTTCCTGCATTTCCGCCTGTACACCGACCTGCAGCAGGACCAGATCTCCTACCGCGCCCTGTCGAAGATCGGGGTCAGCGTCCGCGAGATGCAGCGCGCCGCGACCATCCAGATGGCCGCCCTGTTCTTCATCCCGGTGCTGATCTCCGCCCTGCAGACGCTGATCTGCCTGAACCTGCTCAAAAGCGAATTCAGCCTGACCAGCATCATCGGCTCCGCGCTGATCGGCATCTGCTTCTTCGCCGCCGCGCAGTTGCTCTACTTTTTCCTGATCCGCGGCCGCTATTTGTCGCAGTTGAAAAAAGTGATGCTCTGACCACCGCAAGAAAAAGCCCCCTGCGCATCTGCGCTAGGGGGCTATGGCGGCTTCTACTTTTGTATACCAGTCGACCAGACGCTGATCTTGCAAAAATCCGATCTCGCGCAGTTCATCCCACTGCTCACTGGTCAGGCCCGAGTCGAAGTTGTACACCTCGCGGGTGACGGCGTTGATCTTGTGCAGTGTTGCTTTTATATCCGCAACATACTCTTGCCCGCCCCCGTCGATCATCGCCGAGAGCTGGCGGTCGGTGCGGAGCATGAAGTCTGTCAGATGGGACGGGTGTTTGAACGCGTCCTCGTCGAACAGGTAGGAACGGAAAGTAACCACCTCCTGCAGCGAGAGGGCTGATCGCGAGAGTGAATCCCGATTTGCTTGCAGGATTTCAGGGGGGAATGGCATGCTGCTGTCCAGCCGGGCTTCCCAATCCTGCAGATAAGCGAGCGCTGGAAAAAACTGATTCGCTTCGTTTTGGTTCATCAGCCACCACAACTTGGCATTTTCCGAACGCTCGGCGAAGTACAGCCCGCCGAACAAGACGGTCAGCACCAGCACCAGCAAGAGCGCCCACCGTTCGCGTTTTTTCACTTCCATCAGCCCCCACCTTTTCTTTATAAAAGATCCAACAGCTGCGTCTTCCCGGCCATCGAATAGACAAACATGCGGTGCAGAGGTCGGGTCATCGCGACATAGAGCAGCTTCACATCGAGCTCAGCGGTCGTGTACTCCTCGTCCAGACTGACGATAAACACCGCGTCAAACTCCAGCCCCTTCACCACGTATGACGGCACGATGACCAGATCGTGGCCGGAATAGTCTTCCTTCTCATCGAGCACGGTGACCGACAGCTCGGTGCCGAGCGCATCGATCCATTTTTTGATCTGCTTGCACTCCGCCATCGTTTTGCCGATCACGGCGATCGAGTTCATCCCGTCCGCCTTCAGGTGCGCCACGTCCGCAAGCAGCTCTGCGACCAGCTCTTGTTGCTCCGCGAACACCGCCTGGCGCGGCTCGTCTCCGTGGCGCACGACCGGCTTGGCGAGCACGAGGCCAGGGGTCTGTGAATGCACGATCACACGGTTGGCGAGGTTCATGATCTCCACCGTCGTCCGGTAGCTCTGCTCCAGCACGAGGTACTGGCAGTTCCCGCCCGGGAACACCGTCTGCAGCACCGCCTCCCAGCTTTCCACGCCGCGGTAGGAATGGATCCCTTGCGACAAGTCTCCGAGGATCGTGAACATCTCCGAGCCGAGCACCGCTTTCAAGGCGAGCAGTTGGAAAATGCTATAGTCTTGCGCTTCGTCGATCACGAGGTTGCGCACTTTCATTTCGGTCAGCAGCCCGTACAGCTGATGCTGCAGGTACAGGAGCGCTGCCGTGTCTTCCAGCTCCATCCGCTTCTTGCCGAGCAAGCCTAGGGAATGCTCCTGCAAATAGCGCAGCTCAGCTTCTGACATCTCCGTGGACAGCAGGTCGTCCCGCTGCAGAAACTCCCGGTAGTGCGCGGCCAGGTCCATTTTTCCAAACTGCGCCATGTACTCTTTGACCAGCGTTTTGGCGTCCGCTTCCACCCGTTTTAAGAGCTTCTCGCGGTCGTCCATCAGCTTGACCACTTTCGCTTTGCGCCGGGCCGGATCTTGCAGCGAGAGGGCGACTTCCAGCCGCTCGTCGTAGTGGTCGTGGATGTCTTTGAGCAGCTGCTTCTTTTTCACTTTCAAGCGGTCCTGCAGGATCTTGCGCACTTTCTCTACCCGCTTGTAGAGCGGCATGTGCGCATAGTCTTCGCGGATGAACTTCGCGACTTCTTCGGCACCGGCGATCACGCGCTTGCCGAGCTTGCAGTCCCGCTCCGGCTTCGTGCGCAGCACCACGTCTGCGAGGTAGGTGTCGATCAGTTGCTTGTACACGGCCGACCCTTTGAAGCGGGAGACGAAACGCAGCAGATCGGCATCGCCGCCGCCTTCCAAAAAGCGGAACAGCCTTTCATTCGGGTCGGTCAGCTTGAGCTTCTTGCCGATGTTCTCCTGCACAAAATCGAGGTAGGTGGTCTGGCGGACCGCTTCCACGCCCAACTCCGGCAGGACGTCGGCGATGTATTTCAGGAACAGCTGGTGCGGGGCCAAGATCATGAACTGGTCGGGATTAAAACGATCCCCGTACGTGTAGATGAGGTAGGCGATGCGATGTAAGGCGATGGTGGTCTTTCCGCTCCCGGCCGCCCCTTGGACGATCATCGGGCGGTGCATGTCGGCGCGGATGACGCGGTTCTGCTCTTCCTGGATCGTCGACACGATGTCTTTCAACCGGCTGTCCGCACTGCCGCCGAGCGATTCCTGGAGCAGTTCGTCGCGCGTCGTGATGTCGATGTCGCGGAAGTCGTGCAGTGTGCCGTCTTCGATGGTGTATTGGCGTTTCAAGTGCAACTCGGCCTGCTCCGTGCCGGTGGCCGTCTCGTAAGTGACCGCGCCGATGCGGCCTTCGTAGTAGACGTTGGCGACCGGCGAGCGCCAGTCGACGATGACCGGCTCCTGCGTGTCCGGGCGGAACAAGGACGCCTTGCCGATGTAGAGCGGCTGGACGCGCTCCGTGTCGTCCGGCTTGATGTCGATCCGGCAGAAGTAAGGCTTCTGCTGCACTTGTTGCAGTTGGCGAATGTTGCTTCTCGTCATTTCAAAGAATTGCACGTTGGTCAGCAGCGCGATATAGCCTTCCGACCCGTCGAGCGAGTTGAGATTGGCGTAGGCCTCCTTGATGTTTTCGCGAAACGCTTTCTCGTTGTGCTCGCTCTCATGCAGGACGTACTCAATGTAGCCTTTCGTATCAGCCAATCGAGTACATTCCTGACCATAATCGCGGTGGAGTTTAATCGTCATACCGATTCACTTTCCCCCTTTAGATATCTGCAGTTTTCCAAAAATCGCCTATTCAGTATATCAAAAAAGCACCTGTGGCAACAGGTGCAATTCGCAATTTGATTAAAATTGAACCTGCAGGTTCTTAAACCCGTACACGATCGGCGACGCGATCTTCTGCGGCTCCTGCCCATCCACGCGGCGCAAGTTCGGCAGCTTCGTCAAAATCGCGTTCAGCGCGATCTGCGCTTCCAAGCGGGCCAGCGGCGCGCCGAGGCAGAAATGCACGCCGTGCCCGAACGCCAGATGCTGATTCGGCGTGCGGTCGATGCGGAAGGAGTCTGCGTCCGGGAATTTGCGCTCGTCGAGGTTGGCCGACCCGATCCAGGCGATCAGCTCATCGCACTGCTTGATCTGCCGGCCGCCAAGCTCCAGATCGGCTGCGGCGATGCGGCTCATCGACTGCACCGGCGAGCGGAAGCGCAAGACTTCTTCGATCGCGCCTGTGAGCAGCGAGCGGTCGTTCAACAGCTGCTCATAGCGGGTGCGGTCTTCGAGGAAGGTGTAGATCGAGTTGGTGATCAGGTTGGTCGTCGTCTCGTTGCCTGCCACGAGCAAGAGGAAACAGAACGAGAGCAGCTCCGGCAGCTCCAGATGCTGATCATCCACTTTGGCGTCGAGCAGGGCGGAGATCATATCCTGTTCGCGCCGGATGCGGCGCTCCTGTATGATCGCGCCAAAATACTGGTGGAGCTCCCCCATCGCTTGTTGCTTCGCCCGCATCAGCGTCTGATAATCTTCACCCGCCGAGAGATCGACGCCTTGCACCATCAGATCGGACCAGTGTTTGAACTTGTCGATGTCCGCCTTCGGCACGCCCAGCAGCTCGGCGATCACGATGACCGGCAGCGGGAAGGAGATCCTCTCCACAAGGTCGATCTCGCCTTGGTCCAGCACTTCGTCGATCAGCTCGCGGGCCAGCTCTTCGATGCGCGGGGCGAGATTCTGCACCGCTTTCAGCGTGAACGCCTGCGAGACCAACGTGCGGTAGCGCATGTGCTTTGGCGGGTCCATGTTGATCAGCGTTTCCTGCTGGCCTTGGAGGTTGCGCGCCGAGGAAAAGCGCTTGTAGTCGGACAGCACCGTCAGCACATCTTCATACAAAAACACGTCCCAACAGCCGCGCGCTTCATCAAAATGCACAGGAGACGCGGCGCGCATCGCCTGTTGCCATTCCCCCGGCTCTTTCGCCTGGACCAGCCCTTGCGGTGACAGCATCAGCCCGCGGCGTCGCAGTGGTGCGTTGTTCATCAGGTTTCCTCCCTCTGGTGCTTCATATGTCGCTCCCATTTCCAATAAACTCCATTCGGAGCTCCCTGTCAATCCCTCCGATTTTTCGGCCGCACCGACAGATACTAGTACTGTGTCGAAGCACACTTGCGGCTCACCTTGAATTCCTATATATTTATGTATGTTTAGTATATCGAAATAGTTATGGAGGCTGACTATGAACCGTTTATGGACGCGGAATTTCGTCAGCATGACGCTGGCGAATCTGCTGTTGTTTACCAGCTTTTATTTTCTCATCCCCACCTTGCCCTTATTCGTGACCGAGCTTGGCGGCTCGCCGTCGCAGGTCGGCATCGTCATCGGGCTGTTCACCCTGTCGGCCGTCGTGATCCGCCCGTTTGTCGGCGGGCTGCTCGACCAGGTTGGGCGCCGACCGTTTGTGCTGTACGGCCTGCTGCTGTTTGCGTTGACGATGCTCTTGTACGACTGGATCGCAGCGATTGGGCTCCTGATCCTGCTGCGCATCTTCCACGGCGTGTCATGGGCCGCTTCGACGACGGCGATCGGCACGGCGGTCACCGACATCATCCCGCCGCAGCGCCGCGGCGAAGGCATGGGCTGGTTCGGCCTGTCGATGACGGTCGGCATGGCGCTCGGGCCGATGATCGGGCTGTGGGTATTGGACACCACGTCGTTCGACACCTTGTTCATCGTGACGACCGTGTTGGGACTGGGCGCGTTTGTGCTGGCTTTGCGCACCAAGATGCCGTTTGAGCGGCAAGGCGCCAAGGGCAAGATCGTGCTGTTCGAAAAATCGGTGCTGCCGATGATGGTGCTGACCTTTTTCCTCGCGGTGACCTATGGCGGCATCACATCGTTCCTGCCGCTGTTCGCCGAGTCGATCCGCGTGAATGCCGGGACGTTCTTCCTCGTCTACGCGATCACCCTGACCGTGACCCGCCCCATCGCAGGCAAGCTGTCCGACCGCCATGGCGAGCCGGTCGTGCTGGTGCCGGCCGTCGTGCTGATGATCCTCTCGCTGATCGTGCTGTCGCTGGCCGGCGGGCTCGGCGCGGTGGTCACGACGGCGATCTTGTACGGCATAGGCTTCGGCTCGGTGCAGCCGATCCTGCAGGCGGCGACGATCCGCCTCGCCCCGGCCGACCGCAAAGGCGTGGCCAACGCATCCTTCTTCACCGCGTTCGACCTCGGGATCGGGCTTGGCACCGTCATCCTCGGCTTCGTCTCGCAATACCTCGGCTACCGCTGGCTGTTCGGCGTCTGCACCGCCTCGGCGGTGGCCGGACTCTTGATCACCTTGGTGCTGTTCAAGCGCCTGTTGCCGCAAGCGAAAGCCGCATAAAGCAAAAAGCCCCTGATCGGGGCTTTTTCTCTGTCCTTACAAGAGCGGCGCCAACAGCCTCGCCAGCGATTCGCGAATCCGGTGCAGGCGAGAGCGGTTTTGATACTGCAGAAAGGTGTAGGTGATGCAGTCCTGCAGGTCCGCTTCGAACAGCTCGTGCAGCTTGCGCGCTTCCGCTTCGTCATACAAGAAGGCACTGATCTCAAAATTCAGCCGAAAGCTGCGATTGTCGATGTTCGCCGTCCCGACGGCGGCGACTTTGCGGTCGACGACGATCGTTTTCGCATGCAGGAAGCCCCGGTCGTACAAGTGGCACTCGACCCCGACTTTAAGCAGCGCGCCGACATAGGAGTGCGACGCCCACTGCACGAGGCGGTGATCCGCTTTCAGCGGCAGCATCAGCCGGACTTTCACGCCGGAGAGCGCGGCGATGCGCAATGCGTTCAGCACGTCCTCATCGGGGATGAAGTACGGCGTCTGCAGGCAGATGCTCTCTTTCGCTTCATAGATCAGCTTGAGATAGGCGTTGCGGATGTGCTCCAGCTCCGAGTTGGGGCCGCTGGCGACGACTTGGACGGCCGTTTGGCCGGCCGGGTGCAACGTCGGGAAAAAGCGCCGCTCCAAGCGCACCTCTTCCCCGGCGGCGGCGAACCAGTCGAGGAAAAACTGCCCCTGCAGCTGATAGACGGCGCTGCCGTTCAATTTCAGGTGCGTGTCCCGCCAGTAGCCAAACCGCTTGTCCAGCCCGAGGTATTCATCGCCGATGTTTAAGCCGCCGACAAAGCCGACCCGCCCGTCGATCACCGCGACTTTGCGGTGATTGCGGAAGTTCAGGCGCAGGTTGAGGTAGGGGATCTTCGAAGCGAAGAACGACCGCACCTCGCCGCCCGCTTCGGTCAGCCGCCGAAACGTGCGCCGCGAGATGCCGCCGGAGCCGACATGATCGTAGATCAATTTGACCTCGACGCCTTCCCGCGCCTTTTGGATCAGCAAGTTGAGCAGCTTCATCCCGAGAGCATCGCGTTTGATCATATAGTAAAGCAGATGCACATGCTGTTTCGCATCGCGAATCTCCTGCATCAAGCTTTCAAATTTCTCCTGCCCGGAAGAATAGATCGTCACCGCGTTGTCCTGGGTCAGAAACGAGTAGTTGCTGACCAGATTGAGATGCACGAGCGAGCGGTACTCCTGCAGCCCCTGGTAGTTGTCCAGATGGCTGGCTTGGATCAGCACGCCTTCGAGCAGCTTCGACTCGGTGATGTTTTTCACCCGATAGACTTTCTGCCGGTGCAGGTTCTGCCCGATAAACAAGTACAGCAGGAACCCGAGCCCTGGCAGTACGAACAGCACCAAGAGCCAGGCCCAAGTGGCCGACACATTGCGCCGTTCCAGAAAAATGACGGCAAACGCAAAAAACACATTCAACAGCGGCAGCCAGGAAAATACGTCTGACGCCACTGCCCATCCCCACCCCATGCCAACACCTCAGTCAGGAAATCAATTTCAGTCCCACAGCGGCCGCCAGCACCATGCTCATGAACAGCAGGCGGCGCCATTCTTTAGATTCCCCATAAAACAGCATGCCTAACAGCACGCTGCCCACCGTGCCGATCCCGGTCCAGACCGCATAGGCGGTACTCATCGCGATCGACTCCATCGCCAGCGTCAGGAAGCCGAAGGAGACGAGGAATCCTACCATAAGGATAGCATAAGATTTCCAATCTTTCTTCCGATTCACCCGGTTGATCCCGGCCACGCCGACCACTTCGCCGATGCCGGCCAGAAGCAGATAGATCCAGCCCATTACGCGTCCCCTCCTTCGCTTTGCTTCGCTCCCGTAACAGCTTTCAAGCCGATCACGCCGCCGAGCAGCAGCAGGATCAGCAGCATTTTCACGATATGGAACGGCTCGCCAAACACCGCCATCTCCATGATCACCGTCCCCGCCGTGCCAAGTCCCGTGAAGACGGCATAGGTCGTGCCGACGGGCAGCGTTTGCGACGCTTTGATCAACAGCCACATCGAGATCGCGATGGCGACCGCCGTCCCTGTCCATTCGAGCGGTGTCGCGGCGTGCTTCAGCCCCATCACCCAGCCCACTTCGAACACCGCCGCGATCAGCACCAGCATCCATGTCCGATTCATCTGTTCGCCACTTCCTTTCTTCTTTTACCATGCAAAAAAGCCCGGCCGAATATCAAAAGTCGATATCCTCCCGGGCTTTTATCCCTCCGTGTACACGGCAGGCGAACGCCTGCGGTGCGTTCCCTCTCGGACCAGCCCGATTGAAATCCTCCCAATCGCGGAACCCTAGAGAACGGGTGAACCATGCAATTTTCACTCTACTATAGCCACTCCTGCCGCTCCTGTCAACCACTCTTGACGCACAGTCTGTTTCTTTTGTAAACTAACTATATGAAGGAAACAAATTATCCCCCAAGGAGGAACTTCCATGGTTCCAGCACTGTTTCTGGCGCACGGTTCGCCGCTGCTTGCCATCCAAGATAATGAATACGCCCGCTTCCTGACCCAGCTCGGCGCTCAATATACCCCCAAGGCGATCGTCATCTTCACCGCCCATTGGGAACAAGAGACTCTGACAGTGTCCTATCACAATGACGTGTACGACACGATCTACGACTTCTACGGCTTCCCCGAAGAGATGTACAAGATCAAGTACCCGGCCAAAGGCTCGACTGCGGTCGCCGATGAGGTCATCGCGCGTTTTGAACAGCAGGGCATCCCTGTGCAAAAAGACACCGCGCGCGGCCTCGACCACGGGTCGTGGGTGCTCTTGCGCCGGATGTACCCGAACGCCGACATCCCGGTCGTGCAGATCTCCGTTCACCCCTTTTTGCCGCCTGACGCGCAGTTCAAAATTGGCGCGGCGCTGCAAGGCTTGGGTGCGGAAGACATTCTCGTCATCGGCAGCGGGGTCACGGTACACAACCTGCGCATGATCAAGTGGGACCAGACCGAGCCGGAGCCGTGGGCGGTCGAGTTTGACGACTGGCTGCTTGCGCAGTTCCAGGCGGGCGACCGCGACGCGCTGCACCGCTACGAGTCGCTTGCTCCGCACGCCCGCTTCGCCGTGCCGCGTCCGGAGCATTTCGTGCCGCTCTTCCTCGCCGCCGGTGCGGGCGACCACTCGTCCGCCCCGCAAGTGATCCACCGCAGCTACGAGCTCGGCACGCTGAGCTACTTGTCGCTGGCGTTCTAAGCAAAAAGGAGTTCTGCCTGAATGCAGAACTCCTTTTTCTTGCCAGCTTGCAGCTGTATGATGCTTATACTTGCGGCGCTTCCTCTGCTTGCACAGCCGCTTCTTTCTTGCCTTTTTTCGCCGGCGCGGAGAGCTTGATCTTGCCGGTGAAGAACGCGGCGATCAGACCGGCGGCGAGGAACCAGATCGACACTTCGAACACGTTGTGCAGCGACGAGAGCAGCGCGTCTTTCAAGACTGGCACCACCTGTGCGGAGAACATCCCGGCCACCTGCTCCGGCAGGCTGCCGAGGAAGGTGTCGGAGAGCAGCGAGGAGTAGAGTCCCTGCGGGTTGCTGTGCGCCATGTCGAGCAGCGCCGCTCCTTGCGGGCCGAAGCCTTGGAAGGTCGCGTCGAGCTTGTTGCCGATCAGGTCGATCGACTTGCTGTTGAACAGCGTGCCGAGGATGGCGATCCCGACGGTGCCGCCGATCGAGCGGAAAAACGTCGTCGCCGAAGTGACCGTCCCGCGAATCTCCGACGGGAACGACTCCTGCACGGCGATCCCAAGCGACGGCATGATGACCCCCATCCCGGCGCCCATGATCACCATGTAGACAGATGCACGCAGCTGGGTGGTATCGAAACCGAGCGACAGGAACAGCGCGAAGCCGGTCAGCATGATCCCCATCCCGGCGATCAGCATCGGGCGCAGCCCGAATTTGAACAGGAGACGGGAACCGATGATCGACGCGATCATCGAGCCGATCATCATCGGCGTCATCACCGTGGCGGTCTCGGTCGGCGACATGCCGACCACGCCTTGCATGAACAGCGGGATGAACATCATCGCACCAAACATGCCGAGGCTCATCAGGAAGCCGATGATGTTGACGGTGGTGAAGATGCTGTTCTTGAACAGCCCCATCGGAATCACCGGATCTTTCGCTTTCAGCTCCACAAACACAAACGACACCAGCGCGACGAGCGACAGCCCGAACAGGCCGAGAATCTCCGCCGAATCCCACGCGTACTTGTTGCCGCCAAAGGACAGCGCGAGCAGCAGCGAGACGATCCCGGTGACCAGCGTGCCGATGCCCGCCCAGTCGATGATGACTCTCTTTTTCACATGCGCGTTTTTCAGCCCCATCGCGATGAACACCATCGCCAGCAGGCCAAACGGCAGGTTGATGAAGAAGATCCAATGCCAGTTCAAGTGGGCGACGATCCAGCCGCCCGCCTGCGGGCCGGCCAGCGACGACAGGCCGAACACGGCCATGAACAAGCCTTGCATCTTCGCGCGCGATTCACCGGTCGTCAAGTCCCCGATGATCGTCATCGCCAGCGGCATCAAGATCCCGCCGCCCAGGCCCTGAATGGCGCGGTAGATCGCGAGCTGCGTCATGCTCTCCGCCATCCCGCACAGAGCGGAACCGATGATGAACACCGCCATCCCGATCAGGTAGATCACGCGGCGGCCAAACAGGTCGGCCAGCTTCCCGGCGATCGGCACGACGGCCGTCGAGGTCAGCAGGTAGGCGGTGGTGATCCACGTCAGCAGATCGAGCCCGCCCAGTTTCCCGATGATCGTCGGCATCGCGGTGCCGACGACCGTCTGGTCGAGCGACGCAAAAAACAGCCCCAGCATCAGGCCGATGATCACCAGCGTCCGCTTGCGGCTCGGCTGCGTCAAATCCATTTTATCGACAGTTGCTTCTGCAGCATTTGTTGTCATGTCTCTCACCTCTTCTACATACGTTCGTAATGACTGACGGGTCAGTCACGGCATGCAGAAATCATACAATGACCCGCGGGTCACTGTCAATCACCAAACGCGAAACAGGCGGCGTCCACTTTTTGACACCGCCCTCCGTTTAGTGCGTATGGGCATGTTTATGCCCGCCGACGCTGTCTTTGACCTTTCGTTTCCGTTTCCGCTTTTTGATGTTTTCCCGGATGCGATCGTAAGCCGTGTCATCGAGCTCCGACTCGGAATCGGCCTGGCGGTCAAACGTGTATTCGCCGCTTTTCGTTTTCCCGCGGCCCATCTTCACGTCATGCTGATCGATCATCTGCTGATACTGTGTGGCGAGCAGCTTGGCCACCGTCTCCAACTCTTTGCCCAGCGCCCCGATCTTGATGCCTTTTTCCAGCTGGGGCAGCAGTTGCGTCGACAAGGCGGAGTTGGTCACCCACAGCCCGCCCATTCGATTGCCCGTGTCGTGGCCGGAGGAGTGAAAATACAGCCGGCAGCCCATGCAGGGATATTTAGTGCCCGTCGGCAAACGATAGTCGTCTTTGTTCCACTGCGCGCTCTTCTCAATGCGAATCTCCGCATGCCGGCCGTCGAATTTTACGTCGACATCGGCCGGCACGGTGACGGTCGCGTCATCGTTCAAATAATTTTTCAGCCGGTCGTACAGCTTGAGCGCATGGCGCATCACATGGTCTTTCATCGCATCCTCGCGCTTGGTGCTTTCCAGATTGTGATGTTCCAGCAGGTCGGCCGCCAAGTCGAGGATGTCTTCCGTGCCGGTGATGCCGAGCTCGCTTTCGATCTTGCCATTCTCCGCGTTCATGTTGGATGACACCAGCACGTCGCTTTTGTTTTTCGCCAGCGCAGCCTGCACTTCGATGCCGCCCGGAAGCTCGTGCAGGAGCACGGTGGAGAGCTGCTTTTGAATCTGATCCTCTTTCGACGTCGCCGGGTCATAGCTGAACTTGGACAGATCGTCGTCTTTCATGATCATCATCGGGTTCTTCGGGCTGTTTTTGAAAATAAACCGCTTTTCCTTGCTCCGCAGATGGGCGAGCATTTTTGAAGTCTCCCCGGAGCGCTTTTGAAAGCCGGCCTGCGACTTTTTCGACCGCACATAGCGCTTGGCCATCTCCTGAGCCAGCTCTTCTTGGTCCTCGAACATGTTGTACGATTGATTCTCATCTTTGGCGACCTTGCCCCAGATGTCCTGCAGCTTCTTCTCCTCGACCCCGGCGTACCCCATCTTATTCAACACCGCCTCGGCCAAGCCGTGGGTATCCCATGCCCTTTTTTTCATCGCTTTGGATTTGAGTTTGAGCATGCGCGTCCACGTGCTGGGATATTGATGCTTTTCCTTCGTCGCACTGTCCGGATCGTACTCGATCACACGCTGGATCGGCTGCGAACTCGTCGCGGATTGCTGCGCCCGGAGCAGTTGCAGCACGGCTCGGTTGCCGATCGTCTTTTGCAGTTGCAAGATCTTCAGCTGTGCGGCGTGTCCCGCACCCCCTGACCGACTGACTGTCCTCGCGCCAGGCGTCGAAACGCCCGGCTTGCTTCCCGTTCGTCTGCTCCCCGTCTCCAGCATGGCGCCCCTCCGCTAGCTGCGCATCTCCGGAACGCCGTCCGGACCTGCGCTGTGCGCTGTCAGTTTCGCGCGGATCTCGTCCGACATCTTCACCGCTTTTTTCCCGTTAAAATCATACCCGAGCAGCGTCGCTTTCCCCCGCGCCACCCAGTTGCCCTGCTCATCGGCGATCGCGTGCTCCACCTCGAAGCTGGACGAGCCGAGCTTGCCGACCCAGCCGTAGACGGTCAGAGTTTGCGCGTACACCGCTTCGGCCAGAAAATCGCATTTGGTCGAGGCGACGATCAGGTTCCAGTTGTGCGTGTCGAGCTCCGGGTTGAACACGCGGAACAGCTCTTTGCGGCACTCTTCAAAATATGTAAAGTAGACGGCATTGTTCACATGCCCCAACGCATCACAATCGTTAAAACGCACAGCCACTTCCAGTTGGTACACAGACATTTCCTCCTTGGGTGATCAGCTCTCTCTATCATACCCTTTATGCTACAATAACGTAACAGTTTGTCATCTCAACACAAGGAGCCTGCAGATGTATTCCTTACGCGCCTTAAAAACGTACAACTACGCCTACTTCTCCCTGCTCTCGCTGTTCATCTCCTTTCTGCCCGTCTACCTCTCCGAACAGGGCGTGTCGGCCGGCGAGATCGGCGGCATCATCGGGACAGGTTCACTGATCGGCATCCTCTCCCAACCGTTCTGGGGGTATGTCAGCGACCGCACCCGCACGGTCAAAAAAGTGCTCTTGCTCACGCTCGGCCTCTCCGTGCTGCTCGGCACGGCCGCGTTTTCCCTGCCCCAAGGGGCCTGGCTGGCCGTGCTGGTGCTCCTGCTCTATTTCTTCTACCTGCCGACCGACCCGCTGACCGAAAGCATGAACTACCGCCTCGCCGACCGTTTCGGCGTGCCGTTCGGATCGGTGCGCATGTTTGGCGCGATCGGCTATGCCTCGACGTCGCTGCTCGCCGGGGCGGTGTCGACCTATCTTGGCATCGGCAGTTTCGCCTGGCTGTTTTTCGGCTACGGCGCGGCGGCGCTGTTGATCGCGCTTCTGCTGCCCGATGTGACGGCGAGCTCGCAGAAGTTCGCGTGGAAAGACTTCCTGACCTTCCTGCAAAACCGCGAGACGCTGGTCTTTTTTGTACTGGTGATGATCACCGCCTTGCCGCACCGGATGAACGACAGCTTCCTCGGCGTCTACCTGCACAGCCTCGGCGCTTCGACCGGGCAGATCGGCGTGGCGTGGTTCGTGGCGGCGGTCAGCGAGATCACCTTTTTCGCCCTCTCCGCCCGGCTTTTGAAAGCGGGCAGCGAAACCAGGTGGATCGCCTTCGCCGCCCTGCTCTACACCGTGCGCTTCCTGCTCTGCGCGCTGCTGCCGACGCCTACTGCGGTGATCCTCCTGCAAGTGATGCAAGGCGTGACGTTCGTCATCTTCTACACCGCCGCCCTGCAGTACCTCAACCGCACCGTCCCGCCGGAATGGCAGGCGACGGGGACGACGCTGCTTGCGATCCTGTTCTTCGGCTTCTCCGGCATGATCGGCTCTTGGCTCGGCGGCTGGATCTTCGGCTGGCTGGGCGGGCCTGCGCTGTACGTTGTGATGGCCGCACTGTCGTTTTGCGGACTGCTGTACGCGCTGATCACCCGCAAATAAAAAAGGAGCCGGCCGGCTCCCTTTTTATTTCCCAAACTTCCCGGCGTGAAAATCATCGAACGCCTGCTTGATCTCTTCCCGCGTATTCATCACAAACGGCCCGTGTTGCACGACCGGCTCGCGCACCGGCTCTCCGGCATAGAGCAGCACGCGCAGCGGCTCGATCGCGGTGACGGTGATTTCGCTGTCGCCTTGCCCGTCCCGGCTCAGCCAGAGCACCTGCTGCTTCCCGCCGCGCGTCTTGTCGCGGCCGAACTCGCCTGTGCCTTCCAACACGTAGCAAAATCCATTGTAGCTGCCAGGCAGATCCTGCGTGACCGTCGCGCCCGCTTCGAGCCTCATCTCGACCATCGTCACCGGCACATGGTTCAGCGTCTGGGCTGCGACCCCTTGGGAGGAGCCGGAGAAGACGCGGATCTTTGCGCCCGGCTCCTCGCGCAGCGGCATGTTGGCCGACTTCAGGTCCTGATAGCGCGGTGCGGTCAGCTTGTCCGCACTCGGCAGGTTCACCCAGAGCTGCAGGCTGTGTACCGTTTCGCCAGGCAGCGGATCTTCGGTGTGCAACACACCGCGCCCTGCCGTCATCCATTGCACGTCGCCCGGTTCGAGCACGCCGTAGCCGCCGTTGTTGTCCTCATGCTTCAACTTGCCTTCGATGACGTAGGTCACCGTCTCCAGACCCCGATGGGGGTGAAAATCGAACGTGCCCTGCTGAAACCAGTCTTCCATCATGATCAAAAACGGATCAAAGTCCGCCCAGCGCCCCGGCGCCAAGACCTGTCCGACGCGCAGGTGCGGCCCTCCGCCCGCTCTGGCGATGACGTCATAGACTTCGCGAATGCCGCGCTGCCAGTATTCCATCAGAAAACGCCTCCTTTTATGGTAAAATATACCCGAAACAGAAGGAGGGTATCAAGTTGACGCAAAAGACGAAATTCAAAGGGGTCATTTCGATCATCATGGTGGAAGACCTCGACGCGGCGATGGCGTATTATACCGAAAAGCTCGGCTTCAACGTGCAGTTCGTCTCCGAGTGGGACTACAATGGCGTGGAACGCGACGGCTTGCAGGTCCACATCGGGAAAGGCAAGCCGAACCCGGTGACTGCGCACGGCGTGCACTTCTACATCCACGTGGAGAACATCGACGATTTGCGCGAAGAGTTTCTGGCATCCGGTGCGATCACCGAAGACGTCAAAGTGGTCGACCAGCCCTACGGCCAACGCGAGCTGTATGTCCGCGACCCGTTTGGCTACCAGCTGGGCTTCTATCAATAATAAAAACACCACCGGTCGCCGCTTTGGCAGCCCCGGTGGTGTTTTTTTATGATCATGCTGCCACGCTTTGTTTCAGCCGCGCATTCTTGCGCTCGGTGCGCACCACGTTCCACAGGACGACCACGAGGACGACCAGCTGCGGCACGGTGGTTTCCCACGTTGCGTAGATGCCGAGGGACGGCGCTTGCAGCAGCGCGTCCGACAGGTGCGACGGCAGCTGTCCAGACACTTGCAGCGCGTGCACGCTGACGCCGATGAACTTGAACGCGAGGTAGTACAGCAGGAGGCTGGCGACGAGGAAGAACGGGCGGACCGGAATCCGCGCGCTCAGCTTGAGGATCGCAAACGCGATCACCGCCAGCACCGCCAGCGCCCCGCCGATGCCGATCAACAGCTGCGACAGGCTGATGCTCGGCGCCATGCCGAGGTAGAAGATGATCGTCTCCGCGCCTTCGCGCAGCACGGCGAGGCCGGCGGTCGCCGCCAGCGACCACAGCGCGCCGCGCGCCAGCACGGCGCCGAGCGTCTTCTCGATAAACTGGTTCCAGAGCTTGAGGTTCGACTTGCTGTGCAGCCACGCCCCGACCGTCAGCATGAAGACGACGGCGATCAGGCCCGTATAGCCTTCGATCAGCTCGCGGGAGCTGCCGGCCGTCGCTGTGTTGAACACGAGACTCAGCACGACCGCCAGCACGCCGGACAGCACGATGCCCGTGCCGGCGCCCGTCCAGACCCATTTGCGCTTGTCAGCGTTGCCGCTCCTGTTCAGGAACGCGAGCAGGGCGGTGATGACGAGGATCGCCTCCAAGCCTTCGCGGAACAGGATCAGCCCGGCATCCCACGCCGTGTACGACGCCGCATCCGCATACGGCTCCAGCTCCGTCTGCAGATCGCGGATCATGCTCTCCGCCTTCTTCAGATCGGGCGGCGAGGAGAGCAGGAAGCTCGGCACGGACGTCATCTTCGTTTCAATCCGCGCATACGCTTCCGGCGAACGGGTCAGCACTTGTCCTTCCACCGACGGCCAGGCAGCGATGATCTCTTCGAGCTTCGCCGCCGCAGCGGCCGCTTTTTCGTCCTGCACATCGGTCAGCGCGCCGCTGAGCAACTGCTGCAGGTCGGCGACCGAGCGGGATTCCCCGGCGGCTGCGTCGGACGTCTGCACCTTGCCGGCGACGTAATCTTCGAGCAGCCGGATCACATCCTGCAGGCTCGCCTTCGCTTTTTCCGCGTCCGGCGGTGCGGTGTTCAGCGCGATGCGCGCACCGCTGATCTTCGTTTCCACTTTGCCGTACAGTCCGACGTTTTCCTTGCGCAGCGGGCCTTCCGCTTTGGCCCAGCCGCTGATAAACGAGCTGTACGCCGCTTTCGCCGCCGCAGTATCGCCCGCTTCGGTGGACGACAGCGCCCGTTTCAGATGCGGCAGCAGCGCTTTGACATTTTCCTGCGCCTTCGCCCCGCCTTGCTCCGCCTCATGGGACGAGACGTATTCATCGACCGCTTTGGCCAGCGCCGAGACCGCCTTGTAGGCCGCGGCGCGGTCAAACGGCGTTTTGCCTGCCGCCGTTTCGGCTGCCGTCAGCGCTGCGCTGACCGCTTGGCCTGCCGCGGAGGTGTCATTCGCCTCCGCCCAAAGCGTGTTCATCTCGGCGAGATCCGCTTTCGTGCGGTCCCAGTCGTCGCCGCCCGCATTGACCAGCGCGTCGCTGGCCAGCGCGATCAGCCGGTTGTCCTGCGGGGTCGCCGCGTACGACGCGGTGGCGGTGAAGAGCAGCAGGCCGATCAAAAGAGTAGATAGCAATGATTTCAGATTCATGTCCGCTTGCCCCCGTTTAGAATAAAGTCTCCCCGATGTAGCCGCCCGCTTTGGCGCCCGGCAGGCAGGCGAAGATCGCACTGCCGACGTGCACGATGTACTCATTGAGTTTGTCTTGGGCAGCCAACGCTTGCTGCATCGGGATAAATTGACGGCGGGGGTCACGGTTGAAGCAGATGAACAAGAGTCCCGCGTCGAGCTGGCCGGTCTTCAGGTCGATGCCGCTCGAATAGGAGTAGCCACGGCGGAGAATCTTCACTTTGCCGCCCATGTTGGCGACGGCGACGTGCGAGTTCATCGGGATCATCGGTTTGCCCTTGTCGTCCTGCTTTGTAAAATCAAGCGGGGCGAATTCATCTTTCTCGCCCAGCGGCGCTCCGCTGTCGCGGTGGCGTCCGAATGTCGCTTCCTGTTCATTGAGATGCGTGCGGTCCCAGACTTCGATGCGCATGCGGATGCGGCGCATGATCATGTAGGTGCCGCCGTCCATCCAGCTCGGGCCGTCCGCCCCTTGCGCCCAGACGATGTCGTCGGCGACATCCTGCTTTTGCACATCCGGGTTGTTCGTGCCGTCCTTGAAGCCGAGCAGGTTGCGCGGCGTGGCACCGTTCGGATCGGCTGTGCGCGTGCGCTGGAAGCCGTCCTGCACCCAGCGGAGCACCGCCTTGCCGCGCGCGATCCGCGCCAGATTGCGCAGCGCGTGGAACGCGACTTGCGGATCGTTGGCGCAGACTTGCACGGCGATGTCGCCGCCCGTCCATTCCGGCTGCAGCTCGTCCCCGCCAAACGCCGGCAGGTCGACCAGCGCGGCCGGGCGCTTGCTGCCAAGGCCAAAGCGGCCGTCGAACAGCGAGGCCCCGACGCCAAATGTGATTGTGATCCCGGCCGCGTTCAGCCCCATCGCTTCGCCGGTGTCGACCGGCGGCAGGACCGGGTTGCCGCTCTCCTCGCCCACGCCTTGGCCTTGGGCAAGCTTTGCAGACGCTTCCGTCCATTTTTGGAACAGCGTGCGCAGAGCGGCGCGGTCGGTGGTGGTGACATCAAACGCGCCGAGGCAGATAAAATCCTGCGCCGGGGTGAGAATGCCCGCCTGATGCTTCCCGTAAAAAGGGACGGTGCCGCTCGCCGTTTGCGCGGCGGTGGCCTGTGCAGAATCTTTCAGCATGCCCGTGCCGGCCAGCACGCCGGTCAGCCCTCCCGCGCCAAGCAAAAGCCCGACGCCACCTGCGGCGCCGAGCTTCAGCATGTCACGACGGGAGATGGGCTTTTGCAACAAGTCGTCTTTTGTCGCGTCGCTCATCGTTTATCCCTCCAGTACGGTGCCCATTTGCGAAAGCGGTTCGGCCAGCGCGTCGACCGCTTGGCTGAGCTTGGTGGTCTGTTCCTTGCTCAGTTCGGTGTACAGCACATAGCCGTCGCCTTTGCGGTACGGAGCGAGCGATTCTTCCAGTGCGGCGAATTGCTTGTCGATCTCCGTAGCAAGAGCTGCGTCTTTTTTCTCCAGCTGCGGACGGATGACCTTGAAGATCTCCTTCGCGCCTTCCACGTTCGCAGCAAAATCATACAGGTCGGTGTGCGAGTAGCGTTCCTCTTCGCCGGTGACCTTGGTCGCAGAAACTTCGTTCAAGAGCTCCACCGCCCCCGTCACGAGCAGGTTGGCGTCGATCTCCACGCTTTCCACTTTGACGCGGAGCATCTTCACGTCTTGCAGGAGCTGGTCGGCGACCGCTTCCTGGCCTTTGACGCTGTTGTCGACCCACAGCGCCTTCTCCAGCTTGTGGAACCCGCGCCATTCGCTGTCCGGCACGTCGTTCTCGCGCGCGTCGATCCACGGATCGAAATCGCCGAGCGATTCGGCGATCGGCTCGATGCGCTCAAAGTACATGCGCGTTGGGGCGTAGAGCGCTTTCGCCTTCTCGATGTCGCCCGCCTTCACCGCAGTGGTGAACGCTTCGGTCGATTTGACAAATTCGTCCGACTGCGCGATGACGAACTTGCGGTATTCATCGACCACGCCGTTCAGATCGGCCGCAGCCTTTTGTTCCTGCTTCACCGGCTCCACAGCTGCCGGTTCCTTCTCCGCGCCGCAAGCGCCCAGCAGTACGGAAGAGCCGATCAACAGAGCCGGCAGTGTCAGTTGCATCTTTTTCAACACAGTAAATCCATCTCCTTTTATCCTACAGGCGGACTAAGCCTCACCCTATATCTCGCTCACTGAAAACCATTCTCACTAATCCTACACCCATTCTGCACCGCTGACAACAGGGTTTTTTAGGAATGGAGAAGGAGTTGGACGAACTAAAAATTTTGATGATGAAAAGGGAAAAACTCCCGAACCCAGATCTTATCTACTTCCTCAACTTTATAACTTTCATAAATAATTATATAATCTGTATTTTTTGTTGACTTAGTATAATAGTTGGGGGTATTTTATGCGTAAGATATATTTATCATTTTATCCTTTTTGGAGGTGTGTGAAATGAATCTCTCGAAGGCTGTGGTTTCATTTACTCTCGCAGCAGTGCTAGCTGGTTTTGCATTCGTATCGACTCCAACAGATGCCGCTCAAACTGCTGAAATAGAAGCAAAGCAAGCTGTCACCCATTACCTGAATGCTGTTTCTTCCGGTAATATCAACGAAATCATGAAATACAGCAAAGACGAACGAATCCCGGACGAAACGCAGAGAAAGGAAATGCTGCAACGTTTTCTCCAGAAACATCCGGTGAAGAAGTTTGAGGTTCTTTCAATCAACTATGTGAATGATGAAAACATCACGGTCACACTCACGGGCCAATTTGGAGACAACACTGAGACTCAAACCCTTCCACTTCTTAAAGAAAACAATCAGTGGAAAGTATTGATCGAGGACAAATAAACCCGGGAGGCCAAGACTATGAAGAACAAAATGTACATTGCGATTGCCGCTGCAGCAGGCTGCTTTCTTTTGAGCGGGGGCATTGCTTCCGCCGCTCCGGCAGTCGCTTATTGGGAGTTTACCGGCGCCTGGGGGACTGGCGGGAATACATATGCCATCAAGACCAACTGGTTCACAGTAACAAACAGCGCGCAGGTGGTGACGATCGCGGGCTGGCAAGATGTCACAAGCCTCGGCAACGCGAACATCGATTATACTTTGGTTCGCTATGGATTTCTCGGCAACACACCGGTTGGGATGAAGAATTTCAATACCAACTACCCCAAAAGCGGCGTTTGGTATAACTACACGTTCACGAACGCTCGAAAAGGCGAAGATCACCGCATTGAATTGATCCCTCACAGTTCTGCCGGTATGATTGGTGCCGGAAATGCCTACGACGGCTACTAAACCAATAAACAGCAAAAAAGGCTGCCTGCGCGAAGATTCGCTGCAGACAGCCTTTATTTTTTGCACACCGCAATCCCAAACGGGTAGCGGACGCCTGCGCGTTTGGGTTCGAACAGGACGCCGTGCTGGTAGTAGAACTCCACCTCGCGGAAGGCGCCGAACAGCGCGTGGAACTCGTCCTCCGTAAACTGGTGCACATGCCAAGGGCTCAGGCACGGCTTGCCGCGGCCGGCGCCGAACGGGGAGGAGAGCACGAGGGTGCCGCCGGGGGCGAGCAGATCGTAGCAGTTCGTAAGGAACTGCGCTTCGTCTGCGATGTGCTCGATCGTCTCGAAGGACAGGATGGTGTCGAACGGGCCGATCTTCTGCGGCAGGTCAGGGTCGAGCACGTCTTGGACGTCATACTTGACCAGCGGATGATAGTAAGTCTGCCGCGCATAGTCGACGACCGCCGGGTCGAGGTCGACGCCGAGCACGGAGTCGATGCGGCTTTTGCACAGCTTGGCGATCATGTGCGCGCCGTAGCCTGCGCCCGTGGCGAAATCAAGCACGGTGCCTTGGACGTAGGGCGCTGCAAAATAATAACGGGCCAGATGCTCGAGGAGCATGCCGTTGGTTGGTTTCATCAGTTCAGGAATGATGCGTTCCCCGGTATCTTCGAGCACGTGTTTCCCACCTTTTGCTAGTGAATCCTCTCTTCCCTATCCTACAGGAATTCGCCCCCCGGTACAAATTCGGTTGACAAGAAGCAAGCTGTGCGCCGAAAATTAATTATCATCACCTTTCGTAAACGAGTTAAATGAACAGGAGGCGTTCAAGATGAGCTCGCCGGAAGCGAATTGGAATCGGGTGTGGGATCGTGCAGCGCAGTCGGGCAGCTACAGCTACCTGCACTCGCGGCTGGAGCGGTCGATGGATAAGGTCGGGTATTTTATCTCGAACGGGGTCTTGTTTCGAGACGGCGACCGCGTGCTGGAAGCGGGCTGCGGGGACGGGCTGGTGCTGCTGAGTTTGCTGCGGCTGTTTGAGATTCAGGGGCACGGGCTGGACATCTCCGTCTCCGCGAAGGAGCGGGCGGAGGAGCTGATGGAGATCGAGGGCAATCGCTTTTCGTTCGACATCGGGGATATTTTGGCGATGCCCTATCCGGATGATCATTTTGACAAGATCGTGTGCCTCGGGGTGATCGAGCATTTTCACGACCCGACACAGTCGCTGCGGGAAGTGTACCGCGTGCTGAAGCCCGGCGGGCAGGTGATCATGATGACGCCGAACAAAAAGTCGCTCGGGGTGCTGGACCGCAAAGTGAAGCAGTGGATGGGCACGTGGCCGTTTGGTTATCAGACGGAGTATTCGCCGGCCGAGTTGGAGGGCTTGATGACCGCGCAGCATTTTCAGATTCGAAAGCGCGAAGGGCTGTTGCGCCGGCGGTTGCCGCATGACAACCGGACGGTGCGGGTGATCGGGAATTTTGACCGCTTGATCAATCTGTTCGTGGAGGATTGGGGATTTTTTTCGTACGTGTTTGCGACGAAATAGAGGACAGAAAAGAGGCGCTGCAGCGGTCTGCAACGCCTCTTTTTTGATGCGGAGTTACTTTTGTGTTTTGACGGTCGTTTTGCCGACGAACAGCTCGCCGTTCACGTAGCCGCGGAGTTCGACCTCCACGGTGGAGTTGGACGGCCAAGTGAAGTCGTTGCGTTCGAATTTGAACTGCCCGTTCTTCGCTTGGTTGTAGTAGCCGTTGTTGCTGGTCAGCGCGTTGACGCCGTTCAGACGCACGGTGTCGAGGTCAAAACCTTGCGTGCTGTAGCCGTTCGGCAGAGAAGCGCGGACGGTAAACACGCCGTTGTTGCCTTTGATGATGCCCGGTGTCACTTCAATCGTAGCTGTGAGGTAGACCGTAAACGATTTTTGGATCGTCGTGGTCAGGCCTGCTGCGTCGGTCGCCGTGACGGTGACGGTGTAGCGGCCCGGCTTGTTCAAGGTCAGCGAGGTCGGGTCGACCAGCACGCTGCCTGTTTGGCCGGGGAGGGCGACGGTCAGTTTCTGTACGGCGATGCCGGACAGGCTGTCGGTCGCGGTGTATTTGAGTTGCAGGGTTGTGCCAAGCGCATACTCCTGATTCAGGTCGAACGAGAGAAGCGGAGCGGTCTTGTCGATCTTGACTTCCACCATCTTCGCCTGCTCTTGGTTGCCCGCTGCGTCAACCGTGTAGAAGGTGACTTTGTTGATCCCTTCTTTGGTCACGGTGAAAGCATTGCCTTCCACGTAGCCGGAACCGTTAACGGAGTAGAACGTTTTCGCCACGCCGCTGGTGATGTCGGTTGCGGTCAAGGTGACTTTTACGTCATCCTTCGACCAGGTGGTCGGCGCGTTGGACGTGGTGGTCGGCGCGGTTTTGTCGATCTTGATTTGGATCGACTGGGCTTGCTCTTTGTTGCCTGCTGCGTCGACGGTATAGAAGGTGACTTTGTTGACGCCTTCTTGCGTCACGGTGAAGGTCGTACCTTCTGCGAACTCAGAACCGTTGACGGAGTAGTAAGTGGTTGCGACGCCACTGTGTGCATCGGATGCTGCCAAGGTGACTTTTACATCCTCTTGCGACCAGGCGGTCGGGGCATCCGAAGTGGTGGTCGGTGCAGTTTTGTCGATTTTGACTTGGATCGACTGGGTTTGCTCTTTGTTGCCTGCTGCGTCAACGGTGTAGAAGGTGACTTTGTTGACGCCTTCTTGAGTCACGGTGAAGGTCGTACCTTCTACGAACTCAGAACCGTTGACGGAGTAGTAAGTGGTTGCGACGCCACTGTGTGCATCGGATGCTGCCAAGGTGACTTTTACATCCTCTTGCGACCAAGCGGTCGGGGCATCCGAAGTAGTGGTCGGCGCGGTTTTGTCGATTTTGACTTGGATCGACTGGGTTTGCTCTTTGTTGCCTGCTGCGTCGACGGTGTAGAAGGTGACTTTGTTGACGCCTTCTTGCGTCACGGTGAAGGTCGTACCTTTTACGAACTCAGAACCGTTGACGGAGTAGTAGGTGGTTGCCACGCCGCTTTGCGCGTCGGTTGCTGCCAAGGTGACTTTTACATCATCTTTCGACCAGGCGGTCGGGGCATCCGAGGTGGTGGTCGGCGCAGTTTTGTCGATCTTGACTTGGATCGTCTTGGTCTTTTCGATGTTGCCGACGCGGTCGACGGAGTAGAAGGAGACTTCGTTGATGCCTTCTTCTGTCACCGCGACCACCGTGCCTTCCACAAAGGCGCCGCCGTTCAGGGCGTAGAACGTTTTCGCGACGCCGGTGTCGTTGTCCGTTGCGGACAAGGTGACCACGGTGCCTGCGTTGATCCACCCGGACGGTGCCGCTGCGGTGGTGACTGGCGCGATGTCATCTTGGATCAGTTGCGCGATCACGCTGTTCGACGGGTCGGACTCGCCGAACGAGTTGGAGTACGATGTGACAAGATACGTATGGTTCGCGTACGACAGATTGTTCAGCGTGTAGGACAGGGCGTTCAGGTTCTGCACCAGCAGCACCGGCTTGCCGTCGATTAGTTCATACACGTTGTAGCCGTTCGCGTAGGTGATGAAGTTCCAGGACAGGCGCGCCGAGTTGGTGCTGAGCACTTTCACGCTGGCCGTCGGTGCCTGCATGACCGGGTAGACGATCGTGACCGTCTCGCGGTTCGAAGCTGCCGATTCGCCAAAGCGCGTGCTCACCGCCGTCACTTCATAAGAGAAGGTGTCTTCCTTCAGGTTGTAGATCTGGAAGCTCGTCGCCGTCCCTTTATAAACCTGTTCTCTCGCGTTGCCATTTACTTTGTACACTCTGTATTCGTTGGCCCACGTCACCGCCGGCCAGGAGAGCGTCAGGTTGTTCGCGTTGACGATCGTCGCCGTCAGCACCGGCGGCTGTACCACCGGCCAGACGAGGTCGAACGTCAACGTGTTCGCAATCGGCGATTCGCCAAAGCGGTCGCTGTATGAGTGCACCTCGTAGGTGTACTCCCCTTGCGGCATGTTCACGAACGACAAGCTCGTGCCGGTCTGGGTCTTCGTGAGCACTTTCTCGCCATTGACGACCTGATAGATCTTGTAGGCGGTCGCGTATTGCGCAGCGCTCCAAGCAAGGGAGATATCATTGCCGTTGACGATCGTTTTCGTAAACGTCGCCGGCTTCTGCATGATCGGATGCACGAGGTTGAAAGTCAGCTCGCTGCCGACCGGCGACTCGCCAAAGCGGTCGCTGTACGCGTGCACCACATAGCGGTACTCGCCCGCCGGCATGTTCGTGAACACGGTGCTCAGCGCCGCCTGCGACTTCTTGAGCACTTTTTCACCGTCGACGATCTGATACAGCTTGTAGGCGGTCGCGTATTGCGCCGCTTCCCACTTCAAGGTGATGTCGTTGCCGTTGGCGACTGTGTTCGTCAAAGTGCCCGGCTTCTGCATGACCGGATGCACGAGCTCAAACGTCAGCTCGCTCGCTTCCGGCGATTCGCCAAAGCGGTCGCTGTAGGAATGCACCACATAGCGGTACTCGCCCGCCGGCAGGTTGGTGAACGTCACCGTCGCGCCGGCCTGTGATCTTTGCAAGACTTTTTCGCCGTTGATGATCTGATAGATCTTATACGCTGTCGCATATTGCGCCGCATCCCATTTCAAGGTGATGTCGTTGCCGTTGGCGACCGTCTTGGTCAGGTTGTTCGGCTTTTGCATCGTCGGGTGGGTCAGCGTCAAGGAGACGATGCTGCCTGCCGCCGATTCGCCGTAGCGGTCGCTGTAGGTGTGAATCACAAGCTCGTAGTCCCCGGCCGGCATGTTGGTCAAGGTGCCGGTGACGCCGGTCTGCGTTTTCAGGAGCTCTTGTGCACCGTTGACGACGCGGTAGATTTTATACGCGGTCGCATATGGCGCTGCCGTCCAGCGCAGCACGATGTCGTTGCCGTTCGCGATGCTGTACGTCGGAGCGGCCGGCGCTTGGAGCGTCGGGAACTCGACTTGGACGGTCAGGCGGCTGCTCGGCTCGCCTTCGCCAAAACGGGTGCTGACGGCGCGCACTTCATAGGTGTGCTCGCCAGCCGAAACGTTGGTAAACGTGTTGGTGAGCGTGGTGACCGTTTTCAGCAGCACCGCTGCTCCGTCGACGATCTC
Source organism: Tumebacillus sp. BK434 (assembly GCF_004340785.1). Classification (NCBI taxonomy): domain Bacteria; kingdom Bacillati; phylum Bacillota; class Bacilli; order Caryophanales; family Alicyclobacillaceae; genus Tumebacillus; species Tumebacillus sp. BK434. The sequence goes on along the minus strand of NZ_SLXS01000002.1, from coordinate 392,368 downwards.
ATAGATCTTGTAGCTGTTTGCATATTGCACCGCGTTCCATTTCAAGACGATGTCATTGACGTTCGACACGGTGTGCGTGAGACTTTCCGGAGCGGCCATCGTCGGATGCACCAGAGTGAAGCTGACTTCCGCACCCTCCGGCGATTCGCCGAGCAGCGTCGAGATGCCGGTCACCACATACGTGTACTCGCCGGCCGGCATGTTGCTGTAGGTCGCAGAGGTGGCGCTGGTCGTGCCTTTCAGCACGCGCTGGCCGTCGATGACCTGATAGATTTTGTAGCTGGTCGCATATTGCGTTACATTCCATTTCAAGGTGATGTCGTTGCCATTTGCCAGCGTGTAGGTCAGGTTGCCCGGCGTCGGCATCACTTGACCGTTCATCGTGAAGGTCAAAACGGTGCCTTGCGCCGATTCCCCGAAGCGGGCAGAAACGGAACGAACTTCATAGGTATACGTGCCAGGCGCTACACTGCTGTAGGAGACGCTTGGCGTCGTGACCGTGCTCTTCAACGTCTTCTGACCGTTGACGATCTGGTACACTTTGTAGCTGGTCGCAAACTCAGCCGGTTGCCAGTTCAAGGTGAACGACGTGGCGCTGGTGACCGCCTGCACCAAGTCGGCCGGTGGCTGCATCGTCGGATGCACGAGGTTGACCGCCACTTGGCTGCCCGTTGCCGACTCGCCGAAGCGGGCCGAGTACGAGGAGACTTCGTAGGTGTAATCGCCCGCTGCCGAGTTGGCAAACGTGACGGTCGCGGCGGTCGGCGAGCTTTTCAGCACCTTTTGACCGTTCACGATCTGATACACCTTGTAGTTGGTGTTGTTGGCAACCGCATCCCATGTCAGGACGATGTCATTGCCGTTGACGATCTTCGCGGTCACGTTCGCCGGCGCGGCCATGTCCGGGGCGTCGACTTGGAATTTGACCTGGCTGCCCACCTGCGACTCACCGAAGCGGTCGCTGTAGGAGTACAGCTGGTACGTATAGTCGCCCGAAGTCATCTTCAGGAAGGAAGTGCTCGTCCCGGTCAGCGTGCTTTTCAGGACTTTGTCACCGTCGATGACTTGGTAGAGCTTGTAGCTCGTCGCGTACGTCACCGCTTCCCAGGTCAGCGTCACGTCATTGATGTTCGTGATCGTCGACTTGAAGTTGTTCGGCGCGGCCATCGTCGGGTGGGTCAGCATGAAGGAGACGGTGCCCGCCTCTTCCGACTCGCCAAAGCGGGTCGAAGTGGTGGTGATCGCATAGCTGTACTCCCCCGCCGGCTGGTTGGTCAGCGTGACGGTGGTGCCGGTCGCAGTCTGCTTCAGCACTTTCTGCCCGTCGATCACCTGATAGACCTTGTACCCGGTGGCGTACAGAGCAGCGTCCCATTGCAGACGCACATCATTGCCGTTCAGGACGGTGTACTTCACGTTTTTCGGCGCGGTCAGTTTGACTTCGCCGACATCGACGGTCGCCGTTTGCGACAGCGCCGATTCGCCGTACAGCGCGTGCACGGCCGACACCGCGTAGGTGTAGCTGCCGCCCGCAGCGGAGGCGTTGGTCCATGTAGCTCCGGTCACGGTCGCCACTTTCGTCTGCGAGCCGTCTTCGGATACTTGATAGATGTTGTAGTTCTTCGCGTACTGTGCCGCGGTCCAAGTCAGGACGATGTCATTGATGTTGCTCGTTTTGGCGCTGAGCGTCGCCGGCGCCGCCATCTCCGGGTAGGAGATCTCGACGGTGACCGGTGCGCACGGACCCGATTCGCCATCCGGGCCCAGCGTCGAAACGACATAGCTGTACGATCCTTCGGGCATATCATTGGCGATAAAAGAGTTCGTGTTCGCTTTGCCCAAGAATCGCAGTTCCCCGTCATAGATGCCATAGATGTTGTAACCGGTCGCGCCAAAGACGGCGCTCCAGGTCAATTTGACATCGCTTGGTGTCAGGAACTGAGTGGCGAGGTTGCTCGGCGGCAACATCGTGCTTTCCGAGAGCGTGGTGACGCTCCCAGATTCTGCGGCTGCCAGTGTCTGCACTGCCGGCATCAGGAGTTGAAATACCAGCAGGAACATGGCGAGCAGCGCGATTTGGCTGTACCTTTTCCCCATGCTCTTCGTCCTTCCTTTCTTTGTGAAAAGAGGGAACCTTCTTGCGATGAATCCCCGTGGTAACCGGCTGCCATCTACACTTCCAGAATATTCCGCACATGCAGTTCAGGCCCTTGGCTTTGCGTCTCATGGTTTCCCATGATTTGCCCTTTTCACTTGTTTATCTCTCTCATATCAATGATATTTCATTTCAGACAGGTTGTGAATAAGAATCTTTTACGAACCTATTAGTTTCGTTGCAAAATGAACATTTGTGGGGGTTATTGTTTTACTATTTTTTCAGCGTGCCGTCTCGCCACTTTGCCGTTTGCAAACAACAAAAAAAAAACCTCCTTTCCAATAGAAAGGAGGTTCTGCGCGCATCAGATCAATTTCGCGCTGACCACAAACAGCACGCCGGTCACAGCGAGCGCGAAGACGCTGAGTGCGGCGGCATACCAGCCGGCGACTTTGGAGCGACCGGCCGCTTCGGCCAGCTGTTTGACGGCGCGGCGGCTCTTCCAGGTGAAGACGAGGATGAACAGCAGGATCACCGTGCCGCCGGCCTGTTCCATAAAGGACAGCCAGAACGGCTTTTCCATCCCGCGGTAACCGAGCAGCTCGATCAGCCCGACGCCGCTCGCCAGCACGACCAGTGCGGCGACGCTGGTCACACGGTTCACCAAACGCGTGCAGAAGAGCAAGAGCTTGCTTTCCTGCAGGGACTCTTTTTTCAAATACGCGAACAAGATCATCAACAAGACCGCCGACCCCAGCCACACCGACAGGCCGGACACATGCAAGAACAACAGTGCATTCGCCATCATCACACACTCCCCTTTTCCATTTCCGTTTCGAGTTCCAGTTCCAGCTTGCCCGGCCGCCAGTTCCAACGGCCCAGCAGCATCATCAGCGACGGCATCAACAGCCCGCGAATCAAAAATGTATCGAGCAGCACACCCAGCGCCACCATCGTCCCGAACGCTTTCAGCTCCAACAGAGGTTGCGTAATAAGCACCACGAAGGTCGCAACAAGAATCAACCCGGCCGATGTGATCACCCGGCCCGTCTTCACCACGCCGCGACGGATCGCTTCCGTCAGCGGTACAGCTTGCGCTTCTTCGCGGATGCGGGCGAATAGAAGCAGGTTGTAATCAACCCCGAGCGCGACCAGAAACACAAATCCGTACAGCGGGATGCGGTAGGACAGCGCTTCATAGCCCAGCAGGTGGTGAAACAATAGCCACGTCAACCCCAGCGTTGCGCCGTAGGTCAGCAAGATCGTCCCGATCATATACAGCGGCGCCACCCACGAGCGCGACGCCAGCGCCAGCAATACGGTGATCAGCGCGATGACGAGCCCAATCACGACCCACGTATCACGGCCGTTCAGCGCCCGGACATCCACTTGGGTCGGCGTTTGCCCGCCGAACAGCAGCTGATGTGTCGCCGGATCGAACCCGTTCTCCGCCAGCAGCTTTCCTCCCCGCTCGCGCAGGTCTTCCACCAGATCCAGCCCCTTCGCCTCATACGGATGGGCATCGAGCACCAGTTGCCAGCGCGCCGTAAGCTTGTCGCTCGCGAGCAGCGTCTCCCCCGGCGGAACGGTGACCTGATGCACGCCCGGCTCTGCTGCAAGCGCTTCTGAGAGTGACCGCAGCCGCGCTTGCAGCTCCTCCGAACTCAGCTCCTGCTCCGAGCGGAGCAGCACGGTGACCGGCGCCAGTTCCCCTTGCGGAAACGCACCTTCCAGCATCTCAAACCCCTGGCGCGACGAAGCGTCGGCCGGGAATGATTTCATCAGATTAAACGAATACTCGATCTGAGTCAGCACCGGGAACATCGCCATCAGCAGCAGCAGCAAGGTGAAAAACGTCCGCTTCGGCTTGGTCGTCACGACCCGGGCCGCTTTTTCCCACAGCCGGTCGCGCTTGTCTGTCTGCACGCCGACTTGGGGCACAGACGGCCAGAACGCCCGGCGTCCGAGCAGGGCGAAGACGGCCGGAATCAGCGTGATGCTCCCAAGCAAGATCACCGCCATCGCCGTGACAAAGACCGGCGCAAAGCTGCGGTACGGCTCATAGACGGCAGCAAACAACGTCGCCACAGCCAGCAAAATCGTCCCGGCGCTGAAAAACACCGGTTCGGCCACCCGCGCCACCGCCTGCTGCATCGCGGCAAATTGCGACTCCGTCTTCGTCAGCTCTTCTTTGTAGCGCGAGAAGACAAACATGCTGTAGTCGGTCAGCACGGCGAACAGCAGAATCAACATGATCGACAGCGCCTGGCTCTGCACTTCCGCCCAGCCGGATTCACCAAACAGCCCGAGCAGGCGGTTGGTGACTGTAAACAGCACACCGGCGATCAACAGCGGCGTCACTGCGAGCAGCAGCGAGCGGTACATCACGAGCAGCAAGACCAGAATCAGCGCCACCGTCGCGAGCATCAGCACCACGTCCGCATTGCGAAACGCATCCAGCGTATCGGCGGCGATCCCGGCCGGACCGGTGATCGCAACTTCGGCCTTACCGTGCAGCGCCGCCTCCACGTACGCGCGCACCTCTGCTACAGCATCATGCACCTTGTCCTGCTCCAAGCCCGGCTGCAGGCGCAAGGGCAGCATCAGCGTCGTTTTCTGCTCATTCAAAAAGCCGTTCAACGCCGCTGGCGGCATGTTGTGCAAAAGCGCCGCGCTGCTCACCCCGGCAGGTTTTTGCGGCGAGTCCAGCCAGCGCGTGACAGAAAAGACAGCGTCCCAGTCCGCCTGATCCAGCCCCTGCCGATCTTGCACGACCACCAGCGCGCTCAGCCCGTCAGCAGATGGAAAGCTCGCTTCCAACACCTGCTGCGCCTGCGTCGCCTGCGCATCATCCGGCAGCCCGGTCCCTTCCGACACGGCAATGTCGTTCGCAGACGGCGCGACGATACTCAGCACGATCGCCAGCAAAAGCCAGATGCTCACCGCCCATTTCGCACCTGCCGACGTGGCTGACCACGCCGCGATGCGTCGGATCATCTTCATCGGATCACCCTCCCTTTCGATCTTCTATTCGCATCATAAGCAAGCCAGATGAATAGAAGATGAACGGAAGATTACAAATGCGGCAGCCGCACCCGGAACGTCGTCCCCGCGCCCGGTTCGGAGGCGGCTTCCACCGTCCCGCCGTGCATTTGCACCACTTTCAGCACGATCGCCAGACCCAGCCCGCTGCCCGCGCGCTGGCGTTGGCGCGCTTTGTCCGCTTTGTAAAACCGCTCGAACACATTTTGCAGATCATCGGCCGCAATCCCGATCCCCGTGTCGGCGATTTCCACCGTCACCTCGCGCGGGCCGCGCTGCATCGTGATCCGGATCGCGCCGCCCGGTTCGGTAAATTTGATGCTGTTCGCCAGCAGATTCACCCAGACCAGATGCAAAAAATGCGGCTGGCCGGACACCGTCACCGGCAGCAGTTGCAAGTCGATGCTGAGCGCTCCTTCCGACCACTGCCATTGCAGCGACCGGACCACGTCGCGAATCTGCTCATCGAGGCGAAACGAGCTCGCCTCCCGCGCTTCCTCCGCATGGTCGAGCGAGGCGAGCGTCAGCAGCTGCTGGCTCAGCGAGGAGAGGCGTCTGCTTTCCGTCTCGATGATCGCCAAATACGCTTCCCGCTCCTCCTCCGACATCCGCTCCGTGCGCAAGGCCTGCGAGAAACCTTGGATCGAGGTCAGCGGCGACTGGATCTCATGCGACACGTTGGCGACAAACTCCTGCCGCGTGCGGTCGAGCTTGCGCAGCGACTCGGCCATCCGCGAAAAGTCCCGCGCCAGCCGCCCGATCTCATCCTGCCGCTTCACATCCAGCTCCGGCGCGAAGTCCCCTTCCGCGATCCGCTTCGTCGCCGCGGTCAGCAGTTCCAGCGGCTTGACCAGATAGCGGGTGCAAGCCAGGATCAGCACCAGCGAAAACAAAAACGTAAACAAGAGCAGCCGGGCGAACAGCACCCGGACTTCGCCAAACATCCGCTCGATGTTCGGGCGCAAAAAGACAGCATACGTCTCCCCGTTCGCCCGCAGCGGCACGCCGACCGAGTTTTGCAGCGTATTTTCAAAAAAGCCGGTCACAAACAGGCTCCCCGTATGCTCCGCCCCGCGGTACGCTTCCCCCGCCTGCACCTGCCGAATCATCTCCGCCGGGAGCGTCGTCTCCCGAAATGCATCCCCGTAGGTCCGTACCTGCATCTGCTCATCGACGACATAGAGCTGGTAATTCAGCTTCGCAATGCTCGTCAAATACGCCTCGAGATCCTGCTCCGGATTCCGCTCGTACAGGGCGGCCGTCTCGGACGCGATCTCGTAAATTTTTTGTTCATTGTAGCCTTTCATATGCAGCTGGTAATACAGGTTGGACAGCCAAAAGCCAAACAGCGCGCTGACCATCACGATCACCACCGTCATCAGCACGATCCGCACATAGAGTGATTTCACGAGGCGGTCACCTCAAGCTTGTAGCCGATGCCCCGGACGGTCGTGATCACAAAGTCTTGCTGCTGCCCGGCGAACCGTTCGCGCAGCCGTTTGATGTGCACGTCGATCGTCCGCGCATCGCCCTGATACCCCGCGCCCCAGACCGAATCGAGCAGCTGATCGCGGGTAAACACGCGGTCGGGCGCCGATGCGAGCTGAAACAGCAGCTCAAACTCCCGCCTTGGCAGCAGCACCTCGCGCTCGCCGATCCGCACTTCAAACCGGCCCCGGTCGATCACCGTCCCGCCGATGGCGACCGCATCATCGGCAGCCAACTGATAGCGCCGCAGCAGCGCTTTGATCCGCAAGACCAGCTCGCGCGGCTCGAACGGCTTGACCACATAATCGTCCGTCCCGGACAAAAAGCCGCGCTCCTTGTCTTCCGCCGCGCCTTTCGCAGTCAGCAGGATCACCGGGATGTCATAATGATCCCGGATCTCGCGGCACAGCTCCAGCCCGTCCTTGCCCGGCATCATCACATCGACGATCGCCACATGCACGCGCTCTTCCTCCAGCAAACGGGACGCCGCCGTGCCGTCCTCCGCCTGCAGCACGCGATACCCTTCCTTTTGCAAATAAAATCCGACCAGTGTGCGCAGATGCGGATCATCATCTGCGACCAGAATTGCGATTCTCATCGGTCTCCCTCCATCTCCTCTCTATGATAACAAATAAGCAGCTGGCCTATCGCAAACAAAAAACCATCGGGCTCGATCTCACCCGATGGTTCTTGGCCGTTCTTACTTCATCACATCATGCCACACATAGCGCTCGCCGTTCAGCTCGCTGACGACGTTGATCCCGACGCGGGCGCCGTCGCCGGAGGTGACGATGGTGTGGACGCTGACCCCGGCGATCGTGCCGGCCGCCCAGATGCCCGGGATGCTGGTCTTGCCGTCGCGGTCGACGACGACGTTCGTCTTGATGCGCGGCTCGCTGCCTTCGCGCGTCTCCACGCCGATCTTGTCCGCCAGATCGGCCATCGCGCCGGTGGCGAGGATGACATGTTTGGCTTCATACTGCCCGTTGTCGAGCTCCGCGCGGAAGCCGTGCTCCGTCCGGACGATGTTTTCCACTTTGCCGGTGACCCGTTCCGCTCCGAACTTCTCCATCTGCTTGCGGCCCGTCTCCAGCATGTCGGGGCCGCTGATCTCCAAGACCGCAAAATGGTTCTCCATCCACGCCCGCTTGGTCATGCTGTGATCGCTGTCGATCACCAGCGTCTTCTTCCCGGCATGAGCCGTAAAAATTGCAGCGGCCGCTCCGGCCGGACCTGCGCCGACAATTATGACATCATACATGCTCCGTAACTCCCTTCAAATGGAACTTCGATTCCCACTTTCCAGTCTGCACTTCTTATTCCAAAAGTAATCGCCGCGACCGACCGCGGAATTTTATACGAAGTAAGGAGGAATTACGTGCCATATTCAAGAATATTTGACTCATAATAAAGATTCCATTAAACGACAGTGGGTGCTCGCGTGAAACTTCGCAAGAAGATGTTTCTGCAATTTTCGATCTTGCTGGTCGTCTGCCTGTCGCTGCTGCTGCTGTTTGTGAAACAGACCTTGCTGAGCAGCTACCTGCGCATCGACGAAGCACATGCCAAACAAACGATGACCGGCGTGCTCTACGCCATCGATGATGAGATAAAAAACATCAGCACCAACCTGTTAAATTATTCGGCTTGGGACGACACCTATCAGTTCGTGCAGGGCCATGATGCGCCCGACTATCTGGAGAGCAACTACACAGTCACCACCTTTGAGACCAACCGCCTCGACCTGCTCCTGCTCATCGATGAGCAAGGCAACATCAGATACGGGCAGGGCTTCGATCAGCAGCAAAAAGCGGCCCGGCCTGTGCCCGACTACTTCCGCCAGCCGGATCAAGTGCGCAAACTGACACAGTTCGCCGATGTGAACGACGTCCATCAGGGCCTGCTCCAGATCGACGGACAGCCGATGATGGTCGTTGCGCAGCCGATCCTGACCAGCGAACGGCAGGGTCCGATCCGCGGCGCGCTGATCGCCGGCCGCTTCGTCTCCCCGGCCGAAGTGAAGCGGCTCAGCCTGCGCACCCAAGAACAGCTCTCGATCCGGCCGGCCGACCGGCAGATGCATCTGGCGGCCGGACATCCTGACGTGTGGGTTGAACATCTCTCCGGGTCGGAGAGCCGGGTCTATGGCATTGTGCATGACTGGGACGGCGGGCTCTGCTTCTTCGTCTCGCTCGATCAGGAGCGCCTGGTCTATCAGCAGGGGCTGAAAACGGTTCTCTACTTCTCGCTGTATCTGGCTGCCATCGCCATCTTCGCCATCGCCGGCGCGGTGTTCGCTTCTGAGCGCCTCGTGATCAGCCGCCTGAAGCACCTCGTGGACAACATCCGCTGGATCTCCCGCAACCAGAGCTTCTCCGCCCGGATGGAGCCGAGCGGCCGGGATGAGATCGGCGAGCTGGAAGCGGAGTTCAACCTGATGATGTCTTCGCTGCAGCAATCGCAGCAGGCGATCCGCGAGGCGGCCCTGCTCGATCCGCTGACCCAGCTCCCGAACCGCGTCGCGTTTGCGGAACGGCTGGCCGAGGCGATCGAGCGCGCCAAGCTGACCGGTGAATCGCTCGCCGTGCTGTTCGTCGACCTCGACCACTTCAAGCAGATCAACGACACGTGGGGCCACGAAGCGGGCGATCGCCTGCTGCTGACGATCGTCGAGCGGATGCAAGGCGCCCTGAGCACAGAAGCGCTGATCTCGCGGATGGGCGGGGACGAGTTCACCGTGCTGATCACCGGCTTCGCTTCGAATCAATCGGTGCACGACCTCGCCGCGCGGGTCGGCGCGGAGCTGTCCCGGCCGCTCTTCATCGCCGACCGCGAGCTGAAAGTGACGGCGAGCATCGGCTACAGCTTCTACCCGCACGACGGGTCCGACGCGGAAAGCCTGATCAAAAACGCCGACCTCGCGATGTTCACCGGCAAGGGGCAAGGCCGCAACGAGATCCTTCCCTACCGCGACGAAATGCGCCAGATGATCGAAAAGCAGGAGAAGCTCACAATGTACCTGCGCTCGGCGGTCGAACAGGAAGAGCTGTTCCTGCAGTATCAGCCGATCGTCGACATCTCCACCGGCGGCACGGTCGGCGTCGAAGCGCTCGTCCGCTGGCAGCATCCGGTCATCGGCCGCGTCTCGCCGCTGGAATTCATCCCGCTCGCCGAAAAGACCGGCCTGATCCACAACATCGGCAACTGGGTGCTGAGAAGAAGCTGCGAAGAGATGCTGCTGCTCGGCCGAAGCGACCTGCAGTTGTCGATCAACGCCTCGGCGGTGCAGTTGGAGCAGACCGGCTTTGTCGACGGTGTGATGGACATCCTGCAGGAGACGGGGTTTGATCCGCGCCGCTTGAAGATCGAGATCACCGAGAGCGCCTTGATGTCGGACATCCACGGGGTGACCGACAAGTTGCAGCAGTTGCGCAACGCCGGCATCGAGATTTCGCTCGACGACTTCGGCACCGGCTATTCCTCCCTGCACTACCTCAAGAAGTTCCCGCTCGACACGCTGAAGGTGGACAAGAGCTTCATGGACGAGATCGCCCGCGCAGAAGGCGACAGCACGATCGCCAAAGCGATCATCGACCTCGGGCGCAACTTAGGGCTGACCGTGATCGCCGAAGGGGTGGAAACGGCTGAGCAGGTGGCATTTTTGCGCGAGCAGGCCTGCTACTTCGTGCAAGGGTACTATTTCAGCAAACCGCTCGACTTCCCGGTGCTGGCCGCATTTTTGGAAACGCAACAGCTCCGCGCAACATAGCGAACCCTCCTGAATACTCAGGAGGTTTTTTGTTTGGCCGTGCTATTTGCGCTTCAAGAGCTTTGCAATCCCTTCCGCTCGTTCATAACTGCTGACCAAGATCAGCACGATGATCAGACCTCCCATACATATCGCCTCTGCCACTGAGAGAGCCCTCCTCAATGTTCGTTCTGAAGATCGTATCTGCTGACAGTCTATGTGGAAAAACGGTTCCTCTAGACCACAAAAAAGACAGCCGTTGCCGGCTGTCTACAAATCCTCGATCTTAGTCCAAAAAGCTGTTCACTTTACTCGGCAACGCTTCTCTCGCCGCCGACTGCAGTCCAAGACGATCCCCCAGTTGCTGGTTGATGACCGTCATCTTGGTGGTGTACTCTTTGCAGCTGGCGATGATTTGCTGGTTGGAACGCTCGGACAGATCCAAAGCTGCCATCAAATCGCCGATTGCCTGATTAACGCCTTCCAGCGACATCGACGGTTTGCTCAACAGCTCATTGGTCCGTTCTGTCGTCGTCTTCAGCAGGCGCGCATTCTCTTTGAATTGCTCCTCCAGCGTTTTGTTCGTGGCATCTACAGCGGCGATCACTCGCTCCTGATCCCCCAGCGCCATGGCGATCATCGCCGATACGGTGATCAAGTTGGCCGTCTTATCGATGGCGTTGTTGATCGAATCGATCAATTTGTCGTTGTTATCGTTGATCAGGTCGGTCGCTGCGATCGCCTGATTGTAGAGCATGATCATTTCTGTCATCGACTGAATGCGCGACACCACTTTGCGCAAGCCGCGTTCCAAGTGCGCCTTGCGAGACTCGTTCTCCGCCTTCGCGATCTCCAGCTCAAACAGCTCTCTCAGCTTATCGCCAAACGCGATCTTGGTCTGCAGGTTATAGATTTCTTCCATGGAGGTGCGCTTCAGTTGACGCATGTAGGCGATGTTTTCTTGCAACGTGTCTTTCCCGTCTCGAAGCCCGCTCAGGATCGCATCGATGTTCGTTTTGACAGACTGATATTTGTGAACGTAGTTCTTAAAGGGGCTTTTGCGCAACAGTTTGCCAAACACCCCTACGTTTTTGCTTTGCTGAAGCCCTTCACACTCATCGCGGAGCTTGAGAATCATGTTCGACACTTCCGCCCGCTTCCCTGACATGAGATCATTGACCGGTCGATCAAGCATCTGCAGAGTATTGCCCGCCTTCTCCTGCGTCTTCATCCCCAGCTTGCCGATTTCGTCCATCAGAGAATCCAACGTCATCGTATCGGTGTTCGATACTTGTTGAATCAATTGAGTCGCTTCCTGGACAGCTTTCTGCTCGTCCTCTTTTTTGAGCTCAATGGCCATTGTAGACATGCTCTTCCTCCTTACATATGATCAGTTTCATGATAGCGGTTATGGATCAATTCTGCCTTGGTCTGCAACTCGATCAGATCTTTATGTTCAATCGTTTCGACGATCGACGTAATCTTCATATTAATGTCTTTCAATCCGTTCAGGAGCATCCGTCGATTTTTCGTCTTCGTTTCACCGCTCAGCCGTAAGAAGGGAGTGATAAAACTGTTTAGATCTTTCAGCACCAATCTGCGAATCATATGATTGATCGATCCGTTGTTCATTTCTTGCAACAGCGGGATGACCCGTTGCAGTCGCGCAAACAACGCGAGCGATTTATCCACAATCTCATCGTCCAGGCTGTTTTTCTGCCCTTCTGAGATCACCATATCTTCTAAGATCTCTAAGTACTCCAACACCGGCGCGAATTCAGAGTCTGCCTGGACGGCCGCTTCCTGACGTCTTTCGCCCGGCATCGGCTCGACAGACGCAGAAGGCGTGGTCGGCTCCGCTCTGACCTCCGGCACGACATCCCGGATGTTTGCCTTCTTTTTGTCGCGCATCGCCCCCATCCACATGCCCGCAAAGGGGATCAACAGCGAGATCAGTTCCGGCAACAGCGGACTCGTAACCAGTGCAATCAGGTATCCGGCGGCTGCACCGGCTAACACTCGTTTCGTCATCATTTGCAGATCACCTCCAGCTTGTTGAAACTAGTATCAAAATTATAGTTTATTTTGTCGTTTTTTGCCAGTCCCTACACACTTAGGAACACAGTTCGGCCGCCAGGAGCAGGATCTCAACGGCTGCAGACACTCCTGCATCACGTGTCATTCGGTACTCCGCCTGTTCGCGGTACAGTTCGCCATGCCGCGGGATAATGGCATGTCTGGCGAAATCCAACATCCCGCGGTCGAGCAGCGAGTCCCCCGAAGCCAATCGAACTTCTTTCCCGGACAACTCCTCAAGATGCGCCAAGGCTGCCCTTTTGCTGACGGCGTGCGGTACGAGATACAGCTTGCGCCCCTGCACGGAGAGCTCCCAGCCTGAGGCTTTCAGCCGTTCCGCCACTAGCATCACCTCATCGGTCGGCATCAATTCGCGACGGATGATGATCGCATAATACATCTCATCGCAGAATCGCTCGCCCAGCACCCACTGCGGCGAGGCGATCGCTTGGAACACCGCATACGCCTCGCGAGCAGGCAGACACGTCTCCCGAATGAGACGGTGCAGATGGCGGTTCCATTCCGGATCAGGCTCGCCGTCGAACAGAATATTGCCACCGTTGCTGGTAACCGCATATTTCGGCAGAATCTGTTCCTGGAACAAGTGAATCCGGCGATATTGTTCCACCGTCCTCGTCGTGACCGGGACAAACGCCGCGCGTTCAGCTACTTCCCGCAACAGTTCCAACGCCTGCTTCGGCATATAAGAAAATGGCGTTCCATCTCTCAGCTCCACAGGGATGAGCTCACAGCTGTCACTTGCGCCCCCGAGCGATCGCTGCGAATAGATGAGCGTTTGATCAAGGTCGCTGGCAAAGATCACTCTGCATCACCCTTTCGCGACCGGATGAGCCCGCAGCATGAATAGCTGAGCTCGGGCGATACTTCCACCGGGACTTGCCGGTCGGCAGCAAGCAGCAAGATATGTTTCAGGTTGGGATTGTCCAGGGAATCGACGAGGATTTTCCAGGGAACTCTCCGCAGCAGCACCCGTGTCGTCTCGCCAACTCCCGGTTTCACCAAATTGATGTCATCAATGCCGAATTGCGCCTGCAAGCGCCTGATTTCATGCAGCCCCCGCCAACTAGCTTCTACCTGCACGCTTTGGTGCTGATCCGCTTGCCGTCTGGCCGCTTCTGCGATGGCCGGGAAATGTCGGCTTACCGTATCCACAAAAAGCCGCGATACGTCTTCACCTGCCCACTCTTCATAATATTTCGCTCCATGAAAATCATCTGGCCCAATCAGGTCCTCCCTCAGGACGGTACGACTGATCAGCCCCGATACTGTCGAATTCAAGCAGGCGCTTGGGATCAGGAAATCCTCCCTTGTCCCAAACGTTTCTGTGCATGCTCCCGGGTCTGCCAACACGGCAAGATCGCTGTTTAACTCGATGTGATGCCGCTTCGCAAAATCTGCGCATGACTCCGCCAACACCTGAGCGATCGCGCCTTTCCCCGTCCAGCCATCGACAAATTGAATCTCACAATCGGAATGCGTTTGCAAGATATACAAGATCGCGTTTTCATCGATCCCTCTTCCCCGAATGATCGAGATGCTGTAATGAGGGAGCGAGATCCCGTAGACCTGCTGCAAGTAGCGTTTGATCAGAATCCCCGCCGGCGTGCCAGCTCTCGCCAGCGAAGCAAGAACGACCTTCGTGCCGCGTTTGCGGACGATCAGCTCCGCTGCCGTTCCTGCCGCCAGCGCGACCTTTTCGGCCGTTTGCCGGAGCGTCTCATGAAACAGATCAAGGTACTCAGGAGTTGGCCGATACTCTACCGGAAGCATCTCCGAATAATGAACGCCACCTTGTATGGCTTCCTCCCGGTCTTCTGTGGACGTTTCCAAGGCGACGTTTTGCAGGTTTTTCAACAAAAAAGTGACATCATCAGGTGCATAACTTCCCATCGGTTGAGGGGCGGATCTCTTCATACAACGGCTCCTTCTCCTGCTGTCAGGACAAAATAACCACGCGAACGCACTTGATCCCCAACCTGCAGAGCTGATCGACAAACGGCTTCAGTCGTTCCTGCTCCACCGGCCGCTCCAGAAAGACAAAGAGATCGTCATAGCCGTACCGCGTCACATTATAGAGAAAATGCGGAACGTTCGGATCATCCGGACTCGGATAGGAAAACGCCTCCCAAATCGCATAGGACGGATCGACATGCGGGTGGATCGGGCTTCTTGTCGTCGACTGATACCAGACGCCCTCCCCCATCTCCGCTGCGATGCGCATCGGAAGGTACATAAATTCGCCCGTTCCGAGACAGAGCGTCTTCGTACCGGAGCGCATCTCCCTTAATCTTGCTGCCGCCTGGCGAACCTGAGTATTCGTCTGCCGATTCTCTGCTGATGCGATGCCAAAGCGCCCGGTGGCCAAGAGGTAGGGCGCAGGGTTCCGGTGCCCGGCCAAGTCAAGCGAAGACACGTCCACCTGCTCAAACAGATCTTGGAGGCGAATGACTTGCAGATCGACAGCTGAGTGCGGTTCCGATTGATCGGTTGCACCTGTTGCGAAGTTCGCCAAATCCGGGTTTCCCACTGCGCTCATTTCACCGGTCAGCACAGCTAGCACTTTGATCGAGATCCCCAGTTCCCGCTCCAGTTCAGCAAAGCGGTCACGATGCTCCGGCGTTCTCCAGTCCAGAAGCGATGCCACATAGAAGTCGTGACCCGGATGCTTGCGATTCAGTTCCCGAATGATGTTCAGCACCGTGTTTCCTGTCGTCAGTTCATCATCGACCAGGACGATCGCTTCCTTGTTTTTCGCGGGTGCTGCTGTGTAACAGCGATGTGAGGTGGCATGGGAATGCTCTTCTTCAAAATTGACAGAGGACTCGATTTCCGGAATCCATTCCCGGGTGGTGTGCACATAGCGGCAGTCTGATGAAAAAGCTGCATACATGCTGTGCCCCAATGCGGTCGCAGTTTCGGCAAATCCGATAAACGCGAGCGGTCGCGGCGGGGTCAACGTGTGCTCTTGCAAGCGCAACCATGCAGCTTTCGCCTGGTCTGGGTCACGCAGTCCTTCCAGAGCATCCGCCGGACGGAACGAAGGACCCTGCAATTCCTGTTGCAGCAGCAACGCTAACACATAGCCGCCTAACAGGCTCACTTCCGGCTGAACGGGCAAATGCTTACCCAGTATCTTGCTGACAAACAGAAACGAGCGTTTTTTATTGATCCGGGCAGCCATCGAAAACAGCGACTCCGGCGGAATCTCAAACGGATTGTTCGTCACGCGGATCTGAACTTGCAGATCCCCTGTGATCTCATACGTATGCTTGTCCGGAATAGACGACTCTTGGTTGAACGTTTTCTTGGTCATGTAACACCCCGTAGACAGCAGCTTGTGCCAGGATTCTTTTCGCCCAATTCAGATGCGGCTTAATCTCGTTCATTTTATTGGCGTGATCGCTGCGAATCACACCTCTGTTGCCGTCGCAGTTCTCCAGAATGTTGACCGCGTCCTGGTACTCTTCACAGGTAACCGCATACAGCGATTGCACAATTTTGAGTTGGCTGGGATGGATGATCGTCTTGCCGATCAACCCGTTTTCCTTATCGAGCAGCACCTCGCGAATCAGACCATAGTCGGACTGCGTGACCGGCTGCAAGCCATAGTGGCCCGCAATGCGCTCAATCCGTTCGTCTCGCACGCCTGCGCCGCTGTTTTGCCGGGAAAAATACTCCCATACCGGACCGGAAATCACGTACCCGTCTTCCGCTCGCCCCAGAATGTTCACAATGTCGGAGATGCAATTGCGAATTGTCGTGATGTCATATATCGTATGGTGAACACTTCGCCGCACTCCGAACAAGCTGGAGAAGTCGGTAGCACCGATCCGCACGTTTAAGACACGCTCTTTGTTGCGGTCCAGAATCGCTTTGATGCCAAGCAGAGTGGGGAGGCGCTGCTCCAAATACATGATTTCGCTGCTTTCCAAAATGGGTGATCCATACAAGACGGGAGCTTCCGGCGCCTTGTGCTGTTGATAGGTTTCAAGAATCCGGAAATACCGCTCTCCGTTCTCCAACGAGAATTTGGGAAAGAAGAATCCGGTGATCAATACGATCCGCTCCGCCAGCCTTTCGATCAGCGTTTCGAGTTGCTCTGGATGTCGCACTCGGATAAAGATCAAAGGGAGACTCTCCTGATCCAGCGTTCCAATTTCCAGATAGGAATCCAATTTGAACAGCTGCTGAAGCAACACTTCCTCCGCCATCTCCACCTGATGATCCCCAATCGCATCTTCCAGATCCAACACGATCGAGACGAGACCTTCATGTTTTTGATTCAGGATGTCTTCCGCAACTGTGAGCCTTGTCGCAGGCGTGTACAGAGCTGCTCCTGCGGCATAGGACAGAATGTCCCGGCTTGAAGTATTGTTAAAGTAGACGGGCGCTTGATGGAACTTCGCCATCTCTTCCTGAGTAGACAAATAGCTGAAATATCGCAAGGCTAACCCTCCCCTCGGGGGCAGAAAGTATCACTCGATTGAAAAAAAGAATCCCTCCGTTCTAGAGGGATTGGATCTGTTATTGTGCAGTCTTTTTCTTCTTCATCGAGCTGTAGTAAATCGTCCCTGCAAAAACGCCGATCAAAACGCCGAAGAAAGCAAGATGCGGAACATGGATGCCGAATACTCCGAGCATCATCTTCGCCGCAATAATCGCGATCAGAATAAACGCGGCCATCTCCAGCTCCGGGAATTTCTCGATGAGCTTCAGGAACACTTGTGCAACACCGCGCATCATCAGGACGCCGAGCAGTCCGCCCAGGAACAGCACCCACACCTGGTTGCTCAGGCCAAACGCTGCGACAACGCTGTCGATACTAAAAGCGATATCCATCAATTCAACCATCAACACCGTTTTCCAGAACGACATCGGTTTGTTTTCCGCTTCGCCCTCGTCTCCGCCTTTAAAGAGTCCTTTATAAGCGATATAGAAGAGATACAATGCCCCCGCGACTTTGACGGCAGTAAACGACACGAGATAGGTGCCAAGTCCGATGGCGAGGAAACGAAAGACATACGCGCCCAAAATCCCGTAAAACAACGCTTTTTTCCGTTGCTTTTCCGGCAGGTGTTTGACCATTACGGCCAGAACGAGCGCGTTGTCTGCGGAGAGCAAACCTTCGAGCAGGATCAAACTCGCGATGATCCCCCAGCTGACAGGATCGGAAAGCGTGCTGGTGATCGCATCCCACGAAAAGAACTGCCCGTAATTCTCAACAGCGCTTTGTATAAAGTTATAAAGCCAATCCATTGCCTAACTCCTCCAATACTTTTCTTTACTTGCTGCCCGCCTTCCAGCGCATGCCCCAGCCATAAGCACGATCAAGCTCAACGTGCCCCGCATAATACTGCACGAGACGTTCGATGCTCAGCGTCTCATCGTTGACGTTTTGAATCATCGCGATTGCACACATCGCTTTTCTGTTGTTGTGTTCATCCAGATTCACGATAATATCCGGGCCGCCCTCTTGCTTGATCGTCACCACGCCGTCCGCTTCTGACCAACTGGTAACGCCTTCGTAGATAAACGTAAAGACGAGCAACCGTTTAAACTCCTTGATCTTGTTGCCGTTAATCCGCAGATTTTCTCCTGATTTGACCGCCCCCGTGCGATCATCTCCGTCTAAGGAGATAAAGGGCAATCGGTTGAGCGAGCCAAAGCTGTTGCCCAGTGCCTGAATCAGACCTTTACTTCCGTCTTTCAATTCGTATAAACAGGCCAGATCCAAGTCGATCCCCGAGCTTCTGCGGAAGAATCCACCGCTGCTCTGTTTTTGGTTCCAATTGAGATTGACGAGAATCTCGCCCAGTTGCCCGGACTTCTTTTGCAGATTGATCTTGTCGCCGCGTTTCTCCAGCACGATCTTGTTTAGATTGATCGTCGGAACAGGTTTGGGCTCAGGCGGTACTGGCTTGGGTTCAGGCGGTATTGGCTTAGGCTTCGGTTCAGGCGGAAGGGTTTGTTTCGGCTGCTCTTGCACTTCGATGCCAAAATTGCTGCATAACGCTTGCAGTCCATCCGCGAAGCCGGAACCGATCGCATTAAACTTCCAGTCACCCTGATGCCGATACAATTCGCCAATGACGACAGCCGTCTCCGAAGTAAAGGATGTATTCTCGAGATGGAACCTCAACAGCTCTTCCCCTGTCCGTTCGTTTGCAACGCGGATGTAGAGGCTGCGCACCGAGTGAAAGTTTTGACCGCGCTTCTCCCCCTCGTAAATGGTCAGGGAAAATGCGATCTTTTCTATAGTTGACGGGATCAGGCTCAGGTTCATGCTGAACTGTCGCTGATCTCCTTGGATTTGCCGATCTTGGTAAGTGATAAAGGCGGTAGACGGATTGTTGTAAAAAATCAGGTCTTCATCTTTCGAAACTTTCCCATTGCTTCCTAACAGAAATGCGGACGTATCAAATTCAAATTCTGCAGGGCCGTGCCATCCGATCCCAACGGTGATCTGCGACAACCCTGGTACCAGCTTGGTCAAATCGGCGCGCTGGCCTTTCACGACTGTAATCGCCATAGCCAATCACCCTTCCAATCGTAATGCAGGGGTGGCCGAAACACCGGCCATCCCCGCGATGATCGTCATTCGGCGTCCAAACCGTAGTTTCTGCAGAGTGCTTGCAGCCCTCCGGAGAATCCACTGCCGATCGCCTGGAATTTCCACTCGCCTCCGTGACGATACAGTTCGCAAATGACAACCGCCGTCTCGACCGAGAACTCTTCCCCCAGATCGTAACGCAGTACTTCCTGGTTCGTTTCCTCGTCCACGATGCGCACAAACGCATTCGAGACCTGACCAAAATTCTGCCCGCGTGCATTTGCATCATGTACGGTGACGGTAATGCCAATGCGATGAATGTTGGACGGAACGAGACTCAGATCTACTTTGATCTGCTCATCATCCCCGTCGCCTTCTCCGGTCCGGTTATCACCGGTATGTTCCACCGAACCGTTCCCGCCGATCAGATTGTTGTAAAAGATGAAATCCTGAATGCCTTTCGCCTTGCCGTCTTCATGCAGCAAAAAGGCGGAAGCGTCCAAATCGAAATCATGGCCGCCGGTGTACTTGTTTGTGTCCCAGCCCAACCCGATGATCGCTTTTCTCAAGCCCGGATTGGTCTTGGTAAGATCAATTCTCTGCCCTTTGGCAAGGCTAATCGTCATGGATATCCCTCGCTCTCCGTAATTCAAACGAATCTGACGTTTAAGATGCCCATTTATCCAATATCCAGACCGTAATCACGGCACAAGCCGGCCAGTCCGTCTTTATAACCGCTGCCGATCGCGTTAAACTTCCACTCCCCGTTGTGGCGGTACAATTCACCGACCACGACAGCCGTCTCCACCGAGAAATCTTCCCCCAGGTCGTAGCGAATCAGCTCTTCGTTGCTCTCTGCGTTCAGGATGCGGGCAAACGCGTTCGACACTTGTCCAAAATTCTGACCACGAGCAGCCGCTTCGTGAATGGTGATGCAAAACGCAAGCTTTTCCACGTTTGCCGGTACGGAGCTCAGCTCAATAACAACTTGCTCGTCATCGCCGTCACCTTCGCCGGTGCGGTTGTCGCCCGTATGTACCACAGACCCGTTTTCATTTTTCGCATTGTTGTAGAAAATGAAGTCTTTCTCAGAATTCACTTTACCTGCTGCATTCACACAGAAAACGGAAGCATCGAGGTCAAAATCATTGCCGCCGTCATATTTGTTCGTATCCCATCCGAGGCCAACGACGACCTTGGTCAGACCGGGATTCGATTTCGTCAAGTCGACTTTTTGACCTTTTGCAAGAGAAATTGCCATTGTCTAGTTCCCCATTTCTTATCGAGTTGAGTGCGGTTAGACGTACTTTCTTGCCAACAGATTGATATGGGCGGCATATGCGCCTTCACCAATCGCGTTAAACTTCCATTCCCCGTTGTGACGGTAAATTTCCGCCACGATCAGCGCAGTTTTCCCCGAATAGTCGTCCGAGAGATTGAAGCGTACCAGTTCCTGGTTGTTGGCTCGGTTGACCACACGGATGAAAGCGCGTTCGATCAAGCCAAAATCTTGCTTCCTGCTTTCACATTCGTAGATGTTTACCACCATCAAGATCTTGTGCACATCGGCCGGCACTCGATTCAGATCGACAAAGATCTGCTCGTCATCGCCATCCCCTTCGCCGGTCAGGTTGTCACCGGAGTGCACGACAGAACGGCATCCGCTCGCCAGGTTATAGAAGCACACCAGATTCTCTTCCTTGGTCAACCTTCCGTTGACGTCGAGCAACAGCGCAGACGCATCGCAGTCGATATTCACATCCGGCTTCATAAAGCCGAAAAGTCCTTTTTTCGGTTGAACCGGGTCCCAGCCCAGACCAATGATCAAATTCGTCAGACCTGCATTCGATTTCGTCAGGTCTATCTTCTGACCCTTTACCAGAGAGATCGCCATCTTTGGTCACCTCCTTTCCATCCGTAACGTTTAACCCTTGATCAGACGTTTCGCTTTGGCTTCTCGCAACCAGTCGGGAAACTCATGTAATAAGCGGTCGTACAGCTGGTCATCGCTAAGCTGAGCTAAAGATGAGACCTTGAAGAAATTGGCATTGTCAACAAAGCGACCTGCCAGGTTGTCTAATTGCTCCAAATAGTGAAAATAACTTTCACCTACGCCGACGAACTGCCAAAAAATCCCCAACTTCGCTACTTCAGTCAGAATTTCTGTAGCTTCGGCCTTGTCATAGTTATCCCCGTCGGTGATAAACAATACATACACCGGCTCTGCTTCGCGATACTTCGATACATCCACCGCAAGCGCTTTCTTCGTACCCATGCCCAGAAAGCCCTTTTTCTCCACAACGGTAGTCAGCGCGCCCGGGAAGTAGTGATCGGCGATCTTGCGGATGACTCCTGCATAGTTGGTGCTGTTTTCTAAGGGAAAGCGGGATGTGATCTCCCGGTCCACAAACTGATAGAAGTTCGATTGCTCAATTTCACCAATTTCATGATGCCGAGCACCAAACAAAAACACATCGGCTGCACCGTTATCATCGAAGTTCATGGCAAGCGCCAACAACTTCTCCGTTACTTCTTGAACGATGCCAGAGCGGTACAAGCCATTCATGGAAGCGGAAATATCCAAACAAAGTGCTACACGGGCCCGTTGACCGCCCAATCCGTTTTTGGAGAGTGAGATCGTAGCCTTTTTGCTCAGATCGATGAGCTTTGTCTCTGCCTGTTGACGCAAATCAATACTCATTCGACATCCCCCTTCTGAATCAAGGTCTTGTTTAATAACTCTATCGTACTACATTTCTCTCGACAAACATACACTAATTATGTCATAAATTTAGGATAATCGCATTAATTGGAAGTTTATCGGTGATTTTATTTCGCGATTCTGTAAGAAAACTTAAAATGCCACGTCCAAAGTTGGAGATGGCATCTCAATAGATAGAAAGAACTAGGTCCTTTGACCGAACTTTTGCAAATGCGGGATCAAAAACTTGTAGTACGCTTCCGAAAACGGCACCATGTCGGCAAATGTGATCGTGCGTTCCGCCGCCTCCCAGCTCCCTTGTTCCGCAAGCTCGATCCCGGTGGCTTGCGCGCTTCCGGCGCGCGTCTCCAGCATGGTGAGGAACGCCTGCAAATCGATCCGGTACAGCCCGGTGACTTCCTCTTCCTGCAAGGAGAACGCGGCAAACGGCATGCTTGCCTCATAGTAGTACACGAAGCAAAATTCATTATCGAGCAGATCGGGCGGGATCACCGCGCCTTCTTGGATCATGCCGAGGAAGGTCAGCTTGGCCGGATCGACGTCGATGCCAAGCTCTTCCTTGACTTCGCGCAGCCCGTCCTCCACCGTCTCCCCGGCCAGCAAGTGACCGGCCGCCGAAATGTCGTAATAGTTCGGATAGGTGTCTTTGTCAGGGTGCCTTTTCTGCACCAGAAGATAAGGGATCCCGTCTTGCTCGTCCCGCCCGCCGACCCAGCAGTGGATCGACTGGTGCCAGTGCCCTTCGCGATGCACCACATGACGCGGCAGGATCTCCGTCGGGTTCATCTGTTCGTCAAAGCACTGAAACAGTTCGGTCTTCATCCGCAAGCACTCCTCTCAAGTATTCCCAGTCTAGCATGCAACAACCGGGACTGCCAGTTGTCCGCCCGCACGCTGTCGGAATCTTGCTGTCCCATTCCCGTTCTATTCTCAGCAGCCGAGCGACCGTCTATAATGTGAGCCAAGAGAAGCTGATGGCGGGACGACGAGAGGCTGCCAGCCGTCTAGAGTTCGATCGTGCGGTCGCAGATGGCGTCCACGTCCTGCTGGTCATGCGTGACGAACAAGCAGGTCATCTCCGATTTTTTCAAGATCTCGCGCAGGTCGCTGCGAATGGCCGCTTTCAGCCCGGCATCGAGGTTGCTGAACGGCTCATCCATCAGCAGGATGACCGGCTGCGGAGCGAGCGCCCGCGCCAAGGCGACGCGCTGTTGCTGACCGCCACTGAGCTCATGCGGATAGCGCTTTTCGAACCCGGTCAGCTCGACCAGCTCCAGCATCTCTTGCATCCTTGCTTTGCGCTCCTCCCGCCCGAGGCGGTAGAGACCGAACTCCACGTTTTTCGCCACCGTCAGATGCGGGAAGAGGGCGTAGTCCTGAAACACCATGCCCACGCCCCGCCGTTCCGGCGGCACGAACGCTTCCGCTCCGGTCACGATGCGGCCCAGGATGGAGATCGTGCCTGCCTGCGGTGTTTCGAGGCCTGCGATCAGGCGCAGCAGCGTGCTTTTCCCGCTGCCGCTCGGTCCGGCAATGCCTACGATCTCCCCTTTTTGGATCGAGATCGACACGCCGTCCAAGATGTTGGCCTGCCGTTTGGCGTAGGCAAACGAAAGGTTATGCGTCTCCACGATGCTCATTTCTCCACCCGCTTTCCGATTTGATGAAAGACAGCGACCGAAAGCGAACTTACGGCAATGATGCAAATCGCCGGCACCGCTGCTTCGAAGATGCGTTCATCGCTGGCATATTGATAGGTTTTGGTCGCCAGGGTCTCAAAATTAAACGGGCGCAGGAGCAGCACCAAGGGCAGTTCCTTGATGATCTCGACGAACGTCAAGACCGCCCCGCTCAGCACCGCCCCCTTCACCAGCGGCAGATCGACTTTGAAGAAGGTGGCGGTCAGTCCCCGCCCGAGCAGCCGCGACGCTTCCGTGTACTTCGGCCCCGACTTTTCGAACCCGGTCTCCACCGCCTGATACCCGGTCGCCATAAAGCGCACCACATAGGCGAAGACCAGCATCACGAGCGACAGGCTGAGCACGATCGGCGCCTGTTCCATCCCGAGCGCCGCATAGCATGGGGCCAGCACTTCATCCAGCCAGATGAACAGCGACAAGGTCCCGATCGCGAGAATGGCGCCAGGAATCGAGTAGCCGGCCGTGACCAGCTTGGAGAGGGCGTAGGTCATCCCGTTTTTCTGCATGCGCGCCGCATTGGCGACGATCACCGACAGCACGATGACCGCCACGCTGGCAAGCATTGCGACTTGGACGGTGTTCAGCGCCATCTGCACAAATTCCGGGCTCCAGACGTCCTGCCAGCTCCGCACCGCCCACTGGATCAATTGCAGCACGGGAATGGCGAACGAAACGGCAAATACGCCCCCTGCGCACAGTGTGGCCAAAGCGGCGCCAGCACCGCGCAGGCGCTTCGGGACGAGCGGATTGAGCTTGCCGGTCGAGGTGCTGTAGCGCTGCTGCCGGCGCAGCATGCGCTCGATCAGAAAGAATCCGATCAAGCCCGCCATCAGCCACGCGGCCAGCCGCACGGCCGAGTTGAGATCGTACAGGCCGAACCACGTCTGGAAGATCGCCGTCGAAAACGTGCTGACGCCGAAATAGCTGGAGACGCCATAGTCGCTGATCACTTCAAACACGACCAGGGACACCCCGCCGATCACCGCCGGGCGGGCGATCGGCAGCACGACGCGGAAGAAGATCGCCCAAGGGCCGCGTCCAAGCAGCCGGGCATTTTCCAGATACGTGCCGCTCTGCCGCTCCAGAAACGAGCGGGTGATCAGATAGACGTACGGAAAGAGAAACATCGTGAAAATAAATACGGCACCGCGCATCGACAACAGGTCGATCAGTCCCGGCTTGACCACCACGCCCCACTCGCGGAGCGTCACCTGCACGAGACCGGTGTAGCTGAGCATCGTGCTGTACGTATAAGCCGCAATGTAGGGCGGCACCGCCAAGGGCAGCACGAGCGCCCAGCGGAGGAATCGCTTGCCGGGGAAGTCGTACGCTGCGACCAGCCAGGCCAGGCCCACGCCGATCAGCGTGGTGAACAGCGCGGTCAGCCCGACCACCGTCAACGTCTCCAGCACATAGTCGGCCAGCAGATAATCGCGGATGTGCGCCCAGTTTTCGCTGGGGGCAGAAAACATCGTCAGCAGAATGGAAAAAATGGGTAACAGTATCACTGCTACCCCTGCCAGGCTGATCAACCACCAGCCGTTTGCGTATTTCCGGAAGTTGCGCCGCCAAGCAGCCATTACTTCCAGCCCACTTTGTTCATGATCAGGAGCGCCTGCTTGTTATGAGCGCCCAGTTTGGAGAAATCGATCTTCTGGGTTTTGAACTCGCCCCACGATTTCAGCAGTTCCGGCAGTTCCGCTTTCGCGTTGACCGGGAACTCATAGTTGGTTTGCGTGATCATGGTCTGCGCTTTGACGTCGGTCATGTATTCGATCAGCTTGACGGCGTTTTCCTTGTTCTTGCTGTGTTTCGCCAAGCCCATGCCGGAGATGTTCACGTGCGCGCCGGTCGTTTCCTGGTTCGGGAAGAAGACGCCGACCCCTTGTGCAGCTTTCACTTCTTCCGGCTCTTTGGAGTTCAGCATCGCGCCGACATAGTAGGTGTTCATGATCGCCACATCGCCAACACCTGCCGCGATCGCCTTCACTTGGTCGCGGTCGCCGCCTTCCGGATTGCGGGCAAAGTTCCCGACCACGCCTTTCGCCCACGCTTCCACGTTCTGTTCGCCGTTCAGTTCGAGCAGCGAAGCGACCAGCGACTGATTGTACAGGCTCGTCGAGGAGCGGACGAGCAGCTTGCCTTTCCACTTGTCGCTGGCCAGATCTTCGTAGGTGGACAGCTGTTCCGGCTTCACGCGGTCTTTCGAATAGACGATGACGCGAGCGCGGGTCGCGATGCCGATCCATTGGTTGTCAGCGTCACGCAGCTCTGCCGGCACCTGCTCGTCCACTTTTTTCGATGCGACCGGCTGCAGTACGCCCGCTTCCTTTGCGTTGTTCAGCACGCCGCCGTCGACGGTGACAAACAGGTCGGCCGACGTGTTTTGCCCTTCGCGCTTCAGGCGCTCAATCAGCTCTTCCGCTTTGCCTTCGACGAGGTTGACCTTGATGCCGGTCTCCGCGGTGAAGTCTTTGTAGATCGTTTCATCCGCTTCGTAGTTGCGCGCGGTATAGACATTTACAACCTGTTCTTTTTTCGCATCGGACGCTGCGTCTTTCGTATCGTTCGCTGTGTCAGCGCCGCAGCCTGCCAAGAGGCCTGCGAAGAGCACGGCGGTCAAGATCGTCGGGATTTTCATGTAGCGTTTCATAAGTTGTATTAGCTCCTTTATTCAACATCTGCGATTGATAATCATTATCACTGACTACAAGTGCTATTATAGTCCAGCGTCTTGACCTCGTCAATAAGCTTTATTCTCTGACTTGAATGATAGAAAATTAGTTCAATTCAACCAATAAGGAGCCATGCCCATATGAGCCAGCCCCAAACAACTGTCTACTGGTCCGCTTTCTTCCACCCCGCGTTTCAGAACCGCCCGCTCTATCTGGCCGCCACCGAACAAGGGCTGTGCCGGATCACCTGGCCGCAGGAGTCGTTTGACGCCTTGCAGGCATGGGTCGGGAAAAAGCTGCCCGGCGCCGCGCTATGCGAAGACGCCGCGCAGATGGCACCTTATCTCGCGCAGCTCGGCGAGTACTTCGCCGGCGGCCGCACCGCTTTTACCCTCCCGCTCGACCTGCGCGGCACCCCGTTTCAGACCTCGGTCTGGCGGGCGCTGACCGAGATCCCGTTCGGCGAGACTCGCAGCTACTCCGAGCTCGCCGCCGCCATCGGCAGCCCGCAGGCGGTGCGCGCCGTCGGTACGGCTAACGGAGCCAACCCGATCCCGATCATCGTCCCCTGCCACCGCGTGCTCGGCAAGAACAGCGCCCTGACCGGCTTCCGCGGCGGCCTGCAGATCAAAGAGACCCTGCTCAAGCTGGAAGGCGTTGAAGACTTTTCGGGCAAAGGGCACGCCCGGTTTCAGTTTTAACTCAACACCCTTACTATTGTTAAAAACATTTGACATCATCAACCTGTGTTCCCTAAGATCAAAGCATAGAGTACGTGATCGAGACAGGGGAGATACAGGATGCATACACAGGTTACCCCAACACCCGTTAACGCGGCCGATGCTGCGCAATTCGCCCCGGACAAAAGCCGGACTGCCACAGCAAGGACCGGCAGCCCGTCCGGCGCGCTCAGCGCTTCCTACATCCTGCAGATGCAGAAAGCGGTGGGCAACCGCGCCGCGATGCAGCTGCTTCGCGCCCGGATGCAGCCGCAGTCGACCCGGCAGCGGAAGGCAGCGCCCCGCCTGAGCGGATCGCCGCTGCAGATGGCTTGGGAGCCGGCCGAGAACAAGAAGCTGAAGTGGGACGATGTCTCGGACGGGCTGCAATGGTTCTTCGATCCGGTGACCGAATTGATGTATTTTGCCATCCTCGACATCAGTCCTCCGTATATGGAAACTCTCGCACCCTATGAAAACATGCCCCGCCCCTACAGCGAATGGACCGAAATCTGGCGGAAACAAGACTGGACGGACGATCTCCCCCCGCAAGAGGAATTGGAGCCCAGACCTGTCTTCGGCACCGACTTCCCCAAAGACCGCGATCCGTCTGTTGAAGACCTGGAAGTGATGATCGATAAGCCGGCCGCAGAGAAGCTCAACATTTTGAAAAACGCGCTCCGCTCCGGCTACCGCGTCTTTGATACGGCCGAGCTGTACGGCAACGCGGCCGACTTGATTTTTCAAGCGGCCAGAGAGCTTGAGATCCCGTTTGACGAGATCGAGATCATCTATAAAGTCGAACCGGAAAACCCGGACACCAAAGGCAGCAACCGCTCCAAACACGAGAGTCTGGGCTTCCGGCTGACCGACATGGGCAAACGCCTGCGCCATCACATGGAGACCATCCCCGAATCGGCGCACAAAGTGATCATGCTGCATGAGATGCCAGACAACCCGGACCACATTTTTGACTATCTGCAAGCGCTGTACGCGGAGATGGTCTCCGGCACTCTCGGAGCGGTGACCGGGCTTGGGGTCAGCAATGTCAGCTTGAAGCAGTTGCAGGCGATCCACGACTTCACCGTGGAGAAGAACATGATGCGCCTGCGCTATGTGCAAAACCGCTTTTCCCCGTACAACCTCAACCTGGAGATCGTCAACTTCTGCCAAAGCAACGACATCACATTTATGGGGTACGGCATTCAAGGCGGCGCAGGGCTTGGCGCCTGCAAGCAAGGCTATGCAGTCCCGCAGAAGCAGCTGCAAGTGCTGCAGGATCAGCGCTTTTTGGCCTTGGCTGAAGAATTCGGCATCGACCCGAGCCAATTGTTGCTCGCCTGGTCCAAAACGCTCGGAGTCAGCGTCGTCATGTATTCCGGCGGACACGCTGAGGAGAACTATGAAGCGCTGTCGATCCAACTGAGCGCCGGGCAGATCAGGCAGATCAACGCCCTGTTCGCCTATGACCAAGACACGACCCGCTCCGCATTCAGCGGAGTCGAGCAGGTACAGGCGCTGTACCAAGCGGCGCTCGACCCGACCGTGTGGTACATCCTCGACGGCCTGATGGCAAATCCGGACATCCGCGCGCTGATCGGCGCTGTCGTCACCAAGATCTGCACTTCTGAAGATGCGGATCAGGTCGAGCAGGAGCTCGAGAACTTTGTACAAAAGCTGGTCCGCTTCGCCACGCACATGCAGGTGCTGAAAAAGTCCAGACTGGTGCGAGACTGGCGAAGTGGCATGCAGGACGCGTTCGAAGGGCTGATCGGCCAGGTGGAGGAAGTGACCGATCTGGCCAAGGGCATCTACAACTGGAGCCAATCCGACCATCTGGAGATCGGCGGCGCGCTCCATGCGCTCGAAGAACTCAATCAGCACGTTCCGCAGCAGGAAGAAGCGGACGAGGGTGCGGAACAAGCGCCTGCGCTGGACCCGGGGACGCGGCTGACGATCACCAAAGCCACCGGCACCCTGATGAACATGGATAGCCTGCTCATCGACGCCGAATACTCCACCCTCGCAGCCGGCGACACGGAATACATCCTCTATTACGAGAAGCAAGCCCTGATCGCCAAAATCACCAATCAGTTCGGCGACGGCCGTTTGGAAGTCGAAATTCTCCGCGAGATGGAGTAAGAGCAGTAAACACCATTGCGTGTTTACTGCTCTTTCTTTTTCGGAAATTTTGTAAACAACCGCTGTTATTTGACAACATTAGTAAATATTTATAAAATAATAGATAAGAAACAAAGGGAGGTGCTCCGCATGAAATATGACCTTTTCGACCTCGACGTGCAGGTCCGCTCGATTTCTTCCTCGCAGGCTGACTCGCTGTTGCCGGCGACGACACTATGTGTCCAAACCCGCGAGGCCACCTGTTACGAAACGGTGGGCTGCGCTCCGCAGACGGTCGACTGCCTGCATACCCGGCTCAACTGCTTGACCTATACCTGCCCGACGCTCTAACACAGAAAAAAGGCTGCCCTCATCATGTGAGGGCAGCCTTTTCTGTACGGACGATCAGTAACGGCCCGGCCACGAGGACGGCGGGTTGAAAATAAAAACGATAAGATCACGTTCCCAAACAGCCCTTCAAAGCGTCCAGTCTGTCGATTTCAAACGTCGGCACAATCCCGGAACCATTTTGCTTCCCCAACGGATTGAACCAGCAGGTATCAAGGCCGGCCCATGCCCCGCCTTGAATATCTGCGCTGAGCGAGTCGCCGATGATCAGCCCCTGCTCTGCCGAGAACCCGTCCATGCGCGCAAAGACGTGCGCGAAAAACTCTGGCATCGGCTTCTGGTACCCCGTATCCTCCGAGACAAACACGCCTTTGAAATACGGGAGCAGCCCGGAGTTGCGCAGCCGGATGTCCTGCGTTTTGGACACGCCGTTGGTGACGATGTACAGGTCATACTGCTGTTGATGCAAGTCCTGGATCAGCTCCAGCGCCCCCGGCATCAACTGATGCCCGGTCTCCAAAAAGCTGCGGTACTCCCGCTCCAGCAGCACCCCGTCCGCCCCGGGGAGCAGGCGCGCAAACCGGGTGTTCACCACCTGATCACGCGACATTTTGCCCGCTTCAAACGCCTGCCACAGCTCGCCATTGATCCGTTTGTACTCCCGCTCCGCCTGCTCCGTAAGCGGAAGGCCCTGCGCGGCAAACAGCATCTGCAAAGCGGCCCGTTCCGCCGCGCGGAAATCGAGCAGCGTGTCGTCCACATCAAAAAACAGCGCCTTATACCTGTTCAACCTGCTTCGCCCCCCCTTTGTACACCAGCACTCCGCCGATGATCACCAGCACGCCGATCAGCTGCCGGCCCGTAAACGGCACCTGCTCCAGGCCAAACCACCCGAGCGAGTCCCACAGCACCGCACAGAGCAGCTGCGAGGTCAGCGCGATCGACACCGCATAGGTCGCCCCAAGCCGTCTGACCCCTTGCACCAGACTGGTCACCACCCCGACGCCGAGCAGCCCGCTGACCCAGTGCCAAGGCTTGGGATTCTCCAGCACAAACAAGGCGCGTCCTTCCAGCGCCAGCCCGATCAGCAGCGATGCCAGCGCGCCCATGCCGAGCACCCACGCCGTCGTCACCCACGTCCCGGCGCGCTCGCTGACCTTGCTGTTGAATATGTTTTGCAGCCCGACCAGCGCCCCCGCCACCAGCGCCAGCAGCAGCCCGCTACTCATACAGCTTCTCGCTGGCCAATGCGCCCAGCGCCTCCCGGTCTTTCACCACAATCAGCCCTTTCTGGCGCTCGACCAGCCCCTCTGTGCAGAACTGGCGCAGCACCCGGTTCAGATGGCGGTAGGACGTGCCGATCAGATTCGCCGCGTCCTTCAGCGAAACAGCGCGGGTCTGTTCGTTCAGCAACAGGTAGCTCGCCAGCCGCACTTCCACCGGGTACATGATGTTGAAGCTCATCGACTGCGACTTGACCAGAAATTTCTTCGTGACGATGTCCAGCAGAAACTGCAGCAGTTTGGCATCGTCTTGCGCGTACTGATGCAGCCAGCGGTGCTGAACCCCCAGCACATGGACGTCGGTGACCGCCTCCACCGTATTGAGAATCTCCGCGCCCTGCACATATTCGAGATCCCCGATCACTTCCAGCGGCGTCTTGAAGGACAGGATCAGCGTCTTCCCTTCCGCCGAAGTGGTGTAGATCTTCACTTTGCCGTCGACCAGCACGTACAGCGTGTCGGCCGCTTCCCCCTGCC
This sequence comes from Tumebacillus sp. BK434, assembly GCF_004340785.1. Lineage (NCBI taxonomy): Bacteria > Bacillati > Bacillota > Bacilli > Caryophanales > Alicyclobacillaceae > Tumebacillus > Tumebacillus sp. BK434. The sequence continues at coordinate 361,303 of NZ_SLXS01000002.1, read as the reverse complement.
TGCAGAGCAGCTCGCCCGGCCGGCAGCGGTACAGCCCGACATGCGGCAACAGCCGCTCATTAAAGATCCCGGTGATCTCATGCCGCTCCAGGTATTGCATCAAAAGTCCCCGCTCTCGCATCTCTTCCATGTCCGGATTCACCTCCCGCTTTCCTCAGCTCACAGTTTCATAATCATAACGCCCGCGATCATCATCCCGATGCCGATCACCTGCCGCCAGCCCGTCTGTTGCTTCGCCACGCCGAACCAGCCGCCTTTGTCGATCCAAAACGTCAGGCACAACTGCGCGATCAGCACGGCGGCGACCGTCACCGTCACGCCGATCTGCTGAATCGCCGCGATGTTGCCAAACACGACCACCGCACCAAACGTACCGCCCGTCAAGTACAGCGGACGCACCTGCTTCAGCCCGTGCCAGCTCCCGTCCCGTTGCAGCAGCAGCACGAACAGCAAGGCGGCCAGGCAGCCGGTGAACTGCGTCATGGCCGCCGCCTGCCACGCGCCGACGTCTGCTGATATGCGCGCATTCGCCACGCCCTGCAGCGTGATCAACGCCCCGCCGGCGAACGCGAACAAGATACCTCTCATCGTTCCTCACCTCTTCCCCTCATTAAAAGGCAGATCGGCAGGAACGAGGTAGGACATATGTCTCACATGCAAAAAAGGATGCTGAATCCAGCATCCTTCCCCTACTTCCAATGCATCGGACGAGCGAGCGACGGCGGCAGCTCTGTGTGCCGGTCACCTTTCGCCGCGTTGAGCTGCGACTGGGTCAGAAACAGGCTCCCGGTCAGATTCGCCCCGCTCAAGTCAGCATCCCGCAGGTCTGCGCCGATCAAGTCTGCCTGGCGCAGATCGGCGCCGCGCAGGTCGGCAGCGATCAGATACGCCCCGCGCAGGTTCGCGCCGCGCAAGTCGGCCCCCCGCAGCTTCGCCCCGATCAGATCGGCGCCGCGGCGGTTCAGCCGCTGTCCGCCCGCGCCTTCACGCACCCGTTCGCTGGTCCGCAGCAGCAGTCGGTTCACGTCCGCCCGGCAGGCTGCCACGTCCACGCGCAACAGCTCCTCCGCACCGAGCAGCGTCAAGCGCTCCGTCTCGGCATAAGCGGCCCGGAGCTCTTCGCAAAGCTCTGCTGCCGTCTCCAGCCGTTCCGCTTCCTGCAGGTAGCGGAGCAGTTCATGCAGCTGGCGCATCACCGGAAAAACGTCAAACATCTGCCCGGCCGATTCTGGCGCGCTCCGCCAGTCCACTCCTCCGTACGTGACCTGCGCGACTTTCTGCCCGGCGCCGAAGCATTCATAGACGGTGCACCCGCGATAGCCGCGCTTGCGCAGCGTGTCGTGCACCCCGCAGCGGAAGTCGGCCTGCAGGTTGCGGCACGGTTCCCCGCCCGCCTTGTCGACCGCAAAATCGGACGAAGCGGCATACGGCAGCGCCACACAGCACAAGCCAAAACAGTTCGCGCAGTCATCCTGCAGACTGCGCGGCACTTTCATCTGATCCAACGCCATAACATGTCCCCCTCTTTCTTCCATTTTCTCACGAGGGCATGCTTGCGGTAAACCCTATCGGCTCTTGACGAGCATTTCGACCGCTTCTTTGATCACTTTTTCCGGGACATTCCCTTTTTCGAGCTCTTCGCGAATGCAGGCCTCCAGGTTGGAGCCCACCACATAGCCGATCGTGCGGTCGATCGCCGAACGGATCGCCGTCAGCTGCGTGACGACATCCCGGCAGTCTTTTTCTTGTTCCATCATGCTCAACACCCCGCGGACCTGTCCTTCAATGCGCCGCAGCCGGTTTTTGACCGAATCGTTATAGTCCATTGGAATCGCTCCTATTAGACAAAGTAAATCGCTAGGAAATCAAGGAGTTAGAGACGCTTTCCAAGATGGTATCATGAATTCGCAATGCCTGTCTATCCGCTCATCAGGGTTGGAAGGTCGCGACAACGCTACAGGGATGTGTGCAACAGATCCGACCAGATCTTGAGTGTCGTGCCGACGATCAACAGCGACAGGATCGCTTGCAGCAGGCGCGGATTCACCTGCCGGCCGAACCGGGTGCCAAGCGGTGCCGCCAAGACGCTGGCGGCGACCAGAACGAGCGTCGGCTCCAGCAGAATGGGACCGGACGCCAGTTTGCCCGCGACCGAGCCGATCGACGAGAGAAACGTGATCGCCAGCGAAGAGGCGATCGTCACCCGGATCGGGATCTTCAAGATCTTTAGCATCACCGGCACCAGCAAAAACGCGCCGCCTGCGCCGACGATTCCGGAGGCGGCCCCGACGAGAAGCGCTGCGCCAGCCGCGAGCCCGCGATTGAACTCGACTTGCTTCAGCGGCCGCTCGATGCACCCGCGCTGCGGAAGCAGCATCATCACCGCCGCCAGCGTCGCCAGCACGGCATAGACCAGATTCACCGCCGTGCCCGGCAGGAGCATGCCGCCATACCCGCCGGCAAAACTGCCGATCAGGATCGCCGTTCCCATGCAGAGCACCAGTTTGACGTGGATGACCTTCTCTTTGCGCAACATCATCGCTCCGGCGAACGTGGCCGTAAGCACCTGCACGGCGACCATGCCGGACACTTCATGAGCGGTGAACGCACCGACGCCGAGCAGGGCCGGCAGGAATAACAGCAGCGGGTAGTTGATGATCGCTCCTCCGATCCCGAGCATCCCGGACAGAAAGGCCCCGGCAAAACCGATCAAGAACAGCGTGATGATCAACCCGATCTCCATCCTGCAACTCCCCTCCCCGCGCACTTCCATACCCCTCTAGGTATCATTTTCTACGTATAAAAAGGAGCGGCTGCTGCGCGCAGCCTGACTCCTTACGAAAGATATTGCCCTGTTTTCATTTCATGATGCATATACCGGCAAGGGTATATGGCATTTGTTTTTCATTATACGCCCATCTGCGCAAAAATCAACGTCCGCTATCGGCGGAGGAGCGCAAGGGGATTTCTTTCAACAGGAAGACCAGCACGAACGCCACACCCAAGATCCCCGCTGCGTAGAGGAAGACGGTGGACAATGTGTCCGACAAGACGGAGCGCAGCATCGTGAGCATGCTGTCGAGCAGCGACTGCAGCTGATCTGGCATCGCAGCGCGGATCGAAGCCAGCTTCGGCTGATCGAGCAGGATCTGCGGGTTGAGGAACGCCGACATCTTCTCGGCCGTCTGCGGATCGACCTGCGCGAGGCCCGCCACGGCGCCTGCTGCCATCTTTTCTTCCAGATGGCGGGTCAAGGACGAATTCATCACCGAGCCGAGCACGGCCAGCCCGATCGTCCCGCCCAAGTTGCGGAACAGCGTGGTCGTCGCCGTCGCCACGCCGAGTTGATGCATCGGAACGGCATTTTGCACCGCCAGCATGAAGACCGGCATGCTGAGACCAAGGCCAAGGCCAAACACGATCATGCTCGCCACCGCCATCGCGATGGAGTTCATGTACGCCATCATCACCATGCCGACGATCATCACGCTGATCCCGATCACCGCATAGCGCTTGTATTTGCCCGATTTGCTCATCCAGCGCCCGACCAGCGAGCTCAACACGATCATCGTCAGCGACATCGGCATGTTGACAAAGCCGGACTGGGTCGGCGTCAAGCCTTGCACGCCCTGCACGAAGAACGGCAGGTACACCATCGCCCCCATCATGCCGGCGTTCATCAGGAAGCCGACCGCGTTGGAGATGGTGACCACCCCGTTTTTAAACAAAGACAGGGGCAGCACCGGGCTTTTCACTTTGCGTTCGATCAGGACGAGGATCACAGCGAACACGACGGCCGCTGCGAACAGCCCGATGATCTGCGGCGAGCCCCAGTCGTATTTGGTTCCCGCCCACGAGAAGCCGAGCAGGAGCGCCACGATCGACAGCGACAAGAACAAGGAGCCCAGGTAGTCGATCGATTCGCTTTTCCCTTCTGTCTTTTTCGGGAACATGCGCCAGATCATCAGCATCGCCACAAAGCCGAGCGGCAGGAAGGCCCAGAACAGCCAATGCCAATCCATGTGGTCGATCATCACGCCGCCGAGCGTCGGGCCGATGACGCTGGAGAAGCCGAAGATCGCCATCATCAGCCCCGTCCATTTCGCCCGTTCACGCGGTGCGAACAGGTCGCCGACCGCCATCGTCGTCACCGACATCAGCATCCCGCCGCCAATGCCTTGAATCCCCCGGAACATGATCATCTGCACGATATCATTCGAGAGGCCGGTCAGGAACGAGCCGATCATGAACACCAAGATCCCCGACAGCAAAAACGGTTTGCGCCCGTAGATGTCGGACAGCTTGCCGACCAGCACGGTCGCCACCGTCGAGGTGAGCAGGTAGATCATGATCACCCACGAGTAATATTCCATCCCGCCAAGCATGGCGATGATTCTCGGCATCGCCGTGCTGACCAGCGTCTGGTTGATGGCCGCAAAAAACATCGATGCCATTAAGGCGATCATCACGGTCACTTTTTGTTTCTGAGATAAATGTTCCATCCCGATCCCCCTGATTTTATATTTAGGTAGGTAACCTATCTAACAGCTTATGCGAAGAGCTGTAAAGATGCAATCCTCAAAATCCGCCTTGATTGACGATTGCAGACCGTTTCCTTATCATGAAGGTACATAAGCAGACGAATCCAGTCAGACGGGCGGTGAAGTGATGGATCAAAATACGCAAGCACTACAGTTGATGGAAATGTTTTCGCGCTTTTCGCGGTCCGACTGGCGCCGGACCACCAAATGGGGGCTCAAGGCAAGCGAAATCCGCGTCCTGCTGGCGGTCAAAGAAAGACAGGACCGCGGCTATGACCGGGGCACGACCGTTTCCGAATTGAGCAAACGGCTGAAGATCACCTCGCCGTCCGTCACACAGATGATCAACTCGCTGATCAAAGAAGGCTACATCGAGCGCACCGCGCATCCCACCGACCGCCGCGTCTCCGAGATCACCTTGACGGAGCAGGGTCGGGAGATGGCGAACACCGCACACGACGCCTACCGCGTCCTGTTCAACGGCCTGATCGATCATTTGGGGCGCGAGCAGAGCGAGCAGCTGATCGACCTGCTGCACCAGACGTTCGCCTATTTTCAAGAGGTCGGCACGAAGTCGCAGCAAGAACACCCAGACTCTACACCATGAGGTGATGCAGATGTTCGATCTGTCCACAATGATCACGTTCCTGACGGTCGTCATCGGACTCTTTTTGATACCGGGCCCCGCGGTGCTGCTCACCGCCACCCGCACCGTGCAAAGCGGACGCACCGCCGGGATCATGGCCGGCATCGGCATTGCCGTCGGCGACTGCCTCCATGCCGCCTTGGCCGCTTTGGGCCTCTCCGCGCTGCTGCTCTCGTCCGCGCTGGCCTTTCAAGTCGTCAAATTCGCCGGCGTCGCCTACCTGCTCTACCTTGGCATCCGCGCGCTGCGCGAACGTCCGGCCGATCCGCAACTGCCGGCGGTCGCACCGGCCCATCCGGTCAAGTCATTCGGACTCGCCATTTTGGCCGAGCTGCTCAATCCGAAGACCGCACTGTTTTTCCTGGCCTTCCTGCCCCAGTTCGTCCACCCGGAGCGCGGGGCTACCGTGTGGCAATTTTTGATCCTCGGCCTGCTGTTTGCGCTGCTCGGCGCCGTCTACACGTCGCTGATCGCCCTCAGCATCAAGCCGCTCAGCCGGCTGGTCAAGCGCATCTCCTGGCTGCACCGCTGGAGCAGCAAGATCATCGGTTCGATCTACATCGGTCTTGGGCTGAAGATCGCCTTCCAACAGCGCTAAGCGAAAGTCTCTGAACGTTTGTTCAGGGGCTTTCTTTTTTTTGCCCGAATTAATTTTCACAAAACCTTATATAAATCTTAACGAATAAGGAGGTGACAGCATGAACGCACTCAGCCTCACCGCCTTGCAACAGGTGTCTGTGCAAACGGCCGGCTCCAAAGCGCGCCATCTCGGCGCGATGCTGGCGCAGGGCTTGCCCGTACCGCCAGGCTTTGTCGTGACGACCGATGCGTTTCAAGCTTTCTTGCGAGCCAATCCTGACGTCCAAACGGAAGCCGACTTCCTCTCCGCACCGCTGCCTGCAGTGATCGCAGAGGAGATCGCCGCGCAGTTCAGCGCGTTGCAAGAGCAAGGGGTAACGGTCGTCGCCGTGCGTTCCTCCTCGGCGCTGGAAGATCTGAACCACGCGTCTTTTGCCGGTCAATACGAGACCTATCTCAACGTTTGCAGCCTGGACAGCGTGCTCCTGCACATCAAACGCTGCTGGGCGTCCTACTTTTCCCCCGCCGTACAGCACTACGCCAAGCAGCACCAGATCTGCTTGGACTCGCTGGCGATGGGCGTGCTCGTGCAGGGCATGGTCGAAGCGGACGTCTCCGGCGTGATCTTCAGCAAGCATCCGGTGACCTGCGACCCGGACGAGATCGTGATCAACGCTTCCTACGGGCTCGGGGAAGCGGTCGTGTCGGGGCTCGTGACGCCCGACAGTTTTATCGTGTCCAAACGGACGGGCGAGATCTGCAAAGAGCTCGGTCTGAAAGAAGTCAAAATCCTGCCGGCCGCCACCGGTACCATGACGGTCGAGACCTCGGCTGCGGAACAGGAAGTTTTTTGTTTGGGCGATGGGCACATAGAGGATTTGGCAGCGTTGACCTGCCGTGTGGAGGCGTTGCATGGCCGTCCGGTCGATCTGGAATTTGCCATCCAAGCCGGGACGGTCTATCTGCTGCAGGTGCGTCCGATCACGACCTGATGAGAAGAGGGAGGCTGTGCGCATGAAGTTCGTACAGGAAGATCTGTTTTTGACGGAGGAAGACAAACAGCAAGGCTTTTGGGTGCAGGATGATACGCATCTTGCCGATCCGTTCACGCCGCTGTTCGCATCCTATTTCATTCCGGCGATGAACGAAGGGACACGGCGGGCGTTTGCCGGGATGAAGTTCCCGGTGCAGCAGTTCCGGGCGAAGATCGAAAACGGCTACTATTACCAATGGGCGATCCCGTTTGCCGGTGATCCGCAGGCGCAGGCGGCCGAACATCTGCAGTGGGGCATGGAGCGGATCCCGAAGATGCTGGCGCTGTTTCAAGGCTATGTGGAGAGTGAGCTTCTGCCGTTCTACGCCAGGCTCGATGCGTTTCGCGTACAGCCGTTTACCCGTGCGGAAGCGGCCGAGATGCTGCAAGAGCTCTACGCGTTTTACCAGCGGGCCTGGGAGCTGCACTTCGAGATCGTCATGCCGCGCATGGTCCTGCTCACCGCCTTGACCCAGACGTACGCAGAACTGAGTGGCACTGCCAACACGGCGGTCGTCTATGACTGGCTGGTCGGCGTGATGAACAAGTCGCTGGAGACCGACCAGGGCCTGTGGCAGTTGAGCCGACGGGCACGGCAATCGCCCGCGCTGCAGGAACTGCTGCTCAACACGGAGCCTCAGCAGCTTCTGGAAGCGCTCGGGCGGACCGAAGAAGGCTGCGCCTTCCTCGCCGACGTTCAGGACTTCCTCGCCGAATACGGCTTTCGCGCGACCAACTCGCATGAGTTCGTCGAGGCGATCTGGGTGGAGAATCCGACGCCTGCGCTGACCGCGATCCGGCGCTTTTTGGAAAGCGGCTACGACTTTCAGGCGGAGCTGCAAAAGACGGTCGAGCGCCGTCAGCAGGCATTCGATTCTGCCATGCATGAGCTGCCGGAAGGAGAGCAGAAGCAGCACTTCCTCAGCTTGTACCGGCACGCGTTGGAATCCTGGGGCCTGGATGAAGACCACCACTTCTACATCGACGCGATGCTTCCCGCCAAATCGCGCCTGTTCCTGCTCGCCATCGGCGATCGGCTGGTCGAAGCGGGTGTGGTCGCGGCGGCGCAGGATGTGTTTTTCTTCTATCTCGATGAACTGCTCGATGTGCTGCACGAGCCGTCTGCGCAGCAGGAGTTGATCGCCCGGCGCCGTGCCGAGTGGAAAGCCAGCCAATCCCGCAAGCCTGTCCCCGCGTACGGAGTGCCGCCGGAACATGGCCTCAATCCGGCGCTGGAAGAAGTGATGGGGCCGTCCGCACCGCAGGTGGAAGCCGCGCAGATCAAAGGGGCGGCCGCCTCGCAAGGCGTCTACACCGGCCAAGTTCGCGTCGTGCACAGCCCTGGCGATTTTTCCAGCGTGCAGCCCGGGGACGTGCTGGTCTGCAAGACGACGACCCCGGCGTGGACGGCGCTCTTTTCGGTCGTCGGGGCGATCATCACCGATGCGGGCGGCATCCTCTCCCACGCCGGAACGGTCGCCCGCGAATACCAACTCCCGGCCGTGCTGGGCACGAAAGTGGCGACTTCCCTGTTCCGCGACGGGCAGACGGTGACGGTCGACGGCACACAAGGAGTGGTGCGCTTCCATGAGTGAAGGGAGCGTGAGTGCAAGCAAAGTCCGGCTGCTGACTGCGGCGATTTTGCTTGGCACTTTCCTCGTCCCGGTCAACTCGACGATGATCACCGTGGGGCTCGGCACGATCTCGCATTCCTTCGGAGAGACGCTGGCGCAGACGTCGTGGATCATCACGATCTACCTGATCGTGATGGCCGCCACGCAGCCGGTGGCCGGGAAGCTCGGTGACATCTTCGGCTACAAGCGGATGTTCCTGACCGGGATCGCGCTGTCGCTCGCCGGGGCAGTCCTCTGCGCGTTCGCCTTCAACCTGCCGTCGATGATCGTCTTTCGCTCGATGCAGGCGCTGGGCGGCGCGCTGGCCTTGCCCAGCGGGACGGCGCTGATCCGGCATGCGGTGCCCAAGGAGCAGATGGCGTCCGTCTTCGGGCTGTTCGGTCTGCTGATGGGGCTCGGCGCTGCCGTCGGGCCGCTCGCCGGGTCGTTTCTGATCGAAGCGTGGGGCTGGCAAGCGATCTTTTGGATCAACCTGCCGTTCCTGCTCGCCTCGTTCCTCGCCGCCCTCTTCGTCATGCCTGCCACGCCGACGCGCAAGACGCCGGTCGATCTGCTCGGGTCGCTGTATCTGGCGCTCGGACTCTCCTTGATCGTGCTGTTCATCACGCATGCCGAGACGATCCACTGGTGGAGCGTGCTGCTCTTGCTCGGCTGTCTGGTGCTGTTTTTCTTCCGGGAAAAAGGGATTCCCCATCCGCTGATCGAGTTCGGGCTGTTCCGCAGCCGTTCCTATCGCAGCGCCAATCTTGCCGTGCTGACCAGCAACTTCATCATGTATGGCACCATTCTGGTGCTGCCGCTGCTCCTGCAGGAGCGCGGGGTGGATCTGCGGATGATCGGCACGCTGATGTTCGTCTATTCCCTGGCGATGTCGTTCTCCTCTTGGCTGGGCGGACAGCTGTCGAAGAAGCTCGGTCATGCGAAGATGATCGGGCTCGCCTTCGGTGTGCAACTGCTGTCGGCGCTGCTCTACCTCGGTTTCGCGCAGCAGGTCGCCATCTGGTACATCGCCTGCGCCCTGCTCATCGGCGGCTTGGGCTCCGGAGCCGGGCTGCCTGCGATGCAGACGGCCAGCCTCGAAGCGGTGTCCCCGGAGAAGACGGGCGTCGCATCGGGCGTTTTTTCCACCTTCCGCTACATGGGCAGCATGGTCGCTTCGGCGCTGACCAGCCTGATGCTCGGCTCGCTGTTTTATGTGATGATCGGCGTGGCCGTGGCCGGGATGCTTTTGGCGCTGCAGATGAAGAATGCCGATCAGCAAAAGGCATTGTCCCCCCACGAACCGGCATAAAAAAGACGCCCTCCACCGAAGTGAGGGCGTCTATTTTTTAGTGCATGGTATTCAGTTCTGCCCGCTCCACCACGACGCGGCGAATGAAGAACGCGATGACCAGGCTGAGAATCGTCACCAGCATCGCAAACCAGAAAACGCTGTGCGATCCGTTCGTCATCGCATTGGCCAGCTCCGCCGGACTGGTCGGCGCGGCAGAGCCACGCAAATACTGCTCCGATCCGCCCATCAGCAGGGAGACCGCCACCGCCGTGCCGATCGCACCGGCGACTTGCTGCAGCGTGTTCATCACCGCCGTGCCGTGCGGGTACAGCTCCGGCGGCAGTTGATTGAGCCCGTTGGTCTGCGCCGGCATCCAGACCATCGAGATGCCGATCATGATGCCGATGTGCAGCGCCACGATCATCGCCACGGAGGACGCCGTGGAGATCCCGGTGAAGCACCACATCATGGCCGCCACGATCACCAGACCCGGTATCACCAGCCATTTCGGGCCGTAGCGGTCGAACAGCCGCCCCATGCGCGGCGACAAGATCCCGTTCAGCACGCTGCCCGGCAGCATGATCAGCCCGGTGGTGAAGGCGGACAGCATGATGCCCTTTTGCAAGAACAGCGGCAGAATGATCATGCTGGACATCATGATCAGCATGCAGGACAGCACCATCAGCAGCCCCAAGATATACATCGGATACTTGAACACGCCCAGATTCAGCATCGGATCGCGCATCCAGATCTGGCGCAGAGTGAACAGCACCAGCGCGACCAGCCCGACGATGATCGAAGCGAGCACCAAGGTGCTGCCCCAGCCGCCTGCGCCTTCGCCCGCTTTGCTGAAGCCGAACACGACGCCGCCGAATCCGATCGTCGACAAGATGACCGACAGCAGGTCGATCCTCGGCTTGGTGACTTCGGTGACGTTTTCCAAATACTTCAGCCCGACCAGCAGCCCGATGATCAGGAACGGAAGCGACAGCCAGAAGATGTATTGCCAGGACAAGTATTCGATCAAGATCCCCGCCACCGTCGGGCCGGTCGCCGGCGCAAACATGATGACCAGCCCGACGAAGCCCATCGCCTCGCCGCGCTTTTCCAGCGGATAGATCACGAGGATCGTATTGAACATCAGCGGCAGCAGCAAGCCCATCCCGATCGCCTGCAGCACGCGCGCGACCATCAGCATTTCAAAATTGACGGCCAGCGCCGCGACCAAGGTGCCCACGATCATGCTGACCAGCGACCCGGTGAACAGCTGGCGCGTCGAAAAGCGCTGCAACAGCAGCCCGCTGACCGGCATCAGAATGCCGAGTGTCAACAGAAACCCGGTCGTCAGCCACTGCGCGGTCGCCGCCTCAATCTGAAACACGTCCATCAAGTTCGTGATCGCCACATTGAGCGCCGTCTCGCTGAAAAAGCCGACAAACCCGCAGATCAAGAGCGACGCCAAGATGGCACGCGTATTGTATTGCTTCTCTGTTTCCATAGTTTCTCCCCTTGCCAATCGTATGAAGTCATCCTACCACAGAATCCCCCTGGCATCCGTTACGATCCTGTAATTTTTCGAGGGAAGGCCGCTCTGCCGACACACTTGCTCCCGATCAAACTGCAAGTGAAGCCCCTGAATCCAATTCAGGGGCTTCGCAGTGCCTGCTTATCGATCAGAATTTCCCTTGGTTTTCAACTCGGCGATCAGTTTGTCGCCTTCCACATCCAAATTCGGCAGCATGCGGTCCAGCCATTTCGGCAGCCACCACGCCTTGTCGCCGAAGATCGCCATCACGGCCGGCACCAGCATGATGCGCACGATGAACGCGTCGATCAGGATGCCGACAGCCAGTGCAAATCCGATCTGTTTGATCATGATGTCATGCGCGAAGATAAACCCGGCGAACACCGAGACCATGATCACGGCAGCCGCCACGACGACGCGGCTCGCCAGCCCGTACCCGTGAATGACGCTCTCACGTCCCCGATGCCCGTGGACGTACGACTCGCGCATCGAACTGACCAGGAAGACCTGATAGTCCATCGCCAGCCCGTACAGGATGCCGGTGACCATGATCGGCATAAAGCTGAGCAAGGGACCGCCCGTGTCGAAGCCGAACATCGCGTGCAGCCAGCCCCACTGGAACACCGCGGTGGTGATCCCGAACGTCGCCAGCACGCTGAGCAGGAAGCCGACCGTCGCTTTGATCGGAACGATGATCGAACGGAACACCAGCAGCAGGATGATCACCGAGAGGATGACGATGATCCCGATGTAGAGCGGGAACACCTCCGTCAGCTTCGTCGACATGTCGATGTTGATCGCGGTGAAGCCGGTCACGCCAAGCGTCACCTTGTATTTGTCAGCCACGTTGAAGTCAGGGTCGCGCAGCTGTGTCACCAGATCTTTCGTTGCGGTGTCGGTCGGCCCCGTCTTCGGGATCAGGCTCAGGATCGCAATGTCGCCCGACTCGTTGACACCCAGCGGCGAGACGACCGACACGTTCTCTTGCTGTTGGATGTCCTGCACCAGACCGTACAGCATTTCCATCGTGACCTTGCCGGAAGTGTCCTTCGGCTCTGCGACCAGCAGCAGCGGCCCGTTAAACCCTTCGCCAAAACCATCCGAGATCGCATCATAACTCTGTCTTGACGTCGTATCCAAGTTCGCCGTCGCGCCGGAAGGGATGCCCATCTCCATCTCCGCAACCGGGATCGCCGCAACACCGAGCACCGCGATCACGCCGACGATGACGAGCCAGCGAAACTTAACAACGCCTTTCGCCCAGCCGCGCGCTACGCCGTTGCGGGTTTCCTTCGACTGTGCCCGGCTCTTCTCGCGCACCTTCTGCGAGCAGATGCGCTCTCCGACCAACCCCAGCAGCGCCGGGAGCAAAGTCAGGGCGATCAGCACGTTGAGGAAGACGGTCGCCGCGGCGACCAGCGCCATGGTCGACAAGAATTCGATGCCGATGACCAGCATGCCGCACAGCGCGATGATCACCGTCAAACCGGCGAAGAAGACCGCACTGCCCGCCGTGCCGACCGCCCGGCCGACCGCTTCGCGCGCGCTCAAGCCCTGCTCGAGAATGATGCCGCGCTGCCGGTTGACGATGAACAGGCAGTAGTCGATGCCGACCGCCAGCCCGACCATCAAGGCCAGAGCCGGCGTGATGTCGCTCATGTTCACAAAATTCGAGATCGCAAACGCGCCGCCCACGCCGATGCCGACCCCGAGGATCGCCGTCAAAAGCGGCAGGCCGGCTGCGACGACAGAGCCGAGCGTCATGAGCAGCACAACGGCCGCAACGACCAGACCGATAATCTCCGTCGGGCCGATCACCGAAGGCTTGCCTTTGATCGAATCGCTCGGCAACGCCGTGATGTCGGTGTCATCCTCGACACCCATCACCGCCTGTTTCACCGAGTCGATGACCTCTTGCGGCAACGACGTCTGCTGCTCCGTGAACTGGAACTGGAACAGCGCCACATGCCCGTCCGCCGAGATCATCACCCCCGGCACCGGCATCCCGTTGACCATCAACGGTCCATACGGAGCCTTTACGGCCGAAGCGGACTGCTGTTGTTGCTGTTGTTGCTGTTGTTGCTGTTGTTGCTGTTGTTGCTGTTGTTGCTGTTGTTGAGCCGCGCCGCCTTGGGCACCCTGTGCACCTTGACCTGCTGCAGCCGCCAAATCTGCGGGATTGATCACATACTCCTGACTGTAAACATCCTCCACAGCTTGCAAAATCGCCGGCAATCGCTCCGGCGCATCCAACCGCTCGCCTTCAGGCACCGTGAAGACCACGCTCGCCTGCCCGCCGGAAGCTTCCGGCAGCTCTTCGGCCAGCCGATCCAGCACCTTCTGCGACTCCGTGCCTGCAATTTTCATCTCCGAACTCACGTGCACGCCATTCACGCCCAGCATCGCGAGCACGATCGCAAACACCGCGATCCACGCGGCGATAAAATACCATGGTTTGTCGAACGCCCGTTTCCCCAGCTTGTACAAAAACTTAGACATGTCTAGGTGATTCTCCTTTACTAAAATCCGTTTTGCAAATGCCTGAACACAGTATCGACATATTGATCAAACGCCATCGCTTCCGGCGCTTCTGCCAACGATTGACCGGGCAGCCGTACCTCAAGGCTGTCGAGCAGCGGAAAGAAAGCTCCGCAGACCGCCCCGGCCAGCAAATGGGTGTACTCTTCGGGATAACGCCCGCGAAACAAGTCGCTCAACGCTTGCTGCGCCAACCGCTGCAACCGGTGAAAGACGCTGAGAATATACGGTTCCAGCGTCGGGTATTCTTTGGAAAGCGTCACCAGCACGCGCAATTTCCGCAGATACTCCGCCGTGAGCCGCATCTTCATCAAATGGTGCAACACTTCCAGCGGCGAGGCGCTATCCGGCAGTTCGTCGAGCAATACCCGCACTTCCTCGTCGTCATGCGTGGTCTCCACCGCCATGACCACCGCTTCCTCTTTACAAGAATAGTGGTTCGCAAACGTTCTGCGCGAGTACCCGGCGCGCTGCACCACATCCTCGACAACAAAGCCGTCCAAGCCCCGCTCCAGCGCCAGCTCAAACGCCGCATTCGCCAACGCCTGGGCCGTCGCCTCCCGTTTTATGATTCGCAAGCTGTTCTTGTTCATCGTTCCACGCATCCGCCTCTCGTTGCTTGGTTGCGAAGTTCCTCTTACTCGATCTACAGTATCACTTCGTTACCCTTTGTGCAATTATGCATTTTGGGAAGAGATATGAGCATTTGATGACATTCCGAAATTGACAATTGAAAATATTATTTATATAATAAATAAAAAGAGAGGGGGCATTCAAAATGGCGAAAGATTTCTTCGATCTCGACGTCCAAGTCAACGCAGCATCCACGCAGGAAGCGAACTCCCTGCAGCTCTTGACCCAAACCTGCACGCTGAAGCTGACCGTATGCGGAGAGTGCAACTAACCGCTGCTTCCACACACAACACAAAAAGCCAACTTTCCCCCAGCGGAGGAAGTTGGCTTTTTCAGATGTTCGTTTTTTTCACGATCGGAATCCAAGCCTCGCAGCGATAATCTTCCGCCTGTGCATCGCCCGGCAAATACACTTCTAGCTCCGGCAAACCTGCGTGCTCAAATTCGGTCGCGGGAAACCACACCTTGTAAATGTTGCGCAATCCGCTCTGCATCACCCCCGGCAGCGGTCCCGCCAAAGGGAAGATCGCCCAAGTGGCTGCCGGAATCGTTTGGACTGACCACCCCTGTGCCAACACCACGGAAGCGGCGTTCGCTTCCCTAGCGATCATGTAGGTGAACTCTTCCTCAAAACTCATGGTCAGCCCAAGCAAAGGCGTCTCCGCGGAGAGCGAACTCAACTTGTCAAACGTGCCGTCCTTCCGGCTTTCCCCCCAGAACCATGGCCTGGTGCGCCCTTCAGCGCCGCATACGAGCTCTGCCGACCTTCCGACGACGGTGAACGCTTCTTTTTCCACGATGTGATACTCCACTTCCGCGTCGCCCGGCGTGTGCGGCTCGAACGAAACGCGGGGGAAGGCTTTGATCGACACACCCGGTTTGCGAGCTGCCGACGGGGAGACACCGTGGAGCTTTCGGAACGCTTTACAGAATGACTCCGGGGTATCGTAGCCATATTTAAGCGCGACATCGACCACTTTCGTCGAGGAGACGGCCAGCTCTTGCGCGGCTAACGTCAACTTGCGCTTCCGCACATATTCGCCCAGCGTGATCCCCGACCACATATGAAACATCCGCTGAAAATGAAAGGGCGACGAATACACCGCCTTCGCGATCGTCTCCACAGGCAGCGATGCTTCCAGATTGCTTTCGATAAACTCCAGCGCTTCCTCTAACCGTTTCTGCCACTCCAAGCCGCATCACCTCACACCCATTTTACAACAAAGCATGAAAAGACAGGATCGTTTCCCTCCCCGTTGTTACACTGTGATCACATAAGAATCACACACGAGAGGTGATGGAAATGAAAAAATGGCTGTATGCTGTCGGCATCTTATGCATGGTCGCCACCCTTCTTACCGGATGCCAAACCGGCTCCAAGTCTGCTGCAGAGGAGAAGAAGCTGATCGCACCGACCAGCCCCGAGTGGCTCTATACGCATGGCCCTTGGAAGCAAGTCAACGAGCCGGAATGGGGCGACGTGATGAAGGGCTGGATGAACAGCACCGACCGCCCGCAGTTCGGCAGACGCGCCTCCATCGAAACGGACAGTCCCTTCGCCATCCTCAAACAGCGTCCCATCGGAGGCACCGTCACCATCTTGGTCGACGGCAAGCCGGCAGTCGAACAATTGATGAGCGCAAAGACGCAGGAAATCCCGATCTACAGCGGCAGCACCGGCTGGCACAAGATCGAAGTTGTCTTCTCCGCCCACAGTGAAATCGACGGGCTCTACATCAGCCAAGACGCCAAAGTCAGACAGCCTGAGCACAACCAAAAGAAGCTGGTCGTCATCGGCCACAGCTACATCGACGGCACCGGCTCCAGCAATCGGGGCTTGACCTCGATCACCCCCGTCTTGGGCGACATCCTCGGCGTGGAAAGCATCAACCAGGGCATCGGCCGAACGGATGTCGACGTGTCCGTCCCGGCCAGCGCAAAGAACAGCGGATTGGACCGGGTGCAGACAGATATCATCCAGCTCAAGCCCGACTATGTGCTTTCCGTCTACGGGTTTAACGCTCGGGGGATGACTCCCGAACAATTTCAGGCAGATTACGTCACATATTTGAAAACGATTCAAGATGCCCTGCCCGCGACTTCCGTTTTCGCCAGCGGAATGGTCTCCGTCCCCTCCTTGTCCAAAGAATCGGAGCTCACCTACAATGCCGCGATCAAAAACGCCTGTGCCAGCGTCTCGAATTGCACGTTCATCGATCTGGCAGGCAAATGGAACGAAGGCAATTACGATCAATATCTCTCGAATGACGGCGTTCACCCGAATGACGCGGGCTACCGTTTCTTGGCCGAAGAATATGCGAAAGTGATGTCCGGGGTGATCAAAAAGTAAGTTTCACACGTCTGCTCCCCACAACAATTTCAAGCAACAGAAAACGGAACCTCGTTCAAGAGGTTCCGCTTTTTTTTGCGATCAAACATGCAACCAACTAGAAGAGATCATCGAGATCGATCTCCTCCGACTCGAACAATTGCACTTGCGACAAGCGCAGATGCGGGTCGGCCGCCATCTGGCTCAACACATGCTGCAGCTGCTGCAAGAACTGTTCCACCGTCTCCGCCCGGAAGCGCAGCGGATGATACTGCGTGCTGAAGGTCAACACCCCGTCGCGCTCGATCATCTCCATGTGCAGATCGAACTGCACGGTCGGGTCCTCGCCCACGCCGGCAAACAGATCCTGTTGATCGGCCAGCAATTTCTCCAGCGGATACACGCGCACACAGACTTTTTCGTCCAGTTCCCAGACCCCGCTGTGTGCGTTCTGCCCGACGAAGACCACCGAGTACGGCGTGACATTGCTGCCGCGCAGGGCTCGCAGCTCATTGAGCACAAAATCAAACGGATAATCCTGATTCGCATAAGCGCCCAGCGCCGACTGCGTCACGCGTTCCAACGCCTGCGCAAAACTCGGATTGTCGGTCAGATCGGTGCGCATCACCACCGGGTTGACCAACAGCCCCATCAGCCCGTCGAGATCAGGATGCGTGCGCGCCGACAAAGGGGCGCAGAGCGTGATGTCCGTCGCGCCGGACACCATGGCCATCCACATCTTCAACCCGGTCATCACCGTCAAATACAACGTGTTGCCCTGTGCGCGCGACAGTTCCTTCAGACGTTCGGTCAGCGCCGCATCGAGTTGCAGGTGCACATAGCTGCTGGCATCGTGTTCAGCAGGCGGTGTCGCGAAATCATACGGCAGCGGCGGTGCCGCGACGTCGCCTGCGAGCTGCTGCAGCCAGTACGCTTTTTGCACATCGAGCTCACCGGAAGCCAGGCGTTTGTTCTGCCAGTCGGCGTACTCGACATATTGCAGCGCCGGCGGCAGTTGCGGCAGATCCGCCCCTTTCGCCAACGCCTCATAATAGGTGCGCAAGTCCTTCATGAACACGCCGGCCGTCCACCCGTCATAGGCGATCTGATAGACGCTGAGCACCATCATGTGCTGCTGCTCCGCGAGCGCGAACAGGTTCATGCGGAACAGCGGCCCCGCGCTCAGGTCATACGGAGTCAGCGTATCGGCCGCTGCAAACTCTGCCAGTGCCGCCCACTGCTCCTGTTCGCTGCGCCCGGTCAGATCGTGGAACTGGCAAGGGATCGCCATATCGTCCTGCACGATCTGATAAGGGATGCCGTCACGCTCTTCATAGGTTGTGCGCATCACGCCATGCCGCGCCACCACCGCGGCAAACGCTGCGGCGAACGATTGGCGGCAAAGCGGTCCTTCGATCAAGTACGGCAGTGTAAAGCCATACGCATGTTCCGCGTCATATTGATACTGGAACCACAACCGCTGCTGAGCGTTGGACAGCTCATACGCCGCTTGCCGCGGCAGGCGCGGGATGCCCTGCTCGTTGCGGCTGCCCGCGCTGCTCTGCTCCTGCTCGACGCGCCGGGCCAGCCCGCCGATCGTCGGCTCCTCGAAGAAAACACGCAAAGGCAGCCGCGTTTGAAACTCGCGGTTGATCCGCGAGATGATGCGCGTCGCATGGAGCGAATGTCCGCCGAGATGAAAGAAACTGTCGGCCAGACCGACCCTGTCCACACCCAAGATCTCCTGCCAGACCGCGGCGATCTGCTGCTCCACAGCTGTGGACGGCTCGATAAAGTCGGTTTGCAAGTCCGGACGGTCATCGCCCGGGTCTGGCAATTGCTTGCGGTCGATCTTGCCGCTGATCGTCGTCGGCATCTGCTCCAGCAGGAGGAAGCGCCACGGCACCATGTAGTCGGGCAAACGCTCAGCCAGATAGGCACGCAGCGCTTCGGCGGTCGTCTGCTCGGCGTCGCGCAGCACGTAATAAGCGGCGAGACGATAGCCGTCCTGACGTTTAAACGCGACCACAGCACAGATCTGCAAGGACGGATGGGTCGCCAGCACCGCTTCGATCTCGGCCAGCTCCACCCGCTGTCCCCGCACCTTGACCTGATCATCGCGGCGTCCGAGGAACATGATGCAGCCGTCCTTGCGCAAATAACCGCGATCCCCGGTCTTATACATCCGCTCCCCCGGGAAAAACGGGTCGGGCAGAAAAGCTTCCCGCGTGCGCTCCGGATCGTTCAGATAATCGCGCGCCAATCCGATGCCGGCCAGATAGAGATCCCCGGCCACGCCGAGCGGCACCGGCTGCAGATGCTCGTCCAGCACATAGCAGCGGTTGTTGTCGATCGGCCGTCCCACCGAGACGATCTCCGCTTCGAACGCATCTGCTTCCGTACAAGTATGAATCGTCGAGTCGATCGACACCTCGGTCGCGCCCCACGTGTTATGCAGGCTGCAGCCGATCCGCTCTTGGAAACTGCGCACCAGGTCCGAACGCAGCGCTTCGCCGCTCGACCCGACATGCCGCAGGCACTGCAACCTCTCGCGGTCCTCCGGCGTCACCGCATCGACGAACAGCGCCAGCATGCTCGGCACAAACGTAAGAAAAGCGGCTTGGTAGCGAATCGCCGCATCGAGAATCGCCCGCGGGTCTTTGTGCAATCCCGGTTCCAGCAGCGCGATGCGCGCCCCCACCATCAGCGGCCAATAAAACTCGCACGCCGCATCGTCGAACGTCAGCGTGGTCTTCTGCAGCACCGTCTCCTGCGCTTCCAGCTGATAGGCGCGCTGCATCCAGATCATGCGGTTCACCCAGCCCTGATGCGTGCTCGACACCCCTTTAGGCTTGCCGGTCGAGCCGGATGTGTAGTAGATCGACACCAGATGGTCAGGCGTCACCGCCACGACCGGCGCCGTCGTCGGCCGCTCCGCGAGCAGATGCGCATCGCGGTCCATCAGCACATACGAGACGACCCCTTCCGGCAATCTCGCCATCAGGCTGCTGTGCGCGACACAGACGGGAGCTTGCGCATCTTCCAGCACTTGGCGCATCCGGGCTGTCGGCGCATCCGTATCCAGCGGCAAATACGCGCCGCCCGCTTTGAGAATCCCGATCAGCGCCACCACCATGTCGAGCGAGCGCTCCAAGCACAGACCCACCGGCACGTCCGGGGCGACCCCAAGCGCACGCAGCTGGTGTGCCAGTTGGTTCGCCCGTGCCTCCAACTGCGCATAGGTCATCGTCTCCTCGCCGTAGATCGCCGCCACATGGTGAGGCGTTCGTGCCGCCTGCGCCTCAAACAAGTGGTGCAAACAAACGGGTGGGACCTCGGTCGCCGTCTCATTCCACTCATACACCACCTGCCGCTGCTCCGCTTCGCTTAACAAGGGCAGCGTGGCAATCGACCGCTCCGGATCGGCGACTGCAGCCTCCAGCAGCTGTTCAAAATGCTGAGCCATCCGCACAATCGTCAGTTCGTCGAACAGATCTGTGTTGTACTCAAACTTGGCCACCAATCCGCGATCCTCTTGGGAGATCCAGAGCGTCAGGTCGGTCTTCGCCGTCTTGTTGTCGATCACATACTGGGTCAGGCTGAGACCTGGCATCTCCCGTCCCTTTGTAAAATCGCGCTCCGAGAGGAACATCACCTGAAACACCGGCGAGTAGCTGGGGTCGCGCTCCTGCTGCAGTTCCTCCACCAATTTATCAAACGGCAACTCTCCGTTCGCATAGGAAGCGCGAGCACTTTGATCGACATGAGACAGCAAGTCACGGAACGACATCTCGCCCGACAATTGCGTCCGCAGCGCCACAGTGTTTACAAAACAGCCGATCAAGCCATGCGTTTCCTCTTGGTTGCGCCCCGCCACCGGTGAGCCGACCACGATGTCCTGCTGACCGGAATAGCGGTATAGCAGCACATTGTACGCTGCGAGCAGCGCCGTATTCATCGTCACGCCCGCCTCTTGACGCAACGACTTCAACTGTTCCACCAACGCGGGCGGCAATACATGCGAATAGCGCACCCCGTCAAACGTCTGCACCGCCGGGCGCGGACGGTCGGTCGGCAATTTCAGGAACGGCGGAGCTCCCTCGAGATGCTGTTTCCAAAAATCAAGCTGTGCCGCCACGACAGCACTCTCCATAAACTGGTTGTGCCACACCGCATAATCGGGATATTGAATCGGCAGCTCAGCGAGTTGCGGCTCCTGCCCGGTTGCAAACGCGGAATAAAGGGCGCACAGCTCCTTGCAAAACACGCCCAACGACCAGCCGTCGAAGATGATGTGATGGATGATGAACACCAGCACATGTTCCCGTTCTGCCAACTTGAACAGCGTAAACGTAAACACCGGGCCTTCGCGCAGATCGAACGGCCGGCGTGCGACCTCGGTCACCATCCGTTCCAGCTGCGCCTCGCGCTCCGCTTCCGCCACAGCGCTCAGATCGAGGATCGCCAGTTGCGGCTGCAGTTCGGAAGCGATCACCTGCACCGGCACCCCGTCATCCGAACGATATGCAGCGCGCAACATCTCGTGACGTTCGACGATCACCTCCAAGCTCCGCGTAAGCGCCGCCAGATCCAACTCCCCCTGCAACCGCATCGCCCGAAACGTGTTGTACATCGGATGCCCCGGCTGCAATTGGTCGATAAACCACATGCGATGCTGGATCGATGACAGCGTGCCGGTATCGCGATGCTCCTTTCGCTGAATGGTCAGTTCCTTCTCCAAATGGTTCATTGTTTACCTCCCGCGCAGTGCTTTCGAAACGATATTTTATTTGTTCCGGTTTTATCATCTGTCGAATTATTTCATTATAAAGCGTTGTATTTAAAAGTTTGACAGTTAGCTCCTGTTTCCTTTTCCTAAACTTGGATTTTTCGTTTCAAACATTGCGCCTCCGCTGTAACAGAAAAACCGCTCTATTTCTCCACAGGGAAATAGAGCGGCTCCGATAGGGGCGACTGGACGGTATTGCTATAGTAGCGTCGTATTCGACACGACACATTTTTTCGTGCAGTGGTAGTACGGTCCAATCAAAGTTCATGGAGTCCGAGCTACATCCGATGCGAACTGATTTTTCATGTCTTATATACTTGTTCAATCTGAATCGGTCCCTGTCTTTCATTTCTACGCACAGTTGCTACAAAGTAGAGCCCGAAAGCCACCTCCAGCAAGCCGATGACGACTGGCACGTACGTTGTTCCCAGCTCTGTCATAATGACCCCGGTGAGAAATGCACCAATTTGGATCGAAAGGGTAGTCAGTGATCCCCATAATCCAAAAACTCGTCCTCTAAATTCTGCAGGCACCTCTGTCTGCATCGTCAGCCGCTCATACGGAACATTAAAAGCTCCTACCAGTCCATATAGCGCCAAACACAGAGCACCGATCCAAAGATTTTGCGAGAAGCCGAACAACACCCAAGTCAGTCCCCAAAGCGCGTATACATAACCGCTGGTCACACGTTTTTTAAACATAAATTTGCTGTTCGCCAACCAATATCCGATGAGTACAGAGACGATACCTTCCACGACGTACAAGACGCTGAGTCCGTAATGGTCCACACGATAGATCTCAGAAACATACTGCTGCAGCATCAGGTTAAACGACCCGATCATCACACCGCATGTGACCCCCGCCGTAAGCACCATTCGCACCCACACATTTTTTTGGGACAACTGTAATCCGGCTTTAAAATCTTCGCCAAAGTTTTTCTTCAAGCTCACTTTGCGTTCCGTTTCAAAATTCTTGCTTGCGCTGTATAACAACCAAGCGGAAACGAAAAAGGCAGCCCCGTTAACAACCCAAAGCGCATTCATGCCGGTTACCGTTAACAAGATGCCGCCCAAAGAAGCGCCTGACAATCGAATCGCGCTGGTGATCGTGTAATTTAAAGAGTTGGCAACGGTGAGGTCCTCTTTTTTGATAATGTCAGGAATCACTGTCTGGCGAGCCGTAGCGTTAAACTGCTGCAATACGCCAGTGAAAAAGCGGAGCAACAGAAACAGCGCCCACGCTTTGTACCCATCCAACATCGGGACGAACACAAACCCGAAGTACGCAACCGCATGCAAGATCTCAACGATGACCATGCTTTTTTTGACATCGATCCGATCGATCCAAACACCGGAAAAAAAGTTGAAGATCATCGGCACAATGCCGCTCACGGCCCACAACAATCCAAATTCAAAGCCGTTGTCCGTAATCTCATTGAGCAGGACAAGCATCGCCAAAAATGCACCCCAACTTGTGAAACCCGTCAGGATATTTGAATATTGGAACCTTGCAAAAGCCGGATACTGTTTCCACACTTGAAAAACAACTTGTCTACTTGGTTTCACCATCACATTCACACTCGCTTACTCACTCGATTTTATCCCAACGCTATATAAGTACAGAGGAAATTCATCCGGTCCCAAGTTAAGGGTCTCCGATAACAAGTCATCATGAAACCCTCCAATCGCACAAGAACCGGCATCGCACAGTTCGCTGTTCAGTGACACGTTTTGTCCGATATGCCCACACTCCAACAACGCATAGCGATAGGCTCTTGCTCCGTACTTCAAGATCATCGATGTGAGATTTCCAGTCATGATAATCAAGAAAGAAGCGGATTTCGCAAATTGATTGACCGGTGTAAGAAATGGAAGATCACCGTGAACTTCTTTTATATATGTCAAACTTTGCATTTCACGATGGTAATGATAATAGCCCGCCTCTGCTTGGTCCACATTGAGCAGAACCAGATACAATTCTATCGGAAGTAACGCACCGGCCGATGGTGTGGTAGAGTGAGCATTTCGTACACAGAAGGAATTTTGCAAGATAGTAAACATGGTAGATTTTTGCATTGGGCACTTACTATATTCTCTTATCGAACCAATGCTTGGGAAGCGAGTTTTGCAATCCGTTTCCGGCTGCAGATCAAATGGATGTGCCGGGTAATTTTTGCTTATGGAGGTGGCTTGATAATATTTTGTTGGCGCATGTTTTCCTATTGCAGGATAATAACTGGAATTTGAGTGAAAAAGATGTACCAATTTGTTCTCGTCTAGATACATGACGAACCCTCCTTTATGGAAACGGATGCGGGAGCAAATTCATAGGTCGGCTGGCTTTCTCGCATTTCTCTTGCAACCTCTCACACTGCAACATGGTTGGCCCCACCGGTAGAAAAACGAGTGTCGGTGTTACGATTCGAATCACATTCATCCCAAGCTCTTTAACATCTGCTGTGGTCAATTCGGCAGAATATACGGGATGTCCTTGCCGTTCGAGCACATCGACAACTTCTTCAAATGTTGTACATTGGTCAGGTATGTAGCAATCCAACTGTTCAGGGATCAATTCGCAAAGAATTTCATCCAAAGCGCCAGATAAGTAATAGGCAGTATGATCCTCCAACGTTCGAATCTCCTGATAATGGTCGGGTACGTTCATCCCGTGTTGATAAATTCTTTCAAAAAACGCTGTTCCACCGCTAATCGCTTCTTCCATTGACTTTCGAATCGCCGTAGGGGAATTGAGATGTGCTGCACAGCCAAGGTAAAATCCCCGGCGCCCCTTGAATTTTAATACAGTTAAGATTGTGGTGACGGGAAATTCCGGTTGAGAAATATCATAGACAGACAGTTCGACATTGGCTTCACGGGCTACTTTCAACAACTGAAGGAGATAAGAATCGTCTATCGATGTCACATTTACTTGAGCACGTACCATACCCAGTGTCCAAAATAACATAAAGGCATCACGCTCTATGCATTCTAATAAGCCACTTGTCAAAGCCTGCTCTAGTGAACTTCCGCAGGCTAGACCTGTTGAAATCACATCGCGAAAAGGTTTGATAGCCGGGATTTTCAAATACACAGTCTCAAATGGAAGCCATGCTTCCTCTCCGGTTCGAACTCGTTTACCCTTTGTCCAGTATATTGGTGTTTGATGATCAACTGAGCGAACCTCTGATAATTGAAGATATTGCTCTTCGTGATACCTGCAAAAAACTGTGGGATCAACCCCTTGAACGGTAAGTTCCTCGTAAGTGGATCGAATCAGTTGAGACTCCACATAAATGGTTGCACTGTAGCGCTCTATAGCTTCCCCTACAGCAGACATCTGTGAGTTTCCCTTCATCAAGGAAAAGCCTGAGCCGGCAATCTCTTCACTTGAACCATCGAGTGGAGAAATAAGCGCCACATAACTATACGTTAGTGGCGAAAGAAAAGGAGAGTGGACTCGAGTCAATGTTCGTATCAATCCGCCTCTTGAATGCACGATCTCGCTTAATAACACTTCAACATTCATACAGAGGCCTCCTGTTCCTGACAACTCGGACAGTTCGGAATTCGCAGTACGCGATACGTATCAACTTCATACTGCGACAAATTTATTACTGCTTCCCTCTCGAATAATGTGATTCTAGCGTTCGTTTTAATAAATTTTAAAAGTTCCCGAACTACAAAAGGATAGATCAGTTTTTCGATTTGACCGTAACCGCCAAACATTTCTGAAGCGGAGTTAAATTTTGTGTTAGTTTGAATTCGAGTACGGCTGCAGGTATAACAGGGTCCTCCGTCCGGAAAGAAAAATGGTCCCAACAAGAGATGCGGCTCTTGCAACGAGACTTTGAACCAGGGAGTTTTATGGTGGAACGACTTTTTTTGAATTCCGTGGAAAAAGTCGTAGTTACTATCAAAATCTATAGCAACGATTAGATCGTCAGTTTCCGAAATTTGATGAGGTGATTTGATCTGGCAAACATCAACGAGTTCTTCTTGCAGCTGAATGGCTTCCAAAACTGAATCAGGCAAGGATTGTGTAGTCAGCACAATCTTCGAGTTGACTTTTTCCTTTAAAGTTACGATTTTATGGGACTCCAACAAACGAGTAACTTCATATAGCATTTGTACATCGAGATCTAAAATCTGCGCAATCCTGGAAACGGTTAGTGTTCCCGTGAAAAGCGGGACCACTCTTTTCAAAACTTTTGCATCTTCGCCGAATATTTGAAAGGCTTTCCGCTCAAACGGATCAATAAATATCAAATCTTCACCCTTACAAAGAATATCTCCGATCAGTTCAACGTACAAATGACTCCCTCCTTCGTGAAGTAAGAGACCGAAGACGATGGCGTCTTCGGTCCGTAAATCAGCAATGTGACTATTTCAGCGGGGCTTCGGAGCCGCCGCCGCAGCAACAACCGTTTTGCACGCCACACACTACTTCATTGTTGTTTTGGATTGCTTCTTCAAAATTCACAGCTTTGATTTCGATGGTCATTTGTTTCCCCTCCATGAAATGTTTTTACAAACAAAATTGATGAAAACACAAGTGGATCCAGCTTGTTATCTCTTCAAATTTGTTTGTATATTTTTTATACCACATTCCATGTGGAATTGTATACCATAATTTCTATTTTTTAAAATACAATATATTTATTCCCAATTCCGAAATATTGGCTGAAGGATGAATCATGACTACAAAGTAGGGCAATAAAGAACAGCAGTAAAATAGCAAAGAGGCAACATCTCATTAACGATACAATATGCTTGGATAAAAAAGATCTTAACTGAAAAGTTCGATGAATCCTTATTACATCGATCTCACCAACTCATCTTATGACAAGAGAGTTTTTCCTGTTATTGCAGCATCAGCTCGTGTCACGATTTTTCTGGGGGATAATGTTCATTACTGGGCATAACAAACTCTTCATGGCTAAAGGAGTTACCAATAGTTGACCGGGCTTCACCACCTGAAGAGACTCGTGTTTGAATCTCCCTATGAAGCTCCACTAGATAAGCAATGCTTCTTGCTGACCATATTGTGGACATCCCTCGGTATGGTCTTTTCTTCCACTCACCAATGGAAGACGATCACGCTTGGATTTCGTTCACTTTGGCAGTAAGAAAGCGCAGTTGATTTCCCAACTGTTGTTGATTAATTAAAAACAATTCCGCTGTGCACCCGTTTCTCCACGTGCGGGTATGCTATTTTCTTAACAAATCTATGGTAGCCTTATGAGGAGAGGAGGTTTTCTTGCATTCATGTTTCGTAACCTGCTTGAAATCTTGTTGGTATCGACAAAGCTAGGACTGACTTCGTTCGGTGGCCCGGTCGCTCATCTAGGCTATTTTCATAATGAATACATCAAGCGCCGTCGCTGGATGGACGAGCGCAGTTACGTCGATCTCGTGGCGCTCTGTCAGTTCTTGCCCGGCCCGGCCAGTTCGCAGGTTGGCATCGGTATAGGTCTGATGCGGGCGGGTCTGCTCGGCGGTTTGGTAGCGTGGATCGGGTTTACTCTGCCTTCTGTGCTCATGCTGATCCTGTTCGCGCTCCTGCTCCAAGGCAATCCGGTGGCAGATAGCGGATGGCTGCACGGCCTGAAAATCGTCGCCGTCGCCATCGTTGCACAAGCGATCTGGGGCATGGGACGCTCGCTCGCCCCTGACCGGAGCCGTGCAACCATCGCCATCCTCGCAACCGTGGTATCGCTCGCTTGGCCCAGTGTTCTGACCCAAGTCGTAATCATTGCCGTCGCGGGAGTTCTGGGCTGGTTCCTCTTCAGGCAGAACATGAACATCGACATCCCCCAGATAAACGTGCCTGTTTCACGTGGTGTAGCCGTAACAGCACTGCTTCTCTTCTTCACTCTGCTGGTCTCGCTTCCGATGATAAGTTCCCTCACCGACAGCCAGACGGTCTCGATGTTCGACAACTTCTACCGATCCGGCTCGCTTGTCTTCGGCGGCGGACATGTGGTGCTGCCCCTGCTTGAACGGGAAGTCGTGCTCACCGGCTGGGTTAGCCATGAGGACTTCCTCGCCGGATATGGTGCGACGCAGGCGGTGCCGGGCCCGTTGTTCACCTTTGCCGCGTATCTCGGCGCGATGATCAACGGGTGGTCAGGAGCCTTGCTCGCGACGGTGGCGATCTTCCTCCCCGCGTTCCTGCTGGTCGTCGGTGTCCTGCCATTCTGGGACGCGCTGCGCCGCAAATCGCAGGTGCAAGGAGCTCTGCTCGCGATCAACGCCTCCGTGGTCGGCATCCTCATCGCCGCCTTCTATACGCCGATCTGGACGAGCTCAATCCTCGCCCCGCTCGACTTCGCACTCGCCGCCGTCTTGTTCGGGATGCTCGTCCATTGGAAGCTTCCGCCGTGGGTGATTGTTCTGGCCGGGGCGCTCAGCGGGTTTTTGATTGGGTAACGGGATACGCAAAAAGCCCTCTGTCCAACGCCGGGACAGAGGGCTTTCTCCACAAAGAGATGCATGTTGTCGTATCTTCACGTCTGAGATGCACCTTGAATGTTTTTTGTGAGCCATTCGTTTATGATATAGGTAATCACATTAGCCAAAATTCGAGGTGAGCGGCTTCTTATGGATCAGACTCCGCAGCATCGTCTCTTCGGAATGAACCGGATTATTTTCGTTATCGGATTGGTTAGCTTTTTGACCGATCTTTCAAGCCAGATGATTGTACCGATTCTCCCGTTATATCTCACTACGGTTCTACACGTTCAAGTAGCAACTGTAGGTGTGATTGAAGGGATCGCAGAAAGTATCGCCAGCATTCTAAAATGGCTGTCTGGCTGGGCATCGGATCGATACGGCAAGAGCAAACCTTTAATGGTCGCAGGATATGCTCTGTCAAATCTTGTGAAGCCGTTGTTTGCCTTGAGCACGACTTGGGGGCAAATTCTCGCAATTCGACTAGCGGACCGTTTTGGTAAAGGGGTGCGAAGCACTGCCCGAGATACACTGCTGGCGAATTCCACATCAAAAGAGGAGCGAGGTCGAGCATTTGGCTTCCGACGGTCGATGGATGCACTTGGAGCTGCTATCGGTCCCTTAGTCGCAGTCGGCATTCTTGGTTGGTCAGGTGGTAATTATCAGGTCGTCTTTTGGGCGTCTGCGGTCCCAGGCATTCTCGCCGTGCTGTTGCTTATCTTCTTTTTAAAAGAGCGCAGCCGAGAGAAACTGCCTTCTACACGCAGGACGTTGCCAAAGATCACGTTTAAAAACATGAATACACGGGTGATTGGGTTTACCCTGATTGCGACGCTCTTCTCCATCGGCAATTTCTCTGATGCGTTTCTCGTCTTGCGAGCACAAGATGTAGGAATGGCCATCGCATTGATACCGCTGGCGTATTTAACGTTCAACCTGACAAGCAGCCTCTTCTCTGTACCTCTGGGGATCCTCTCGGATCGCTTAGGTCGTAAACCCCTCATCGTCTCCGGATATCTGATCTTTGCCGCCATCTATCTCGGATTTGGTCTTGTCAAAAGTGTTGGTTGGATTTGGGTCTTGTTCGTGCTCTATGGGCTTTACTATGCTGCTACTGAGGGCATACAAAAAGCGTACATAGCAGATCTGGTTCCAGAGGAACAACGCGGCACGGCTCTAGGGACATTTAACGCGTTGACAGGTATGGCGGCCCTTCCTGCCAGTGTGCTCGCCGGTCTTTTTTGGCAGAACTTCGGGCCTCTTGTTGCCTTCGGTAGCAGCTCCCTTCTTGCAGTACTGGCTGCGATTTTGTTGCTCATGCAAAAAGATGATCGTCAAGTAGAAAAGTCATGACCAAGCGGTCATGACTTTTCTCGCTCCTCTACCGCCTCGCCTTCCATTGCCACAACCACACAGTGGAAATGCCGATGGAGAGCGAGATGACAAGCAAGAGCAAGATTCCACCAAACAACGGAATGTTACTCATCGCCACGATCGCGACAGCTCCAAGGAATGTTGGTCTCCACACTCCATTGGAAAAAGGACGATCCCCCGCGATCATCTTCCCTACGTGAAACGAGACCACCGTATAACCTGCCGCAAAGAGAAGAAGTAGGACGATTATAAACAGGAGTGCAATCGGTGCACCGAGAAGCGAGAGGGCGAGCATCAAGCTGATCCCCAACCCGCCGACCAACACCACCATTCCAACCGCTCCTGTCCTCGCAATGGCAATTCGCAGGAAGGCTACCGGTTTTTCCAGCCGGTCACGCAGGGCCAACGCCAGCAGAACAGGAAGGACGACGAAAATCAAACTGAGTGTAAGCCGTACCACCCACAACCCGGCCACAACGACCAGAGCCAGCAAGGAATTGTTTAGCAGCGCATTGTCAAACGTGACCTCTGCCACTCCGTCCTCCACGTACGCCCCGTTTTGCTGTTGCACATGGCCCCCAAGCACCACGACAACCCCGGTCTTCGATGTTGAAGTCAACTCTACATCACCGTTGTACACAAACACAACATCGGTTACCCTGCCTTCGATCTTCGCATCGTGGTTCAGAACCACCAGCGTTTGCAGCGTTTGCTCTTGCGGGACAGAGGTCGGCGTATTCTTCACAATCACTTCGTTATCTGTTGCCATCACGCCAACTGGCAACAGCGCAATACAAGCGATGATGAGTACTAAGAGGCTTACTACTTTCCGGTTCAGCCTTTTCATACCATTTCACCTGTCGAAAAACCGGTTACGAGTTTTCGAACACTCCACACACTGCCAACCAGCAGACAGACTGCTACAACCAACGAACCGCCTACTACGTAGGGCGAGAGGGTAACCACAGCAGCCAAGACCGACAATCCCGTCCAAAGCCACCCGATCATGGCAAAGACCGAACGAGACAGGATCACTCCCCACGGCGAGAACAAGAATCCGGTAATAAGCAGCAGGCAGGCGACCAGACTTCCCATGCTCACCCATGCAGATTTCCGTTCTCGGCTGTTTTCCACTGCTTGTATGGTGAGCCAGATACGATCGTCGAGATCCGCCGATGGTTCAAGCGCCCCCCATTGCTGCCGAAAAGCAAGAGAAACGGCAGACAGCTCTTGATATACCTCTCTGCAAGATGCACACTCTTCCAGATGCGATCTTACTCGCGCCTCATCCTCGGGTAGGAGTTCCTGATCCATATAGGCCGACAAGTCGTCCAGCACGTGTTGCTCCATCTCACAATCACTCCTGCTTCACAGTTTATTCCGGCGCCAGGTGTTTTCTCAGATGCAATCGACCCGCGTGCAACCTCGACCGTACAGTGCCTATGGGAATCCGCAGAATCTCTGCAATCTCTTGATAATCGAACCCTTGGAGTTCCCGCAACACCAGCACTTCCCTCATCTCGGGAGACAGTCTGCCCAGGGCCTCCTCAATCGTTAAGCGTTCGAGCGAGCGGGATAGACCAGACGCTGAATCTCGCTGCTCCGCGACCTCCTCTATCCGTTCAGACGCCAAGCTGTAACGCCTTCGCTTCAAGCGATCCAGACAGAGGTTGGTGACGATTCGAGAAAACCAGGAATGAAAGGCATGCGGAGATTGGAGTTTGCCGATGGAAAAATACGCTTTGGTAAATGCCTCCTGCACCACATCTTCCGCATCCATTCGATCCTGTAAAAAACCATACGCCGTTTGGAACGCATACGTCCGAAACCGCTCGATCAGCCGGGCGAATGCTTCCTTTTTCCCCTGCATCGCAGAGAGAATCAACGACTCAAGCTCTATGTCGGTCATGACTACTTACCTCTGCAGGAAAATTTTACTATACCTCTGTAGTATGAACACAAGTGGAGTTTCTCACAACTGACTTCTTGCCCATCATTTCGTAGCAGATTGGGATGTTCGTTCAAAACCAAACAACCGGCATCCCAAGCGGGTCACGGGCAAAATCAGCGGAGAAAACTTCCAAGCGACTTTGCTCGCCACAAAGCCCACCACCACGCTTGCGAGCACATCTGTCGGGTAATGAACCCCGCAGTAGACGCGCGCGATCATCACAATCACCGCGATGATCATGAAGCTAGTCGATACCCATTTCTGCGTTCTCCCTTTTGCGCCAAAGGCGAACGCAAAGCTGCCGGAGGTGTGATCACTCGGGAACGACGCGTCCGCATCATGCGGAATCAACTTCGTGTAGGTCCCTTCATCCAATGTGACAAACGGCCGGGGGCGATACCAGACGTGAGAGATGACAACGTTCAGCAGCAAGGCCAGAATGCCTGCGACGCCAGCAACGACGAGAGCGTGCCGCTTGTTGAATTCTTTTTTTGGCAAAGTGAACCAAGCGATCACAAACAGTACCGCATATAACTCAAGCGCATACTGAGCAAAAAACGACATCACTGCATCTACGATAGGCATCTGCCCGGCAAACTGATTCAAAAAATGATAGACCGCAAGATCTACGTCCATGAATCTTCCTCCAATCTCGTCCTTACGTGTTGTGCAAGACATAGAGAAAGGACGACCGCGTGGCCGGAAAAGTTCATTGGCAAAAAAAGAGCCTGCACAGTTCCCTGTTCAGGCTCTTCGCAAATTCCGAAAGATTTCGAGCAAGAGTATGTTGAGAGTGAGCCACACGCCGCCGAAAATGTAGCCTGCGGCCACGTCGCTGGGGAACTGAAGGTTCAGGGCGATGATGCTGATCCCTGAGTAAAAAGACAGGGCCAACACCAGAACACCTAGAACGGAGCGCATCATTCCCCGCCCGCGATGGCGAACGAAAAGATACGCTGCAAACCCATAGACCGAGAGAACCAACAAAGTTTGTTCGCTCGGAAACGTGTAGACCAGACCGTCAGGACCCGACCTGTGAAAAAGTCTCCGCAACCCTTCGTCCAAAAGCTCACCGCCAAACAAAACCAGCAGCATGAAAAAGACTTCGAGTCGCCGATCCTGACCCTTTTTCCAAATCCACAACAAGGTGATCGCGAGCAACGGCACCAACACGTTGTAGGAGGCCAGATGCGCGCCCAACGTTACCCAAGTCGATTCGACATTTTCAAAGATTGCATGCACCACAAACGCTGTGACCTGATCGAATTCGAGAAACTCGTTCGCCAGCAAGTCTTGGATCATTCCTACCATGAGAGCAAACAACGCTAAAAACACCACCGCAACCCCGACCACAAAGAATCGAACCCGCCCCAAAGAGTGAAACGTGTGAAGTGCCCAACTTATAACCTGTCTCGTGATTGAGAAAATCTGCTGGCGGTATTTCCGATACAAATACACAAGCAAGACCGCAAAAGCGGCGTTGATACCTGCTAGGATCAAGTATTTTGTGATGGTGTGGTGAAACTCTTCCCACTTTGGCCCTAGTACCTTGCCCAACGTGATAAAAATACCGGTAAACAGAAAAGCGCCCAGATACGCGTTGAGAGCAAACGTGCGAAAGGAGATTCGTGTAATCCCGGCAAAATACCCGGTAATGTGTCGCACCCCAGGTATAAAATAACCGACAATCAACATTTTGTTCCCATACCGTTGAAACCATTGCGATGTTTTCTCTAACTTGTCTGGGCCCATGTGGAAACGTCTGCCGTATTTTTCAAAAAAGGGCTTCCCCAGTCTGTAGCCGATCAAGTACGAGACCGTAATCCCGGCCGAAGCCCCCAAGCCCGCAATCAGCATGCTCACCAGCCAATTAAGGTGACCCTGAAAAACAAGCAATCCAGTGTAGCTTAGCAACACTTCCCCAGGCACAGGCAGAGCGAGTAATTCTAGGAACAGGGAGCTGAACAGCACCACGTACCCGTACTGTTCAAGCAGAGTTTTTACATCGATCATGATACTCGTCTTCCCCTCCCTTTCAAGCAGATCAGGTGAGCGATTTACTCTGTTCGTATTTTTGCTCCGCAATCGATTGATAAACCCAAATGGACGCAGCCAGCCAGAAACCTCCTGCCAGATAACCTCCAATCACGTCACTCGGGTAATGGACACCCAAATAGACACGACTTATTCCGATCGCAAGCGTGATCACGACCCCAATCAATATAATGATGGTTCGACCCCATCTGCTTGGAGTATGACGCCACAGCAGAAACGTAAGCGCCCCATACATAGCAAAGGCTGTCATCGAATGTCCACTCGGAAAACTATAACCCGTGACTTCGATCAACCGATGAGTCTCCGGGCGCGGTCGATGGAACACCAGTTTAAAAGCTTGGTTTAAGACCGCTGCACCGGCAATGACCGCGAACAACAGAACGGACTCTGCGCGATGATGCAGGACAAAGTACAGATACCCTAAAATCAAACATGCAAGGATGCTAACGGATATCGTTGAACCTGCATCTGTGAAAAACTTCATCACCTGTGTAAGTTCAGGCGATTCCAGACCTTGGACCAAATGGATAGTGGCAGCGTCAAACTCATTCAATGTCTCTTTCAGCATCATGACAGTCAGAATCCCAAATCCTACGATAAAGACCAGACTGATAAAGAATGCCTTAGTAAGTTGTAGTTTTAAGTTGAGCTTCGGCAAGTGTCTTCATCCCTTCTCTCAAAATCGACTCTCGACCTAAAGGACCTTCTTAGTATCACAAAAGTTCGCTTTCTCATAAGGAAAATGTTGTTGGAGAACACAAATAACAATGTCCTCATGCGAATGTTCGCGACCATGGCACCTTCTCGCCGTCTGTGAGCAGTTCACTGACACGCTCATGGGTCCAAACAGGAGCGCTTGTAGAGACATTGTCCTTAATACATAAGTAAAAAGGAGACTGCATCTCCACAAATGTTGTCGCAAAAAATTATCTTTACTCAAAACCATCCCTGATTGTACGACCAAAATTACCCCCATTAAATGGTAGCAAGGCGTCTGTTGTTAGAAGAGTCCACCTATGCCACTGATTCCGCATTTCAGGTGGGGTATGAGAGTGCGTCTTAATTTAGCAGGGAATATTCTCGGATGTTTGGATTGCCGCCGAAAGAGGATATAAGGCGGATGTCTGGGGTCTGCAAAAAAGAAGTATGTAATCATGGATGGCGTATATGAGAATTAGAAAGTTCATTTCCAAAACTTGTACAACTCTTCTTACTACCAGTATGTGAAAGGGATGATTAATTAGTAATAGGAAAAGTGGCTGATAGTAGTTTCTCAACCGCTTTTTATTGCATTGATCGATACAAAAAAATTGACATCACTTCGTTAATTAGTCTTGGAAATATACTGCGCTAGTTCATCTTTTTTACTAGAAAAAAGAACCCACCAACTGTTTTGCCATGCCTGAATACTGCTTATCTGGTCTAGTATAATTGTGAAATTTGTCACAATACATTTTTAATACCCCGCGACATTCTGCATTTTCATTATGCGATAAACAAGTTGGTTCAATTTGAGGTGGTGCACAAGACCGTCATAACAACAGCACATAAAACAGGCCTCTATTTACCGTTTTATGACGTATTTCATGTGATTCGAATACTAGAGGCACCCCTTCATATTACAATTCAATTCCAACTGTTGCGTTATTTTCAAAGCAGAGGCGTGCCAGATTACCGCGGAACTTTGTGCTCGATCGACAACGACCTTGTTTTCGAATATATTATCAAAATTTTTCCATTAACTATATAACCCCCACTTTAAACCCTTATTTAAAGTATAATTGCATCCTTAGAGGGAAGTAATGATAACATTAGATATGTTTATTTTACACATCATATAATTACAGAAAAACACACCAATTCAATTATTGGTGTGTTTTTCAAAATCGTATGCTGCTGTAATTTCCTTACCCCATAAATGATGATCGGAAGTATTTTTCACCGTCGACCACCAAATCGATCACTTGCCCTGTACATAGTTGTTGTCTGTTACTTCTCAATTAAGTTCACTCATGAACAAATATGATCATTCGTGAACAATTTGTTTTATGAACTTACCACCTCTCTATGTGAGAGCCGCAAATCAAACACTGTTTTTGCAAGTTCGTATCACAGATCGTCTGTTAATGATTTGGTCGTTAACTCAGTTGATTCTCGGGGGTCAGTAGTTCTGTCAGCAATATCCTGTAGACAATGGTACACTTATCGCTAAATCAATCGTAGGAAATTCATTCTTCGAACTTCCTCTTGTTGTAAAAACTCCTCGAGTCGTACTTTCCTATAAGTTGGATCGATGTCATCGAGAGTCTCTAGCTCAGCAGGGGAGTAATGCAGCTTTTCCACTAAATCTTGATCAATATCGTGCTCTGCAATTATTCGCTTCGTTTTTTCGGGATAAAGATTTAATCTTTGATTCAAGTAAAGAATAAAGTTTGACGATAACTCCCAAGGCAATATTTCATCCTCAAGGATTCGATCCACGTATTCCCGGCATAATTCCGTTTCTTCCGCGATATGTCGTGGATAAATGGACATTGCAGTCATTGCCTCGTAAAGATATTCTCCAAAACTCGTATTCCACTCACAATCTTCATCCTCTGAAATCTGATTAACAGTCGAGAAACCCATCATACATTCAGCCCCAGCGATATCCGGAGCGTGGAAAGAACCCCCTCTCACTAAAAACACTTTTGCATCGACGCGGCCAACCGGCCCTCTTACTCCGCCATCCAGCAGCGCAGTTGTTATAGTTGCAAATAATTGTCGCCCACCCTGCGAACCAGAACCAAACGACATGTTTTTATAGGATTTCATTTCCACGCCTCCATCCTCGCCCATTATTAGTTGTCCCTGTTCACTTCCGTTGACAGAGGATGACCGGCTCGCACTCCCCTATTAGTGCGAGCCCTCTCCCCAGCCGCGTCACGATTACGACGTTTTCGAGTACCCCAATTCTTCAAGAAGGGGTATCATTTTTCTGCGAAATTGGTAGATCAAGTCGTCGACTTGTTTATCAGTCTTTCCCATTACCTCCGCAATTTCTTCACTACTCATGTTTCTCTGAATCCGGCAGATCGCGGCATTCAGCTGATTTTCAGACACATTGTCTGCACAGAGATTCCAGATATCGTCCACCGAAATCCCCGACAAAACTTCGCGCTCAACCGGATTGCACGTGCCCAGGAACTTATGACTGTCCCAATCCCAAACTTCGTTCTTCTTACCTTCACTTACATCAGCATCATGTCCCGTTGACGGTTGAACCCGCGGAAAGTTTTCTTGCTCACGGTCACGCCGCTGTTTCTCTTTGAAGACCACGCTTCTAACAATCCTGTTGGTCAGCCAAGATTTCAACGAGAACTCCTGATCGTAGCTGGAGCAATCCGTCGAAATTCGCAGATGAACCTGAGCTACGAGATCTTCCACATCATTATCATTGAGTTGAAGCCCGATTCGGCGAGCTTTTTTTGCAATGATGGGTGCAACATACCGGCTGACGACATCTCGATGTTGAAAATGAGTTGCCTGTCCCGTTTTCTGACCCCCGAGGTCTTCAAAGAGACGTTGATAAGCGGAGTTAACGTCCAGACTCATCTTTTAACCACGATCCTTCCATACAATATGGTGTTGCTCACCCTATTTATTGTCGTGATCTCACCGAAATCTCGTATGAAAAAGAAAAATATTTTTCGCTATGTCCATACGAGATTCTGTTGTGAGGGTGACAAGTAATATGGGCGTCAGGGTTGCTAGATGCGCATCGGCCCCAGCCTGAACCACTTTCGCACGTTGCTCTCCAAGAGCTCTGGAGACAACATGCGCACCTCTCTATTCTACACGATGATGTCGAAGTCTTTCAAATTTTCAACTAGGACGACTTCCAGATCAACGTCAAACCAAACCAAGAAAGGTTGTGCTTTTATGTCCAACGCACTGAAGCTGCAAGATGTGACCGCTGTGATCAATGGTGTCTCCCGATACAATGGTGGGGCGTTTGACACCGTGACATTCAAAACCCTCCTAGTGTCCGAAACGCCGATTGAGGACGAGTACTATGTGCCGGTTGGTGTTTCGCCGACTCCGGCCGCAGTTGCTCTCCTCAAAGAAGCGAACCTGAAGGTCATGCCGTACAAGGCTTCCACCTTGCTGGAGGGTACCGAAGACATCCAAACTGAGGCCCAAGAAGGTGACACTGCGGCAACGCAGTTGGACGCTGCGCGACTCATCTTGCTTTCCCTGCTGAAGCGCACCCGTCTCACCCCGATCAGCGCTCAGCCCGGCATGTATGTCTACGAATTGTCCTACGAGCAAAAGATCTATCCGGTAGATGGTCCGTCCGGCAACGCATATGAGGTAGAGTTCGTGGTCCCGTTCGATCAACTGGCTGTTTCTCCGAACGCGGGCAAAATCGAGGTCACAGTTCTTCTCCCGCGTCAGACCAACCTGCTGCAGGCTACCGGCGTAGATCCGAACGGCGGTGCGGTTTCTCAGCTGGTATCTCAACTCTCCAACGTTTCGCGGACTGCGGTTACCTTCGAGTACCACATTGACCCGGTCTTCAACATCCAGTACCAGCACACTGCAGGGATTCAAGCGTAGCTAGAAAAAGGGCACCCACTTTTCTGTGGGTGCCTTTTTTCTAGCTATCGAACATTCATTTTGAAGCAGATAAATTGATCAATGAGCGCCGCGGAATCGGATCACACCCCGGCTAATGCAGGCTGGTTGCAACCGCCATGCCTACTTATGACATCGCTGCATCGGCAACTCGATCTCGCTGAGCGTTAGACCGCACACCTGTCGGCTCCGTTCTGACGCCCACAATCGGTCGATCATGTCCGCTTGTTGAACCGTGGGGACGTGACATCAGCACCAGATCACACCGTAGTAAGATCTGAAATTCACTTTTACCGACTACCTGTGAACAACGGTTGTAAAATACCCAATATAAACGCTTGAAAATTCCCCACTTCCAACGGACAATCTCTCCGAGAGGAGAGAAATTATGGTCAAGAACGGGGAATTTTTTGTGCTTAAAGAGATGAAACAACGAGGAA
The DNA here is from genome assembly GCF_004340785.1 of Tumebacillus sp. BK434. NCBI lineage: Bacteria > Bacillati > Bacillota > Bacilli > Caryophanales > Alicyclobacillaceae > Tumebacillus > Tumebacillus sp. BK434. The sequence continues at coordinate 322,897 of NZ_SLXS01000002.1, read as the reverse complement.
TGAGCATCACGGCCATTGCGAAAGAGCTTGGCTGTGATCGTAAGACGATTCGTAGGTGGTTACGCGAGGAGTATCCAAAAACTTACCAGCGGATAACAGTAAGACCTGAGAAATTGGCACCTTTCAAAGCTTACGTTCGAAAGAGGATGGACGAAGGATGTTTGAATGCGATTGTTATTCTGGACGAGATTCGAGCCGCAGGCTATACCGAACGGTTCGATTTGAAACCCCGCCTGGAAGACAAGCACAAGTGGACTGGGGCGAGTTTCGTGTAGATTGGCACGGTAAGAAGAAACGTCTTTATGCGTTTGTTATGGTGTTGGGTTACTCTCGAATGATGTACGTGGAGTTTACGGAGGATCAGCGTCTTGATACTTTAATCGGCTGCCATGAAAGGGCGATGAGATACTTTGGCGGCGTTACTGAAACGTGCCTCTACGACAACATGAAAACGGTCGTTTCGGGGACTGACGATCAAGGGGAAGTTGTCTCGAATGACCGTTTCGCTCGGTTCGCTTCCCATCATGGTTTCTTGCTGCGACGCTGTCGCCCCTATCGGGCTAGAACGAAGGGAAAGGTAGAGAACGGAGTAGGCTATGTACGAAACAACTTCTGGCAGAGGGTTCAGACATTCACGGATCTCCAGAACCTTAATGAACAAGCGCTCCAGTGGCTGAATACAGTTTCCAATGTGCGCCTGTACGGCACCACGCAAGAACGACCTGTTGACCGTCTCATCCGTGAGCATTTGAAATCGCCCGCAGTTGAACCTTTTGACTACGTGGATTATCAGGTTCGTAAAGTGTCGTCAGACACGCTCATTTCCTACGAAGGAAACCGCTGCTCGGTTCCAATTCGCTTTGTAGGTCACCTTGTACGTATCAAGGATGATCGTCGCGGCGGCATTCGTATCTATCACGAAGGTAAAGTCATCGCTGAGCACAGAAAGGCTACTGGACACCGAGGAGTTGTACAAAATAAAAACCACTTCGATGGAATTCGAAAAGACAGCGTCGAGAAACCGGTCGGCCAACCATCACCTCTACTTATGTCCAATCCAATACCTGAAATGGCTGTGCACCCTCTCGCCGTCTATGATCAGCTTATGGACGAGGGGGTGATGCGCTCATGATCATAAAAGAGCGCCTGCAGGCTGCCTTTCAACAGTTTGGATGGGTACGGATTCCCGACACCCTCCATGCCCATGCGGAAGAAGCAGCTAAACACAATCTAACGTATTTAGAGTTTCTAGACAAGCTTCTTCAAGAGGAGTTAGCGGCGAAACACGAGCGATTTCTTAAGACTAAGACACGCTTAGCGAAACTGCCTTACCATAAGACCATGGATCAGTTTGATTTCGAATTTCAACCATCCATTGATGAACGGCGGATTCGGGATCTGGCGACCTTACGGTTTGTGGAGCATCAGGAGAATATCATACTTCTGGGTCCACCCGGTGTAGGGAAGACTCACCTAGCGGTAGCTTTGGCCATGGAAGCGATCAGCCGACGTAAGACGGTCTACTTCACGTCTGTCAACGCCGGGGTTAAATTGACCCACTATCGCCGTTTCGAAAATGACCCCCCCGGCGATTTATTGGTCCACACTCTTTGGCATCCCGTAAGCACCAGACTTCATCTTTTCCCGTAGGCGATAGCTGTTCCCACGAATATTCACGATGTGAGCATGGTGTAGTAGACGGTCGAGAATCGCTGTGGCTAGTATCGAATCCCCGATAAGCTCTCCCCATTCCCCAAAGTTCTTGTTACTCGTCATTATGATGCTCCCACGTTCGTATCGAGCACTAATCACTTGAAAGAAGAGATTCGCTGCCACTCGATCCATCGGCAGATAGCCCACCTCATCGATGAGAAGGAGTTTGGGCCGAGTATACACTCGTAGTTGCTTGTCTAATCGGTTTTCCTCGTGAGCTTTACGTAGGTCTTCAATGAGATGCGAAAGCGTGACGAAATATACGGATAGACCATGAGTGATCGCTTCCATAGCTAACGCCACCGACAGATGGCTTTTGCCGACGCCTGGCGGCCCAAGGAAGAGGATGTTTTCTGTGCGTGTTGCAAAGCTCATGGTGGCTAGTTCACGTATCAGCCGTTCATCAATGCTTGGCTGAAATGAAAAATCAAATTCGTCAAATTTCTTGCGATAGGGGAGGTTGGCAAGTTTGGTACGCACCTCTAAGTTACGTTGCTGACGTTGTGTGATCTCTTGACCCAGAAGGTCATTCAGGAATCCGATATAGGTAGGTTGCTCTAGCGTTGCACGTTCGAGGCAAGCATCCAAGGCGGCAGCCCCTTGATGGATTCCGAGATCTTCAATTCGAGCGCGGACTTGTTCCAACTCGATCATGCTCCCACCTCCACCAGTTGCTCATACACATCGAGTGATCGTACCTCGACCTGTTCGGATGAAACCTGTATAGCCGTTGGTTGAGGATATGTCCTGCCGTTGGCAGCGGAGAGACCGGCATACTGTTTGGGACAGTTGCGAATGGCTCGTGAACGGTGAACGGCTTCATGTCTGGCGACTTGAAGGTGATCGACCCAAATCTCGATCCAACCATTACAGTCTCGGACTGCCACTTCACGCCCACTGTCTTGCCAGGGCACACCGTAGCGAACACCATCATAACTTACGAAACCGTCCCGACTAACACGTCGGGCTTCTCGACGGTACTTGGCCCAACGATCGTTCGAGGGAAGGGACTGAAGTTCCTCGCTGGAAAGTCGATCGCAGGGACGTTCGCCGGTCGTACCATGAATACGACGATTGACCTCTTCACACCAGACTCGTGCTTGTCGGTTCAGATCGCCAATATCAACAAACTGACGCCCCGGAATGAAGTTCTCCTTTACGAAGCGGACGGCTCGTTCAACTTTTCCTTTCGTCTGCGGTCGACGTACGCGGCATACTTTGGTTAGTAACCCGATGCTTGCAGCGAAATCCTCGTAGAGCGGGTGCCAGCGTGGCTTTTTGTCATCACCCATCCCAAGAATGACCGTCTTCATGTGATCGGTTAGCATGACGCGAGGAATACCATTGAAGTACTCGAAGGCATGAATCATGCAACGCAAGAAACTATGAATGTCGCAACGTTTCGTGAATTCGATGTACGTGGATCGCGAGTAACCTAGCACCATAACGAAAACGGCAACCTTACGCCTCTCTCCGTTCTCTTCCACGTAATCACACAGCCCCCAGTCTACTTGCGCATGTTCACCCGGTTTGGTTTCGTAAGGTAGAACGGCTTGCGCCTGTCTAGGCGGGCGATAGCCGCGTACATAGTCCTTGAGTATTGTTCTGCCCCCGTCGTATCCTTTCTCACGTAAAAGACGCAGCAATACTTCGCAATTGTAGATTCCGTTCGTAAAACACTGCTTCAAAAAGGGCTTGAACGGGTCAAGTTTCGACGGCCGTTCCGCAGTATCCTTAGATCGCGGAAGTTCGCGATCTCTCAGGTACTTTCGGATTGTATTACGCGAGAATCCCGTTTCTCTGGCCATGGCTCGAATGCTCTTGCCCATAGCCTTCATTTCGTGTAAATTAATCACAGTCCCACCTCTTAGCATTTGGATGTCTCCCCTCGATGACTTGGCCGTTTTCGAGGAGATATTCGCTATTTGGTGGGTCATTTCTTTTTCGGCTATGCCGGGTCAATTATACTCCGGCGGTGACAACGTCAGCTCATGACCTTGTTCAGACACTCCAAGACGCACATCGCAGTGGTTCAATTCAGCAGAAGATGCGAGCCTACACCAATCCTAACATGCTCTTGATTGATGAAATTGGGTATCGAAAAATGGATGAAACAGCTGCCCACTTCTTCTTTCAAATCGTCTCGGAGAGGTATGAAAAAGGATCCATCGTGCTAACATCCCACAAGTCCTTCGGAATGTGGGGAGATATCTTTGATGATACCGTCTTGGCGACAGCCATTCTAGACCGCCTCCTCCACCATTCCAGCACCATCAACATTAAATGGGAGAGTTATAGAGTGAAGGAAAAGAAAAAAGCGGGGTTCTTTAGGTCAGAGAATCAAGCGGATCAGAATGAGTAATCGTTCGCGCTAGATCGGCGAAACTGGGGAATTTTCAACTGATGTTGACACCAAACAGCAAAGAAAACAACTGCCACTGCAGACGCGTAGCAAAAGAAACCAGTGAAACGAGCAGAGCATTGCCGGTCAGCGTCGCCGCAAGCCACGGTAATGCGTTAAATGTCAGTCCGTCCCCCATGCTCGTCATCAGCGTCTACCGCCTCATGAAGGAGATGGGCATTCAGTCAAAAGTATGAAAAAAGAAACGTTGGTTTGATAGACAATCAGCAGGTACTACAGTTCCCAATTATCTCAACCGAGACTTCAAAGCCACCGGCCAAATGAAAAATGGGCAACGGATATCACGTATCTTTTGTTCAATAATCAGAAGCTGTATTTGTCTGTCGTCTACGACTTGTAAAACAAGGAAGTTGTTGCCTACAAGATCGTGGAAAAGGACGACCTCAAACTTGTGCTCGATACAATCCGACAAGCCAATAAAAAAGAGATGTGACAGGCACCCTTCTTCACAGTGATCAAGGGCTCCAGTACACATCTCACCAATATAACGAATTGCTCCAAACATACAACATAAAGAAGAGTATGTCCAGAAAGGGAAACTGTTTGGACAATGCTTGCGTAGAAAACTTTTTCAACCATCTAAAAAAAGAGCTGGTATACCTCAACAACTATAGAACCAAAGCAGAGGTTAAGAAGGCAAAAACCAGCTATATTCGATTCTATAATCAACGTAGACTGAAGCGGAAACTAAATGACCTGAGTCCGGTGTAATACCGAACTCAGGTCTGTGCCTAACCCGTAGGGGGGCTTATTTTCGCTGTCTACTTGACAGGGATATGTTCAAACTGGGTGCTTTTTCTTCTTTTATCCACTTTTTATCCCGCAGTCACTTCAACAAATACATCATTTCTCTCTCCTGATCTTTCACGAACACATTGCTACTCCCTTGTTCCAGCCAGTCCAACAAACAACTAGAAACTCGTAATAATCAGTCAATCATTCGTTCCAGATCATAGATTCGAGCAATCAAGTTCAAATGACCTCCTTTTACTGTCCGTAAATGAGCTAACATATTCCGAATTTCGCGCATGTTACGAACAGCGTCTCTAATATCTTCACGAATCTGACCTTGAGATCGAAGCTGATAGTAAATATGGCCAATCTCAAGATCAAATAGATCTAATATCACGAAATCTTTGTCCTGATGGGGACGGAACGGAATGGCCAACTCATCTCGAAATTTACGAATTAAAGCTTGTCTACGTTCTTCCATATAGGGAAATAGAGTTGCGAGTTGTCCCTCCCAAACACGCCTATCAAGTCCAGTTTCCTTACCTAGAATCACCAGATATGCAGAATGGATAACAGTTCGCCCTTCTATCAACTGAGTTATCCCCATTTGCCAACGATCATCCTCAGAACATTCACTTACCCAGCCTCGTTCCTCTGCGATCCTTGAAAGCACATCCCACGGACTCATAATCGTTTCCAGATTTGAAATTGCCAGTCTCTCTGCCACATGACGATCCCACTGTGCGATCTCAGTTATAACCGAGACAGCCATTTTCCTGATCAAAGTATTGTAAGATGAATCCTGAAGTAAGTTGGACACATATAACATCATGTCCAGCTTGCTTAAAACCCCTTCCCACTTTATAATTTTCAAACATTCCGCTTCTCCGGGAGCGAGAGTGGTCTGTTCCCCTTCTAGAACGATACAGAAGAGTGATCGTTCAAAAATTCTAGTTTCCTTACAGAAATGTGAATATTCCTGTATAAATTCATTCCACTTCGACAACCGTTCTACCGTCATCCCATATACCCAAACGATTTTCCCGCAAAACGAATCATCCTTAGCAAGATTTTCCGCATTGCGAATTGTTTCAGTAGTAGCAGAGGGAACAAATCTGTCATACAAGAGTTGTGCTGGAGACTTAGTTCCTGAGTCTTCCAAACGAACGTTAACATATTCCCAATCTAACCACGTATCACCATTTTCCTCCACCAATCCTCTAAGAGCTTCTTGTGGATTATCACCGGTATGGTCAGGAAAAAGAAGTACCGTATTGTTACCCGCCCGAAACTCCTCCTCCAATTGCCGTAAGTACTTTGCAGGTCCCGGAAGTTTCCACCAAAGTCTTTGCATCGACTACTCCTCCAGTATCTCGAACAGCCTGATGATCATAGGATCTAACCCCCACATGTTGTTACCCCGATTGACCACTACGCTCATTAGTTCCCCCCATTTAAGGGAACACTCTATGATCGCTTGATCTACACCCTTGCAATAACTTAGCAGTTCATCCAAACTGACTTTTTCATCGAGCCACAAAGCGCTGTATACACGGGTGATTTCAGGAACACTCAATCCGAACTCCTTAATAAGTTGTTCAGTTACTTCCCTACTTTTTATTTCACATTCAAATGTCGTCAGGTGGTTCTGTAATAAATGTGGTGACGATTTAGTGATCTCGTACAAACGGTAAAGCAGGTTCGGCCAATTGCCGGTCATGGCTTTAATTTGCTCCAAGTCCTGTTTGCGGTTCCCAAGTTCACAATCGTCCATCCATTGACCCAGTGAAGATTCTTGCCACGGTTTCAAGGTAAAGAATTTGACTCCACGCTGGAGCCAGTCATCAGTAAGCCTCGGGTTCGCTTTTAACATTGTCCAAGCCCGTTCAGGTGGGGCGACGAAAACAAACTTAATTTTTCGTTTAAAGTGCTTGTTAGCAAATTCCTCTGCTTTACTCACCCATTCTTTCCCCCATGGACAAGTAAATGGAATAAGCACTAGCATCTGTTGATCCATTTTCCTCTTTTCCATCTCTTCTTGTATAAGCCTACCGAAGGCAACTACGTTAGTTACCGATTCCGGAATATTAACCAGATGCCCATCTACACGCTTATAGAATTGGATGAAAAACTTGGTCATATAGGGAAGTCCGGCAGCAAGACTCCCAAAGATAACGGAGATTCTCTGTGTCGAGTTTTGTAAATCAAACTCTTGCTCAGCTGTCAACGGATTACGAATATGTGCCTCATCTCCTGTTGCAGAAAGCGCGGTACGAAAAGCAGATGGCTCATACTCACGAATCACGTGTCCTTTTGCGTCAAGTAGTCGCTCTACTACTTCATCTTTCGAGCCCATCAGCGACAGGAGGTTCGTGCTTCGGAGCGCATAACGGCCTTCACTAACCATACGAAGCACTCCAAGTCCACACATCTCTTCAAGCAAAATACGGAACGAGTCTGCCCCACAGTTCTTAAAACCTTCTTCCCACCAGCTGACCGCCTCTTCACGGATCCAACTGACTTCGAATCCACGCAACGCTTCTTCATGGTTCTCCAGCGATTCAAAGGCGATCACATACGAGATCAGTTCATATCGGGGATCAAGATGCAAGGTAAGGTTTAAGAACCTGTGCTTGATCTCCTTTTGCAATTCTCTGTTTTGATATGCCTCATTCACATGTTTTGAAGTGATCTTATACGGGGGAGAAGTTGCAGGGTCGAAAGATGTTGCTACCGTTTGATCAACCATGTGTCGCAAAAGCTGTTTGCAATACAACTGAAGTAGCAACGGGTAGTAGTTCGTTTGTGACAAAATCCGGGTTACCAGATCCTTTGATTCAAAATAATATCCGACGCTCGCCAATGGCTTCTCTATCAGATCCCTTGCTTGCGTCCACTCATCGCTTGACAACAGCGGACCAATACAAATAGGTTCGCCGTAATGAGCGAGCGGATCGTTCTCGTTGCGAACAGTCCTCTGAACGTTGTGAAGACCTGCAAATACCACTTTGAATCGGCGTTGGGTTCGATCCATTAGCCCCTTCAAAGAAGAACAGCGAACAAATCCGGAGCGGGATGAGTTGTCACTGCTCTCGCACCTAGCATCGATCTCAAGAAAACGATCCGCTTCATCGAGAAGAAGAAGGACTTTCCGTCGATCATCTTGGTCCAGCCATCTTTGAATGCTCGTCATCAACTTTTCAGCAGTAATAGAAGAGCTGCGCGAATCGATAACCTTAAAAGATCGAAGCTCCCGAGCAATAACGTTCCAAATATCGTCAATATTGCGATTTTCCCCAATCCCTTCCGATTTCAGATCGATCCAGACCGCGATCCGCCCTTCTTCAGGTTTATGGAACCTTCGCTCTGCTTCACGTAACAATGCCGTTTTACCCAATTGCCGACCGCCGTAAATGAACCCACCAGATGAATCCATAATCGACTGCAACTCGGCTGCCCGCCCATAAAAAATTTCCGGCGGTACCAAACCAGCGGTTGTGGTATAAGGGTCAAGGTAGGTAAAAGGCATAGTACAATTGAACATAATTGGTAATCGTAAACCAGACTGCCCGGCCAAATAGATCATAAGCAAGTCATCGACAACCAAAAACGTACTGCGTCGGTCACGACAAAGACGGGCCATATCTCGACGCCGTTTCTCCTTCATTCGACCAAAGTAAAGTGCAATGACAGGGGACCCTTGTTCTGTTTGTCCGATCTCATTTAAGATACGATCCTCCGTTTGCTGATCCCAGAAGCAGAAGATGCGATATCGCCCGTTAGCCTCAGATCCGTATTTGGATACTGGGCAGCGGTTTTGATCGACGATTACCTCAGTGCTCAACTCATAGTACTCACGGTTATGTTGGTTCTTTTGTGCTACTTGCAAAACGTTAAACCCCATGTACTGAAAAATTTTACTCAGTTCATCTCGCTTAACATTTTTACGCCGCTTTACCTCATACCACACCGAAAGCATCTCAACTGTTTGATTGGCTTGTTCCGGATCGATCTCACTCAAATCAATTGGGCCAAGTTCCTTACGGTGTTGGATAGCGCGAAAGATCTCATGCGGCTTTACTCCATTCAGGTAACTTTCCAGCAATGCATATTTCTCAATAAAGAACTCCTTAAAGGTATCAGTTACCTCATCTTCCTCAGGGATATCTTGGAAGTTCTGAATCCGAGCCAAATATTCATTGGCCGAATGAATATCCCCTTCTTCCAGTACTTTTTGAATGCGCGCAAAGGCTGGATGATGTTCATCTACACCGACCTGCTTGAACAGTGACCGGGTCTTTTGTACCGCCTGCTGCTTCAGTTCCTCAATCTCTTGCAAAATTGCTGCCAACCGCTCATGTTTATCTTGGAAAAAGTAGGTTTCTACTACGAAGTTTTCCATATGATCCACTTCATCTACGAAACTCGTACGCTCATGGTCAGTCAGCAAGTTGAAGGTGAACGATTGCTCGATCTGTTTTCTAGCATTCTCAACCGATCGTTTCAACGAATCGCGGCAATCTTTAAGATGTTTTTCTTGTTTGACTTTTAAAGCGTCGATGTCGACATCAGTAGAGTACTCCTCGTTCTGTTCCATCAACCGTAAGATCAATCGAGTGCCTTCCAAGTCGCGTAATTCATATTTCTTATCAAACGCTTTCAATAAACTAATGTCACGCACGAGAAGATGAAGGATACCGTCCTTAATGACCTTGATATCCTTTTTATTCAGCATCCAGTCCGATTTTACAGGAACAGCGGGAACTCTTAACAAAACAGCATTAAGAATTGCTCGGTGATCCGGTTCTTTAAAAATAATTGGCACATTCGGATCGAACAACTTATAGAGATTGTCGATAGCTCTCCGAATTGCTGCATACCCTGCCTGCTCAGCAACCGTCGTACAACCCTCGATCAACTCATCCACTTCCCGAATAACCTCTTTATATTGGGAACGTATCAATTCATGCAACTCTACTGCCTTTTTTTGATAGAACTCGTTATTCTGTCCCGGTCGTGAACTTAAAATTTCAATCCATTCACGAGCAAGTTCCAAAGTTTCATCTACTTTCGTATGAAACTGAGTAAAAGCACGGGCAGTTATATCTCGACCTCCGTGGCGTTTCAATTCTTGTCTGTCAGTAAACTCGATTTTACGACGAACTTCAGAGGGATCCGAATACTGTTCAACCAACCCCTTAACATCTTCCAAAGCACTTTCGTCGTTTCGCATGATGGGATCTAACATCCGATTGATTATTCCATCTGTTTCAAGCCACTTCCTCCAAACCTTCGTAGCTGGTGCAAACAGCATGGTCTGAGCAGGAAAAGAGCTAAAGGTCTCTTTGACTCGCCTACGAAGATCTTCCAAGCCCGAATCCCATGCAGAGTGGCCTCGAGCAATTTTGATAGAACTGAGGTCCAAGGCTGTGAAGCTTTTCCCGAACTCTGCAATTACTTTGCACAATTCATATATCTGTTTAGGTAGCCACTTCGGATTATACACAGACAAATAGTGCGGAGCATTCGTATTTGGAGCCAGCACGGACGGCCTTAACGTGGCCGCTATCACCATATATCTCAGTCCAATGCTCGATTCTACCTTCTCCAAACGATCCAATTTCTCGAAATCCTCTTTAAGTACCATAGAAATCGCACCCACGTTATGGCGAACATCACGAGCAAGCAAAGTGTCCTTCACTAAGTAGGAGGGGAGTTCTACCTCCTCCGGATACTTTTGTTCGATAAACTCTGCAATCCAATACGCCATTTCAAGTTTATCTTCTTTGATCAAACACCAAAGCAGAAGTTGAAGAGAATTGAAATTCTCTTCAATTTCTCCTTTTAAAATACCGTCGGCAATAGAAAAAGCAACATCCGGCAACGGAAACTGCGCCACAAATTTCTTATCGGATAGATTTGCATTTGCCTCCTCTTTCATCTCTTTTGTCAGTTTCGTTTCAATCTCACCAGATTCAGCGACCTTTTTCATTTGAATATTTCCACTCTCAAACGTATTCAAATGGTCGATGCTATCAACAACAAGTTCAAGTTGATCCACTGTAGTACCTTGCATAGCCTCGTTCAGTACACCAACTTGGATTTCCACAATTTCATCAACATGGTCCGTAATACAAGAATTATTATCTTCAGAGGAAGAGATCCCATCGAGATTGTCTTCAGCATATTCAGAAATCGAAACAGCTGCATTTTCCACTTTCTCGAAGTCCGATACTTTGTATTCTTGGCTACAAAACTGACTCTCATTTACTTCAGACACTACAGAGATTAATGATTCTACATAATTTCGACAAATCGGATTGTTTCCAACCAATTTCGTGGGTAATGTCGTTAAAGCCAATACATTTGAATATTCGATCCGATCGGAATTTACATATTCCAATTCTTCATCTGCCTCATTTACATCGTCTAAAAGTACATCTGTCGATTTAAGTGCTTCGTCTTGAAGTTCAACATGTTCTTTCGCCACTTCTACCATAACAGACTGTTGTGTTGCGGATGTGTCATTGACCAAATTAGTATGGTCTGACATTGAAATAGAATCGAGATAAAGTCGCCCGCGTTTAAAAGGGATATCCAAATGAGGGAAATTCTCCGTGAAAATTTTGTAATAAATTTCCCATATGTGATCATCAAGCGCACGTAATGGTTCAAGCAACGAAAGAGTAGCTTTATATGGTTCAACAGCAGCAAGTAACGACTGCCAATTTTCCGCAGTATCTTGAAGACATTCTTCCCGCAGTGATACTGCATTACGACGAATTTCTTGAAGGATTTCCTCATCTTGAATAGACCTTGAACGAACGAAGTTAAATCTCTCCAAATCAAGCAGAGCATCAGCAATTTGTTGCTTTTGCTTTAACGTTCCTTCAATTTGAAACATCGCGTTTTCCAGATCATCTAATGTTGACCAAGTTACATCTTCAGTCATCATAATACCATTGACAACCATAAGCGATTGCAATTCTTGTGTTATTGAATCGAATGTAGCGTACACATGAATCAATTTATCAACAAGTTCTCGGTCAGGAATCCTCCTTTTCTCGTGAATGTTTGTAAACGAAAGATGAATCATGTCAGCTAAACCCTCAAGAATGTTGTTTAACTCCTCGATATTCCTTTTAAAATGTTGGACTGTCATCTAATGATCTCCCTTACTTTTGTTAAAATCATTCTCACAAAACATATTCTACATCATAACTCATTTTTTGTCATTGTCTACAATAGTACTTGGACGTATTTCATATTTTAATACATGAAATTACGTCCTTGAGTATTGCTATTTCTTATGACATAAACAAAAGGACTGCACCTCAAAGTGCAGTTGTTGCATGACAAGAATGTTCTTTCATAATGGACTCAGGAAGCCACATTCTACCGTTGACTTGTCACCGTTTAGCGACAATAAAGTTCTTTCATTTTGTCTCTGCTACTCAATATTGAGCCAATAATGGTGACTTTTTCGTTTCGTCTACAATATAAAAAGATCCGATCTTCACCTGCCAGCTCTTTGTAAGACTTCCTCCAACTTATCAAATGTCAACAATCTCGCTCGTTCAAACGTCAATTTCTTGTACTCATTACAGTCCCAGTTTGTTGTTTGGAGAAAATATACTCCATAGCCACTGTTTATGTATAGGCTTTTCATAATCGTGGAGTGGTAATCCATACATTTCAACGTGAAGTTGCCCTTGCTGATAAGCTGCCAAGCTTTCCTGAGTCATTTAATCGAAAGTAGGAATTACCGAGTTTATTATAGGTATCACATAATATTTCTTCATCTATTGTCTGCTTACTTTCTTGTTGCTCCCAAAATGGACGCAGAACGTTCACTTGCTTATAGAACTTCATTCCAACCTTGAGATCGCTTCGCCAAAAAAGCCGCCCGTTATAAAAAAGACTGTATGCCGTGATTGATTCACGGCATACAGTCAAAAAGAAAGAACTTTTTGTCAGTCTACAGAAATAGCCTCTTTTGTTAAATCAACTACTCCACCGTCACCGACTTCGCCAGGTTCCGCGGATTATCCACATCATTCCCACGCACAACAGACGCATAGTACGCCAACAACTGCAGCGGAATCACCGAGATCACCGGCGACAGGAACGGATTCACTCTCGGGATCGCGATCACCTGATCGACCGACTTCTTGATCTCCTCATCGCCCTCAAACGCCACAGCCAGCACAAAAGCATCGCGCGCTTTGACTTCTTTGATGTTCGACAGAGTCTTCTCATACAGCTGCTCCTGAGTCACAACCGCGATCACCGGGATATCCTCCACGATCAGCGCCAGCGTACCGTGCTTCAGTTCGCCTGCTGCATACGCCTCGGCGTGCATGTAGGAGATCTCTTTCAGCTTGAGCGACCCTTCCAGCGACACGGCATAGTCCATGCCGCGGCCGATGAAGAAGGCGTGCTCTTTCTCCGCCCAGTTCTTCGCGAACGCTTCGATGGACGGTGCGGTTTGCAGCGCCATGTCGGCCAGCTCCGGGAGTTGCTTCAGGCCGCTCAGGATGCTCGGTACTTCGGTCACCTGTGCGGACTTGCGCTCTTGTGCCAGCCAGCCTGCGAAGAGGTACAGGGAGATGAGCTGGGTGGTGTACGCCTTGGTCGAGGCAACGGAGATCTCCGGGCCTGCCCAGGTGAAGATGACATCGTCCGCTTCACGCGCTGCAGAGGAGCCGACCACGTTGGTGATCGCCAGTACGCGCGAGCCTTGCTGTTTCGCTTCACGCAGCGCGGCCATGGTGTCGGCCGTCTCGCCGGACTGTGTGATGACGATGATCAGAGTGTTCTCCGTCACGATCGGATCACGGTAGCGGTACTCGGACGCGACCTCGCAGTCGACCGGGATGCGGGTCAGGCGCTCGATCGCCTGCTTGCCGACCATCCCGGCATGCCAGGAGGTGCCGCACGCTACGATGTGGATGCGGTCGATCTGATCCGCGTAGCCAGCCGGCCATGCGATCTCGTCGAACACAACTTTCTGGCCATCTTCGGAGATGCGGCCGGTCAGGGTGTCGCGGATCGCGCGCGGCTGCTCGTGGATTTCTTTGAGCATGAAGTGCTCGTAGCCGCCTTTTTCAGCGGCGCTGGCCGACCAGGTCACTTCGTAGATCTCTTTGGTCGTCGGGTTGCCTTCCAAATCAAACGTCTCTACCTTATCTGCAGTCAGAACGGCCATTTCGCCGTCGTCCAGAATGTACACGTTGCGGGTGTACTCGAGAATCGCCGGGATGTCGGACGCGATGAAGTTCTCACCGTCACCGAGACCCACGATCAGCGGGGACTGTTTGCGCACGGCGATCAGTGTGCCCGGCTCATGCTTGGTCATGATGCCCAGCGCATACGCGCCGTGGATGCGCTTCGAGATGGCAAGCACAGTGTCGAAGAAGTTGCCCGTCCACATGTCGTCGAGCAGGTGTGCCACGACTTCCGTATCCGTTTCGGACAGGAAGGTATGACCTTTCGCTGTCAGTTCATCGCGCAACTGCATGTAGTTCTCGATGATGCCGTTGTGGACGATGGTGAAGTTGCCTTGGTTGTCCTGATGCGGATGCGCGTTTTCATCAGACGGACGGCCGTGCGTCGCCCAGCGGGTGTGACCGATGCCTTGAGAGCCGGAGATGCGGTCCGGGCCGTCGACCAGTTCGGCGAGGTTCGCCAGGCGACCGACCGACTTTTTCAAGGACACGCCGCCGTTGTCAAAAACTGCGATGCCCGCGGAGTCATAACCGCGGTATTCCAGCTTGGACAGACCGTGCAACAGTACGTCTTGCGCTTGCTTGTTCCCGATGTAACCAACGATTCCACACATGTATGAAAATCCTCCTCGATTGTGGGACAGCTCACTGTTTGAACGCCTATCTAAGGCAATAGGAAATCAGGCTTATGAAAACGGTTCATAAGCAGCCACAAACAGTTTGTCCTGTTTTTTGTTAAACGCTCAGTTGTAGCCAAAGCATCTCTTGTCCCGCCAGTCACCTGCCGGATTTCGAAAACGCTCTTTCGGTGCGGCTATACACCGGGAGGCATCCGCCGATTTTCGATACTCCTCCACCTCGTCAACTGGATCGCTGTTTCCGTCCGTGCGTCCAGTTCAGGCGCTTTTTGAAAAATAGGTCTTGCTGTCTTGCACAACGCTCATCTCTCGCCCCGCATCACCTCCTACAAAGAATATATGCACGAACAGCCAAAAGGGTGGTTCGGTGTGCACCGGAAGCGGGTACACACCCTGCCCTTTTTCCATCTCTTCTATTTCTCGCCTTGTTCCTCGCGCACCACATCGGCAATTTCGTTCACGTAGCGGCGCAGGGACTCTTCTTCCGGGCCTTCTGCCATCACGCGAATCAAGGGCTCCGTACCGGACGGACGCACCAGCACGCGGCCGTCCGCGCCGAGGATCTCTTCGACGCGCTGGATCGCCGCGGCGATCTTCGCGTTCTCTTTCCAGCCGTCTTTGGTCGCCACACGCACGTTGACCATGATCTGCGGGAAGCTTTGCATGACGCTGCGCAGCGCGCTCATCGGCCGCTTGGACTCAACCATGATGTCGGCCAGGTGCAGCGCGGTCAGCAGACCGTCGCCGGTGGTGTTGTGCTGGAGCATGATGATGTGGCCGGACTGCTCGCCGCCGAGGACGAAGCCGTCCGCCTTCATCGCTTCCATCACGTAGCGGTCGCCGACTGCCGTCTTGACCACGTGGATCTCCTGTTCGCGCATCGCCTTCAGGAAGCCGATGTTCGACATCACCGTCGCCACCACCGTGTCGCCTTCCAGCTCGCCGCGCTGTTTGAGCGCGGTGGCGAGGATCGCCATCACGTAGTCGCCGTCGACGATGTTGCCGAGCTCATCGACTGCGATCAGTCTGTCAGCATCGCCATCAAAGGATAGGCCGAGCGCCGCTTGGTGTTCGAGCACCGCCTCGCGCACCACTTCCGGGTGCGTCGAGCCGCAGCCGACGTTGATGTTCGTGCCGGTCGGCTCGGAGAAGATCGAAATGACTTCTGCCCCGAGCGAGCGGAACACGTCGGCCGCCACGAAGGACGCAGCACCATTGCCGCAGTCGAGCACGACCTTCACGCCGTCAAAACGGTTGCGGATCGTCGACTTCTGAAACTCGGTGAACAACCGGCCTGCATCTACTTCTTCGTAGACCCGGCCGACTTTTTCGCCCGTCGGACGGGGCAGTTCGTCGACCGCCGCGTCGAGCAGGCGCTCGAATTCCGCTTCTTGCGCGTCGGTCAGTTTGTAACCGTCGCCGCCGAAGAATTTGATCCCGTTGTCCGGCACCGGGTTGTGCGATGCGGAGATCATCACGCCCGCATCCGCCTCCAGCGAGCGGGTCAGGTAGGCCACGCCCGGCGTGGGGATGATGCCGAGGCGCACAACGTCGACGCCGACCGACATGATACCTGCGATCAGTGCTGCTTCTAACATATCGCCCGAGATGCGGGTGTCTTTGCCCACCGCGATCTTGGCGCGTTCTTTATCGATGCCTTGTGTCAGGACGTGCGCACCGGCACGGCCCAACTTATATGCCAATTCAGGGGTCAGTTCGAGGTTGGCTACACCGCGAACTCCGTCAGTTCCAAAATATTGCGCCACGAAACGATAGCTCCTTCACTGAGAAAATGGTACTCACTCTCAATTTATTTATTGTCACACAGAACGGCGTTCTGCACAATACCCTATCTTTTCCTCCACCTTGCCCGTGCAACGTGTCTCTGAATGTATGAACTTTCAACCTCTTATATGACGCACGAGCCCAACGTTTGGTTGCACCCTTTCTGAAAAAAAGCGCCGGAGGGACCTTACCGGCTCCGGCGCACGATCTACTTTTGGATCTCCAGCTTCAAGGTTGGCGGGGTGACTTCCAGCGTTTTGACGAAATTCGGCGAGTTCACTTGCACGCGCATCTCGCCTTCGCCGCCCGGCTGGTTGGTCAGGTCGAGGAATGCGTTGATGTCCTGTGCCGTCAAAGCGTCGAGCTTGCTCTTCGCTCCTTCGACGGTGACCGACACGCGTTCGGTGGTGCCGAGGACCTTGTAGCTCTCCCCTGCTTTCAGCCCGGTGACTTTGACTTCGATGTTGTCAAACGTCCGCTTGGCAGCTGCGACGACCACGACTTCGACCTGCACTTCGGTCGGCTGCACCTCGGTCACGCCTTCCACCTGTGCGAGTTTCAGCGTCAGTTTCGTCGTCTTGTTCATCCCGGTCAGGTCGATCACCGGCGCCGGGTAGGAGTCGATCTCCGCCAGCGCGTTCGCCGTGCCGAAGATCGTCACCGTGCCGGACTGCTTCACTTCCTGCACCGCATAGCCCGGCGCGAGGTCGCCTTTGAACTGCAGTCGCAAAGGCACCGACTTGGACGGCTTGACGATCGGGATGTTCACTTCCACCCGGTCGCGGGAGAGGCGCACGCCTTGCACCGGGTCGCCTTTCTTGTTCACCGCCGTCAGCGGCACCGAGGTCTGGATCACTTCTTTCGCTTCATCCAGCGAAATCGTCGCGACCACCTGGTCGATGCTGTTCAGCGCCGACTTGGCCCCGGTGACGATCACCGTCTTCGGCGAGACGAGCGCGTCGCCCGCCACCATGCCTTCGCCCGGCTTCCCTTCCATGCGCAGCTCGATCGGGAACTCGCGGTTCTCCACCGCCTCCAGCTCGATCTGCACGGAGGCGCTTTCGATCGACACCCCTGCCGGCGCCCCGTGCACGTAAACGGGCACCTCATGCGTGCCGACGCCGAGCTTGGACGCATCGGCGACCGCCTTGATCGCGTCGCCTTGCGCCACAGCGTTCATGATGTCGAGGTAGGAGCCGCGCAAGGTCAAGGTGACTTTCGGGGCTTTGACCAGGTAGTAGTTCTGCTCGTCGTACAGCACGACCACGTTTTTCTCCAACTGCTGCTGCGGCTGGGCGGTCAATCCGGACTGTGTGCCGGTCTCGTCCGACTGCTGCACGATCAGCCAGAGCAGGATCGCAAGCACCGCCGACAGGATCTTGACCACCGTGTTGTTGCGCAGAAAACGATCCATCATCAAGACCCCGCCTTTCTGCCAAACAGCGAGAAGCCCGACTGTTTCGCCGGCGCCAGATGCGTGGTCAACAGCTCGCGGAACGACTGCTCATCGAGGTTGCGCGTGATGTCGCCGTTGACGGCGACCGAGATGGTGCCAGTCTCCTCCGACACGATCACGACCAGCGCATCGGAGACCTCGGTGATCCCGATCCCCGCGCGGTGGCGCGTGCCGAGCTCCTTGGCGATCCGCGTTGAGTCGGACAGCGGCAGGAAGCACGACGCCGCCACGATCCGATTGCCGCGCATCATCACCGCTCCGTCATGCAGCGGCGTATTCGGGATGAAGATGTTGATCAACAGCTCCGACGAGACGACCGCACCGATCGGAATCCCCGACTCGTAATAGTCGCTGAGTCCCGTTTCGCGCTCGATGACGACCAAAGCGCCGATCTTGTTTTTCGAAAGCACCTGCGTGGCTTTCGTCACTTCGGAGATCATCTTCGGGATGTCCTCCTCCTCCAGCATCGCCGTCGAGCTCCAGGAGAAAAACTTGCCGCGTCCGAGCTGCTCCAGCCCGCGGCGCAGCTCCGGCTGAAACACGACCGGGATCGCAAACAGGCCGATCGTCAAAATCTTATCCAGCAGCCAGTTCAGCGCATTGAGCTGCAGCGCGCTGCTCACCCCGGTAGCCAAAAGGATCACCACGATCCCTTTGAGCAGTTGCACCGCTCTCGTGCCGCGAATGAGCTGGATCATCTTGTACAGCACAAAAGCAACGATCAGGATGTCCAGCGCGTCAAACAGGCTGAACCCGCCTATCAGTTGTGAAAAGGAATTCTGCAAAGGAGCCACCTACTGCCTTTCAAAATCTCTTGCTTACTATGTCCGTTCCCATGCCAAACATTGCATGCATAATCTATTCTATTTCATTCGCTAGAGGGGTAGTATCTCCTTTTACAGGTTTTCGAAAAATTGTCATGCCCCCAGAGCCTTGGCCCGCGTTGCGTATCTACTAATAAGATGAACAAGAAATTGAAAAAACAGCCCCCGAGGGAGCTGTTTACGAGATGACTTTGGCTTGGCTGCTGAGCAGATCTTCCTGCAGCTGCTGCTGCGAGAAGCGGAAGACCGGGCCGCGCAGAATGATCAGAAGCGGAATGATCGATAATGAGACCGCCGTGATAAAAGCTGTTACCGAACCGAAGAACCCGGTGATCGAGCCAAGCATCGACGTGGATAGCGGGAAGGTGATCAGGATCAGCGTGCGCATCGCGCCATTGACCCGGCCCAGCATATCGTTGGGCACCGACTCTTGAATCAAAACCGTATAGGCGATGTGCAGCATCATGCCGCCGATCGAACCGGTGAACAAAGCAAACGGTGCGATCCACGTGACGGGCAGCAGGAACATCGCCACCCCGATATTGTTGATCAACAGCGCTGCGAACATCATCTTGCCTTTGGCGAGCCATTTGAACTTCTGCGGCACAAACGTGCCGACCAGCATGCCGAGGCCGTTGACCATCAGCACGAAGGATATGT
Organism: Tumebacillus sp. BK434; assembly: GCF_004340785.1. NCBI lineage: Bacteria > Bacillati > Bacillota > Bacilli > Caryophanales > Alicyclobacillaceae > Tumebacillus > Tumebacillus sp. BK434. The sequence goes on along the minus strand of NZ_SLXS01000002.1, from coordinate 303,440 downwards.
AATTGTCGGGCTTCGTCAGCTCATGTTTGAGATGGAACAGCACCACAGTTAAGATGCCGCTGTCCGCAAAATTGGATAGCCCCATCACCAGCGCGATCGAAACGAGGATCCGGCTGCTGAGGATGAAGCGCAAGCCGTTTTTCGTGTCGGTCAGCACCTGGCGGGCCGAGCGCACCCCGCCCATATTCTCATGCGGGATCCGGCTCCACAAGCAGAGCAGGATCGGTGCGAAGTAGGTCAGCGAATTGATCACGAGCAACGTCGGATATTCAAGCGATGCGATCAGCAGACCGGCCAGCAGCGGCCCCATAATCGTCGTCGCCGTAAAGCAGGACGAAAGCCCTGCACTCGCTTCCAGCTTGCGGTCGGGAAACATCGCCGGCACTGCCGCGAATTCGGCGGAGCGCAGGAAGATCTGCCCGATCGACAGCATCGTGCCAAGAATGTACAGCATCCACACCTGTAACAGGTCTGTGAAATACAAGATCGGAATCATCGAGCAGCACACCGCTTGGAAGCATAGCGCACTGAAGATCACCGTCCGCCTGGACAGCCTGTCGACCAACGCCCCGGCAAATAAGGATAAAAGCACCTGTGGCAGCGCTTCACAGACGGCCATCACACTCATGTTCAACGCCGAGTGTGTCATGCTGTAGACCATCAACGGCAACACCAGAAAATACAGCTGGTTGCCGAGGTTGTTCACAATACTCCCCGTCGCGTAGAACAGGAACCGCGGCGTCCTCCAGATACTGGTAGCCATAAGTACCCACCTACTTTTCAGTTTTCTTTCTTACTTGTATCCCCAACGACCCCGTCAACACATTTGCAAACTTGTGAAAATATTTTTCAAAATTTCCCAAACAAGTAAAGCCGACGTTAAGATGGTTTCTTCTTGCATTTAAAATTATACAATAGAAGGGACGAACCTGTCATCCTTTTTCCACAGGTCTGCATAAACCCTTTTCTTTAATTATAAGTACGATCTGAACTATTAGACTTCCTTCCTAAGAAATCTTGAATGAAAATAAAAATCCCCTCCGCCCGCCGATGCAGGAAGAGAGGATTTTTATGCGTTATCGGCCTTTTCCGAACAGGTCGCGAAAGATTTCTTTCAAATAATAGCCGATCTTCTCAAACGCTTCGTCCACTTCGGCCACTTCGCCGGAGATGTCGGCCCCGGCGCTGCGGGCGAGATGCACTTGGCCGTTCAGTGCGGTGACGTTGCCGTTGACTTTGCCGCGCACTTCGATGTCGCCGTTTTGGATGACGAGATCGCCGTTGTATTCACTGCCTTCGGGCACGATCACTTTGCCGTCCGTGATGATCAGCCCGTCGGTGTGGTTGGCTTGCAACGCGAACTCCTCCGGCGTTGCAAACGATGCGCCGAGCCCGAACACGAGCAGGACGGCCGCTGCGATGCCGCTGTACTTCATGATCGGCACGCGCCAGTTGCGGCGCGGCGGCGCGACGTGCTCCAGCTTGGCGAGCACGCTTTCCGTAAAGCCGGCCGGCGCCTTGTGCCATTCGCCGCCTTCGAGGCGTTGGATCGTCGAGCCCACCTCCGTGAAGTGGGTCAGGCAGCGCTCGCAGGCGGCGAGGTGTGCTTCAAAATCGGTGCGCTCGGCTACGCTCATCTCTTCATCCAGATACCGATGAAGCAGTTCTTCGCTATGTTCTTGGCAGCTCACGTATGGGCACCTCCCTATTGCATCGGCCGGAGACAGGCACGCAGTGCCTCGCGTCCGCGATGGATGCGCGTCTTGACTGTCGAAACCGGCACCTCGAGTATTTCACTGATCTCCTGCAGAGACAGGTCGTGCATATATTTCAGAATCACGGCTGTGCGGTAGTTGTCAGGCAGGGCTTCGATCGCCGCCTGCACCTCCTGACGCGCTTCGTTGCGCACCGCTTCCTGCTCCGGCGTGTCGCCGGGCGCCTTCAGCCGCGAATACATGTCGCCTCCTTCGATCCCGTCCACTTCGGCATCGAGCGAGTAGTCCGCCTTTTTCTTGCGGATGCGGTCGATGCACAGATTGGTCGCGATGCGGTAGATCCAGGTCGAAAACTTGTGATTCGCGTTGTACTTGTTCAGGTGCGCATACGCCCGCAAAAACGCCTCTTGTGCGATGTCTTCCGCTTCCTGCGGATTGCCGAGCATGCGGTAGCCCAGGTTGAACAACTTGTCTTTGTACAGTTCGACCAGCTCCGCAAATGCCAGGCGGTCGCCTTTTTGAGCCCGTTTTACGATACGCTGTTCTATCAGTTCCATTACGTTCCTCCGCCGTCTTTAGTTCCGGCTGTCTGTACATACGAACTCGCGCCGAAAAAGTTTCATGTTCTTTTTCATTTCCCTGCTTGCTAAATAATTCCTGCTACTGAATAGCAGTTCCCCAAGGAAAAAAGACCGATGCCCCAAAAGGACATCGGTCTTTGCACGCAGGTTCAGCGCCTTACTTGACAACAGCTTTTTCACGCAGACCGCGGATCAGCACGTCGGCGACCTCCGGGCGGGTGAACTCGATGGGGAGGCTTTCCCCGGCGCGGAGCTTCTCGCGGACTTTGGTGCCGGACAGCGTGAGGTGGTCCGCTTTCTCGTGCGGGCAGGTCTTGGTCGAAGCCATCGAACCGCACTTGGTGCAGTAGAAGCTGTGCTCGAAGTTCAGCGGCTGGATGCCGAGCTCTTCGGCGGTGAAGTTGCGGAAGATCTCCTGGGCGTCGTAGGTGCCGTAGTAGTCGCCGACACCGGCATGGTCGCGCCCGACGATGAAGTGCGTGCAGCCAAAGTTCTTGCGCACCAGCGCGTGGAAGATCGCTTCCCGCGGGCCGGCATAGCGCATCGCCGCCGGGAACACGCCCAGCGCGACGCGCGCTTGCGGGTAGTAGTTCTCGAGGAGCACCTGGTAGCTTTCCATGCGCACATCGGCCGGGATGTCGTCCGATTTCGTTTCGCCGACCAGCGGGTTCAGGAACAGGCCATCGACGATCTCCAAGGCGCATTTTTGGATGTATTCATGGGCGCGGTGCACCGGGTTACGCGTTTGGAACCCGACGACGCTGCGCCAGCCTTTTTCCGCGAACAAGGCGCGGGTTTCTTGCGGGTCGAAGCGGAACTCCCGGAACTCATGATCGGCCTTCTTTTCGATCAGCCAGACCGGCCCGGCGAGGTAGACGTTCGGACGGGCATACAGCTTCGCCACGCCCGGGTGCGCGGTGTCGGTGGTGCGGTAGACCTTTTGTGCCTCGCGGGTTTTGTCCGGGGTGAATTTCTCGGTGACTTCCAGCGTGCCGTAGGTCACGCCGTCTGCGCCGACCAGCGCGACAGTTTCCCCGATCCCAATTCCGCCCGCCGTCTCTTCAGACACCGGCAGCGTGATCGGCAAACTCCAAACGGTGCCATCGGCCAGGCGCATCGTTTCGACGACAGAAGCATAGTCCGCCTGGCCCATAAAACCGGTCAATGGCGAAAACGCGCCGTTTGCAATCAGTTCCAAGTCGGACAGCGCAAACGCGTCCAGCGCGACTTCTTTCGCGCTGGCGGCGATTTTCAGCTGTTCTGCGCGCTGCTCGCCTCTCAGCACGCGGTTGATCAATGTTCCGCCATGTGGCGCAATCAGTCCATTCACTCGTACAGACCTCCTCAATTAAACAGCATCTTGAATCCGGACAAGAAGATCATCAAAAAGAGACAGGAGCGCACAGCCAGCTCCGGTATTTTCAGCGACATGCGGCTGCCGATCAGAATGCCCGGGATCGAGCCGAGCAGCAGGAAGCCGACCAGCGGCAGGTTGACGTTGCCGATCGCCAGGTGGGCGATTCCGGCGACGCCGGTGACCAGCACGGCCTGCACGATGTCGGTGCCGACCAGACGGGACGCCGCGACCGGATAGATCAGCAGCAGGAAGGCCATGAACAGCGTCCCGGAGCCGACGGAGGTCAGACCGACGATAAAGCCGCCGATCAGTCCGAGCGTGATCATCTTTTTCTTATCCGGCTTGATCGGCTCCCCGTTGTCTGCCGCCGTCTTCTGCTTCTTGAACATGCGGAAGATCATCACGAACGCGATCAGCAGGTAGGTGAAGCCGAGCATGCGGCCGACGATGCCTTCCACGCTGTCCACATATAAACTCTGCAGGTACAGGATCGTCATCGAGCCGAGAAAGGCGCCCGGCACGCTCCCGATCGAGAGCAGCTTGACGACCGTCCAGTCGACCGTCTTCTGACGCCAGTGCTGGTACCCGCCAAATATCTTTGTGATCGACGCGTAGAGCAAGTCGGTGCCGACCGCCACGGTCGGCGACACCCCAAAGAGAAAGATCATCATCGGAGTCATCACCAGACCCCCGCCCATCCCCGTCAATCCGATCAGCAATCCGACGACGAAACCGCCCAACGATACTTCCCAACTCATTCAACAACCTCCTGTCGCAAGGCAAAAACGCAAGGATGTGCAGCGGCGACGGGGTGAGCGCTCTCTCTGGCCGCGTCCGGTGCGTTTATTGGTGCAAGCCGCACTCCGTCTTCTCATGTCCGGCCCAGCGGCCAGCGCGCGGGTCTTCGCCCGGCTTGACCGAGCGGGTGCAGTGGGTGCAGCCGATGGACGGATATCCTTGGTCGTGCATTTTGTTGTACGGCACATCGTTTGCGGTGATGTAATCCCAGACTTGTTTATCAGACCACATGACGATCGGGTTGAATTTGATGAGGTTGAACTTGGTGTCGAGCTCGACGACGCCCGCTTCCGCACGGGTCGGCGACTGCTCGCGGCGAATCCCGGTGATCCAGGCATCCAGCTCGCCCAGCGCGCGCTGCAGCGGCTCGACTTTGCGGATGCCGCAGCAGCCGTTCGGGTCGCTCTTCCACAGCTCGGCACCATGCCGGTCGGACTGCTCTTCCAACGTCAGCAGCGGGGAGTATTTGATCAGGTTGGCGCTGTATTTTTCAAGGATGCGGTCGCGCACCTCGTACGTTTCTGCAAACAGGAGGTCCGTATCGAGATAGAAAATCTTCGCGTCCGGCTTGATTTTGACGATCATGTCGACAATCGCCACGTCTTCAGCGCCGAAGCTGCAGGCAAACGCGATGTTCTCCACTTTTTCAAAAGCCAGCTGCAAGATCTCTTCCGGGCTTTTGTTCAGGTACTCTTCATTCAAGCGTGCTACTTCCTCTGCGGACAAAACAAACGACTTCGTGCTCATCCTCTACACTCTCCTCCTGCAATCTCGATGAATAATCAACCCTTATGTTCCGAATAAGGATTCCTTATCACAGGGACATAAATAGCAGTCCCTTCCGCATCGGGATGACGAATGCCTACCTCCAACCCTGTTTTAACATATACACGACACGGGCGAAGGGTTCCCAAAACGGGCAAGCGTCCAATCCCGCATTTCCGAATCGGATTAATGGTATTTGATAAAACGAGTATAAACCCTCACCCATTTTCCGTCAATCAAAAAAGCACCCATTCCGGGTGCTTTTCTGGTGTTTTCGTTTATTGTACGGTGATCGAGGCCCCGGAAGTGAGGGGAGCGATCTCAGCCCCGGTCGCAGTGGCTGCCGTTCCGCTTTGCACTTCGATGTTGCCGGTGCCTGTGGCGCCAGGTTTGGCTTGGAAGGTCAGCTTGACCAGTTGGCCGGCGTTGACTGCGTTTTGAGACCCGGTATTGGCAAGGGTCAGGCGCAGTTGGCCCGGTGTGGCGGTGTCTTGGCGGACGATCTCGGTGCCCGTGGCTACAGGTACGGCGCTGACGAACTCGAAGAGCGAGCTGTCGTAGCTGACCTTGGCGTCTTCCGCGTGCATGGCATTGCCGTTTGTCACGACGATATAGGATTCAAAAGCGGTACCTGCTGTGACTGTATCTGCTACGCTCTCGATTCCGAGCTCCGGGTGAGAGTCGAGTTTACCGTACATCTCCATTTCACCGACGCCGACATAGGTGGAATGATTGGCTGCGGAGATGTTAATTCGGTACTGTTTGTAGGCATTGCTATTCGGGAAGTCAAAAAACTGCCGAACTCCGGTCAGCCAAGTCGTTTTGTCTTTCTGCGTGTCCAGTACCATCCATTTCCCTTGCGCCTCGTCATAACCTTCGAAGGTCCAGCTTTTCGGCATGTAGCTCTCGAAGCCGACGAGCGTTTGCCACATTAATGAGTATTTGCCGATCCGTTGCGGAATCTTGAAGTCATACATCAGCCAACCTTTATTCACGTACGCGCCTGCATTCCAATAGTAATTAGAGGTGACATCGCCGTCAAAAGCGTAGTATGGCAGATAATACTGCGTCTTTGGATGCGAAGAGCTGGCCGACACGTCTCCGCTTTGCGTGAGGTCGAGGGTGTAGCCGGTGCCTCCGTTCAGGAACGGAGTGGGTTCCAACGCCTGGCTGATCAGGTTGAGGTCGGCGAAGTCGACCGTGCCGTCCTTGTTCACGTCAGCGCGGGCATATCCGGCAAGGGGCGCCCCGCCATGTGCGTAGGCGGCCATCGCCAAGTCGGCCGTGGTGACCGAGCCGTCGAGGTTGACGTCTGCCGTTTTGACATTGACGGTGATCGTTTCACTGCCTAGCGATGCGACGATCTGCGTGCCGGAAGTGAACGTGCCGGAGCCTGCTGTGGTTTCGATACGTCCAGCACCCGCTTGTTCCTTGGCGCGGAAGGTCAGTTTGAGCAGTTTGGTCTCGCCCGTGGTGTTAAAAGCGGCACCCGGGCTGGTCAGGCTGAAGCGTAGCTGCCCCGGCGTGGAGGTGTCCTGACTGGTAATTTGGAATCCGGGCTGTGGGGTGACCGATACGAACTCGTAGAGGTTGGAATCGTATGCCACCGTCGCTTCCTCGACGGCCAGACTGGTCGCGTTGCGCGAGACGACGTACGTCTCAAAGAGCTGGCCACCGTAGATGGTTGCTCTCGTCGTGTCGATGTCGAGTTGCAAGGGCGAGTCCAGCGGATCACCTAACATCTCCATTTCGCCAATCGCGTTGTATGGATTGTATCGATCGTAAGTCGCATAGTTCGAGGCTGTAATATAAATGCGATATACCCTAAAGAATCGTGTATTTGTGATTTGGTACGTGCGTTTTGAACCGGCAACCCAACCCGTAACGGCATTTTGAGTGTCAAGGACCACCCACACACCTGATTCTTCATCCCAAGCTTCAAATCGCCAGGTATTGGGCATGTGGGCAGTCGTCCACTGAGAAACCATAATCGGCCACATCAGCGTGTACGCGCTAACTCGTTTGGGAGATGGGAACTCATATTGCAGCCATGATGTTTTTTCTCGATTCGACTTCCAGATGTTATAGGTACCTGAGACGACATCGTCAAACGCATACTCGGGCTTATAATCAGTATATCCATCTACTGGTGATACCGAGTTTGCTGTGGCGCTGCCGCCTGTGGTTAGATCGACCTGTGTTCCCCCTTCCGCAAAGACAGACGCAGGTGAAAGCAACAGGAACAGAGAAATTGCGGTGCATGTGACTTTGTGACTGGATCTCATTAGAAACCATCCTCCGTTAAAATATTCATACTAATCCAATTAATATTATACAAATATTTCTATTAGATCAATCCAAAGCTGTTTTGATCGTGCTTTTACAAACAAAAAAAGCACCCATTCCGGGTGCCTTTCTGGTGTTTGAAATTACATCACCGATTCGCCGAGCAGCGAGCAGAGCAGGTCGACGGCGGTGCGGGCGGTGATGTTGTGTTCGTCGAGGATCGGGTTGACTTCGACGAGGTCACAGGAGACGACTTTGCCCGACTGGTAGAGCATCTCCATCGCGAGGTGGCCTTCGCGGTAGGTGACGCCGCCGAGCACCGGGGTGCCGACGCCCGGGCACATGTCCGGGTCGATCGAGTCGAGGTCGAGCGACAAGTGGATGCCGTCCGTGCCGTTCGAGGCGATGCGGATCGCTTCTTCCATCACTTTCGCGATGCCCAGCTTGTCGATCTCATGCATGGTGAAACAGGTGATGCCGTGCTTTTTGATCAGTTCGCGCTCATCCGGGTCGATCGAGCGCGCGCCGACGATGACGACGTTCTCCGGGCGCAGCTTCGGCGCGTACCCGGCGATGTTGACCAACTTCTCATTGCCGTCGCCGATGCAGGTCGCAAGCGGCATGCCGTGGATGTTGCCCGACGGCGTGGTGTCTTCGGTATTCATGTCGCCGTGCGCGTCAAACCAGATCACGCCGAGCTTCTTGAAGTGCTTTGCGATGCCCGCGATCGAGCCGATCGAGATCGAGTGGTCGCCGCCCAGGATGACCGGGAAATGGCCTTGTGCCATCGTGTCGCTCACTTTCGATGCGAGGTCTTCCGAGACACGCGCCACTTCCGGCAGGTATTTCAGCTTCTGGTTCTCGATGTCGTGCGTCTCCGCCGTCGGCACATGGATGTTGCCTTGGTCTTTCACCGTCAGTCCGAGGCGTTCGATGCGCTCTTTCACGCTGGCATAGCGGATCGCGAACGGCCCCATGTCGACGCCGCGGCGGCCTTGGCCGAGGTCCATCGGGACGCCGATGATGCTTACCGTCTTCTTCATCGATGTGGTCCCCCTTTTTAGCATGGTGCTGGTATGTAGAACAAAGCTTATTATGTCCTCTTTATCATACCATATTTTTCAACTTTTAAATCGACGAAGCCCGTCCGGCCGCCGCCGAGTTGCTGCAGGCGCTCGACTTCCTGCTCGCGGCAGGTGAAGAGGAAGATCTGGCGGTTGTCCGCCTCTTCCAGCAGCACGTCATACACCGCGTCGAGTCGTCCGTCGTCATAGCGGCGGAACGGCTCGTCGAGCAGCAGCGGCAGTTGCTCGCCGCCCGGGATCATCCAGCCGGAGAGAGCAAAGCCGAGCGCGAAGGTGATCTGGTCCATCGTGCCCGCCGACAAGGAGGATAGCTCCACCGTGTAGCCGGAGTCGGGCGAGATCGTCGTGATCGCCTCTTCGCGGTCGAGGTAGACTTCCTGATAGCGCCCGCCGGTGATCCGCGCGGTCACTTCGGACAACCCGCCGGCAAAGCGCGGCGCGATCGCCTGGTAGAGCTCTTCTTTCACTTCGCTCCACAGCTCCTGTGCGATCAACAGCGCTTCCCGCTCTTCGGCGATGCTTTGCAGCGCCGCTTCGGCCCGCTCCTTCTCCAAGAGCAGATCGGCCGGTGCAGCCGCCCCTTCCTGCAGCGTCTCGTAGCGGGTGCTGGCGGCCGCATAGGTGGACTTTTTCTCCAGCAAAACGCGATCGGCCGTCCGCCATGCCTCGTACCGGCGCTCCACTTCCTCGCCGCTCACCGTCTCCTGCAGCAACAGCGAAGGCGGCGCAGGCCGGATGCCGAGCTGGTCGGCGATCTCGACATAGCGCTGGAGGTCTTTGTCGAGCAGTTGCAGCTCGTGCTGCAAGTCGGCCTGTTCGCGCTCCCAGACCAGAGCCTGCTCTTTGCGGCGGCGGGATTCGGCGAAGCGCGCTTCCCATGTCTCGATCTCGCGGCGCAAGGCGTCGTTGTCGTAGGACGCCGCCTGCGACTCTTCGCCGCCGATGACGCGCAAGACGCGGCGGGCGATGATGTCGCGCTCGGAGTTGGCGCGGTTGAGTTCGCCATGGAGCCATTGGAACTGCTTGTCGTACAAGGCGACTTGCTGGCGCGCTTTGAGCAGGTCGTTCCACTTTTGGCGGAACTGGCGCGGGGTGTCGACGCCGAAGTCGGCGAGCTGCTGCTGCAGGGACGCTTCCAGGCGCTCCTGCTCGGCCGACATCGCCTCCTGCTCCAGCTCGGTGCTTTTCTGCCCCTGCTTCCATTTCTCGATCTCCGCCGCCAGCTTGCCTTTCGATACATAAGACGAGGCGGTGAAAAACAAGGCGAGGAGCAGCAAGATGCCGATGTAGAGCTGCCAAAAAGTCAGCGGGATGGCGATCACCGTGGCGGCCACGCCGAGCAGGAAGCTGCGATGCGCTGTGGTGTGGCGCACTTCGAGGTCTTCCAGCTCTGCGGCGTCGCGCGGGGCGGCTCCCTGCTCGGTATGCGTTTCGTACCACTCCAGGCGGCTGGCCGTCTGTTCCATCTGGGAGAGTTTGCTTTCATCCATTCCCTTGTGCTGGGCGGCGTATTGGGCAGCCGTGCGAGATTCTTCTTCCAGCACTTGCAGGCGTTTTTGGTAGGAGTCGGTCTCCTGCTTCGCGGTGACGAGGCGCTGGAAGTCTTGCTGCACGTCGCGGAAGGCGTCTTCGCCGATGCCGAGCGGCGCGAGGGCAGCGTTGGCTTCTAGCGCCTCCTCCAACTGCAACAGCCGCCCGGCCAGTTCGCCGCGGCGTGCTTCCTGCACGTTGAGGTACAGGGCGAGCTGTTCCCCCAGCTCGCGGCGCAGGCGCTGCTCGTCGTGGACAGCTTCCTGCCACTCCGCCGCTTCGCCTTCTGCGTTCAGGCGGGCGTCGCGCTGGGAATGCTCTTGGGCGAGCGCGTCCTGATAGGCTTTGATCAGCTCCTCGCGCTGTTTGAGCGCGAGGCCGAGCGGTTTCGTCGGCGCGCGCTCGGTGCCGATCGCTTCGAGGCGCTTGGCGATCGCTTCTTCGGCATCGCGGATGCGCGACTGCTCGGGGATGATCAGCTCTTCCGCAGCTCCCCCTTGGGAGTGGCGCACGCTTTCCCGCAGCCACGACGCCCGCTCGCGCTCATCGACCGGCCCGATGCACAGCGTGTTGACAAAAAGCTCCCGGTCCGCGCCGGTCAGCTCTTTGGCGAAAGCGAGCTCTTTGTTAGAATCGACCGCAAAGCGCTTGGTGACCTCTTCGCCGGTGTCCTGCCGATAGACGCGCACCCACTCGTCTTCTTTGCGCAGCGAGCGCTCGATGCGGTAGGTGACGCCTTCCTGCTCGACCCAGAGAATGCCGCCGTAGGGGCTGCCCTGCCAGGGGCGGTATTTGGCTTCTTCTTCTAAGTAGACGGCGCGCTTGCGTCCCGGCTTTTTCATGCCGTAGAGCATGGCGACGAGAAACTGCTGCAGAGTGGATTTGCCCGCTTCGTTCGGGCCGTAGATGATGTTCAGGCCGTGGTCGAAAGAGAAGGTCACCCCGCTGTAGCGGCCGAAACCGTCGATCTGTGCTTTGAGGATCTTCATGTGTTCACCACCTTGCCGCGTTCGTAGGCGAGCAGGCCGAGTTGCAGAGCCCGTTCGAGGGTGCGGCGTTTCGCTTCGTCCGTTTCGCTTTCCAGCCGCTCGCGAAGCCGCGCCACGTAGCGGCCTTGCGCAGAATGCGCGGCAAAGGCGTCGCCGTCGATGTCAGGATGGGTGTCATCGACGAGGCGCAAGTGATAGGCGATGTCTTGCAGGCGCTCGAGGAGATCTTCGCGGTCGAGAATCAGTCCCGGATCGAGTGCCCCGCTCAAGGTGATGTCGAGCAGGTCGCGGCCTTTGGACGCGGCGGGCACCACTGTGTTGACTTTTTCGACGATGTCAAAAAGGGATTGGGCGCCGCTGATGTCGACTTCGAGGCTGCAGTACGCTCGCTGTGCGAGGGGCAGCCATTCGACGCGCGCCCCGCCACGGGTGACTTCGAGCAGGAAGGCGCCGTGTTCGCCCGGTTCGTCGTAGCCGAGCGGCTCCAGCGACCCGGCATAGGCCGCCTGCATCAGACCGGCTTGGTCAAGCAACACGCTGGCTTGGTGGTAATGGCCGAATGCGGCGTAGTCGGCGCCGATGTTTTTGACTTCTGCGGCGCTGATCGGCAGGTACGGAGTACCTTCAGGCGCGTCGAAGGAGCCGTGGATCATTACGATGTGCAGGCCGCCGTCTTCGGGGACGCGGTAGTTGCGGAAGGGATTTTCCTTGAGCCATCTGGCTCCATAGCCGTAGCCGTGTACGGTGAGATGGTACGCTTCAAATGAAACGGCCTCCACTTGCGGGCCGAAGATATGGACATTGTCGGGCCAATCCCCGAAGGAATAGGGGCCGCCCGGTTGCAGACAGTCATGGTTGCCCGGCGTGATCAGCACGGGACGGTTGAGCCCGGCAAGCAGTTGGCGCACTTCGGCGACTTCTGCTTCCGAGACCCAATCGGCTTCGAAGACATCGCCGGTGAGCAGCAACAGCTCCGCCTTCTGCTCCACGACCGCTTCCACCAGTTTGCGGAAGGTGCCGAGCAGTTCGCGCCGTCTTTTGCGCGCCTTTTCGACCGGAAACCCGCTTCCGGAAAACGGCGTGCCGAGGTGCAGATCGCCCGCTTGCATGATTCGAACCACTTCGCGCATCGTCCAAGCTCCTTTCGTTGTGTGTCTCCTTAATGACTTCTCACTCGGGCGTTCGTTTTCCTGTGCGGCAGGGCTAACCGGCGCAAAAATGTGGTAAGATAGATGGAAGATTGGCATTGCAGGAAAGGATGTGACAGACGTGACCGATTCGAACAATACGAACATCGATCCATTGCTTGAGGTGGAGCCGGTTAACGATATCGATCTGCTGCTCTTGTCGTGGGCGCAGATGGAAGCGATCGAACTGATCGTGGCGGATGAGGAAGCGGCCGAGGCGAAAACCGACTTGGTGGCGCTGTTGATGACCGACTACGGGGTGACCGATATCCGGTTGGTGGAACGAACGTATGAATATTATGAAGTAGGGTACCGTCAGGGCGGGGAGGAGCATACGACCCGCTTTGAGACGGTAGAAGTGGAGAGCATTTACGACCTGTAGGGTCGTGGCATGAGGAAGGGTGGTGCAGGATGGGCAGAGGTTTGAGGCGGGGGCTGTACATCGGGCTGATCGCGACGGTTGTCGTAGCGGTGTATGTCTGGATTAAGTATCGGCCGGACGGGTTGGCGAGTTTTGCAGAGCACTTATCGAATTCGCTTTTTCAGATTGGGCTGTTGCTTTTGATCCTCGGTGTGGTGATTTTCTCGCGGCTGTTCTCGTTCCGCAGGCGGTACAATCTGCCGGCGATCATTCCGAAGGGCAAGACGCCGGAGGATGTCGCGGAGCTGCGGGCCGAGGATGAGGAGAAGAACGCGCGGGATAAGGTCGAGCTCGCGGAGAAGGGCCGTGACGCTACGTTTTTGGTGGCGGCGGTCGTGACGATTTTGATCTCGATTTTGCTTACTTTCAACCAGATTCTTTAAAAGAAGGACGCTGCCCATGGGGGCAGCGTTTTTTGGTGGTCAGATTGGCTGGGTGGTCCCGCCCTCCCCCGAGTTACCTTTGAGCCACTCGTTGTTTTAGAAGAGCTTCGGCTAAGAAGAGGTCGAGCTCTGTGTCGATGTCGAAGGAGCGGTCGCTGGGCATAATGTGGGCGACCGTTTCTTCTGTGAGGAAGCTTTTCGTCCGCTTCAGCCACTCCGCTTCCGCCACGTAGACAGCTCCGTTTAAAGCGAACGCCTTAGGGAGGTCTTGGCGGCGGGTGACGAGCTCTTGCTGGATGAGCGGCTGCATGGCGTTGTTTGCCTGCAGGGTGTACATCCAGTAGGGGCTTTTGGCAGGCTCGGTGACGGTGACGCAACAGGGTGCCGCGGCGCGCAGCAGTTGCTCGACACAGGCGTCGATGTCCTCCGCAGTGCGCAGCGGCGACGTCGGCTGGAGCAGGATGACGTAGTCATAGCCGGGCACTTGGCTGAGGGCATGCAGGATCGGGTCGATGCCGGGGGTATCGTCGGCGGCCAGCTCCGCCGGGCGGATGAATGGGACTTCGCAGCCCCAAGCTTGAGCCGTTTCGATGATTTCCGGGTCATCGGAAGACAGGATCACACGGTCGATATACTTGGACTGCCGGGCCGCTTCGATCGACCAGGCGAGGAGCGGCTTGCCCGCAAGCTCGCGGATGTTTTTGCGCGGGACGCCTTTGGAGCCGCCCCGCGCCGGGATCACCGCGAGCACGCGCTTAGCCCCGATCAAGGAACACCTCGGCGAACTCGCCGTTCGCCCGCTCGTAATCGGCGATCTGGCCGATGTCCATCCAGTATTCGCGGATCGGGAAGACGCTCGTCTCGCTCTGCCGCCCGATCAGCTGCTCGAACAGGCTCGGCATGTCGTAAAAGCTGTCTTGCGGGATCAGGTCGATGCACTCCGGCTCTAAGACGTAGATCCCCGCATTGACGAAGAAGTGCTCGACCGGCTTCTCGACGATCCCTTGCAGGCGGTGCTTGTCCGTTTTCACCACGCCGTACGGGATCTGGAAATCGTACTCCCGCACACACATCGTCCCCGTCGCGCCATGCTCGTGATGGAAGTCGAGCAGTTGCTGGAAGTTGACTTTGGTCAGCAGATCCCCGTTCATCACGAAGAAAGTCTCTTCCGGACGCTCCGGCAGCAGCGACAAAGCACCGGCGGTGCCCATGCGCTTTTCCTCGTGGACGTAGCGGATCTCGACGCCGAAGCGCGAACCATCGCCGAAATAGTCACGGATCATCTCCGCCTTGTAGTTGACGGAGAGGTAGAATTTGTGGAACCCGTATTCGATGAAGTTCTGCATGATCGTCTCGAGCAGCGGCTTCGTGCCGACTTTCAACAGCGGCTTCGGCGTTTCGTTGGTCAGCGGTGCCAGCCGTGTACCGAGACCGCCCGCCATCAGGACGACCCAGTTGTCCTTTTGCCCGGCGCGCAGCAGGTCGGCCAGCACCTGCACCCCGATGACCAGACCGTCGCGGTCGAGGATCGGGATCTGCTGCAGGCGGCGCTGCTTCATCGTTGCCAAAATGGTTTCTTGCGTGTCTTGCGAAGACGCGGTGATCGGCGCGGTGTTCATGATCTCCGCCACGTCCCGATCCAGCGCCACGCCGCGCAAGATCCCGCGCCGTACATCGCCGTCGGTCACGGTGCCGAGCAGCCGGCCGGCCGCATCGGTGATCAGCGCGATCTGCAACGCCCCTTGGTCGATCGTCTCGATCGCGCGCAGGATGGAAGCAGACGGGGGGATCAGAATCTGTCTCCAGTTTTTCATGTCAACACTCCCTTTGCTTCCGTTTAGATCGGGTCTTCTTCCTGATAGTCGCGTTCGGCCGTTCGGCCCAGCACGTCCCAGAAGTAAAGCGGCGATTTCCCGGTGCCGGGCCGCTTGACGGTAACGTTCTCGGCGGTGAACAGTTCCCCTTTGGCGATTGCCCGGGCCGCGACGAGGCTCTTGCGCGCCACCGGCTTGTTCTTCAACTCGGACGCGACCGGCACTTTGACGGCGACGCCAAGCGCCGCTTCGATCTGGCGGATGCCGTCGACCATCGCTTTTAACTCATCAGGTTCCAGTGACGCTTGATGGTCCGGCCCCGGCAAGGTGCGGTCGAGGGTGAAGTGCTTTTCGATCAGCACCGCCCCGCGCGCCGCCGCCGCGATCGGCACGGCGATGCCTTGGGTATGATCGGAATAACCGACCGGCAACCCAAACGCCTGCCCCATCGCGTCCATCGCCCGCAGGTTGACATCTCCGTAAGGCGTTGGATATTCGGTCGTGCAATGCAACAGGGTGACTTTTTCCTGCAGCATGCGTTGGCCGGCTTCCGCTGCATAGGCCGCTTGGAACGCCTCGGCGGAAGGCTCATCCCCGCCAAGATAGCCGTATGCCAGCACCCCGAGCGCCGTCTCGACTTCGCCGAGCGTGCTCATCCCGGTCGAGACGATGATCGGCTTGCCGGTGCGCGCCATCTTCAGGAGCAGCGGCGCATTGGTGATCTCCCCGGACGGCGCTTTCAAGCGCGGCAGGTCGAATGTGCCGGCCAGCAGGTCGACGCTGTCCATGTCGAACGGCGTGGACAAAAATTGAATCCCGCGCCGCCCGCAATGCTCGATCAGCACCCGGTGCGCGTCTTCATCCAGCTCTAACTTTTTGATCATCTCGTACTGCGACTCTTGTGCGCCGGTCGTCTCTTTCTGGTACTCCGCTTTCTCGGCGGCTTTGGAGACGAGCTTTTCCGTTTTGAAAGTTTGGAACTTGACAGCGTCCGCTCCCGCTTCGACTGCCGCGTCGATCAGTTGTTTGGCAAGGTCGAGCGAGCCGTTGTGGTTGACCCCCGCTTCGGCAAGGATGTAGGTTCTCGTCATCTCTCCACCTCGTAAAATGTTTTCATCACGATTCCGTCCAGGTTGACTTGCTTCAGGTGCTCTTTGATCTTGACCGATGCATCCCCTGCGCCAAATGGCGAGGTGACGTGGGCAAGTTGCTCCTGAAAAGACGGCGACAATGCCTGCCGGATCGCCTGCGTCACATCGTCTGCCGATTCGCCGCAGTCGATCACCGAATCTGGGCGCAGGCGTCCGCGCTGCCGGTCCCCGATGTTGACCGTCGGCTTCTTGAACAAAGGCACTTCGTACAGTCCACTCGAGGAGTTCCCGATCACCGCGTCGCAGTGCTTGATCGCGCTGAGGTAGCGCAGTTGGCCGAGCGAGGTGGCAACAAATGCCCGGTCGCCTTGCGCTTGGGCATACTCATCGATCAGGTACCCGATGATCCGGCTGTCCGCGTCCGAATTGGGCTTGGTGAACAGGATCTTCGCTTGCGGAAAAGAGTCGAGCGCCGTGAGCAGCTCGGTCATCGCCACTTCCGACCCGCCTGCCGCCAGCGTCGCCGGGTGATAGGTGACCAGCAAGTTCACGTCGCCAAGCCGGAAATCGATCGACGCTTCAAACGCTTCCCGCGAGAGCAAGGGCAGCCGTACGATGTTGTCCAACCCAGGCGCCCCAAAGTTCAGCACCCGCTCCGGAGCTTCGCCCAAACGGATCACCCGCTCGCGGTACACTTCGGCCGCCGTATAGTGCAGGTGCGACATCTTGGTCACCGCATGGCGGATCGCTTCATCGACAGCGCCTTCGGTCAGCTCTCCGCCGTGCAAATGCGCGATCGGAATCCGTGCGACCAGTGCGGCCTGCACCGCCGCCAAGATCTCGTAGCGGTCGCCGAGCACGACCAGCACATCCGGTTGCAAGCGATCGAGCGCATCGGCGAAACCGATGGTAGCCAGCCCCAGCGATTTGGCGATGCCTACGGGCGTGTCGCTCGACAGCAGCATTTCCACTTTTTCGTTAATCGGAAAGCCGTCCTGCTCCATCACTTTATACGTCAATCCAAACTCTGGCGACAGATGCATGCCGGTGACGATCGTCTGCAGTTGCAGCTCCGGGTCGGCTTGAATCTCTTTCATCAGCCAATACAACAAGCCGTATTCAGCGCGGGTTCCGGTGACCACGCAGATTTTACGCTTCGTCATGTCGTCCTCCCAAAAAGGTGCTGCTCGGGATGTTGATCGTGCGCCGCTCCAAACTCTCCGCGACCGCCAAGTCCATGCGCGGACACTGCGCAAACATCGGCAGCTTGTGCATGCCCGTCCAGAACGGACGGGTCATGATGCCTTGCTCATTGGTCGCCTTGAGCAGTTCGTCGCGCAGTTGCGCCTGCGCTTCGTCCAACACGATCGCGTTCAGCCAGTAATTGCTCGTTGCAAAATCAGGCTCGGTGACAAACGTGAGACCGGCCATGTCTTGCAAAGCTTCCTGATAATGCTGCGCAAGCGCCCGCTTCTGCTCCAAAAAGCCGGGCAGTTGCTCCAACTGCGCACAGCCGAGCGCCGCGTTCAAGTTGGGCAGGCGGTAGTTGTAGCCGACCGCATCGTGGTTGTACTCCCACTTGTGCGGCACTTTCGCCGTCGTGGTCAAATGCTTGGCGCGTTGGGCCAGCCCGGGGTCGTTCGTCAATATCGCCCCGCCTCCGCCGGTGGTGATCACTTTGTTGCCGTTAAAGGACAATGCTGCGATGCGTCCGAAACCGCCGGTGTGTTTGCCTTTGTAGAACGAGCCGAGCGATTCGGCCGCGTCCTCGACCAGCTCCAGCTGGTAGCGTTCGCACAGGTCGAGCAGAGGATCGAGATCGACAGGATGGCCGAACGTGTGCATCGGCACGACCGCTTTGATCCTCCGTCCGGTCTGCTTGTTGAAGCAGCCGTCCCCGCGCACCTCGGCGATCTCCGCCAGATAGGCGTCCAGCTTGCGCGGGTCGAGTCCAAGGGTGCGCTCCTCGCTGTCCACAAAATGCGGGATGGCGCCGCAGTAGGTCACCGCGTTCGCCGTCGCGATGAAGGTCAAAGTCGGCATCAGCACTTCGTCCCCCGCTTCGACGCCGACGAGCAAGAGCGAGATGTGCAGGGCGGCCGTTCCGTTGACGACGGCGACCGCATGATGAACGCCCGTGTAAGCGGCGAGTTGTTGTTCAAACAGATCGACATACTTGCCGACCGACGACACCCAGCCGGTGTCGAGGCATTCTTTGACATAGTCCCATTCATGGCCTTGAAAATTCGGCTCGTGCAAGGCGATGAACGAACGGTCTGCAGGCAGCACCGACCGCAATTTTTCGATAAGAAGAGGGATCATCATATGTTGTAGAGATCGGCTTTGTAGCCTTTCAGGTGATCAGGATTGGTGAACCATTCGGCCGTCTCGAGCAGACCGCGCTTGAAGCCTTCGCGACCGCCGTACTTCGGCTGCCAGCCGAGCAGCTCCTTTGCTTTCGCGTTGGCTGCCCAGAGGCGCTCGACTTCCGACTTTTCCGGGCGCAGGCGCGCCGCTTCCGTCTCGATCTCCACCTTCGCGCCCATCACTTCGGCGATCAGTTCCACCGTCTCGCCGATCGAGATCTCGAAGTTGCTGCCGATGTTGATCACTTCGCCGACCGACCGGTCCGACTCGGCGACGGCGATGAACCCGTCGACCGTGTCTTTCACATAGTTGAAATCGCGGGTCGGGTGCAGCGAGCCGAGCTTCAGCGTGCGCTTGCCATTGGCAATCTGCGTGATCACCGTCGGGATGATCGCGCGGGCCGACTGACGCGGGCCGTAGGTGTTGAACGGTCGGATGATCGAGACCGGCGTGTCAAAGGAACTGTAGAACGACATCGCCATCTGATCGGCCCCGATCTTGCTCGCCGAGTACGGCGACTGCCCTTGCAGCGGATGCTCTTCGGTGATCGGGACGAATCTTGCCGTGCCGTACACTTCGGACGTCGAGGTGTGGACAACTTTTTGCACACCCAGTTCGCGGGCTGCCTGCACGATGTTCAACGTGCCTTTGACGTTGGTGTCCACATAGGTGTCCGGCGAATGGTACGAGTAGGGAATGGCGATCAAGGCCGCCAGATGCAAGACGACATCACAGCCTTGCATCGCCTGCTTCACCCCGTACGGGTCGCGGATGTCACCCGCAAAAACATCGAGGCTCCCCCGAATCGCTTGCGGAGAGTGGTCAAGCCATCCCCACGAGTTAAACGAGTTGTAGTAAACAAACGCGCGCACATCATGGCCGCGCCGCACCAACTCTTCGGTGAGGTGGGAGCCGATAAAGCCGTCCGCACCGGTCACCAGAATCTTTTTGTTGTTCAAATCCACCGCTCATCCATCCTCATCGTCTCGTTTTCCACAGTCAATCCACAGTGATCCACGCTTATCCACAGAGTTATGCACATATCCACTGCACTTTTCCACATTACTCACAAGTCTGTGGGGGATTAGTTCTTTTTATCGAAAAACATCGGTTCGTAAACCGTTTCATAGGGCGATGTATATGCGTTGTTCGCTTCCCGCATTTGACCGTCAGTTTGCATTTCTTGCAACAATTGTTGACGTTTTTGCTTTAACAGTGAAGTGATCTTCTGATTAAGGTTGTATCCTTCCCTCATCAGCGCTTGGATTTTTTCAACGTCGGTGCCTTGATGTTCCCCTTCTTCCTCAAGCAGTAAGTATTCGGAGATTGCATGTTGCCGTTTATCAAACAGGTCGACGATTTGCTCGTCCGCATTAACCGCTAAGGCTCGCTGGATGCTTTGAGTTATCTCCAAAATGTACTTTGCAAGATCCAATCGACTCATACGATTGCTCCTCATGCCTGATCGCCAGTGCGGCCGCTTTGCGCACGGACAACCTGTGCAGCCTCGTTAAAGGCTTGATGCAACTCTGTGAGATGGGAGAGCACTTCTTCCAAGATCGTCTTATCTTTCTTTAAATTCGCTTCGATCAGGCGCTGGTTAATATAGTTATAAATCGACAGTAAGTTCACTGCCACTTCCCCGCCCTTTTCTCTGTCGAGAGTCACGATCAACTCGTTAATGATGTTTTGCACACGAATGTTCTTTTCATTTGCAAGTTGGAAATTGTTCTGATCTACTCCAATCATCGCTTCTTTGCAAAAGCGGATCGCACCTTCAAACAGCATCAGCAGAAGACGTTCCGGTGTTGCCGTCTGTACCGATTGGTTTTGATATTTTTGATACGGATTGTTAATCATCGTAGTTTCTCTCCCTGTATGGTTTCTGTCTCCAGACGACGTAGCGCAACTTCCACATGATCTTTCAGCTCTTCTGCAGTTTGCACCATCCCTTGATAGAGTAACTTCGCATTCTCGGTCACCCGCATGGCTTTAGCATGATCGGTCTCATTTTCAGGAGCCTGAGCAAGTCTTCCTCTGGTAACGACTAGCAAAAGGTGTTGCATGGGAGCATCCAGCCACTTCTCTCCATTAAGCCGTTTGATATGTTCTTCTATTCGGTCCAGCATGGCGCTGATGAATGCCACCTTACCCGCACGCAAACGACGCAACTTGTAAAGTTCACGCAGTTCTTGATTTTTGATCAGTGCGAGTTTCGCGAGGCGTCTAATCTGATAAAGCGTACGGCTCATGGTACGCAGTGCCATAATGCTCGGGTTGAGATCGTCGCTTCGTCGTTCTGAAACTTTCTCTATCACGCCCTGAATATCAAAACTCTCGGTGCAATAACGGTCAACGGCTTCACGCAACGTCATGATTTCAGTCCCATGTATCTTGGCGCCGCCTTCCGTGGCATCGACAAAAGTTCTTCCCGCTTCGTATTCTTCAATCTGAACTTCGAACCATACTCGGAATGAGTCAAGCTGCGCATCTGTCAAAACAGGCATTCCGTCGATTCCTTCAACATGACGCATCATGAAGCCATTCTCTACGGTCTTAGTCATTGTCTCAAACATCGTACCCTTTGAGTAAGCTTGTCCTCCTGGATAGGCAAGATCTTGACCGATAAAGATGACAGGATCACATCCCATGCGACAAGCGGTGCTAAACGCTAACGTTGCCACCGATCCTGACACACTGAGCAGTCCCTTTGGTTCAATCTGTTTGACCACTTCAGAGACCAGCATGTCAAATATGTTGGCACTAAAGACACGCTGCCCGTATTCCTCAATGATTTTATGATGCACGTTTGGTACCATGACCAGAGGAATGCCTTCCGGTCTGACACCTGTAAAATGACGATAATTTAATTCTGAACCGTCCAGTGAGAAAATCAGGTCAGGTTGGATCCCTTTTGTCTGCAAAACGCGGTACGCGGTATCTACGCACAAGATGACAGCTTTATCTTTTATCTCATGAAGCATTTCCACATTTTTAGAAAGTGAGGGACCTGCTGACACTATGATCGCGGGCTTCTTATTGAACTTGTTTTGAAGAGCGTTGATGCCCGGATTTTTTAAGATTGCCGGCAGGTTGTACAGAATATTGCGCGGCCATTCGCGTTGAAAGTAAAGTACCGTATTCTGATCGAGTCGCGCATCCCGCATCGAACGCGACAACTCTTTTGAAAACTCTTCCAGATACTCATTTCCGTAAAAACGGCGGAATGCCGGCCATTCTAGCCAATCCATCTCGAACATCTTCTGACCGGCAAGCGCACCCATTTGACGTGCAAGTTGACGCGCAGTACCTCCGATGATCAGGTGGAGGTTTTCATCTTTTAACAGATCGCGAAGATCGACGGCTCCCAATGCAGTATCAAACACTTCCCAAGATGGTTCGAGAACAATGATGCCTTTATCTGCACCAATTGCTTCCCTCAACGCTCGGATCTGATACCCAAGTCCAAACCCAAAAAAGGCAAGATTCTTTGCATTCTTATCTGTGTGTGCAGCTGCCCAACGCTCTGCTTCCACTAGCGGCTGATAACGACTGTGAAACAGTCCGGCGGCCTCCCCACGTGACAAATACAATGTCGGCATGCCGGCTTTGCTCGCTTCTACACGGACTGTCATGTTCTGTTCGTCCAACTGCATCGAAAATAAGGACTCAAACAAGAGCGAACGCGATGCGCGTAACTCCCTCATGTTCTCCTCCCGGATCTTCATCAGTTCAAGGGTTGGATTCATGTCTGATCATGACTCCTTTCCCTAGCTTTTGATTAGATCACGAAGCACCTGCAGGCACTTGAGACCTTCTTCCGTCGTCACAGCTAACTCATATTCGAGTAAATCCGCAAGATCAGTGATGTTTTGCTGCTCCATTGCAAAACTTACCGATACAATTTGGTTTTGGTAGGTACCGGAGACAACAAGTAATTCATGATTGCCCTTCGTTGCAGCCCACTGTCCAAGACCAGCAAAGCAGGAATCTGCCCATTCTAAACCTTCGATCGCTTCAGCCAGCAACGCATGCGCTTCTTGTTCTCGTCCTGCATGAAACTGACTGGCAATCTGAATCATACCGTTTGTTAATTTCGGCAAGTATTCTTCTGCGGTTTCAATCAAATCTAAAGCAAACTCCTCCATCGTTTTTGTGCGAATCACGACTAGTTCTACCTTTTCAGACGGCACATCAAATACTCCATCGGGAAGCACGTTCACTCCGTTTAACGACATCTCCACGATGACTTTTTCTTCCTCATTCAATCGTTTGACCAGATCTGGGTACACAGTGCCAAACGATGCAGCTTGATGTTCCATCGTAATGTCATCAATTTGCAGACACAATGGTTTCACTGTTGGCATAAGGTAATATCCTCCTTTTGGTCCCCTTCTAACTGCAACGAGTTGCTGCTTTTGCAAAACGCTCATCTGCTCCCTAACGTAGGAAGGAGTAATATTTAACGCAACACTGAGGGTTTGGGAATTAATCGGATTCGCATAACAAGAGTGTCGCTCCTGCAACACTTTTATGAGGCTCTCTTGAATAATGGTTCGCACGTCCCAGGCACCCCCTTGTTTACACTAGTCGACATTTATAAGCAATAAAGAGGGGCATTCCCTGCCCCATAAGATGAATTACTGGGCACCCATTCGCGCCATCATGAACCCTGCGGCTGAATTGCTTCGCTGCATCATCATTTCCATAGAAGTAAATTGTGCTTCTAAAGTTTTCCGACGCATTTCCAATCGACGGTTAAACGACTCCATGCGATCGGTGAACCCTTTAATCTGACTATCCATTAATTCCATTCGACTTGGAACGAGACCTTTGGATCCCGAAGTTCTTCCATAAGTAACTTTAGTCGAGTCAGTGAGCATGAATAGTTTACTGTACATCATACCAGCCAAGCCATTCCCCACTCTATCGTCGTTAACGTCTAGCTTATCGTTGGCGTTGCTGTCGACGAAGAAAATTTTCATGACTTCATTGGGGTTTCTTGTCAAAGCATCCTGAAGCTTGGTGCTATCAATTGTCAGTTTCCCGGCCACGCCTTTGTCAGACATATCTACTGTAATCCCGATTGAATTGAGTGTTTTAAACATCTCGCTACCGGTGAATGCTTTACCCGTGATCTCCCGCAGAGATGATTGGATCGAAGAAAGCGCCGAGTCGCCGCGAAGCAGACCCTTGCTGAGCAATGTATCAGACTTTGCATCCGGTACCGACTGTTCATTCATCCGTGCATTCAGAAGTTCCATTGTGCTGTTATACGTATCTACAAATTCCTGAATCACCTTTTGGGATGCTTCCAGGTCTGCCGATGCTTTTAACGATACTGTTGGCTCTCCCTGTTTCAGTAACGTGAGATCAACACCCATGATTACATCGGTCAAACCAGTATTCTTGGTTCGTACGATATTGACGCCATTGACCGTAAACTCGGAGTTCAGACCAGCCACTGCACTCGTGAAAGATGCGGCTGTCGTGTTGCCGTTTGTCATCCCGAGTTTGCCAGCACCAAATATCCCTGACGTATCGTTTAAAATCTGCACTGTGCTTGCTGCTCCGGTCTCGGTGGTGTTAAATATCAAGGTATTATCGACGACCGTTGCCTTTACTTTCATCGATTTGTTCGCGGTGCTGTTTTCCAAGGCGGAGTTGATTTTCGCCGCGATGTCGGTCAGACGGTCGGAGGCTTCAATGGTGATATCCTTGGAAATCTGAGTGGCGGTGCTGTCCGCATATTTGATCTGGAAGGTCCCGGACCAGCCTAGCTCTTTCGTTGTTGGGTTGGCAAATGAGGTGATATTCGCCGACTTTGCAGTCCATGCGGTCGCCAACTGAGTTACGTTGATGCTGTAGTCACCCGAAACGATCTGCCCCGCATTTGCCATCTTAGCGGTAACGACTTTTTCATCGGAAGAGGTCAGTTTTTTGGCAAGTACTTTTTGCTGGTCTGCAAGCGCTTCAACTTTCGAACGAAGTTTAAGCAGTGTGGAGTTGATCTCTTGGTACAATCCCTTGCGTAATTCCGTCTTTTTTTGCTGCTGTTGCATTTTGACAAGTGGCTGTGCTTCAATCAACATCAATTTCTCGATCAGCGTTTTCGTTTCCATCCCGGAAACCAACCCGCCCAGGCTTCCCAATCCTGAAATGCTCACTATCAGCACCTCCTTTTTTATTTCTTAGCAAGTAAAGAAAAGGCTGGCTGGCAATGTGCCAACCAGCCGGAATGTTACGAAACCAATTAGCGGAGCAGGGACAGAACGCCTTGCGGAGCTTGGTTTGCTTGTGCCAGCATGGAAGTACCAGCTTGAGTGAGGATCTGGTTCTTCGTGAACTTAACCATTTCGGAAGCCATATCAACATCGCGGATACGGGATTCAGCAGCGGTCAGGTTCTCAGCAGCAGTTTGCAGGTTGTTGATGGTGTGCTCCAGACGGTTCTGAACAGCACCCAGCTTGGAACGCTCTTTGTTGACAGTTTCGATACCACCGTCAATTGCAGTGATCAGCTTGGAAGCAGCTTTTACAGCGTTCGAGGAGTTAGCATCGGTGATCGACTTGATCGCAGTAGAGTGGATCGAGTTGTGCAGAGCGGAACCGGTCATGGTCTTGATGGTCAGCTTGATCGTTTGGCCGGAGTTCGCACCGATTTGGAATTGCTTGCCGGTAAAGTTGCCGTCCAGCAGTTTTTGACCGTTGAACTCAGTGGTGCCAGCAATGCGGTCGATTTCAGCACGAAGTTGGAGCAACTCGTCTTGGATCTTGCCGCGGTCTTTGTCAGTGTTGGTGTCGTTGACTGCTTGAACAGCCAACTCACGCATACGCTGCAGGATCGAGTGAGTTTCGTTCAGTGCACCTTCCGAAGTTTGGATCAGGGAGATGCCGTCTTGAGCGTTTTTCACACCCATGTTCAGACCGGAGATTTGGCCGCGCATTTTCTCGGAGATTGCCAGACCAGCTGCATCGTCACCAGCACGGTTGATGCGGTAACCGGAAGACAGTTTCTCGAGGGACTTGGACAGGTTGGTGTTGTTCGCTTGCAGTTTGTTCTGAGCGAACAATGCGGACAGGTTGTTCTGAATACGCATGAATTTCATCCTCCTTGATGAGTCGAAAAGTATTTGGGGAGAGCATCCGTGCTTTCCCTTACACTGTTGTTATCGTCGCTTCACAAGAGGTTCTACACCTTCATTTCCGGGGATATTCCGTCAAAATCCGTTAAGGTTCTATATTATCTTCCAATCTCTTCTGCTAGAGTCTCATTATCTTCTTTTTTCAAGATAAAAAATCGACCGATGCATTTTGCGCCGGTCGACAGAGGTCACGATTTACTCAGGCCCTTCAAAAGTGAATTCAGTTGCGTGCGATTTGTTTTCTGCACCGCCGCCTGACGGTTTAGCTCCAGAATCTCTGCATAGACTTCCTGACGATGTACTTTTATCTGCTTTGGCGCTTCGATGCCCAGGCGGATTTGATCGCCTTTCACTTCAAGCACTGTTACGGTCACATCGTCCCCGATGCGGATGCTTTCGCCGGCTTTACGCGACAATACCAGCATCTTCTCGCCTCCTATTCGCCTGTAAACAGCGGTACGCGCGTTTCGTAGCGGCCCTGCGTGTCAATGATCTGGCAGGCGCTGGCATTTCGCTTATTAATGATAATTGGCGCCTTAAGGTTTACACAGATCTCTTCCGGGCGTTCGGCAAGCGTTGCGATGACAAGCACTTGCGCGTCTTCTTCGCTGGTCAGCTCAATGAGATTCAATTCGTTTGCGCTCGCTTCAAAGTGATACTGATGGAAAAAGGCCTCTGGTTCGACCAACACTAACGAGAGGTCGCCCGCTTCTTCTTCCAACACGTAAAACGGCCCTTCCTCGACCCTTTCAACTTGACAGGTGCGCACGTCTTCAAACCCGGGAATTCCCTGCGGAAAAACAATTTTAGTTCTCATTCTTGCCATGTCCCCCTGTGAAAAAACACCCGAGCGTTAGACCCGGGTGTCGTATAAGTTGCCTTTCAATTCAAACTCAATGTCAGGATACTGAATCATCTTGCCGGTGACGGTGCCCCACTCATGCCGAGTGTTCACCGACCACTGTTTATAGTTTACACGCACATGCCCCGGCGTAAACTCCGCCTGCTGCGGGGTGATGTCCACGCTGATCTTCGGCGGGGTGACCGCTTTGATTCCAATTGACACTCCCCCTTGTTGCAGGCGCTGCTCGGCGAGATGCCCAACTCTGGTGCCCTGGTCATAGCGGGACAGCTGATTCCCTTCGCTGACGATGCGGTCAACCCCGGCCAGCCACTCTTGATGACCGCGCGCCGCAGCATCTGCGGCGATCTGCAACACCGGCTTGTAGCCGATGTCGGCACGCATCTGCGAAGAGTCGATGTCGATCCTGACTTGGGCCGAACGCAGAATCTCCAGCTTGGGATCTTGAATCTCCAGCTCGAGCGGAGCGCGGTCGGGATGCATGTCCATCTTCGGCTGCTTGATGATGATCTCATGCTTGGCCGGAATGGAGCGAAACTCAAGGCGCACCATCACAGATCACCTCTAGCGCAAGAAGTCGATCAGGCTGGGCTGGATGATGCTGGCGCCCGTGTTCAGCGAAGCGCGGTACACGTCCTCAGCGATCTTGAACCGGGTGATCGTCTCGGCGAGGTCGGTGTCTTCCACCTTCGTCTGCAGAGTCTGCAGGTTGAGGTCGATGTCAGACAAGCGATTCTCCGCCAGCTCCAGACGGTTCATGCGGGCACCGACTCCGGCTCGGATTTCCAAGATCTCATTGATGCGGTTACCTACTTGGGTGATCGCATTCTGCACGCCCGGCTGGTTGTCGGTCAGCAGCGCATCTCGCAGGTTCTTGAGCGCGGCAAACGCGTTGTCCGGGGCTGTGTTCGCACCAAACACATCCTGCCCCAGCGTGTTCACCTCAATCATCGTGCCCGGTCCGATCTCATAGCGGATCACGCCGCCGTTCGGCTGCGCGGCCTCGGCGTTCGTCTCGTTGTACGGCTGCACATCGGTCAGCATGCCGTTGAAGACGTATGCGCCGTTAAACTGCGAGTTGCCGATCGAGACCATCTGCTTGTACAGCTGATCGACCTCGTCGGCGATCGCTTTCTTCGCCGAAGAATCGAGCGTATCGTTCGCCCCGGCCACCGCCAGCTCTCTGGCGCGCTGCATGACTTGGGTCGCCTGGTCGAGCATCTTGTCGGTGTACTGCACCCAGGAGTTGGCCGAGTCCACGTTTTTCATGAACTGTTCGTTCTGCGCCAGCTCGCTGCGGTAGCGCAACGCGTACGAGGTGCCGACCGGATCGTCGGACGGAGCATGGATCTTCTTCGACGTCGCAAGGTCGCGCTGCCACTTCTCCATCCGGGTCAGGTTGTTCTGAATGTTGCCGATCAGCCTTTGAGTCATCATTTGTCCGGTGATGCGCATGGTGGGTCCTCCTTTCCCTTCCGCTATCTATTAACGGCCTACGAGGCCCATGCGGTTGATGACGACGTCGAGCGCTTCGTCCATCGTCGTCAGCGCGCGGGCGGCTGCCGCATATGCTTTTTGGAACATCATCATGTTGGCCATCTCTTCGTCGAGCGACACCCCGCTGATCATCATGCGGCGGCCGTCGATCTGGCGCGCGATGACGTCGGCGTTGTCCTGGTTGCTCTGCGCGGTCTGCGATTTGACCCCGATCTCGGAGACGATCCCGCGGAAGTAGCCTTCGATCGTCGTGTTGATCACACCGCTGGCGTCGTTAAAGGTGATGATCGCGCTGCCGAACGCAGACATCATGATCGCCAGCGAGTTGTCGCCTTGCACGACGCGGTCGGTCGTGCCATCGTTGTACATGCTCATCGACGAGGCGATGTTGGCCGGGTTGGTCAGCATGTCCGGGTTGAGCTTGATGTTGCCGGCGTTGATCGAGGTGCCGTCGCCGACGAAGAACGCCTTGCCGGTCTCAAGCGGCGAGTTCATCGTGTAGCCGAGCTCATGCAGGCCGTTCAAACCGGCTACCAGAATCTCGGTGCCCTTCGGCAGAACGATGCCCGCGTTGTACACGGTGCCGTCCGCACCGCGCACAGAAACGCCGTTCGGCACGGTGTAGTCGTTCGGCAACTTCATTTTCACGTCGCCTGTCGCCAAAGTCTGGGCGAGCAGGTCGAGCTGGTTCTTGTAGTTCGCGACATCGGTGTTGCGGGCGTCGATCAGACCTTTGATCTCGCCGCCCGCCACAACCGGCGCCGTCTCGTTGAGCAATGTGAGCGCGTTCGCCCCGTCGATCACCACGTTGCCGCCGATCGTCAGCGAGTAGATGTTGTCCTGGTCGGTGACTTTGACATCGACGAGCTTGGAGATCTGGTCGACGAGCAGGTCGCGCTGGTCGAGCAGGTCGTTCGGCACGTCGCCGAGCACACTCAGCTCTTTGATCCGGCCGTTGATCGACTGGATCTCCTCCAGCTTGGCGTTGACCGACTTGACCTTGATCTGGATGCTTTCGGTGATGTCGGCGTCCAGCTCTTTCAGCTGCTGCGCCTGGTGGTTGAACGCTTCCGCCACAGCGACGGCGCGCTGGGCGACGATCTTGCGGGCTGCGATCGCCGCGTCCGGCGTCGACGTCTTGGACAGGTCTTGGAACGACGTCCAGAGCTGGTTGATGACGGTGCGGATGCCGGAGTCCGAAGGCTCGTTGATGATCGCTTCGACCTTGGCGAGGATGTCGGCGCGGGACGTCCACTCACCGAGCGTCTTGTTCTCGTTGCGGAACTGCGAGTCGAGGAACTGCTCGCGAACGCGGTAGATCTTGGTGATCTCGACGCCGGTGCCGACCTGGCCCGGGGCGACCGATTTGTTCATGTTCGGGTATTCGAGCGACGGTGTCGCCACGCGGTTGACCGCCTGACGGGAATAGCCCGTGGTGTTGGCGTTGGCGATGTTGTGCCCGGTCGTATTTAACGCGGTCTGCTCGGCGAACAGGGACCGCTTGGCAATTTCCAATCCGAAAAAGGTGGATCGCATCGGGGACAGCTCCTTACACTTTGGAATCGAACATCCGTCGCGGGCTGCCGTCTCCATAAGGAGACGCGTCCGGACGGCCGTATGTCGGGGTCATCATCGTGTTCTCCCCCGCCATCAGGTCGAGGGTGTTCTGGACGTACTGCAGGGACTGCCCAACCAGCTTTTTGTTCAGCTCGTGCAGGTTCTGCACCTGGCGCACCGTCTGCTGGAGCGCTTCGCCCGCCGCGCGGACCTGCAGGCGGTGCACAGGCCCGGCCACGCTCTGCAGCTTCTCCAGCGTCCAGTCCCCGCCGCTCGCAGCGGCGCCAAATGCAGTCTCCAGCGCGCTTTGGCGCTCCGCCTCCAGCTTCTGCGTCGCCGCCACCGCCTTCAATTCCTCCTGCAGAATGTCGGGCAGGTCGTCGACGCGCCCGGCGATCAGCGCATCGCGCTTCTGCTCCTGGACTTTCAACAGTTCCTGATACGCGGCCACCATCTGCTTAATCACGTCCACAACAGGTGTCAGATCGTTCATGCTGCACTCCCTTTTATCTGAAATCTCTTATCGCATAAAAGACTCGTAGAGCTTCTCCGCCACTTTTTGCAGGTCGACTTGATAGGTGCCGTTTTGGATCGACTCCTTCACCGCTGCGACGCGCTCGGCGCGCACAGCGTGGTCTTCGCCGCGCGAGATCTCCAGCGCTTCTGCTGAGATCGTCACACCGTCGCGCTGGCCGCTCGCTGCGGCCGCGCCTTTGTCCTCGCGGGCGCGCTCGGCGTTTTGGTAGGCCTGCAGCCGGTAGATGCGAGCCGTATCGTTGATTTTCATCCTGCTTCACCTCACAAATAAAAAACCGACACAATGGATACCCCTTGTATCGGCCAAAATCAGTTTTCAATAAGTATGTTCTCGCGCCCTGTCGCAAGATCAGCTGAGCTGATCTCACGGATGCTCTTCCATGCTAGTCCTTGCGTCTATGGTAATACGCACCTCGCTGCTGTTCGCTGTTGCGGTGCTCCGTCAGCTCCTGCTTGGTCTGCTCGAACCCTTTGGTCAGGCGGTCTTTGCACGGTTTGCAATACTTCCCTTCCAAAGTCGGGGCTCCGCAGCTCTCGCAGGGATAATGGAGCTCCGGATGGTCCGAAGTCGAAATGCGCCCTTCGCGAATCCATTTGATGATCAGCGAAACGGGCGTCTCCGTGGAATCGCTGAGCTCATAGATCGTGGAGCGGCGGTGTTCCCGCAAGTAATCGCGCACGGCGTAAAACTGACGCTCCTCTTCCATCCGACACTGCGGACAAACATCTAAGTGCGTTTGTTGGTTGTACAGCCGGCCACAGCCCTTACAGTTGGCAAGTCCCATTGTTAGCTACCCTCCCTCACCCATTACAGATTTATTATAGCAAACACAATTGACAGGTTCCATAAGCTTATTTTCCTAGAAATAGCAGAACCGCGTTGTGTCCGCCAAAACCGAGGGATTGACTGAGGGCGAGGTGTACGTGCCGGCTCCGTGCCCGGTTCGGCACATAATCGAGGTCGCAGTCCGGGTCCTGCTGCCCGTAGTTGATCGTCGGCGGCAAGAAGCTGTGCTCCATCGCCAGCAGACAGGCCACAGCTTCCACCGCGCCCGCAGCACCAAGCAGATGGCCGGTCATCGACTTGGTGGACGAGGCGGGGACGCGGTGCGCGGCCTTGCCGAGCGCCTGGCGCAGCGCCCAGGTCTCCCATTTGTCGTTCAGCCGCGTCGAAGTGCCGTGGGCGTTGATGTAATCGAGCTCGTGCGGGTCGCAGCAAGCTTCCTGCAAGGCGAGCCCGATCGCCGTCCGCAGCCCCTCGCCCGTCGGCACGGTGATGTGCGAAGCGTCATCCGTCTGCGCATAGCCGACGATCTCCGCGCAGGGTCTGGCCCCGCGTGCCCGGGCGTGATCGAGGCTTTCGAGGATCAGCACGCCCGCCCCTTCGCCCATCACATAGCCGTCGCGCGCGGCATCAAAAGGCCGGCACGCGGCGGCCGGATCGTCCCAGCGCTCGCTCATCGCTTTCGATGAGCAGACCCCGGCGAACGACGTCGGGGCAAAAGGGGCTTCCGCGCCGCCCGCGATCACCACCTCGCAGACGCCTTCCCGGATTAGCCGGGCCGCTTCGCCGATCGCGATCGTGCCGGACGCACAGGCGGCGGAGACGGTGCCGACATGCCCGGCCGCTCCCGCCAAACGGGCGATGCTGTGGCTGAGCACGCCGCTGCCCCAGACCGGGAAGAGCAGCTGCAACAGCTCCGGATGCTCCGCCTGTAGGCGCTGCACCCCTATTTGCCGCAGGAGGGCGGCGGCGAGTTCCAGCTCCCGCACGACGCCGCGCGAGGTGCCGAGCAAGACTCCGATGCGGCTCCGGTCCAACTTCTCTTCGGACAGCCCCGACTCCCGCCACGCTTCCTGAAAGGCGTGGGCGGCAAACTGCACGACGCGGGGCACCATGCCCGGCAGCCCGCCGACCGGCGGCATTGCTGTCCGCACTTCCCCGCCGCCTTTCGTCGGGAGCTGCGCGGTGTCGAGCTGCTCCAGCAGGCGGATGCCGCTCTGTCCCTTTTGCAGCGCCTCCAGAAAGACAGGCACTCCGATGCCAAACGGGGTCACCGCACCCCGCCCTGTGATCACCACGCGCCTCTGTTTGCTCATGCTGTCCCCTGCCCCTTCCTTACCATCCGTACTGTCTGTTATCCCCTGTAAACACCTGCCCGGAGATCGTGCCCGCTCCCTCTGCGGTCAGCCAGGCGATCAGCCCCGCCGCTTCCTCCGGCGTCTGCATGCGCCCCAGAGGAATTTTTTGCAAAAGCCGGGCTGTCGCTTCCGCCGCCAGCTGTGCGGTCAGCTTCGACTCTGTGACCGAAGGCGCGACGGCGTTGATCGTGATGCCGTGGGCGATCTCTTCCAAGGCGGCCGTTTTCGTCAGGCCGATCAGCGCGGCTTTGCTCGCAGCATAGGCGGTCTGCCCGATGCGCCCTTGGATGCCCGCATACGAGGTGATGTTGACGATGCGCCCGTACTGCCCCCGCCGCATCGCAGGGAGCACCGCCTGCATCAGCAAAAACGCCCCTTTGAGATTGACCTGCAGCACGTCGTCAAAATCGGCCGCGGTCAACTTCGACAGCATCCGGTCGCCGGTGATGCCCGCGGCGTTGACGAGGATGTCGACCCGTCCGTGCTGCTCCAGCAGCACCTGCACCGCTGCGTCGATGCTCGCTCGGTCCCGCACATCGAGCGGCACGGCCAGCGCAGGGATTCCGTGCTCGGCTTGCAACTGCCCGGCTCGCGCAACTGCCGCCTCGCGCTCCGACCGGTACCCGACAGCGACGATGTCGCCCCGGGCGGCCAGCATCCCCGCCACCGCGCCGCCGATCGCGCCGGAACCGCCGGCGATCAGCGCCACGCGGCGCAGGTCCTGCTCAGTCGCGTGTTCGCGCATACCAGATCACCCCTTCCGCCACGAGGGTCTCGCCTTGCCAGACCCGGCCGTGCCGTTTGCCGATGCCCCTTCTTTCCCCGAGCACCGTCACTTCCGCACGCAGCGGGCGGCCGGGCGACGCTTCGGCCAGCAGGCGCATCCCTTCGATCCCGGTCATCAGCGTCCGCTCCCCTTCCGGCCCTCCCGCGAGCACCGCCAGCGCCCCCGTCTGGGCCAAAAATTCCGCCGCGTACCACAGCGGCACCGTGCCCTCGGCCACGGCAGCCGACGGCAGAGCAGAGATCGCCTCCGCCCGCTCGCCGGGCACGATGTCCACGATCTCCTGCACGAACAGAAAAGGCGCCCGGTGCGGCAAAATGCTTTGCACATCCACAATTGTTAACCTCCCGATCACTCCAAGTAGACAATACCAGTCTATAGCAAAAAACCTCCCCGTCGCAAGGGAGGTTTTACGAGCTTGTTATCTCGCCGCCGTCAGCACGTACACGGCCCGCGCGCCTGCGCTGTGCAGCTTTTTGGCGCAGGCGTTGACGGTGGCGCCGGTGGTGTAGACGTCGTCGATCAGGCAGACGATCATGCCGTCGAGATCCTGCCCGGCCGTCTTGGCGAGGGCGACCGAGTTCTCCATCGATGCGAGGCGCATCGAACGGCCGCGCGACACTTGCGAGCGGGACGAGCCTTGCCAGACCAGGCCGGACACGACGGGCAGGCAGATGCGGTCGCTCAGGCCTTGGGCCAAGCGCTCCGCCTGGTTGAAGCCGCGGGCGCGCTCTTTGTCGGCCGCCATCGGGACGGGCACGAGGCAGTCGATGTGCGTGTCGAACAGGTGCGCGGCATACGCTTCGGTCAGGCAGTCGACGAGCAGGGGGAGCAGTTCGAGCCTGCGCTCTTCTTTCAGCTTGAGGATCGCGTCTTTCAGGCGCCCTTCATAGGGGCCGAACGACAGCGCGCGGTGGAAAAAGCGCTCTTTGCGCCACGAGCAATCTGAGCAGATGTCCGGCTCCGGCATCTCGCGTCCGCAAATACGGCAAAAAGGCGGGATGCCCGCCCGCAGCTGAACCGTGCAGGGGGCGCATACCGCCTCGTTGGCATCGGCCAAAGGCTGCTCGCAGAGCAGGCACTGAGGCCGTTTCGGATACACGAGATTCAGGAGACCGTTCCAGAATCCCTTGTTGCTCATTGCTGGTCGAAGATAAAGCCGAGCAGACCGGGGCCGACGTGCGTGCCGATGACCGGGCCGATCTGGGCGGTGGAGATGTCTGCCTCCGGGAATTGCTCTTGGAACTGCGCTGCGACTTCGGCTGCATCAGACGCGTTGTCGGTGTAGACGATCGCCATGGTCAGTTTTTTGCCGGCGATCTGCTTGGCCTTGATCAGCTCGGCGATGCGGGCGAGCGATTTTTTGCGCGTGCGCACTTTTTCGAGCAGTTCGAGCTTGCCGTCCTCGACGTGCAGGATCGGTTTCACCTGCAGCAGGGAGCCGATCAGCGCCGCCGCGCCGGAGACGCGGCCGCCGCGATGGAGGTGTTCGAGGGAGTCGACGATGAAGTACGCCTTGATCGTCTCGACCATCTCGTTCAATTTGGCGACGATCGTCTCCTTGTCCTGGCCCGCTTCGATCATCTCGCAAGCGGTCAGCACGAGGCGGGCCTGTCCGAATGCGGTGATCTTGGAGTCGATGACGGTGATGTCGCCTTCGACCATGCGCGAAGCGGTCTCCGCCGAATGCGCGGTGCCGGACAGCTTCGAAGACAGGAAGATGCCGATGATGCTGTCATGCGTCTCCAGCAGGCGCTCATACGCCTGCACCATCTCGCCGACAGACGGCTGCGATGTGGTCGGCAGGTTCTTCTCCACCGCCAAACGCGCAAAGAATTGATCCGAAGTGATGTCCACGCCTTCCTTGTGGCTCTCCTGCCCAAAGTTGACCATCAAAGACACCACCGTGATGCCGTATTTATGAATCGTGTCGGTCGGTAAATAGGCCGTACTGTCTGTTACGATCGCAATTTTGCTCATTATGTACCTCCTGAAAAGTAGAGGATAAATTCTGATATCTATTCCCTATTATATCTTAAATACTTCAACCGTCCAATGTGGTTTTCCCCGCATCAAAAAACAGCACCGGCAGGTGCTGTTAATTCGCCTCATACGCCAGCTGCAACAGGCCGCGCAGCTCGTCGTCGAGGTCTTCGCGCTGCTCCAGCGTGAATTTGAGCTTCATCCGCTCGTTGAAACCAAGTCCTTTCGACGGCTCCAGGCGGTCGGAGGACATGCCGTCAGGAAGGGCAACGCCGATGTGGAGTTTGCCTTTGTGGGGCTTGGCGACGGCGAATTGCTTTTTCTTGTAGAATGGCACGTAGGTCTTGCAGGGGCGCGCTTCCACGCCTTCGCCAAGCGCTTCGATCTCCGCTTTCACAAAATCATAGACGTCGCGCAGCGCTGCGTTGTCGCCTTGGAACTGGGCGTCGACCAGCTTGTCCCCGTCTTCGTAGATCGAAGCGATGCTGCCGCCGTCGAGATGGTTGAGGATCAGGTAGGCGGTGCTCTGCCCGAGGCCGTACTCTTCTTTCAGCCACTTCAGGCGGCCTTTGCCTTCCGGGATGCCGTCGCGCTTCGCTTTCTCCAGCCACTCTTCCAAGGTGCGGCCGGTGCGCTTTTGCATGCTTTGGATCATTTTTTCTTCCATGTTGCGGACCGATGAGGACATGATCAGCTCTCCCTTGCGCATTCTTCTCTCCCCAGCATACCGCTTTCCGACAAGAAAAACAGCACCCTACTTCGGTGCTGTTTTCGGCAGTGTGATCGCAAACTCGCTGCCTGCGCCCACTTCGCTTTTCACTTCGACATGCCCGTGGTGACTTTCGAGGATGTGCTTCACAATCGCCAGGCCTAAGCCTGTGCCGCCCGAACGGCGCGCACGTGCCTTGTCCACGCGATAAAACCGCTCGAACAGCCGCGGAAGGTCTTCCGCCGGAATTCCGACGCCCGTGTCGCGCACTTTCAGCACGACCGTATCGTCGCCTTGCTCCGCCACCGAAACGTACACCTGACCGCCCGACGGCGTGTAGGCGATGGCGTTGCCGAGCAGGTTGATCAAGATCTGTGCGATGCGGTCGGAGTCGCCTTCGATGATGAGCGGTTCGGCCGGCAGCGCCGTCTCCACGCTCAGCCCCAAGCTCTCCGCCTGATGGCTGTATTTCTCCGCCGTCCGTCTGACCAGCGCGGCGAGATCGAACGGCTCGAAATGGAACACCGTGTGCCCCGATTCGATCTTGGACAGCTCCAGCAGGTCGGTGACCAGCCGCTTCAACCGCTCCGACTCGTCATGGATGATCTGCAAAAACTGCCGCGTGATCGCCGGGTCGTTCAACGCGCCGTCGAGCAGCGTTTCCGAAAAGCCTTTCACCGCCGTAATCGGCGTGCGCAGCTCATGCGAGACGTTGGCGACAAACTCGCTGCGCATCCGCTCCAGCTGCCTCCACTCCGACACGTCGTGCATCAGCACCACCGCACCGGCGATCCGCCCGTTGTTCGAGGAGACCGGCGTGATGTGCACTTCCACCGTCCGCTCGACGGGGCGGTGCAGCGTGATCTCCTTTTTCTGCGCCGTCCCGACCAGAATCGCTTCGTCGATCATCGCCGACAAGCCGAACGTATAGCCGGCCTCCCAGTGCCACTTTTGCAAAAGTTCGTCTGCCGTCGAGCCGATCATCCGCTCGATCGCCTGGTTGACCAGCGTGATCCGGCCGGAGCGGTCGACGACGATGACGCCGGAGACGAGATGCTTCAAGATCCCTTCCAGCTTGCCTTTCTGCTGGGTCAGGTCTTCGATCTGATCGGACAGTCGGGCCGCCATCGCGTTGATCGAGTCGGCCATCACCCGCAGCTCATCCCGCCCGCGCTGGTGAATCCGCTCGTCGAACGCCCCTTCGGCGATCTTGCGCGTCGAGGAGGTGATCGCTTCGATCGGCGCGGCGATCCCGTGGGCGAAGCGCAACCCGAACAGGCTCGCCACCGCCGCCACGATCAACAGCGACACGCCGATCCGCCCCCACAGCGCCTGCAAGGTCTCGTGCGCGCCTTTCATCGGCACCGCCATCCGCAGCACGGCGACCGGGCCGTGGTCGCCGTAGACCGGCACCGCCATGTGCATCACGTTGTAGGTCGAATACTCTACTTTGCGCACGTGCATCCCGACATTGCCTTCCACCGCCGCCGCGATCTCCGGATAGTCGAGCTGGTTGCGCCGCGTGTCAGCATCGCCCAAGGTGTCGAGCATGACATCTCCCCGCAGATCGAGCAGCGTCACCCTTGAGGAGGCCGACATGCTCGTCTGGCGCAGCATCTCATGCACGTCTTCCTTCTGGCCCGGCGTGTCGTACGTCGCGAGCATCGGGGCCACCCACGTCGCGAGCAGAGACGTCTCTTCTTTTAGTTGCGTCTGCAGATTGTCCATGTACAGCTTCTCGATGAACTGCAGCATATACACCCCGAAAATCGACAGGGCGAGCACGATCAGCACCATGTAGGTCACGACAATCCGCCAGCGGATGCCCCGAATCATCTCTATTCACCCCGGACGAGCTTGTAGCCGACTCCCCGCACCGTTTTGATAAACTCCGGCTGTTTCGGGTCGCGCTCCAGTTTGTCGCGCAGGTGCGAGATGTGCACATCGACGATGCGCGTGTCCCCGGCAAACTCATAACCCCAGACTTTGTCGAGCAGATGGTCACGGCTCATCACGCGGCCCATGTGCTTGGCGAGGTAGTGCAAGAGCTCGAACTCGCGCGGCGTCAGGTCGACTTTTTCCCCGCGCACCGCCACTTCGTAGCGGTTG
Organism: Tumebacillus sp. BK434; assembly: GCF_004340785.1. Lineage (NCBI taxonomy): Bacteria > Bacillati > Bacillota > Bacilli > Caryophanales > Alicyclobacillaceae > Tumebacillus > Tumebacillus sp. BK434. The sequence continues at coordinate 265,747 of NZ_SLXS01000002.1, read as the reverse complement.
ACGTCGACGACCACTTCGCCGCAGTGGAACACGCCTTCCTCGCTCGAAGCGTCATCGCTCATCCGGCGCAGCACCGCTTTCACGCGCGCCACCAGCTCGCGCGGCGAGAACGGCTTCGTCACATAGTCGTCTGCGCCCATCTCAAGCCCGAGGATGCGGTCGACCTCGTCATCTTTTGCCGTCAGCATGATGATCGGCGTGGTGATGCCGTCTTTGCGCAGGCGCTGGCAGAGCTCCATCCCGCCGATGCCCGGCAGCATCAGGTCGAGCACCATCAGATCCGGGCGCGGCATCTCCGCCATGATCTCCATCGCCCGCGTCCCCGAGTCGGCTGTGATCACCTCAAAGCCTGCCTGCTGCAAGTTGTACTCCACCAGTTTCGAAATCGATTCTTCATCATCTACGACCAGCACACGCGTCATCCCAAGACACCTCCGCAAAAGTATAGCTACGACTCCAGTTCCGCCCGTTCCCTCTGTGGTTCTTGCCCTCGCACCCGCTCCGCCAGCCGGGTATAGCGCCGCTGACCATCCTGGCTCTTCACCGCCGTTTGCAACGCCGGTTTCGTGCCGACGAGCACGACCAGCTTCTTCGCCCGCGTCACGCCCGTGTAGATCAGGTTGCGCTGCAGCATCACGCGGTGCTGCATCACGACCGGCAGGATCACGCACGGGTATTCGCTCCCCTGGCTCTTGTGCACCGTCACCGCATAGGCGAGCGACAGTTCCTCGAGCTCGGTGAGCGCATAGGTGATACAGCGCGGCTCTTGGTCATCCGGATAGGCCACGGTCAACTCGCCTTCTTCCGCATCGAGCGCCGCCACCCGCCCGACATCGCCGTTGAACACTTCTTTTGTATAATTGTTTTTCGTCTGCATCACTTTATCCCCGACGCGCAAGATCCGTCCGCCGTGCGTCAGCTCGGCCTTCTCTGCCGCCGCCGGGTTCAGCGTCGCCTGCATAGCTTCGTTCAGCGCTTCGACGCCGACCGCACCGCGCCGCATCGGGACCAGCACCTGAATGTCCTCGACCGGGTCGGCTCCTAAAAATCCGGGCAGGCGCCGTGCGGCCAGATCGAGCACCAATTGCAGCAGCGCTTCCGGCCGCCCTTCTTCGAGAAAAAAGAAATCGCCGTCCTTCGCCGTCTCCGGCAGGAGCCCGCGGTTGATGCGGTGGGCGTTTTTGACGATCAGGCTCTCCTGCGCCTGCCGAAAGATCGTCTGCAGCCGCACCACCGTCACCGTACCCGATTCGATCAGGTCCTGCAGCACGCGGCCCGCGCCGACGCTTGGCAGCTGGTCGATATCGCCGCACAGCACCAGCCTGGCGCCTGAAGGCAGCGCGCGCAGCAGTTGGAAGAAGAGCAGTTGGTCGATCATCGATGCTTCGTCGATGATGAACACCGCCCCTTCCAGCGGATTCTCTTCATCGCGCTGAAAGCGCAAGCCTTCGCCTTCAACCATCGCATATTCCAGCAGGCGGTGCAAAGTCTTCGCTTCCACTCCGGTGCTTTCGGTCATCCGCTTGGCGGCGCGCCCGGTCGGCGCGGCCAAAGTCGGCGTCACGCCTTGATGTTCGAGGGCGGCGATCATCGCTTTGACGGTCGTCGTCTTGCCCGTGCCCGGCCCCCCGGTGATGATCACCAGCCGTTCGCGCAGCACCGCCGCCACCGCCTGCCGCTGCAGCGGGGCCAGTTCCATGCCCTGCTCCGCTTCGATGTCTGCGATCAGCCGCTCGTCGTCCTGCTCCTCGCCCTCGTCCAGCGCGATCTGCACCGCGCCGTTTTGCAGCGTGCAGATCTTCTCCGCCGATTTCAGTTCGGCAAAATAGAACCCGGTCAGATAGACCAGCCGCTCCGCTCCGACCGGCTCCACGATCACGCCGCCGGAGCGCTCCCCGGCCAATCCTTCCAGCATCGCCGGCAGCAGGTCGCGGGCGGCGCTTCCGAGCAGCGATTCCGCCTTGGCGAACAGTTCGCGCTCCGGCAAGAAGACATGGCCTTCATCGGCGCCTTGGCGCAGCACATGTTTCAAAGCGGCGCGCAGACGCCCCGGCGAATCGGGCGGCAGGCCGAGCTGCAGTGCCAGCTTGTCGGCCGTCTTGAACCCGATGCCGTGCACGTCCTCGACGAGGCGGTACGGGTTATTGCGCAGCACGTCGAGCGCTTCCTTGCCGTAGCGCTTGTAGATCTTCGCCGCGATGCCAGGCGTGATCCCCCGCGCGCTGAGATAGACCATCACCGACTGCACGCCCATCTGCTCGCGCAGCCCTTGGCTGATCCCTTCCGCCTTTTTCTGCCCGATGCCTTCGATCGCCAACAGCCGTTCCGGCTCCGTCTCGATCACTTGCAGCGTGTCCGCGCCAAACTGCTCGACCAGCTTCTTCGCCGTCTTCGGGCCGAGCCCTTTGATCATCCCCGAGCACAGGAATTTCAAGATCGCATCTGACGTGACGGGCAGCACCCGCTCGAACTCGTCGAACAAGAGCTGCAGACCCCATTTTTCATGGCGGCTCCACGTGCCCGTCACCCGAATGTTGTCGCCTTCCTGCGGACCGATCAAAGTGCCGACGATCACCGCGCTGTCCTTCTTGCCGGTCTGCAGCGTGGCGACCGTGTAGCCGTTGTCGTCGTTGTGAAACGTGATTTTTTTCAAAACGCCTTCCAGCGTCACGCGTTCATTCGGGAGCAACCCCATCCGCAAACACCTTCTCTCCGTCCCTAGCCTCTCCAAAAGAGATTCGCGACAGAACTCCCGGTGTCCTGCTCGTTAGTGGTTAAGCTCTTGACGAACGCCGGAGATCATGTAGATCACCCATTCGCCGATGTTGGTCGCATGGTCTGCGATGCGCTCCAGCATCCGGCAGACCATCAAGAGCATCACCGCCTGGCGCACGTTGGCCGGGTCGGCTTGCATCATCTCTTCGAGCTCGAGGAAGATCTGCTTGAACAACGCGTCGACCGCGTCATCCTTTTGGGCCAGCGCGCGGGCGATCTCGAGGTCTTTTTTGACGTACGAGTTCAGCGCGTCGCGCAGCATGTCTTTGGTCATGTCGGCCATGCGCGGGGTGTCGACGAGCGGCTTGAGCAGCTTTTCGCCTTGCAGGCGGAGCGTCGTCTTCGCGATGTCCACCGCGTGGTCGCCGATGCGCTCCAGATCGGTGACGATCTTCATCGCCGTGCCGATCACGCGCAGGTCGGACGCCATCGGCTGCTGCAGCGCCAGCAGGCGCAGGCAAGACGACTCGATCTCCACCATCATCTCATTGACTTTGTCATCGCCGGCGATCACTTGGCGGGCGATGCTCTCATCGACCTGAGCCAGCGATTTGACGGCGAGGAAGATCGCCTCTTCGACCATCACGCCCATCTTCAGCAAATCGCGTTGCAGTTCTTCGAGCGATTGATGAAATCCTTTGCGGGTATCCATATGCATACGCCTCCCTGTTTGCTTTTGATCAACCAAAACGGCCGGTGATGTAGTCTTCGGTGCGCTTGTCGGTCGGGTTGGTGAACAGCTGATCCGTTACGCCGTGCTCGACCATCACGCCGTTCAGGAAGAACGCGGTCGTGTCGGAGATCCGTGCTGCTTGCTGCATGTTGTGCGTGACGATGATGATCGTATACTTGTCTTTCAGCTCCTGGGTCAGCTCTTCCACTTTCAGCGTCGAGATCGGGTCGAGCGCCGAGGTCGGTTCGTCCATCAGGAGCACTTTCGGCTCGACGGCGAGCAGACGGGCGATGCACAGGCGCTGCTGCTGGCCGCCGGAGAGGCCGAGCGCCGACTTGTGCAGGCGGTCTTTCGCTTCTTCCCACAGCGCCGCTTGTTGCAGGGAGCGTTCCACGATCTCGTCGAGCTCCTTTTTGCGGCGGATGCCGTGGATGCGCGGGCCGTACGCGATGTTGTCATAGATCGACATCGGGAACGGATTGGGACGCTGGAAGACCATGCCGACGTTTTTGCGCAGGTGCACCACGTCGGTGTCGCCGCCGTAGATGTTCTCGCCGTCGACGAGGACTTCGCCGGTGATCTTCACGCCGGGAATCAGGTCATTCATGCGGTTCAGCGTGCGGAGCAACGTCGATTTCCCGCAGCCGGACGGGCCGATAAACGCGGTGATCGAGCCTTCCGGGACGGTCAGATTGATATCGAACAATGCTTGGTTCTCGCCGTAGAACAGGTCGACGCCTTGCACGCGGATTTTCTCTTGGGTTGCCACATTCGTTGCAGATTTCATAGCAGTTCCTCCCCCTTTTGGTCGGTCTTATTTCCCGGATGCTTTGCGCTGCAGGTAACGGCTCGGCAGCGCGATCAGCAGATTCATCAGCAGCACGACGAGGACGAGCAGGGCGGCGGTGCCTTCTGCGATCTCCATCGCGTCGGGCACGAGCGCTTCGGAGCGGATGTACCAGAGCTGCACCGACAAGGTCGCCCCGGATGCCATCAGATCGAAGTCGGGTGCAAAACGCGACACCGACACGCCCGCCGTAAAGATCAGGATCGCCGATTCGCCAAGCGCGCGGCCGGCGACGAGCGTAATCCCGGTGACGAGACCTGGCAGCGACGTCGGGATCAGCACTTTGCGGATCATCTGCCACTTGGTCGAGCCGAGTGCTAACGACGCTTCGCGGTACGAATCGGGCACGGCGCGCAGCGTTTCTTCCGTGACGCGCACCAGCACCGGCAGATTGAGCAGCGCCAAGGTCAGCGCACCGCCCAGAATCGTGAAACCAAGGCCAAAATAGGTGACGAAGAGCAGCGCCCCGAACAGACCAAAGACGATCGACGGAACGGATGCAAGCATTTCGGTGGAAAGGCGCACCATATCGGTGAACCAGTTTTTCTTCGCGTATTCGGCAAGCCAGATGCCCGCCCCGATGCCGAACGGCAGCGAGAACAGCAGCGAGAGGATCAGAATGTAAAACGAGTTGAACAGCATCGGGCCGACCCCGCCGCCCGCTTTTACATCTTCCGGTTTGCCAAACATGAAGTCGGGCGTCAAATGCGGCACGCCGGCCGACAGGATGTACCAGAGAAACCAAGCGAGCACGCCGAGAATCAAAAATCCGATCGCCCAAAAGAAACCGGTCGCCAGCTTGTCTGTCAGTTTGGTGTTCATCTATGCGTCCCTCCTGCGTGCGACGATGCGAATGACGAGAATCAAGGACAAGGAGACGAGCAAGAGGATCAAGGACATCAGGAACAGCGAGTTGTTGACCGTCGTGCCGAAGATCGACGCCATCTCTTTAACGATCTGCGTGGTCAGGACGGACGTCGGCTCGCCGAGCCCTTTCGGCAGCACCGGCGCGTTGCCGATGACCATCTGCACCGCCATCGCTTCGCCGATCGCGCGCCCCATCCCGAGGATGACCCCGGTCAGGATGCCCGGCATCGCCGCCGGGAGCAGCACTTTGCGGATCGTCTGCCAGCGCGTGGCGCCGAGCGCATACGAAGCTTCTTCCAGCGCGCGCGGCAAGGTGCGCAGCGCGTCTTCCGAGACGGAGAGGATCGTCGGCAGAATCATGATCGCCAAAATGACCGCCGCCGGTCCCACCCCAAAGCCGGGTTGGCCCGGAAACGTCTTCGCGAACCACGGCACGAAGATCAAGAGACCGATCAAGCCGTAGACGACAGACGGAATCCCCACAAACAGGTCGGCCGCCGGGCGCATGATCTCGCGCATCCAGTTCGGCGCGATCTTCGCCATGAACACCGCCCCGCCGACTGCGACCGGCACCGCCAGCAGCAGCGCAAGCCCGGTGACCAGGAACGAGCCGAGAATGAACCCGGCCGCGCCGTACTCGCCTTCGGACGGCGTCCAGTTCGTGCTGAAGAAAAACTCCGCAATCCCCGCCTGCGGATCGGCAAACGTCTGCAGCCCCTGCTTGCCGACAAAGAGGATGATCCCAAAGATGATCAGTGACACGAAGACGGCGCTGCCCACGAACAGCCAATGCATCATGCGGTCGGAGCGGCGGCGCAGCGCGTTGAAGCTGCCTGCCGTTTCTTTTGTTGCCATGTGTTTACCCCCCACCTAGCTTTGTCTTTCTATAAGTTGTAAATTAACTGAATAATTTGTACAAATTTTACAATTTAGTCAAAACACAGGGGCAGGGACGGGCCTTTGCGCCGTCCCTACCCAGATCCTAATCGGGTGTGTTACTTTTTCAGTTGGCCGATCGGGATGAATTTCAGAGCTTCGACTTCGTTCTTTTGGAACTCGTCAGACAAGATGTAGTCGAGGAATGCCTGGCTGACTTTGTCCGGCGTGCCTTTGGTGTACATGTGCTCGACGGAGAACAGCTTCCAGGTGCCGTTCGCGATGTTTTCCGGCTTGTATTCCACGCCGTCCAGCTTCAGAACTTGGATCTTGGCATCCGCGTACGGTGCGTCCATGTAGCCGATCGAGCCGGACGTTTGTTCCACCGACGTTTTCAGCGCGCCGGTCGAGTCTTGAACCACAGCGTCTTTCGCGAAATCTTTGCCTTTCGGGATCAACGCCGATTTGATGTACTTGCGGGAACCGGAGGATTCCGCGCGGCCGATGATCGTGATCTTCTGGTCTTTGCCGCCGACGTCTTTCCAGTTGGTCACTTCGCCGGTCAGGATCTTCGCCGCCTGTTCGGAAGTGATGTCACCGACGGTCACGTCTTTGTTGGTGACCAGCACGAACGGTGCGATCGCGACTTGGTGGTCGACGAGGCCTGCATCTTTGTACTCATCGCCCGCTTCTACGTCGGAGTTGCCGATATTTACAGCGCCTTCTGCGACTTGCTTCAGACCGGTACCGGACCCGCCTGCCGCAACGTCGATCGTGACGCCCGAATGTTTGTCTTGGAATTGGGATGCCGCGTGCTTCACGAGCGGCAGCAGTGCCGAAGAGCCAGATGCCGTGATTTTGCCGGAGAGTTCTTCCTGCTTCGGAGCGTTCGAATCACCGCCAGTATTTTGGTTTTGGTTCGGTTCTGCTTTACTTCCGCAACCTACCATCAGACCAGCAGTCATCGTTGCGATCAAACCGATCGTCATCGCCTTTTTCGACACAGTTGCAAACACTTGAAAATCCCCCTTCAGGAGTTCGATGTTTTGTTTGGTGTTGCTTACAGTTCTTATCGTACCAGCGCAAGGTAAAGCTAGTTCGGTCGCTGAGTAAAGGGTTTGTAAATTCCGATCGGATGATACGCCCCGCAAGCGAACAAGGTGAATGCAAACAAAAAAGCGCCCTGCCCCGCGACGGGACAAAGCGCTTTCCTGTTCAATTCAATTCACAGCCACCTGCTCCTGTCCGTGCAGGCTGTGCAGCAGAGCTTCAAACTCCGGCGCCGGCACAGGGCGCGAGATCAGGTAGCCCTGCATCTCGTCACAGCCGCGCTCGCGCAGCATCTGCCGCTGCACGTCCGTCTCGACGCCTTCGGCGATGACCTTCAGGTTGAGCGAGTGCGCCATGGCGATGATCGCCGTGGGAATCGCCACGTCCTGATGCTCTTCCGTCATGTCGCGGACGAACGACTGGTCGATCTTCAGCGTCTGGATCGGGAACTTCTTCAAATAGTTGAGTGACGAATACCCCGTGCCAAAGTCGTCGATCGAGATGCCGATGCCGTACTCATTGATCTCGTGCATCGTCAGGATCGCCCGCTCCACGTTGTTCATCGTGATGCTCTCCGTGATCTCGAGATTGAGATATTGCGGCTCTAAGCCGGTCTCCTGCAGGATCTTCTTGATCATCGCCACCAGATTCGGCTGACCGAACTGGGCGGCGGAGAGGTTGACCGACACGCAGACCGGCGGGAACCCCGCATCCTGCCACGCCTTGTTCTGACGGCAGGCGGTGCGCAGCACCCATTCCCCGATCGGGATGATCAGCTTCGTCTCTTCGGCGAGCGGAATGAACTCGCCCGGCGAGACCATGCCCCGCTCCGGATGCCGCCAGCGGATCAGCGCTTCCATGCCGGTGATGCGCCCGGTCATCAGGCAGACCTGCGGCTGGTAGGCGAGAAAAAACTCCTCCCGCTCCAAGCCTTTGCGCAGGTCGCCGGCGAGCAGCAGCCGCTCCGCCGCGCGGGCGTTCATCTCCGCATCGTACAGCTGGTGATGGTTGCGCCCGGCCTGTTTGGCATGGTACATCGCCATCTCCGCATTGCGGTACAGCGTATGCACATCGCTGCCGTCCTCCGGGAAGCGCGAGATGCCGAGCGAGAGGTTGATGAACAGCTCCTGATCGTCCACTTGCAGCTTCTGTTTCATCACGGCAAAAATCTGCTCGGCCGCCTGCAGCGCATGATCGGTAACGCTGGCATCCTTTTCCAAAATGATCACAAATTCATCGCCGCCCAAGCGGTACAGCCGCATCCCGGACGACAGATGCGCGCGGATCCGCTTCGCCACCGCCGTCAGCACTTTGTCGCCAAAGGAGTGGCCGAGCGAGTCGTTAAACATCTTGAAATCATCCAAGTCAAAAAACAGCACCGCACCGCGCGTGCCTTTCTTCTGCGCCGTGTCGATCGCAGCGGCCAGATGCTCCATGAACAAGACGCGTCCGGGAATCCCCGTCAAGTTGTCGGTGGTCAACTGCTGATACAGCTGCTCCGACAACTCCCGCTCATTCTCCAGCCGCTTCTGCACATTGTGGTAGATCATCACCAGCAGATACAAGGCGTACACCGTGGCGGCGACACAGGTCAGACCGATCACGTCGACCACCGCTTCGGCCTGGCGGAACCTATCACCCTCAAAAAACTTTAAGAAAAGTGCGATCAACGAAATCAAAAAAATATAGCCATTCGCCAGATAGACTTTCATTCGCAGCCGGTCGGTCACCACATCATACTCGGCAAACAGATACCGGACCATCAAACTTGCCATCACGAGCGCATAGATCACCAGAACCCGCAGCGTGACCACTTCCTGATTCGGCTGCGGCCCCCACGACCAGCCAAACAACGCGGCGGCGCGTGCCGCTTCCAGCATCCACACGACCGCCATCACACACCCAAAAGAGAGCACAGCGCTGGTCACGATGCGAAACACCGAGCGGCTGACTCCCATCTGCTTTTCGATCACCCGTTCACCTCCAGCCCCCATTGCCAGCTCCATGCATATTTACGCTTCATCTACATGAATTTGAGAGTTTACAGAATCTTTGACACTACTATTATAGTAAAAATATCTGCGAAATACCAGTATCGCTTTTACACAGCGTTAATACTCTTTATTTTTCTATAAAATTATTTTGGGAAAAAATCGGGCAGAAGCTTATGACGCTTCTGCCTCGACTTGAAACCGCGATATCGAACGTTGGAGCTCCGCCGCCATTTTGCGCAGGCGATCGGCCGATGCAAACACGTCCTCCATGGAAGCCAGCTGCACGACCGACGCTTCAGCGCACAGTTGCGAGGAAGCGGCCGATTCCTGAGAGATCTGCTTCACCACGTCCACGCCGGCTGCCACTTCTTCCGAGCGGCGCGACATCTCCTGCGAGGCGTTGGTGATCTTCTGCACTTGCACCGCGACATGCTCGGCCGCCTGCAAGATGCGCTGGAACGTTTCGCCTGCCCGGTCGACCAGCACGATGCCGGCCTGCACCTCTTGGGAACCTGCGCCCATCGCCTGCACGACGCGCTGTGTCTCCGCCTGCATCTCGCGAATCAGTTCGGTGATCTGCCGGGCTGACCCTTGTGACTGCAGGGCCAGTTTCGACACTTCGTCGGCGACGACGGCGAACCCCTTGCCGTGTTCACCTGCGCGGGCCGCTTCGATCGAGGCGTTTAAGGCGAGCAGATTGGTCTGGGCGGCGATCCCGGTGATCACTTCGACGATCTTTCCGACCTGCTGCGAGCGCTTCTCCAGCGCCTGCACCGCCTGAGCGGTCGTGCCGGCCGTCTGGTTGATGAAGTTCATCTGGCGGATCGTCTGCTGGATCGCCAGGTTGCCTTGTTCCGCTTCCTGCGCCGTCTGGGCCGATTCTGCGGCGACACCGTGCGAGCGTTTGACGATGCGGGCGATCTCATGCGCCATCGCGTCCATCGCCCCGGCCGATTCCACCGCCGACTCCGCCTGGGCGTCCGCGCCGGAAGCGACCTCTTGGATCGTCGCTGCCACGTGGCGGATGCCTTCCGACGTGGTCTCCGCGTTCCGGGACAGCGCTTGCGACGCGACGGCCACCTCGCCGGCGATCGCCCCGACCTGTCCGATCAGGCGGTGCAGGTTGTCGATCATCGAATTGACCGCTTCGCCCAAGTCTGTGATCTCTTTATAGTCATTCCGGCTGCCATACCGGCTGTGCAGCTTGCCGCCGGCCACTTCCCGCATCAGCTTGCGAATCGCCAGCAGCGACTGCTGAATCTTCCGCGTGTAGAACCAGACCCCGAGATTCCCGATGACCAGTGCGGCTCCTGCCAACAGCAGCGTCAGATTGCGCAGTTCGGTAAGCGATGCAAAAATCTGCTCGTCCGACACCGCCGCCACATAGACCAGATTCCGCTCCGGCACAAATTCAAACGCATAGGTCCCACCCGCGCCGAATCCGCCATCGGCCATTCCCGCCGCTGCTCCTTCGTCCCCTTGAGCGCCGGTTCCACCTGCAGATGCATTCCCTGTTCCAAAGTCGCTGCTCTGCAGAATCCCCGACTTTTGCTGGATGATCTTCGCTTTCAGCTCTTGCCCGATCTGCAGAGCATTTCCCCGCTCCAGCGCAGGTTCGCCGTCGGGGCGGAGCAGTGTCGACTGCACGTGCCAGCCGATCTGCTCGAAGGAGCGGAGCCCGTTTTCCACGACGTATGTTGCTTCCCGCTCGAACATGCGGGAGTCGGACGTCTGCAAGAGAATCCCCACTTGCTTCGCCGTCTGTGCAGCGTGGCCTTGCAATTGAAAATCGGCGCTTCGCTTCAAGTCTTTCGCCAGCACCGCGTACACCGTGCCCCCCATCGCCAAAACGACAAGAAGCAAGAGCGCGGACACAAACAGCGTGAGCCTAGTTTGCACCGAAACGCCCTTGCTTCTCTTTTTCTTCACCATGATGTAAGCCCTCCCCCGGATGGTTGCTACTTCCAGTATGGCAAAACAACATGAAGAAATGATGAACCTTTTGTAAAGCCTGCATCAAACACCAGATGCTGCATATACTAAAGTACGGACGACATCACCAGTGTTGCGAGTGACTTTTTCATTACATGACCTCCTTCTTTTCTAATAATCGACTCCTTCCACCCGGAAGGAGTCCTTTTTTCGGTGTAAAACGCAAAATCCCCACCATGCAAAAGAGCCCTCTACGAGTTGGGGACTCGTAAAGGGCTCCTTTGTGTGGGGGGTAGGGGGATTACAAAAAGGGTAAATGAGTTATGCTACCCGATGAGTCACTGCTGATAAAAAAATCCACCTTCGGTGGGTTGCCGAGGCGGATACTTTGCAGACTGTGGGGTAACAGTCCGCGACCGTATCAATCAGCAACCTGGCAATCATGGTCAACTTAGGGAGAGTTGACGTTAGACCCATGGCTTTGCGTCGCCGCTTTTCAGCGGGTTTGCCTTTATTGATTGACTCATCTTATGGCTTTATTATATGCTCGGGGCATCCCGCTCGTACATAGGTCTAAAGTCCCGTTTTGTTCAAACCGTTTCATCGCTCCAAAACGCTGCCAGCGTCGGCACCACTTCCAGCGGCGAGACTTTGCCGCGCAGGTCGAACAAGCAGTGCACGCTGCGCCCGCGGCTGCCGAACAGCGCCGGCAAGGACAGAGCCGGGTCTTCGCCGCCCGCGCGGATCAGGCTGACCGTGCCCCGCTTTTGCGCGATCGACTCGACGATCTTGACCGTCTCATCGCGCGACCCGCAGTCGATGACGACCACTTCGAGCTCGCGTCCGCAAAACGGTTCGGCTGTCGTCAGCGTCCGGAGGATGCCTTCGATGTAAGAGGCCCCCTCCCGCACGATCAGGATTGCTGTCACCGGCACTCCCCGCCGGTTTCTCTGCGCCATAAACCGCACAGCTTTCCACAGCGCCATAAAGATGCCATACAACGCAAATCCCCAAATGAAAAGAGCGAGCACTCTTGACACCTCCTTGCAGGGTTGTAGTGTCAATATATGCCGCTCCGTTCGCCCACGTGCTTTTTGCCTATAATTTCACCCAGCAGCGTTTTGCCGCGGTGATCACCGCCTGTGTGCGGTCATCGACCGACAGTTTGCCGAGGATGGAAGAGACATGATTTTTCACCGTCTTCTCGGAGATGAACAGCGTCTCGCCGATCGTGCGGTTGCTTTTGCCTTCCGCCATCAGCTTCAGGATCTCCATCTCGCGCTGGGTCAGAATGTCCTGCCATTCGGAAGACAGTTCCGGTTCCCCCTGCTCGAAGTCGCCGTCATACACCTGGTTGGACAGGCGCTTGAACTCGTCGAGCAGCTTGGTGGTCACTTGCGGATGAATGAACGAAGAGCCGCCTGCCACCTGGCGCACCGCTTCGACCAGCACATCCGATTCAACGTCTTTCAGCAGATAGCCGTTCGCGCCGGCGCGGATCGTCTCGAAGATGTACGCTTCATCATCGTGGATCGACAGGATCAGAATGCGGATGTCCGGGTCGGCCTCCTTGATCAGCCGGGTCGCTTCCACGCCCGTGCGCTTGGGCATGTTGATGTCCATCAGCACGACCTGCGGCTTGATCTCGAGCACCAGACTCACCGCCGCTTCACCATCGCTGCATTCGCCGACGATTTCCATATCATCCTCCAGCTCAAAAATGCGACGCAGCCCCTGGCGAAACAGCGTGTGGTCATCCGCCAAAAAAAGTTTGATCTTCTGATGTTGCTCCATGACGATCGCCTCCCTTAATCCGTGATCGGTAACGTGATGTGTACGCGGGTTCCCTTGTTCGGTGCGGACTTGATCTCCACCTTGCCTTCGAGCAGTTGGATGCGCTCCTTCATTCCGATCAGGCCAAAATGCCCGTCTTCGCGGCTCTGCATCGCTTCCTCCACGGCAAACCCTACGCCGTCATCATCTATATGCACTGCGATTTGCTTCTCGGTTAGTTCCAATTTGACATTGGTCACTTTGGCCTTGGCGTGTTTCCAAATGTTGTTCAGCGCTTCCTGCACGGTGCGGAACACCGCCACTTCCAGCGCGGAGTTGAAGCGCCGCTCGCGTCCGAACACCTTGAGCTCGGTGATCACCTTGTGCTTGTCCTGAAAATCGGCGAGATAGCGGCGCAAGGTCGGCACGATGCCCAAGTCGTCGAGCGCCATCGGGCGCAGGTCGAAGATGATCTGGCGCACTTCCGACAGCGAGGCGCGCACCATCTCCTTCAGTTCGCGCAGTTCCCCGCGCACCTTGTCCACATCGCGGTCGAGCATCCGCTCGCAGATCTCGGCGCGCAGCACGACGTTCGCCATCATCTGCGCCGGCCCGTCGTGGATCTCGCGGGCGACGCGCTTGCGCTCCTCTTCCTGCGCCTGGATGACGCGCATGCCGAGGTACTGGCGCTGTTCGGCGTTTTTCAGTGCGGTGCCGAGGTTCTGCAAGTCTCCGGAGAGATAGGAAAACGCGATCGACAGCTGGGTGACCAGCGCTTCCGCCTTGTGGATCGTCTCCTCCAAGTTGCGCAGCCGGCGGTCGAGATCGTCGCGGCGGGCGCGCAGCGCATCCTCCCGTTCGCGGGTGACGAGCAGTTGCGCCTGCAGCACGTGCGCGGCGTCATACGATTCCTTGATCGTCGCCTCTGTATATTTTCCAAAGTCCTGGCTGACCTCCACCAGCGTGCGGCGGGCGAGGCGGTATTGCGCCTCCAAGCGGTCAACCTCCTGGATCGTCTCCTGCACTTGTCTTTGCACGATCGCAGATTCATCGCGCAGGGCTTGGTGTTCCTTGCGCGCGCTTTCGGCGATCTCAAAGACCTGATGTTTCCCTTCCTCGATCGCCAGCAGGGTGCCCTGTATGGCCTGGTCGAGAATCTTGGTGTCAATATCGTGCGCCAACGCAGGCGACCCCCTCGAGTGCTTCAAAGCGGTGATCTATAATAAATTCCATGTGTACGATTATATTCCTGCTAATAAAAGAAAAGGGGGGCGCAGTTGGGTAGGACTGCGCCCCCAGTGCAATGGGGTAAGGGTGATATATCATAGGGTACGATGTTCCCCCCGTTTTTATGGGGGAGTCGCTCAAAAACTCGCAAAAATTTTTTTGAACTATACTCAATCGACTTCTTCCGTAATTTAGGCTGTAAGTTTCGACAAATTCCAACTTATTTTTCTCTTATAACGTAAAATAACTATCAAAACGGAAGAAAACAAATGCGAATCCTCGCGTGAGAATCCCCACCGCTCCCGGAATGCCTCTCGGTCTTTTGATTATAAATTATCAGATTGATACGATAAATCTAAAGGTTCCTATCGTGATAAATATGGATTAAGGGAGGCTCATTTCATGAATAACTCCTCATTGGGAGAACGCATAAAGAAAGCCCGCAAAGAATCGGAGATGACCCAAAACGACCTCGCGCGCGGCATCGTCACCTCCAGCATGATCTGCCAGATCGAAAACGGCAAAGCCTATCCTTCTTATAAAGTGCTGGCTGCACTTGCCGATCGCCTGGCCCGTCCGATCGAATATTTTGTCTCCGATACGGAAACGAACGTCCGCCAACGCTCTTCCTTCACCCTCGCCAAAGCGCTGATGGCTTCCGGCTCCTATGCGAAAGCGTATTCATTGCTGAAGAGCATGCAGGATTTCGGCCAAGGGGAAGCGGAAGAGTTTCATATGACCATGGCAAAATGCTGCCAGGAGCTGGGCAAATACGACGAAGCGATCGAAATGCTCGACCGGCTGCTGGCCGAGTCGCACGGTAATCTTCATCAGGTGTTTACGATCTACCTCCGCCTCGGTGAAGTCGCCGAGCATTCCGGCCAGTACCAGCTCGCCCTCTATCATTGGAAAAAAGCGTACGAGATGCTCGACCGCGTGGAAGCCGATCCGTTCGACCGCGCACAGCTCTTGACCTCGATCGGCAACACCTACCACCGGCTCGGCGTCTCTCAAGAAGCGGTGCTCTATTTGCAGCAAGCGTTCGAGGAGCGCAAGGAAAAAGTGTCGCTGGAAGACCTCGGGCAGATGTTCCTCACCTTGTCGCTCACCTATCACGATTCGAACAATTTCGATCAGGCGTCTTTGTTCTCCGAGCGGGCGCATGCGATTTTCAGAAGTCTCAACCACTTCGACCTCGCCACCGAAGTCAAGCTTTCCCTGGCGGTGCTGATGGCGAAGCAGCACGGCAAGATCGACGAGGCGCTGCAGATCCTCGATGAGTGCACCGAGCGCTACATGAAGCAGGATGACCGCTACAACATCGGCCTGACCCAGCTCGAGACCGCCTTTGTGCTGCAGATGGCCGGCGAGACGGGCACGGCGATCAGTCTGGTCCGCGAATCGCTGGATCTGATCACAGGCGACGACTTGGAACTGGCGCGGGCGCATCGCCTGCTGGCCGACCTGTACCGGGCGGAGCACAGATTGAAAGACGCGATCAACCATCTGTCGCAGTCCTTGCACCTCTATCAAAAGCACGGCCATTCGGTCGGCATGATGGAAGCGATGCATCTGTCGGTGTCCTTGTATCAGGAGTGGGAGCAGTTCCGCAAACACTCTTTTGGCGAGCTGATTACCGCCTAATCAAAAAAAGTTGCCTAAAGCCGAGAATTTTTCTCGGCTTTTTTTAATCCGAGTAAAAAAGTGTGATATACTATCTACATGCAGAAAACTGAATAAAGGGAGTTTTGGGAGACATGGAAAACAACTTGCAAATGAATTTCCAGCCGGTCAGCCGTACAAAACCGTCATTGGCGAAGATCCTACAGCGCGTGTTCTTTATTATCTTAGGCGCTTCGCTAGTGTCGGTCGGTTTGGAAATCTTCTTGGTGCCCAACAAGATCATCGACGGCGGGATCGTCGGTGTCTCCATCATCGCATCTCATCTTTCGGGGTGGAGCATTGGTGTGTTCTTGCTGCTCTTCAACTTGCCGTTTCTGATCCTCGGCTATAAGCAGATCGGGAAGACGTTCGCATTGTCGACGCTGCTTGGCGTTATCGTGATGTCGATCGGCACAACGCTGTTGCATCCGGTGGAAGTGCTGACCGATGACACGCTGTTGGCGTCCGTATTTGGCGGGGTCATCCTCGGGATTGGCGTCGGGATGGTCATCCGCTACGGCGGGTCGCTGGACGGAACGGAGATTGTGGCGATTCTGTTCAACAAGAAGCTGCCGTTCTCGGTCGGCGAGATCGTGATGTTCTTCAACTTCTTCATCCTCGGCAGCGCCGGGTTCGTGTTTGGTTGGGATCATGCGATGTATTCCCTGATCGCGTACTTCATCGCCTTCAAGATGATCGATTTGACGATCGAAGGGTTCCAGGAATCCAAGTCGATCTGGATCATCTCCGAGAAGCACCGCGAGATCGGGGATGTGATTTTAGCCCGACTGGGCCGCGGCGTTACCTACCTGAATGGGGAAGGCGGTTACTCCGGGGATGAGAAAAAGGTCATCTTCTGCGTGGTAACCCGTCTGGAGGAAGCGAAACTGAAGCTGATCGTGGAAGAGATCGACGATCAGGCGTTCCTGGCGATCGGCTCGATCGCAGAAGTGCGCGGCGGACGTTTCAAAAAGCGCGACATCCACTAGGAGGTCCGGCCATGAAAAAGACCTGCCGTGTCTGCAAAGGAAGCGGCAAGATCACCGTGAACATTCCGATGCACATGACTGTCTTCTGTGCCCTCTGCAACGGCACAGGCACGGTCACCCTGCCCGACCACATCGTCAAGAAGCTCAAAGCGAGACGGGAGAAGTTCCAAAAAGGCGAGCAGTAGGCAGAACGCGAAAAGCCATGTATGCAAGCAGCATACATGGCTTTTTCTATATGCCCGACGGGCAAAAACAAAAGGCACACTGCCACACCTAACAAGGTGTGCAGTGTGCCTTCTGCATGACAATTCTTACAGACCAGCACCTTGGCGGAGGATCTCAGCCTTATCGGTGCGCTCCCACGGGAGGTCGATGTCGGTGCGGCCAAAGTGGCCGTACGCTGCCGTTTGACGGTAGATCGGGCGGCGCAGGTCGAGCTCACGGATGATGCCAGCCGGACGCAGGTCGAAGTTCGCTTCCACCAGCTCGACGATCTTCTCGTCAGCTACTTTGCCGGTGCCGAAGGTGTCAACCATGACCGATACCGGGCGGGCAACGCCGATCGCGTACGCGAGCTGCACTTCTGCCTTGTCGGCCAGACCTGCTGCGACGATGTTCTTCGCCACATAGCGGGCTGCATACGCTGCGGAGCGGTCAACTTTCGTCGGATCCTTGCCGGAGAACGCGCCGCCGCCATGGCGAGCGTAACCGCCGTAGGTGTCGACGATGATCTTGCGGCCGGTCAGACCCGCATCGCCTTGCGGGCCGCCGATGACGAAACGGCCGGTCGGGTTGATGAAGTACTTGGTGGAGTCGTTCACGAGATCGGCCGGCAGCACCGGCAGGATCACGTGCTCATGCAGGTCTTTCTTGATCTGCTCCAAAGTCACTTCTTCCGCATGCTGCGTGGAGATGACGATGGTGTCGATACGAACCGGCTTGTCGCCTTCGTACTCGACGGTCACTTGCGTCTTGCCGTCCGGACGCAGGTACGGCAGGGTGCCGTTCTTGCGAACTTCCGACAGGCGGCGCGCCAGCTTGTGCGCCAGCGAGATCGGCAGCGGCATCAGCTCTTCGGTCTCGTTGACCGCAAAGCCGAACATCAGGCCTTGGTCGCCTGCGCCGATCGCTTCGATCTCAGCGTCAGACATTTGGCCTTCACGCGCTTCCAGCGCCTGGTCGACGCCCAATGCGATGTCGGCAGACTGCTCGTCGATGGAGGTCAGCACTGCGCAAGTCTCCGCGTCAAAACCGTACTTCGCACGGGTGTAGCCGATCTCGCGGATCGTCTCGCGGACGATCTTCGGGATGTCCACGTACGTGGAAGTGGTGATCTCGCCTGCTACCAGCACAAGACCGGTGGTGACAGACGTTTCGCATGCCACGCGCGCGTTCGGGTCTTTTGCAAAGATCGCGTCAAGCACGGAGTCGGAGATTTGGTCGCAAATCTTATCCGGATGGCCCTCGGTTACGGACTCCGAGGTAAACAGGTAACGCTTAGCCATAAAACTGTACCTCCCCATTATGTATTGAAATCCCAAGCCACAACTGTCTGGAATCTCCTAGGATGTTCGGTTTCAAAGAATCAAGCACATATTACTGCATTTCATAGTGTGTGTCAATGATTTCTGCTTGATACATCCTAAGAAAAAAGCTCCGGGAACACCGGAGCCCTTAATAAGTTATGAAGTTTTGATTGAAAATATTAACCTAAATTGTTGTTCGCTCCCGGTTCCTGCCCGGACATCATCGCCTGAGAGTACGCGACCATCTTGCGCACCATGTGACCGCCGACCGCGCCTGCGTCGCGGGTCGTGATGTTGCCCCAATAGTCCTCACTGCCTTGGAAAACCGGAAGACCCATCTCCGATGCAATCTCGTATTTCATGTCATCCAGTGCTTTGTGTGCTTGCGGGATCAATTGGCCTTTGTTCTTGCGTCCGCTGCCAAGTGCCATCGGTACATGCACCTCCAAGGAAGATTTGAGCGACTCTAGCGTTTCGCCCGGTAAGTCTATTGTGTGCCCTTCCCGGCGTGCGTACCCTGCACAATGCTTGTCACCGCTTCTAGTTTTTCATCTGAGAGACAATCTCTTGCAACTTCGCCGGATCTGCCTTCCAATAGGAGATGCCGTATACTTCTAAGAACGTCCCCGGCACGGTGTGCGTCTCGAACTGCGCCCCTTCGCCCTGCATCGCCGTCGCCAGCTTGCCCATCTCGGAGATCGACATGTCGGTGCGCAAAGATTGGCTCATCTTGCGCAGCGAGTTCATCCAGTCCACCACGTTGGTCTGTTGTATTTTGCTCAAATACGCTTCCACGAACCGCTGCTGGCGCTCCACCCGCGCGATGTCGCCCATCGCTTCATGACGGAAGCGCACGGCGGTCAGCGCCTCTAAGCCGTTCAGCAGCTGCTTGCCAGGTTGGAGATGCACTCTGCCTTCCGGATCGTACAGCTCCTTGTCCACTTCGAACTCCACGCCGCCGACCGCGTCGATCGCCTGCTGAAAGCCTTGGAAGTCGATCATCACATAGCGGTCGATCTTAAGCCCGGTCAGCTCTTCCACCGTCCGGGTCAGCCGGTCCATCCCGCCGATCGAATAGGCCGCGTTGATCTTCTCCATCCCCGTCGGCAGCTGCACCCGCGTATCGCGCGGGATCGACAGCAAAGCCGCCTGCTTCCCGGCCGGGTCGATCTGCGCCACGATCAGCGTGTCGGTGTTCATCCCCAAGCGCCGCTGCTCTTCGCCCGAGCCCGGATCGCGGTCCATCCCGATCAGGAGCACGTTGACCGGCTCCCCTTCCACCAGCGGTGCGGTCGCTGCGGTGCGCTCGACAACCTTGCGCTCCAGATAAAAGCCGTACCCGGCGAGCCCGGTCAGGCCCATCACGATCACAAACACGAAGAGGATCAGCAAAAAGCGCCCGATGCGCAGCTTCTTTCTCGGCTTTGGCTGCGGCTTGACCTGTTTGCTGTACGATTTGCCTTGGTATGCCATTCTTTCACCCCTTAAATACCCATTGCGCGAGAGATCAAAACAGGCACTGCGAAGAATTCACAGTGCCTCTCGTCTTCTATTGAATGGTGTAGGTGCCGCGCACCATCACATACGGATCGTTCGCCACCGCCTTGATCCCGCGCCCGTCGTTGCGCGGCACGAGGATCAGATGGTTGGACGGAACGGCTGCGCCGTCCGCCAAGTCGGTGCTGTTCGACACGTCAGACAGACCGCCGGAAGAAGAAGCGATCGCCGACACCGTGCCGGAGCGGACGATGATCTCCGTGCCTTCGCCGCCTTTCAGCGTCTGGCCCGTCCGCAGCTGAATGACCTTAAACGTGTCGATGCCCGCGACCGGCGTCGTGCTGCCGCCGCCGGTGTTGCCGCCCGTATTCCCGCCGGTGCCGCCGCCTGCGCCGAGGCTTGCGATCTTCGAATCGACATAGCTCTTCGTCACGATCGGGTCGTCGGCAGAACCCGGCGTCGAACCGCTGTCCGCTTCCCCGATCTGTCCGATCATCACCCCGACTGCAAGCGTCAATACCATGGTGCCTGTAAAGGCGATGCTTCTCTTCATCTCTGTGAGTCCTCCATCCACTACGCGTTCTTTTGCGACTCACTTCGACAAAAAAGCAACCTATTCCTGCCAGACCAGAGTCCTATTTCCGCTCTTTTCCACGGTTTTTGTCGGTTAAGACGGTGATCACGAACCGGGGCAGGACGAGCTGCCGCCGCCAGCGGCTGGGCTGGGACAGCAGGCGGTACAGCCATTCGAGGCGCATGTTCTGCCAGACTTTCGGTGCGCGCTTCACCGTGCCGGCGAAGATGTCGATCACGCCGCCGATGCCGATCATCACCGGCGCGGCGAGCTCCGCCTTGTGCGCGGAGATGAACAGCTCCTGACGCGGCATGCCGAGCCCGACGAGCAACAGCGACGGGCCGAACGCCTTGATCTCGCGGAGGATGAAGTCGGTGTCCTCATCCTTGAAATAGCCGTCATGACCGGCCACGCGCAGGCCGGGGTGCTGTTTCTGAAGATTGGCGACGGCGAGCCGGTTCGAGTACTCGGACGCGCCGAGCAGAAAGACGCCGAGGCCCTCTGCAGCGGCGTGTTCGATCAGCGCGGTCGACAGCTCCGCGCCGGTGACGCGGTCGTGGAGCTTCGTGCCGTAATACTGCGACGCCCAGACAGCGCCGATGCCGTCCGGGGTCACAAGGTCAGCCTCGTGGAGCAGGCGCATCACCGTTTCGTTTTCCTGCGCGATCATGATGATCTCCGGGTTGGCTGTGATGATATGCCGGGGGTCATCCCCGTTTGTCATCGCCGTCTGCAGACGGGCGACGGTCTCTTCAAACGTCAAGGTGGAAAAAGGCACTCCTAAAATGTTTACCATCTATGCATTCCCTCGCCTCAGTTGTTCCAAAACGCCCCGCATGCGCCGACGCTCCCCCTCTCCCACAAAAAAGTACCAGAGCTGGTCCCGTTCGGAGATGGAGTTGACGCCGTCGATCTGCAGCGTTTTGATTTGATCCGGTTGGTTGTAGGCGTAGGACATCACCAGACGCACCCACTCGCGGGGCGGAACGTCTGTCTTCACATGTTCGCCGACGATGTCGGCCAGCTTAAACATGCGACCCCAGTTGTCCGGTTTGCCTCCTTGTTGAATCATAGCACGAATCACCTGCTGCTGTCTGCGCATGCGTCCCGTATCGGCCTCAGCATCGTTGCGGAAGCGGGCGTAGTCGAGCGCCAGTTTGCCGGTGGCGAGCTTTTGGCCCTGTTCGATGTGGATGGAGGTGCCGTCGGACGGGTCGTCATAGTGCATCGTCTTTTCCGCTTTCAGGTCGAGCCCGCCGATCAAGTCGACCAGTTTGCGGAAGCCGACAAAGTCGACCAGCACGGTGTGATCGACCGGCACGCCGAGAAAATCCTGCACCGTGCGCTTGAGCAAGGGCAGCCCGCCATAGCTCATCGCGTGGTTGATCTTCGTATACCCGTGCCCGGCCACGCTGACATACGTGTCCCGCGGGATCGACATCAGATGCACTCGTCCCCCCGCTTCCGGCACTGTCGCCAGCATGATCGTATCGGCCCGCGCCTGCTCCCCCTTTTTCCGCGAATCGACACCTAAGAGCAGGAACGTCTCCACTTTCTTCGTTTTCTTCTCCACAATTGCCGACCGGCCGGCAGCCTTTGGAAAGAGCGTGCGTTCGCCGGATGGACTCCCCAATCCAGACGCACGGTTCACGAATCCCGGTTCTGGATTTGAACGTCTGCCGTTCCGATCATCCGTCAGATGGCCGGCGGAATCACCGTTTCGTTGACCGGACAGACTGCCAGTTTGACCCTCAGTCTGCCCGCCTGTCAGGTTGCCGGCGGTGCCATCGTCTATGGAACCAGCGCGTGGGCCGCTCTGGAGGTAGTGCAAGTATCGGGTGGAAGTATCACTTAACTTCGATTGCGGGCTTGCGTTTGGACCCGCGATCTCGGTGGGGGGAGGCTCGTATATTTGCGTTGCCACGCGGTAAAACTGGTAGAGTCCGCCTGCTGAGAAGGCAACTGCGATACAGAGAACGACCCAACTGGCCACCCAGAAACGTTTCCGGTTCGGACTCCTTTTGCTCATCTCTGTCACTGCCCCTTTTTTCTGGTCTCCTCAATTAATATGGAGCGGGAGACCGCCTTTTACCCGCTGCAGGTTTTGCCAGCGGGGGAGGGGCGCCGGACGCTAGGTTTTGCTTTCCAACGGGGTAGCAAGCTGTTATACTAGTTCTGTATTTTCAGGCGCAGAATGGCAGAATTTGCCCGCGCCCGACAAGTAAGGAAGTGACATGCTATGCCTCGCATTCTGGTATCCGGCTATTACGGATTTGACAATTTAGGGGACGACACCGTCTTGTACGGGATCATGTCCAGCATCCGCAAACGGCAGCCTGACGCGGAGATCATCGTGCTTTCCAACCAGCCCGACCGAACCGAAGCGCTTTTTGGCATCAAAGCGGTGAATCGCTGGAACTTCGGCGTGATCATCCGGGAGCTGATGAAATGCGACATGCTCGTCATGGGCGGAGGAAGCTTGCTGCAGGACGTCACGGGCGGCCGCAGCATTCTCTATTATTTAGGTATCTGCAAACTGGCTCAGTTCATCGGCAAGCCGATCGTGTTCTATGGACAAGGCATCGGGCCGATCACCAAGCCGTTCTCTGAAAACTTGATTCGCCGCGTGGTCAACAACGTCAACCTGATCACCGTCCGCGATGAGAAATCCCGCCAGGACCTGCTCCAATACGGCGTGACCAAACCGGAGATCTACGTGACGGCCGACCCGGCGTTTGCGATCGACCCGGAACTTTTTTCAAAAGACGCCGGAGCGAAGATGTTAAAGGAATTCGGAGTGAAGACGAGCTATTTAGGCGGCATCAAGAAGGTCGCCGGGATCGCCATCCGCAACTGGCCGTCGAACAATACGTATTATAAAGTGCTGGCCGAAAATGCGGACGCGCTCGTTCGCGACGGTTGGCAGGTCGTGTTCATCCCGATGCAGTATCCGGGCGACGTCGGCGCTTCGCAGCGCGTGCTGTCTTATATGAAAGAACGCGCCGTGCTGCTCAATCGCCAGTTTTCGTTCCGCGACATCGCCAACATCATCGCCAACACCGACCTGATCATCGGGATGCGCCTGCACTCGCTGATCCTCGCCGCGCACTGTGGCGTGCCGTTTGTGTCGCTTTCCTACGATCCGAAGATCGACCGCTTCGTGCAGCGCGTCGGCTACGACTATGAGATCGACTCGGTCGCCAGCGTCACCTACGACTCACTGCGCGCCCGCATCCTCGACTGCATCGAGAACATGGAGCATTACGAAGTGATGATGCAGCCGCACGTCGAAGCCCTGCGCCAGGAAGCGGAAACGAGCGGCGAACTCGCCGTCGGCCTGCTGGGCAAACGTAAGAGCCATCCGCAACGCGTCTAGTCCTTGCTTCATTCCCGTTGAAATTTACAGTTGTTAATTACGCTGGAATCTTCTAAAATAAGGGTATGGCAAATTAATAGAAAGGACGATTTAGACGCATGCAAATTCACCTAGAGGAAATTGAGCGTTGTCGGCAGCAATTGGAAGACGTTGTGTCGAAACACCAAGGGAATCTACTCCATCCGATCGTCCTCCAAGCCAGCCAGCAGCTCGACTCGTACATTGTGAAGTACCAACACTTCAAACATAATAGAAGAAAAAGCCAAGGACAGCATACGTTCAGTCACCAATAACGACCTCCGCCTGCAGCTCGGAGGTTTTTTCTTTATCGGGAGGATGTGGGACGAGATGAAAAAGGTGTTGCTGATTGCCGCCGCCATCATTTTCTTAAATTTCTTTTTGATCGCCGGAGAGGACGCACGCACGACCAGCACCACGGCCCAAGTGATCGTGACCGCGAAGACGCCGGGCGGCCCGAAGGAGCCTTACCGGGTTACGGTGCAAAATCAAACGGGGCAGCAGACAGAACTCACCGTCGAGCGCAATGTCTGGAACCTGGTCGATCCGGCCGGCGTGTACCAAGTCAACTACACGCAGGAAGGCGACCAGCCGGCCGTGCTGACAGCGATCGCACGGGCGGTCATGGCACAGACGTCGCCGTTATAAGCGCAGCAAAAAGAGAGGGAGCGGCTCCCTCTCTTTTTCTGTGCCGTTCTTTATTTCAATGTTGCCATCTGCGAAGCGTTCTCCCAGCCGACGGTGAGGCCGAAGAAATCACCGAGGGCGCGGAGCGGTACCATGGTGCGGTCGCCGATCGTTTGCGCCGGGACGTCGAGCTTGATCTGCTTGCCGTCGACGATCGCGATGTTGTTGCCGAGCTTCAGCGTGACGTTCTTGCCGCTCTTGTTGATCAAAGTGACCGTTTTCGTCTTCTCGTCCCAGAGCACTTGCGCGTCGAGCGATTCACCGATCGCGCGCACCGGCACGAGGGTGCGGCCGTTTTGGACGACCGGTTTGACGTCAAAAGACGGCTTGGCACCTTTGACATAGACTTTTACGCCTTTGTCGCCTTTTTTGGCGAGCTTTTTGGCGAGCTCGGTGTAGACTTCCTGGTGGTTGTAGTCGAGCAGCAGGGCGCGCTCCAAGGTGGAGACGGCAGCAGCCGTGTCTTGGAGCCGGTCTTGCGTCTCCGCGAGGATGATCAAGTCGTCCGGTGCTGCTTCCCCGACCTCTTCCTTCGCCTGCAGCGCTTCCAGGATCGCCAGCAAGGCATCGCGGTCCGACTGTGAGCCGTTTTCCGACTTGGCCCACAGCGTCAGTTCGGCCAGCTTTTGCTGCAGGTTACCGACTTTTTTGCCCGCTTCGAGGTGCTTCAAAATGTTCTTGATCTTGTTCGACCAGCCTTTTTTCTTGCCTTCGATGCTGCCGCAGGCAGAGGTCGCATCGTCATCCTTGGTGCCGCCGTTCTTCACGCTGCCTTTGGAATCTTTGCCGGATTGGCCTTTGCCGTTTTTGTCAGCGTTTCCTTTGCCCGGTGCGGAGCCGCTTTTACCGGGGGAGCTTTTACTCGCTTGCGGCACGGTGGTGCCGTCGTCAGTAGCGCCATCATCCGTGCTGCCATCGTCTTCACCTGTATCGGTATCATCCTCAGTATCGTCTTCATCCTGATCGTCGTCATCTTGCGGATCGCACGCCGTCGGCGGCGGGGTGGTCGTCTCGTCTTCCGCAGGAGCGGTCGGCGGGGTGGTGGTGCCGTCAGTGGCCAGCGCAGCCGCCGGAGCGGTGGTCAGCGCAACAGCCATCAACAGCGCTAGAAAAGCAGACTTTTTCATGTGATACTTCCTCCTTTTATCGTGTCGAAACATTCGGCAGCCCGGCCGCCATCGCATTCCTGCAGTAGGCCCGTGGCTTTGCGCCCTTGCCTTTCGGTCAAGTTTGCCAGTAGGGGAATATAGTGCTACTAATGCAATTAGTATAAACAGAAAAGGACCTCCTTGACAGAGGTCCTAAGCACTATTTAATGAATCGCTTTTATATTTACGATCTCCACCCCGAGCACGCGGTTCGTCTCCGGGAACTGGTCGTTGCCGTTCGAATCGGTCTTCCAGACGTTCAGGAACGCATACTCGCCAAACGAATCCATCAGCGCCGCACCGGCATACTCGATGCGCTTGCCTCCTTCGGTGACCGGCACATCGGGCTCCATCGCAAGGAACACCATGTTGGTCGTCGGGTCGCTCTCCCCGATCGCATCCCGGACGGTCGCGCCTTCCAGCCGGCCGTCTTTGTAGATGCGCAGCGTGTGCTGCCCTGGCGTCAGGTTGAACAGCTTCCACTGGGAGCTGTTCTGCCCGAGCACGGAGAAGGTGCCTTGAAACTGACTGGTCACGTTCAGCGTCACTTCCACGCCTTTGCTCTGCTCCTGCAGCTCCTGTGCCAGCTTGCTGCGGAAGGCGTCGCCAAACTCGGTCATCGACAGCCCAAACTCGCCGCGGAAGTTCGCATCGGCCGTCCCCGTCCCCGCAAAGCGCTTCAGGTACGCCTGCACCTTGTCTTGGCCATACTGCGCCTTTAGCTCCTGCATCGCCAAGTAGTCCTGCAGTTCGAGGTTGTAATTCGCCTCGCCCAGCGCGACCAGCTTCGAGTAGCTGCCGTTGATCAGCGGCCGGTACGCCCCGTTGTTCAGCGCGCCGAGCACTTCGTCGCGAGCCAGCAGGTCCTGACGGCCGCGCAGCACTTGCGGGCCGTTTTCAAAGGCGATGTCGAGCGACGCCTGCCACGCGAACCCTTCGTTCACCCAGCTCGGCAGATCGACTTCGTTCTGGTTGAACAGCACATGAGACAGCTCATGAGCGATCGTGCGCACGCGCCCGTAGTCGGACTCCTGCTTGTGCAGCGGCAGCACGATCGTGTCGCCGTACGCCACGCCGTTCGCCCAGCTCGCCATCTGCGCCGCTTCGGTCGACGAAGCGCCCGTCTCGCGGATCAAGGCGTCCTTGTAGCCCGCATCGCTGTTCGACAGGTAGACCCAGACCGGGCCGTTGAACGAGTACCCGGCCATCTGCTGCACCTTCTGCACGATCCCCTTCTGGAGGATCTCCTGCTGCACGCTGTAGACCTGGCCTTCGACCAGCTTCGCGTCGCTGCCGATCACGCGCACACGCGGCGAGTTGAACGACGTGATGTCCACCACGCCCGCCGGGTCCCACTTGACCAGATTGCCAAACGACTCGTTGATAAAGCGCACCGGCACCATCGTCCGGCCGTTGATCAGCTTGGCCGGCACGTCGAGCGTCACCGTCTTGCCCCCGACCGTCGCCGTCTTCTTGCCGATCGGCAGGCGCATCGTCACGCCGTCGCGCTTGCCGACCACCGTCGACGTCTTCGCTTCCCACGTCACTTCCGCGCCGATGCTTTCAAAGATCATCCGCAGCGGCACCAGCACCCGTCCGTGGTCATTCACCGCTTGTACATCGAACGGCAATTTCACGCCGTCCACATAGACATCCGGCTGCGAGCTCGTGCCCGCATACGCCGGCGAATATATTCCAACTGTCAGCACGGCCAGGCCAAGCACAGCCCCGGCTAACAATTTATTCCAAAGTTTGCGCATCAAAGTCACGACTCCTCTCTCCACTCTATCATCCTACCTTCTCATTTACGAGAAAGGCAATTCATAAAGAATGGAAAAAAGAGCCTCTGCGCGAGACTCCTTCCGCTAGCCCATATATCCTTTGCGTTTCACAAAGAAGATGACGATTCCGATCAGCACCCCGAGCCACAGCGTCACGAGGCGGATCAGCAGCGTGATCGACACGGCGGTGCCTTTGGCGAGACCAAAGTACATGAACATCCCGGTCATGCTGCCTTCCGCGATGCCAAGCCCGCCGGGCAGCATCGACAGAGCGCCCGCCACCGTGCCCAGCGAGAAGATGAACACGACGTGGGTCAGCGTCAAGCCGAGGTCGAGGTTGACGATCAGCACATAGAGCGAGATGCACTCCATGAACCACGCGATCACCGACAGCAAGGTCGCGAACAAGAGCGGCTTCCAGCGCAGCAGCTCAAACGTGCTCTCGTACAACGTCAACATACTGCCCTTGTGCTTCGTCAAAACGGGAATCCGCGCCAGCCACTCGATCACCCGCAGCGAGATCGGCTTTGACTGCAAGACCAGCGTGATCACCAGCAGTCCGCCCAGCACGATGAAAAAGGCCAGCTTGCCAAACGCGAACAGGGAGATCCCGACCCCGACCAGGCAGAGCATCGCAAACAGGTCGGTCAGCCGGTCGGTGAAGACGGCGGGGGCGGAGCGCGCCATCTCCACCCCGGCCGTATTTTTCAACAGATACGACTTGAGCAGCTCGCCGAGCTTGCCCGGCGTGATCGACATCGACAGGCCGATGAAATGAATGTTCAGCGAGTCTTTCCACGGCACCTTGATCTGCAGCACCTTCAAGAAGAACTGCCATTTGAAAAAACGGACAAAATACGAGGCCAGCGTGGTCACCACCGCCAGCACGTACGTGTACCACGAGATCGAGAAGATAACATCCTTCACGTCGCGCACATCGCCCCAGAGGAAAAACAGCACCGAGACGACCACCCCGACCATGATGCCGGTGATGATCCGCGACGTGAGCTTCTGCCCTTTCCCCGCCATCAGCTCCTGCGATTTTGCTTTCATCCCGCCGCCGCCCCGCTTACAGGCTCAGGCGCTTGAAGATGCGCTCCGGAACCGATTTGATGATCAGCATGATGTAGCGCCAGAAAAACGGCGTGTAGGCGACGTCCTTTTTTTTCAGGATCATCTTGTAGATCGCTTTCGCCACCGCTTCCGGCTGCGCGACCAAAAACATGCCCGGCTGCCCGAACGTCATCTTGGTGTCGACAAAGCCCGGCTTGACGGTCAGCACGCTCACGTTCGATTTGCTCAAGCGGTTGCGCAGGCCTTGCAGGTACAGGGACAGGCCTCCTTTGGCCGAGCCGTACATGAAGTTGCTCTGACGCCCGCGGTCGCCCGCCACCGAAGACAGCACGCAGAGGAAGCCGTCCTTTCTCGTTTCAAAATAGTTGGCGGCGATGTTCAGCACCGACACGGCGGAGAGGTAGTTGGTCTCGATCACGCGCCGCGCTTCGGCAAACTCGTTCTCCGCCCGCTTCTGGTCGCCGAGGTAACCGTAGGCCAGCACGAGACCGTCCAGCTCGCCCGCCGCTTCCAGGCAGGTGGTGAAGAAATCGGCGTGGCCGTCATAATCGAGCGCATCGAACTTGTGCACCGTCACTTCCACCCCGTGGCGGATGTTGATGTCCTGCGCGATCAGCTGCAGCTCCTCCAGATCGCGCCCGGCGAGCAGCAGGTTGTGCTCTTGTTCCGCAAAATAATAAGCGAGCGCCTTGGCGATGCCCGAAGTGGCGCCCAGGATCAGTACGTTTTTCATCGCGATTCCTCCACAATCCCGAGTCTCCGCGCCTGTGAGGAGGAGAACACGTTGTTCGGGTCGACGCTCGCTTTGATCTGCTGAAACTTGCCGAGCGTCGGGTACATCTGCGCAAACGTCGCCGGGTCGGCTTCCGAATCTTTGGCAAGGTAGATGCGGCCGCCGTGCGCCATCACCATCTCGTCGAGCTCGCGCAGGAACGGGAACAAGCCGTCGTCATGGACCGGGATGTCGAGCGCCAGCGTGTAGCCTTTGAACGGGAAGGACAGGAGTCCTTTGCTCTGCTCGCCGGAGCTTTTCAGCACGGCGAGGAACGACGAGCGGCCCGATTCGCTCAAGCGCTTCAGCATCTCCGTCAAGCCTTGGCGGCTCGTCTCCGGCGGAAACACCGCCTGGTACTGCACGAACCCTTTTTTGCCGTACGCGCGGTTCCAGTTGTGAATGCTGTCCAGCGGGTAGAAGAACGTGTCATAGTCGACGATCTTGCCGACCGCGTTCTTGTTCAGGACGTTGTAATAGCCGAAGTTGAACGCGCGGATCGACAGCTGGTTCAGCACGAACGACGGGAAGTTGAACGGCACGTTCAGCTTGGGCTTCTTCTTGATCCGCAACGGGTCGGCCTGCTTGACTTTCGACGCCGGCGCATGGTTGCCGAGCATCAGCACGGAGCGGCCGAGGCGGTCGCCTTTGGACAGGCAGTCGATCCACGCCACCGAGTATTGGTACTGGTCGTTCGTCTTGGCGAACAGCTCAAACGCATGGTCGAGGTTGCGGGCCTTGATGTAATCGACTTCGATGTACGCCGACTCCACCGGGATCAGCTTGAAGCGTGCCGACAGGATCACCCCGGTCAGGCCGACGCCGCCGATCGTCGCGTAGAACAGGTCGGCATTCTCCTCCCGCGAGCAGTGGACGATCCGGCCGGACGCGAGCAAAAGCTTCAGGTCGAGCACATGCTCGGAGAACGTGCCGTCGACGTGGTGATTCTTGCCGTGCACGTCATTGGCGATCGCGCCGCCGACGGTGATGAACTTCGTGCCCGGTGTGACCGGCAGGAACCAGCCGCGGGGCAGGAAATGCTCGATGATCTCTTCGAACGACACCCCGGCCTCGCACTCCAAAATGCCCTGCTCCTCGTCAAAATGCAAAAAGCGGGCAAACTGCGTGTGCAGCAAAACGCCCGATCCTGCATTGAGCGCGGTGTCGCCGTAGGAACGGCCCAGCCCGCGGGAAATATAATTGTGTTCTCCTCCCGCCGCCAGCAGTTCGGTGATGTCCCGCACCCGGTCCGGACGATAGACGTGGCAGACTTCCGCCGGATGGTTGCCCCAGCCGGCGATCAGGCTTTCCTTCTGTTTCAGCATCGATTGTGTCCCCCAAGGATTACTCAAAATACTTCAAGATCACGACCACGGCGAGCCCGTACAGCAGCACGGTGACCAGGATGTGCTTGTCCTGAAACAGGTCGCGCTCCGGCTTCCCGCCCTTTTCCTCCATGAAGATCAGGTACAAGTAGCGGAAGATCCCGTAGATGACCAGCGGAATCGTCCACATCAGATGGATCGTGCGCCCCGAAGTAAACGTGAACAGGGCATAGCTCATGATCGTCGCCGTGATCACGATCGAGTTGAGCTGGTTGAGCAGCTCCGGCGAATAGCTCTCCAGCACTTTGCGGTGCGAGCCTTTGTTGTTCTGCAACAGCAGCAGCTCATGGCGGCGCTTCGAGATCGCCAGGAACAAGGCGAGCAGCATCGTGCAGAGCAGGAACCACGGGGTGAACGGCACCTCGATCACCAGCGCCCCGCCGATGGCGCGAAACACGAAGCCGGACGCGATGATCATCACGTCGATGATCACAACGTGTTTCAGCCTGAATGAATAGGCAACGTTGATCACAAAATAGACGAACAGCAGGATGCCAAACAGCGGCTCCAGATACAGCCCCCAGGCGATCGACACCGCCAAGAGCACCAAGCCGAACGTCAGCGCCAGATACGGATTGAGCGCACCTGACGCCATCGGACGGAAACGCTTCTCCGGGTGCTGCCGGTCCGCTTCGCGGTCGACAAAATCATTTAAGATATACACACACCCCGACACAAAGCAGAACAGGAAGAACCCGACCACCGAGCGGAGCAGCAGATCGACATTGGCAATCTGAAAGGAAAAGATCAAAGCTGCAAAGACCAGCAGATTCTTCGTCCACTGTTTCGGACGCAACTGCTGGAACAACAGCAGCACGACGTTCGCGTCGGCGCGAACCGCTTGTTGTTTCAATTCTGACACCTCCAAGATGACACACCCCGCCAGATGCTATGCAGCGCCAGCACGGCACAGACGGCCAGCAAGAACAGCACCGGGAAGTTATAGCGGGCCTGACCTTCGAACACAAAATAGACGAGGATGAAAAAGCTCACGTTCACCGTCGGCAGGATCATCCCGACCGGCAGTTTCTCCTCGCGCCGGAACAGGGAACGCAGGACCGGAAACGCCGCCAGCAGCACAAAAGCAAACGCCAGCCCGTTCATGCTGTTCAAGATCGCATCCGACACAGCCCGGAACGCTTTCAGATCGCGCTCCAGCTCGACCGTCCACTGCGGGACGCCCGGATACAGCCCGTTCATCGCCCAGCTGCCGATGTCCCACGCCCCGTTGAAGAACGTGGTCTGTACGCGCAGCATACCAAGTTTCGCAAAGTCCAGCGGATGCGACAAGATCCAGCGCTTGCCTTCCGCCTTCAGCAGCGGGTCGAGCTCATAGGCCAATTTTTCGCTGCGCTGGCCGTGCTCGAGAATCTCGTCGATCTGCGCGCGCAGCTCCGGCGACGCCGCCGCGTCTTTCAGCGGCATCCAGCCCCCATTCACATTATTGGCATTGTTATTCAGGTATAATACATAGCCCGAATTGTACGACACCGGGATGAACGAGTCATATTTCTGGTAGTTGCGATACGTCCAAGGCGCCACCGTCACCATCATCAGGAGCGCGGTGGTCAGGACGAAGGCCAAAGTGGATTTGAGATTTTTTTCACGAAGATAGTGTACGGCAGCCGCCACCACCGGATAGACGAGGAACACCGGCTTGGTCAGCGCGGCCAGCCCGATGAAAATGCCGAGCAGCGGCCAGCGCACCCATTTGTTGAACGATGCCAGCTGCAAATAGACGACAGCCGCAAACAGAAACGCCAGGAACACTTCCGCCCCGATCACGCTGACATACGCGATATAGTTCGGCAAAAAAGCGATCAGTGCGTAGGCTGCGATCGAAAGTTTCCAGCTGTTCGTCAACTTTCGAAAGATCGGATAGGTCAGCAGCAGTGTGGCGGTCGACAAGAGCAGGTTGAACGCCTTGCCCCAAAGGACGGACGTCTCCCCGGTCAGCTTGTAAAACAGGCCCAGCGCGGTCGGATAGCCCATGCCTTGGAAGGCGATCGGTTCGCCGAGGAAGGTATGCCCGTACCCGGTGGCGATGTTGACCGCAATCTCATGATACGTTTGAAAATCATAGACCGGCGCGTTCGGCACTTTCAACATCCACAGCATGCGCAGCAGAACGGCTGCGATCGTAATCAGCAAAAAGAGTACCCATTCGGTCGTGCTCCGCGTAAAGAGCGGTTTTCTTAGCTTGATCATAGGCATATGTACGTTGTCCTTTTCTTCCTATTCTACCAAATTTCCGATTTCCCGCAAAAAAAATCGCCGAGATACACCCGGCGATGGTAACATTCAGCGATTATTCAAAAATAAATGAGAGCAGCATACATCCGAGTCACTCGACACTGTGACATACGGAATCATTCTTCAGACACCTAGATTAATCAGCGATCGGAGTGGTGATCGAAGATTGAACTACGCTGTCCAAG
Source organism: Tumebacillus sp. BK434 (assembly GCF_004340785.1). Lineage (NCBI taxonomy): Bacteria > Bacillati > Bacillota > Bacilli > Caryophanales > Alicyclobacillaceae > Tumebacillus > Tumebacillus sp. BK434. The sequence goes on along the minus strand of NZ_SLXS01000002.1, from coordinate 232,806 downwards.
ACAGGTGTGGTAATGGATGCCGCTTCGTGAGTTTGCACGTTCACGAAAGCTACGCCAAGTGCCAATACCGCCAGAACGGAAAAGATCACTTTTTTCACAGGTAAAGCCCCCTCACCCTTAGTCCTTCCCGCATAGTGGAAGTCATTTTTTGCATGTACTCAGACGCCTTATCTAACTCTCCGCGCGCCTCGTAGATGCTTACAATATGAGAATAACATTTGGAGGCCTCGACGTGCAAGCCGTATTTTTCAAAAAGTTCCACAGAACTTAACATATACTCCAATGCTCTTTCGAAGTTTTGAAGTTCTTGATACATCACGCCCATCGTGCGGTAGACGAACGCGCGTTCACGATGTTCTTTGCCGAGCAGTTCGAGGGCGCGGAAACACCATTTTTCAGCTTCTTGATAGTTCTTTCGGCGGAAGTAAACGGTCCCGATCTCCCCGTAGACGTTCGCTACGAGATCCATTTCTTCCATCGCTTTGAACTCTTCGGCGCACTCTTCGAATTGGGCGATCGCATCGTCATACTGCCCGAGCTCGTACTGCAGAATGCCGTAGTTTTTCTTCGCCACCACTTCGTCGTAGCGGTTGTTGACGCTGCGGAACATCGTGATCGCCGTGCGGGTGGTATCTGCTGCTTGTGCGTATTCGTTCATATGGTAGTAAGCGGTCGCCAAAGCTGTATACGTTCTGCCCATCTGGAGCAGATTCGGTGTGCCTTGCAGCGCCGTGATCGCTTTTTTGTAATACTCGATCGCTTCCTGTACCTCCCCCAGGTACGCAAGCGTGGCCGCAAAGTTGTGGTACAAGGAACCTTTCGTGCTGTTGTCGAGCGATTCGCTTTTCGCCAGTTCCTTCATCGCCTGTTGGAAATAGTGCTTCGCCATGACATAGTCATGCTGCTCCATCTTGGCGCGGCCCAGCCAACGCAGGAGTTCCACCGCATGGGAGCGGTCTTTGTCGAGCGCGACTTCTTCGAGCATCGATTCGAGCAGACGGGTGGCGTTGTCGAATTGCTTGGCATAAATATACGCCGATGCGAGTTCTTTGCGCACTTCGTTGCGGTCAACAGCCGGTTCGTCCGCCAAGCCTTCGAGGACTTGGATGGCTTTTTCATATTGTTTCGCGGAAATCAAAGACTTCGCCAGCTTGTGGCGAGTGTCATGTTCCAGCTTATCCTGCATATCCATCAAGAACTGATCGATCGGCACGTCCAGTTTGCGCGAAATGCCTTCCAGCAGTTTAAAGGAGGGATTCGCTTTGTCGCTTTCGATCTGTGAGATCATGCTCGGAGTCACAAGACCCTCTGCCAGTTCGGTCTGTGTAATCCCTTTGCGCATGCGCCATTCCCTTATTTTTTGCCCCAGTGTCTTATTCATATCCGTTCCTCCCCCAGGCGGTCTATCATTCACGAAGTAGTTTACTTAACGTTAATCTTATACGATGCTTACGATAAATAAAAGTATATAATGCACATTCTGCCCACATTTTCGAAAGGCAAACCAACTTTACGCAAAATCGGACTGTTCCCTTCGCATTTTCATTAATGAAACGCCATATCCAACGACCAAGGGCAGAAATAAGAAGAAAGTGGCAGAAGCCACTTGTACAGCTTCTCCAGACAGGAACAAAGGAATGCACATCAGCACCGTATCGAACGTCACATGCGCGAAGATCACCGTCTCCAACCCGTAGTGCAAGTAGCAGTAGCCGATGATCACCCCAAAGATCGTCAGCTCGATGAAGCGGGTGTAGATCGGGTAGATCGGGTACAGCGTATGCCCGAGCGCCCAGACCATCGCCGGGAGGAGAGCGGCGATGAAAGAGTATTTGAGATAGCGCTTGAGGAACGTGACCCCGAACAGACGGTAGGTGATCTCTTCGGAGATGCCGGCGAACCACGCCAAGAGCGGGAACAGGGCGGGCACCCACATGTTGGCCGGCGACATTGAAAGGTCGTTTTCATACCAGACCCCGAAGTAGTTCTCTCCTATAAAATAGAACAGACCTTGGAACCCCATCCAGGCAAACGCGAGCGCGTAGCCCCGTTTGGCTGCCGAGCGCATGCGGTCACTCCATTCCGGGTCGCGGCGGTTCAGCCACAACGACGGCTTGACTTCGCGCACCAACATGCCGCCGGTCATCGTCAGCGGGTAGTTGCTTGCGCCGACCCAGAACGAAGTGATCACCGCCATCACGATCGCCAGCGCGCCGGTCAGGAGCAGGCCGAACATCCCGCCGCCTTCGCCGAGCGCCTGCGCCCGCAGCACCGGCCATTGGTTGACATTGCTGATCGCGTAGAGCACGAAGACGAGCAGGGACAGCCACAGGCTCGACCAGTACGGGCGCTTCTGCTGGATCAGGAACAGGAAGACGAACGCGAACACCAGCAAGAGAAACGACCCGAGCAGGCTGACCCCGGTCAGCAGGCCGGCGTACAACGTCTGGCGGTCGTGCCACTCGGTGAACGAGTCGGGCACACGATAGTCGCTCGTGACCTCATCGACCTGATCGCCGGTGAGGGACACTTCATAATAGAGCTCCGAGTCGCCGACTTGGTAGCTGCGGTCCTGCCAGGAGAAACTCATCCGATTCGAGCGGTACTCTTCATCGCCTTCCAGCACTTCCGCCTCGTCGATGATCTCCCCGTCTGTGCTGAGCAGCTCGAGGCGGCTCATGTCGACACCGAGGTCTTGCAGCGCTTGTTCGGCGCGCTGCCGGCCGGCCGTTGTTGAGATCTCAGTATTGGTTTCAGGCGTCGGGCGGGAGAAGCCGATCAGCTTGCCGCTTTTTACATCATGGTAAGTTTCGTACGTGAGGCCTCTCGAACTGTAATCATTGTAAAAGATGACATGCCAATAGGTCACAGGGGCCGTGTCCGGGGCTTGTTTGCCAAACTCCTCGTGCAGATCTTCTTTGCCGAGGTAGCCGTCCAGACTGTCGGCGCTTTCCATCACAGCGCTGGTCTTGTACTCCGACAGGTTGATGTTCTCCTGTTTCCAATGTGTCTGCGCCTTGGCGATCACTTCGTCGCGGGAGAGCATCTTCCACTCCTGCGCGGCGAACAGGTCCTGCCACGAGAAGACGAAGTACATCACCAGCCCTACGATGCCGATCATCCATAACATGCGGTCGCCCCGCTTTTTCACGCCCATGCTGTTCCTCCTTGATGCGGTTTCTTTTCTGCCAGTTTATACGGTCTGGCGCTGCCCCATGCTTTCGCTCTTACAAGACGTTATAGTTCAAAGCGAGTTCCTCCAGCCACAAGCTCAGCCCAAAGACGGCTGCAAAAATCGGCACGGCGGCTCGCGGGCTTGACCCCATCACGCGCAGCACATAGGCTGCTAACAAAATGATATACGGCATTGCCGGCAATTGGTAGCGCGTCTGCACGAAAAAGACGGAGATCGCGCCGAGGAAATACCCGGCGACCAAGACGGGCAAGAGCGCTTGGCGGTCACGCCAGCAGGCGAGCACGACGCCGACCAGCCCCAAGGACATCAAGGTCCATTGGTAGCGGGCATGGAAAGTGTCCGAGTACAGCGGGATGCGCTCCCACTCGTGGGTGGCGGCGACCCAGTCTTTTTTCGCAGACAGATACATCTGGAAGCGCATCCAGGTCAGTTCGGCGAAGTGGCCGGGATGGTCGAGAATCCACTGCTTGCCGGCAGCTTTCATGATCGCGTCGCGTTTTGCGTCCGTTTTGGTGCCGGCCATCGCTTCTTTGAACGCGGGCAGGCTGTAGATCTTATCGCTAAAAAATCCGTTGGCGTAGTCGTTGTTGCCGATCAGCAGGTTCAGCCCGGCCGTGGTGTCGACGAGCACGAATTGTTTTTGTTCCATATAGTTTCGAATCGACCACGGAGCGATCACCGCCGCCATCACCAGTACCATCAGCCCGAGCCTGATCCATGTCGGGCGGGGCAGGCGGAACGTCTTGTTCGCCAGCATTAGCCAGACGACGGCGATCACCGGCAGCAGCAGCGCGATCGAGCGGGTCAGCGTGGCGAGGCCAAACAGCAAGCCGGCGATCAGGTATCCGTACAGGTTGCCGTCTTGCGACCCGACAAGAAATGCGTAAAGAGCATAGGTAAAGAGCGCGAGAAACAGCGACTCGGTCAGCAACACGCCCGAATACCCGATCAGCGGCACATACAGAGCACCGATCAGCAAAGCCAGCATCGCGACCTTGGTGTCAAACAACCGCCTGCCGATGAGATAGACCGCAAACAGCGTCGCCACCGACAGGAGCGACTGCACGCCGTAGACCATGCGGTATTTGTGCCCAAACAACTCATACAAACCGCCGAGGAATATCACGTATCCGGGGGCGCGATAGGTGGCACCTTGTACATGATCGGTCGCAAACGTGCCTTCCTCCGCCAGCTTCACCGCCCGCTGATCATAGTCCTCCATATCTGAGACAGGCTTCACTTCCAGCCCGGCAATATAATCAAGTCGAATCCACAGGGAAAACAGCAAAATCAGTGCGATCCCAACCGGAACCCCCATCTTTCGCAGCACCGTATTCTCCCCCTCTGCAGTTCTCATGGTACTTTTTGTAAGCATACCCTATTTCACGTATATTTCCAAGGAAATAAAAAACGCACCTGACGACAGGTGCGTGTCGAAAAAGATAGGATGGCCACCGCCAATAGTACATGGCTGACGGCGGAAATGTGTGTCTTGCCTGTCTTGCATGATCTCCCCCAATAAAGGACGTCAAAAAACGATCCCTGACAGGGGGGCGTGCAACAAGTCGCTTAATCCGCCGTAATCGTGATCGCGGCACTCGTTGCCGAAACACCGCCATTCAGCACTTTCTTCAGTGCATCCACAGACAAATAACTGACACCGTTACGCACCAGAACCTGCCCTTTCAGACCGGTATCCCGCTTATCGAGGTACACGTTCCCGCTGTTCAAGACGACGCGGACCGCTTGGCTTTCCAGTTTGAACTCGACGGAGTTGGTCTTGGCCACCCAGTTGACTTCAGAGCCAAACGCTTCGGCCACATAGCGCAACGGCAGGTAGTCGCGCCCGCGCTCGGTGAGCAGCTTCGGCACATCGAGCAGTTGGATGCCGTTCAAGTTCCCGACTCCGCCCTGTTTCTGCAAGGTCAAAGTCTGCACGCGGTTCGGCAGCAAGTGCTGGATCCCGGCGTTGACCATGACGCTTGGCGAGGTCAGACGAATGTCGGGCGTCAACCCGATTTTTTGGATCGACGTGCCATCGCCGAGCTCCCAGGCATCGACGGAGACTTTCAACACACCGCCGTTGGGCAGCGTCACCGGCTCCTGCATCGTCCCCTTGCCGAACGTCTGCGCCCCGATCAACGCCGCCCGTGCGTTCACCTGCAGTGCACCGGCCAGCATCTCCGACGCACTCGCCGTCTGCTGATCCACCAGCACCGCCAGCGGCATCTCCTCCGTGCCCAGCTCGTCAGCCCCGATCACCTGCTGACCGCCTTCTTCATCATGCATGATCAGCAGAGTGCCTTCCGTCAAGAAATGGTCTGCAATCTCCAGCGCCGACAGCACCGACCCGCCACCGTTGCCGCGCAGATCGAGCACGATCCCGTTTGGCGACGTGGCTTCCAACTGCCCATAGGCATCGAAAAACTCCTTCGACGTATTCCCGCCAAACGTCAGGATGCGCAGATACCCCACGCCATTCCCCAGATCCTTCGAAGTCACAGTCGGCAGCGAGATCGCCTCCCGCACCACCTTCACTTGGCGCGGCGCTTCACTTCCGCGGGCGATCATCACCATCGTCTCCGTCCCGGCCTTCCCACGCGCCATCGACGCCACCTCAGCTGCCGTCTTCCCGGTTGCCGCAACTCCGTCGACCGCCACAATCCGGTCGCCCGCCTGCAAGCCCGCTTTTTCCGCCGGGGAGCCAGCGTAGACCTCGGTGATCAGCACTTCCCCCGACTTCGCCGCCTGCAGCGCCGTCCCGATCCCCGCATACTGATTGTCGAGCGCCCGCGTGAACGCCGCGTATTCCTCCGGGGTCATGTACGACGTAAACGGATCGTCCACCACGTCGAGCATCCCTTTGATCGCACCTTGCAGCACCTTGTCTGCATCCGGATGTGTATAATGACTGCCGACGAGCAACTGATACAGCTCGAGCAGCGTATCTGCATGCTGATCGGACTCCGCCGACACCGCGCCTGCCGGTCCCAACAGCAGCGACAAGCTCAGCGTCGAAGAGATCAGCAATGGTTTCCAACGCATGAAAAAACCCCCTTTCCAGCTCTATTCGAGCCAGACAGGGGGTTTCCTGCACTACGTCCTTACAGACGCTTCATTTTGCGCATCACTTTTTCGGTGATGATCGCCGCGTCCGCACGGTTCAGGAACGCATGCGGGTCGAAGCGATAGGTCGGCTTCTTCTGCGTGCCGGTCAAGCGGTTCGGAATCCCGACGATGATGCCTTCCTTCGCGACAGCTGTGATCGACGAGACTGCATAATAGTCGACCGTGCCAGCGTCGGTGAACAGCTTCTGCAGGTTCGGAACCTCCTTATCCGTATCCGGGTTGACCTTGAGGTTCATCGCCCGCGCGATCATGACTGCCGCTTGCTCACGGGTCAAGCTCTGGTTCGGAGCGAACAGGCGCGGACCGACACCGCGGATCAGACCGCGTCGTACGGCCGTCTCGATGTAGCGGTAGTCGTACAGCGAGCCTGCGATGTAATCTTTCGGAACGTCGTTAAACGTCAGGTTGTTCGGATCATACGACAGCGGCAGGTCCAGCATCTTGACCATCATCGTCGCGAACTCGCCGCGCGTGATGTTGTCATAGACGCCAAATTCATTGTTGTTCTTCGGCAGCATGACGCCTTTCGCAAACACCGTCTCCAGTTGGTTGCGCGCGTAGCCATGGCCGATCACATCGTTGAACGAGTAAGCGTCATAGAACACCGCATAGTAGCCAAATCCGTCAAACGAAGCGGTGACCGTCTTCTTGCTGGTGTCCACGATGCCGCCGAGGTTCTTCCACGTGTTGTTGTAGAAGCGCCAGACCGACAGCTTCGGCGCCGTCACGTTGCGGATGTCCGCATCGTACTTCAAGGTGATCGTGCCGCGCTGCGACGGTTCCATCCACTTGTTCGCAGTGCGGGTGTAGAACTCATAGCCCGTGTTGTACGGATGTTGGCCGTGGACGGTCGACCACTGCGTCGGGGTCACCGCATCGAAGTAGCCCGCATCCATCCAGAACAGCTTAGACGCGTAGCCGAAGTGCGCCGGTACGGTCAGCAGGTCGGCTGCGATATCCATCGGCGAGATGTCGCGGATATCACCGTCATTGTTGTACTTCTTCACTGTGCGGCCGTCATTGCGGTCCGCGATACCAAACAGGATGTTCTGCGAGTCGAACAAGTCCACCGTGCGCGCATCTTGGCCCGGGGTCTGGTTCACTTGGCGCAGGAACGTATTTTTCGGCAGGGTCAGGGTCAGGTCGCTGTTGAACACCTTGACCGAACCGGTCTTCGGCACGGTGGTCTTGAACTGGCCGCCGACCGTGTTCGAAGCTGCATAGTTCACTTCAAACTCGCCGTCCAGCTTCTGCGTGCCGCGCATGACGGTGAATTTGACCTTGTTGATGCCCGCCTTCATGTTGCGCAATTCATAGCGGAAGATGTCGTTCGCTTCCTTCTTCATCGCTTCCTTGCCGATCAGGACGCTGTCCGCGCCTTCCGCGAGGATCGCGATGTTCAGGAAGTTCTGGTTGATCACGCGCTCATTCGGCAGCTTCGGCGACAGGACGATGTACGGCGACAGCTCGCGAGTGATCGACAGGGTCGATGCGACGCTTGCGCTTTCCAAGTGCGCCTGGATCGTGATCGAGCGCAGGCCGGTCTTCGGCAGCTGATGCTTGACGAGACGCAGCGTGTAACGGCGCTCCAGCGGGTCGTGCGAGTCGATGTGCAGCACGCGGTCGTCATCGGAGACGAGCGTGCCCGATGCATCGTTTCCTGCGGTGATCAGTTGCGCGCCATCAACGGTGATGACCACCTTGTCCACGTTTTGCACATCGAAGACGATGTCCGCTTCCTTCTCATTGGTCACGTATTGCAGCGTACCCGTGTTCACGAACTTCAAGTTCGTGTCGTCGAGCAGCGGGGACAGCGGATCATGCGGCACCGGCTTGACATTCTTGACCACCGGTACATGTTCCGAGAACAGGTAGACGGTGACGTTCGTCGTGACCGGAACACCGTTCGCCACGCCGGAGAGGGTGATCTGGTTCGGACCGTTGACGAGCTTCATGTCGTTCGGAACGATAAACGTGAAGTTGCCTTGCGCGTCGATCGGCGTGCCGCCCAGATTGTCAATCAGGCGCACCGTGCGGCCGTTGATCTTCACTTGCACGGTCGACTGGTCCGGATCGATGCCCATGTTGTTAAAGTTGACCAGGCGGCCTTTCAACGTGGTGAATTTGCGCGGATCATTTTCATCCGCCGGGTAGGTCCCGTTGGTGTTGAACACCTTGCCATTGTACAGGTTGTTGAGCTGAATGAACGGAGCCGGAACGTAGTTCACGCGCACCGCTTGCGTCTCCGTGCCGCCCGCCGAAGTGACGGAGACGGTCAGGACTTGCTCGCCAGCCGGCATGTTGTTGATCTTGAGTGCCACGGTGCCTTTATCGGTAAGCTTCTTGCTGTAGTTGAAGACAGAAGCCGGAACCGGCGTACCGTTTTGCGTGGACGTCAAGGTCACATTGTTGATGTCGAACACGTTCTCGATCTTCGCTTCCAGCCAGATCGGCAGTTCGAAGATTGTGGTGTTGTCCACAAAGACGGTGCTGGAATCATAGACAACGCGGGTCGCATCGAGATCGCGCACGTTGTAGATCTGGTTCACCGCCGAAATGTACGCGGTGTTCGAATTGCGATAGTTGAACAGAATCGGATAGTTCGCACCTTGCGTGCCATAAGTGCCGCGCACTTTCAGCTGCCACGGACCGTTCGTCGCGATATTCGCGTTGGTCGTGGACGTATACGAGAAGATGGTGTGGCCCGCCGTCGTCGTCCCGCGAGTGACGGTGGTCGCAAGCGTGATCGGGATCGGGTTGGAGCCCTCGTACAGCTCCAGCGTGATCGTCGGGTCCGGCGGGTTGGTGTTGTCGGTCGCGAAGATGATCTGGCCGGTGATGAGGCCGTTCAGCGTACCGCCGCTGTTCGGGCCGACGGTCGGCTTGTTCTCCAGCACGACCGGGTTCGGCGTGCCCGCGCTGTTCTCAATCTGCGTGTTGTACGCCGTCGGGTAGCCGTTGAAGTAGACGAGCTGACGGTTCAGCGAATAACTCATCGTCGAGTTGCTCGCCACGATCGCCAGCGGGTTGAGACCCGGTTTCAAGTTGAGGTCGGAAACGATATACGCATCCTCGCCCGCGGAGTACGCGATGATTCCGTTGACGGTCACGCGGTCCGAGTTAGGAGCTTTCAGCAGGATAACAGCGTCAGGAGACGTGACGATCTGCGGCTGTCCCGCCTCGAGCACGCGTCCGTCGACGAGCTTGATGTCATAGAGTACAGGTACATTCGAGAAGTTTACATAGCAAACACCCGGAACTTGGTTGCCGCTCGGGTTGATCCCGAAGACGGTGATCTTGTTCAACCCTTGGAACAGCTGCACGTTCATGAACTTGAACATACTGCCGTTTTCGATGATCGGGTTGACGCCCGTTCCCCGTGAGATTTGCACAGATTGACCATTGATGATCTGTTCGACCTGATAGGTGATCGAGTTGGCCGATACGCCGTTAAACGATCCGGCCAGTTGCACCACATTGGTGTTGACCTGTGTCGGATCTGCCATGTTGGTCGAGAAGTTGGTAAAGCGGAAATATTCCGCATCCGCCTTCGCCACGCCCATCGGCAACAGCGTGATGACCATTGCCAGGATCATGAACAAACTGAGCAACTTGTGTTGCAATGGTTTCACCCTTGTTTCCTCCCTTGCACGATATTTCATGTGATAACAGATTTCGACAAGATCAGGGAGACTCCTGCCTTTTGGGACTAGTTCCTTGTTCCCAAATCTAGTTGCCTACTCTCTTTATGTCGGTCGAAATGAAAAAAAGTTTATAGCAGATTGATGGAAAGTGAAGAAAAAATAGTCTTTTTTACCAATAACAAGATAATTTGAAGAGTTTCTGGTTTTGCTATTAGAAAATATTACCTGTATTATTATATTTGTTTATATTAAAGAAATTAGAAAATGGAGGTCTTATCATGAATCGCAAAAGCTTTTCCCTGCTGCTCGTGTTTGCGCTCCTCCTGCAGATGTTTTTCGTCACAGGGGTGTCGCAGGCGGCGACCTTGCTGCCGGCACCGGGCTATGTAAGTGATTCCAATGTCACCTCGACGACGATTCCCTTGACATGGGGCTACGTCAATGGCGCCGACCTGTACGCGATCCGCGTCAACGGTTCCAACATCTATCTTTCCAATACGACTTCGTACACCATCACCGGCTTGACCCCGAACACCACCTACACCGTTGAAGTATCCGGCGTCGCCCCGAACCAGCAAGGCTGGCAGACCTGGTCGGCTCCGAAGGTGATCAAGACCGCGTACCCTGCTCCGACCGGCCTGTACATCGCCCGGGCAAACGGCACTTCCGCCCAGCTGAAATGGAATTCGGTTGCTCCCGGTGCCCTCTACATGGTCAAGATCAACGGCCAGATCTCCAATTTCATGACCGATCAGACGGAGATCACCGTCACCGGCCTGACGCCGAATACCCCCTATACCCTGTCGGTCTGCGCGATGCCGCTTGGCAACGGCTATATTGGCGACCCGGCCAACGTCTCACTGACCACCGGACTCGCCGCACCGACCGGCCTGCAAGTGACCGGCACCACCGATAAGACGGCGACCCTTGCTTGGAACGCCGTGCCGAATGCCTCCTGGTATCATCTGTTCGTCAATGGCAACTTGACCGCATCGACCGATACGACTACCTATACGCTGCAGAACCTGACCGCTCAGACGTCCTACACGATCCAAGTCGCAGCCACCACCAATGCGCCCTCCACCTACATCGGCGACCTCTCCACAACGGTGACCGCGACGACGAAAGCTCCGGCTCCGGTCGGCCCGGCTACCCCGGCGAACCTCAAGACCACCGCGAACGAAAGTAGCATCACCTTGACCTGGGATGCCGCAGCAGGCGCTGACTCGTACAAGGTGTATCAAAACGGCGCGCTCGTGACCACCGTCAGCGGCACCTCCTACACGTTTGCGAACCTCGGCGCGAACAAAACCTACACGCTCGGCGTTGCCAGCTACGACTCCGTGGCGGGCAAAGAAAGCGCAGCGGCGACCGTAAGCGCGCTGACCGCACCGTTTGCACCGAGCGACCTGACCGCTACGACCACCGAAAACAGCCTCACACTGAGCTGGGCACCGGTTGTCGGCGCAACTTCCTACAAAGTGTCCCTGAACGGCACCACCGTCAACACGACGGCCGACACGTCCTATACCTTCACCGGCCTGAATGCAGACACTTTGTACACGGTAGGCGTCTCCTCGGTCAACGCAGGCGGCACGTCCACTCTCGCGACGATCAAAGCCACCACGGCGAAGGTCGTCCTGCCGAAACTGTTCCTCGACACCCCGGTCGACGTTTCCCTGCCGGCCGGCAAGAGCCAGTCCTTCATCTTCACCCCGTCCACGACCGGCCTGCACCGCATCTACACCGGCCCGTACGGCGGAACTGGCGGCAGCAATGACACTGTGCTCGAACTGTACGCCGATGCCGCGATGACCCAGCAGATCGCGAGCAACGACGATTTTAACGGCACTCCCTTCTCGCAGATCTCGGCGAACCTGACCGCAGGCGTTTCCTACTACGTCAAGCTGAGAACTTATAGCTCGGACGTGGCACTGAACGCCCGGCTGACCGTCTCCAACGAGATCACAGTCGGCTCGACACCGATCTCGCTGAACAAGCCGATCGACTTCGACGTGGCAACCGGCTCTTCGAAAGTGTTCTCGTTCGCAGCAACGACGACCGGTGTGCATAACATCTACACCGATTACTACGCAGGAACGTCTTCGAGCGGCGCCAGCGACACCGTGCTGTACGTTTACAGCGATGAGGCGATGACCTCGCTGGTGGCAAGCAACGATGACTTCAACGGCACCTTCTCCAAGGTCAGCCCGACGCTTACGGCGGGCAAGACCTATTACATCAAAGTTGTCGGCTACAACAGCGGCAGCGTGCATGCGCGTTTGGCAGTGACGCTGTAAACGTGTACGTAATAAGCCACGGCAAGTCTTCACTTGACGTGGCTTCATTTTTTCTCGGACGTAACTTGGTAGAGCGGGTCAAGAGAGACGAGTTCAAACAGTCTGCCTAACGATACCTCCACAAATAAACGGCTTTGCCAACTTTGAAGAGATAAAGACGATCTTTGCTTTGTTTGCCTGGAATCGTAGACTTCATCGAACATTGTGGTACTCGATCACAGCCTAAACTTTTGTAGCTAGGTACTTCTGTCTATCTAATCCCGATCATGACCACTTCACATGATCAGCTGTTCGTACCACTCTACATCCAACTCAGCATTCAACTTAAAAAAGCCCCGCCATTAGGCAGGGCTAGGTGAATAAAAAAGAGACCGCTTCAACGCGCTCTCGCTCTTTTCGTCTAGTTTCTATTGTCACGAGGTGTAGGCCACTCCAACGATCTCCTCGTACTCCTCTTCCACCAGCTCGCCAATAACAACGGCTTGCTTCATATCAGACTCTGTAGCCCACTTCTCTTCCCAGCACATTTTCCAGAAGTCAAAGCTGCTCATTACTTAACACCTGCCAATCGTGCCCGGACGGCGAGTTGTCCGAGATAGTTGAGGCGTTCCTCAGTGGTTGTCTTGTTCTTCACAAAGTTCAGATGATCCACCACGTCCTTCTCAGTAAAGCTATCCAGCAGGTCATCAACACCCACCAGAAAGACGCAAGGGGCTGCCTGGATCGGCAGGCACGTAACATCCTGGAATGAAACAAAATGCGTCTCGTCTGTTAATCCTAGCTCTGCGAGCCTCACCCGAAGCTCCCGACTACGCACGTCATGCGGATTCTCGATGAAGATCAATTTTACCATTTTAAATCCCCCTTATTAGTTATTGAGGTTGTAGACAGCGATGCTTCCAATGCCTCCTGCAGATCCATTTTGACCATTCGGGGCGCCTACTCCGCCTACTCCACCTGCAGATCCATTAACAGTGATGGTCCCCAGGTTAGAAAAGGTGCCTTTGTGGATGATGGTCACGGTTCCGCCACCTGCTCCGCCACCGCCGCCACCGCCGCCGCCATCGTTGTTAGAATCACCATAGGCGACACCTACGCCTCCCACACCTGCGCTCCCTGTCGCGTTGGCATCTATTACTCCTGTACTCGAAATGGTGATGCTACCTCTCGCAACTAAAATTAACGCTCCGCCTCCTAGATTTCTGCCGATGCCACCGTCTCCAGCGGATGTAGAATTGTAATACGTGCCGAGTCCACCACCGCCGCCGCCACCGCCACCTTGAAGGCTTGAGCCCCCGTTACCACTGTTCGCAATGACACCTGTGTTACCGATTACAAGACCACCAGAACCACCGGCACCAATACCGCCATTGTTCCCTTGTAAGAATACCGGGCCAACACCCTGTACGAATCTAGTGCTTGCAGATCCTGGTCCGGATGAACCTTCGCCGCCGTTACCTCCGTAACCCCACTTGTACGTAACATACTCAAAACCGCGACCGCCGCCGCCACCTCCTCCAACCCCGCCTCCGTACCACGTCCCGAATCCACCTGCCCCCCCTCTGCCTGTGGTGGGTGCGTAACCACCACCGTTACCTCCAGCACCACCATATCCACCCTTTGGGATTACGATGAATTTGTTGCCGGATGGATCGAATTGCATGATCTTTTTAACAGCCAGCGGGAGGATCATTTGGAGTGTGGTTTCTGGATTTACAAACGCAGCCTTTCCCGAAACATCGATCACCCCGTCAAGCGTGACATCACCCTGCGAGTAGAGGAGGATGCCGCGGCATCTTTTATCTGGTGCCAAGACGGCATCTTTATTAATTGTGATGCTTCTGTAATTCATGACCAGTGTAGTTTCATCTTGATTTTGAACGGGCAGGTAGGTATACCGCATTTGTGCACTTATTTCCGCGATCTTGTAAGTTCGTCCGACATCGTAAGTGTGGACAAGTCGCCAGTAGCGAGCACTCACGGGCTGTGCTGTAAGGGCATAATCCTTTTCGACCGTCGCCGAGGTGTTGTTGACAACATTGTTTCCGAATACCGTCCAACTCGTTCCGTTATTTGAGTACTGGAGTTTCGCGGTCTCTACGCCAATTACGTTTGATCCTGTCGTAAGTTTTTTAAGATTGAACACATCGATGTAGACGCTCTGACCAAAGTCAATTTGAAACACTACTCCGTTGGTGGCCGGTACGTTAGTGGTCTGAAAGTACGTGGCAGAATCACCATCAACGAGATTAGCGACGGCACCTCCGTATGCTGTTGTAATTTGCGCTGGAGCTATCGGAACCGGATTGACATCTACAACTAGATCACCATCAGCACCTGTACCAAAGTAGGGTGCAACTGAAGCACCCGTTAGCGTATTGACGCCATGTTCCCTGAGCACTCCGGTCAACTTACTCATATGCCATCACCTCGCTTACGATTTTATTGTTGGAATCATACGTGATCGTCCATCGGATGGTGGTTGTTACAGCAGTACCTGCACCGTTGTAGAACTGCCACAGCGCAGTGCCGTAATTGAAGTTGGCGTCCGGTTTGCTGAGCGTTGACCTCATATGCAGAGTGCCGTCTTCTCGTTTATACTCGACCACCGTGTATTGTCCCATTTCGTCCGGTGCGCTGCGGTAGGCGCTGTACCCGCTCAAGTCTCTTTTCAGATCCGCAATATCAGCATTGATTGCTTGTTGTAGCAGTACTACCTTCTCTTGCGCCCCGGCGGGGGTTTCTGCTCCAATCTGTGCCGCTGTCACTCCATGAGGGTTATTCTTGTCAGCGGCATGGGCCACAACAAGTTGCTTTCCCTCTGCAATGCCTTCTTCAATCCGATTCATATCCTTCTCAGAAAGTACATCGTTGTATTTCCAATCTGTCTTTGGAACATACGGCAAGCTCGACACCTCCTAATTGGTCTTAAAATAGAACCGCTCAAGTATCTGAAAGTTGAAGACAATCTTTATGAATTCTCACCTCAAGTTCCACCTCCATCATCGGCTATACAAAGTAAGGAGGTGCTTCTCATGCCATATATCCCCAAAACCAACTGGCAATACAACGACGTGTTAACCGAAAAGGACATGAACCGCATCGAAAGCGGTCTCATCGAAGGAACTCAGCTCCTTGAATCCCACGCGGCTGACAAAAGCAACCCGCACGATGTCACTGCCGAACAACTCGGTGCGGCCAAAGTTTCCGACCTTGACGCCTATGTCAAAGCGGACGGCACGACCAACTTCACCGCAAATCCCACCATCAAAAAGCCGACCCCAGCGCTCATCTTAGACGCTTCTCGCCCTCAGAAGTCCCAGTTGCGCTGGAACGCCAATGCAACCACCGACTTGGGCGTAGAAGTTCTTGTCGACGGGGTCGTCGCCGGTACTTTCAAAAGCGACCAATCCCTGACCATCGGCAAGCTCAACACAACAGACGAACGCCTGCAGCGCTATTACGAACGCATCGACCAGGCCAGCGTGGACACGAATGGTTTTTACAAAGTGTGCGACTGGCTGCGGGAGGACGGCTCTCTGTACCTCAAGACGACGCTGTCCAATCCCGATGTAAACGGCTACTACCAGACTGACACCTGGAAGTACTACAACGCAGCGGGCACTTCGGTCGTCAAAACGGAGACCTACGCCTATACGTGGAATACGCGGGGAATAAAACTGACGGAGGTGCGCACCTCATGATCACTACCGACCTGACCCTGCGTGCCAGAGGCTTCGGTAGCGGCGGCTACCGCACCGGTGACTTCGTTCCCAGCAGCAATTTGAGCACCTTCCAAGCCACGAAATTGGCTCCTCTGCTCACTCTGTCCACGGCCCCCCGCGGGATGTGGGTCGTCAACGAAGGGAGTACCGTTACCGATGCCAACTTGCGCATCGTCGTCTTCCTGAACAACAACAGTTCGATCCTCGAAGTGAACGGGAGCGGTGCGGTGACGAGAAGTGTCAGCCTCGTGGGCAAATTCAGCGGCTCCATCACCGCCGTGAAAATGCCGACGACAAGCAGCACGCTGGAAGTCGACTGGGTCTACTTCACCACCTATGACAGCGTTGCGACGGCGAGATTCTACGCGGTCGACATGACCAACGGCAATGTCTACAACCTGTACACCAACACCACCATGCCCACCGCAGGCTGGAACTACATCGGCGTGATCGGAGACGGCACTGCGTATAACAAAGTGCTGCTCGCCTGCACGAATGTGACCCTTGAAAAAACGTCCGTCTACCCCATCGTCGCCATGAACATCGCCAAAGGTGCGCTCGGTGGCACAACTGCTCCCGCCCTCTCCAACCTGCAGACCTGCACCGTGCAGCGGCTGATGGCGGCCGCCCCGACAACCCATGGCACCGTGGCAACCCTCTACGCCTGTGAAGCAGGTGTCCTCGGTGTTACCGCCGCCTGGTCGGGCACCCAGTATTACGGCTCCAGATATCATTGGGCCATCGGGAACAACAGCACCACCCAGCCGTACGGTGGCACGTTTGGCAGTTCGCTCACTTCCACGCCCAGCCATGTCTTTTCGAATTATAGTGAATACGGGATGTATGTATTTGAGCGAAGCGACAAAGCAACCGGTTCCTTATTTTCGGTCGGCCAGAGCACCTCGGGAGCGCTTGGCGAATCCGACAAGTATTACATCGACCGCTTAGGAACAGAAGCCTATACAGGACGCCCGAAATTGGGCTCGCGGGATCTCTATCAAGGACTTATGGGCGATGTGTTTCAGATCTCTACCAGTCAAAGTTATGCCACCAACTATACCAATGGGCTTGTCGTGCAGTCCGACATCAAACCCCTCCAATTCTGGAGCCATGTCGGTCTCTTAACCACCGTGCCCGAGCCGCTGCTCAACGGCGTCTCCTCGCACCGTAATCTCTGTACCATTGCCGTCAAAGGCACCCAGCTCTACAAATACGACGGCACCTACGGCCGCATCATTCAATAGGAGCGTGAACCCTGTGGAGAAAAAACTGATCTACGTGCAAGCCGAAACCAACATCGTCACCGCTTGGATTCCGGTCGCGGCAGACGCAAAACTGGAAGACTACCAGATCGAAGGCACCGCCCAAAAAGTCTACATCGTCGATGACGTGCCCGTCCCCTCGATGGAACTGGCTGAACTGGAGACACCTGTCATCTACTTCGATGGCACCACCTTCACCCACGGCAAGACCGTCCGCGAAAAAACGATGCACGAAAAGCTGCAAGACTTCACCACCTCCCTCGACGAGCACCTGACCAATGCGAAGAAGTCCAAATCCCTCGTCGAACTACAGGCGCAGCAGAGCGCCGACTTTCAAGCCCTTATGGACTACTTAGCAGAAAAAGGAGTGTTGTAACATGACCATCCTGACCTTCCGCACCAGCACTTACGCGCGTAACATCTACATTTACGGCACCACCAAGTTCTCCGACATCCCGGCCGAGTACGTGCAGCCGGTCAAAGACTATGCCGAAGCGAATTTCAGCCGTGAACAGCTCGAACACGCCCAAGAGATGGGCTATCTCTCTTAATGAATGCCCTGCACGCTCTGGCTGCACAAAACGGATCACTCGAATCCACATAAGTGCTCCTTGCTTCGAGAAGCGACCATTTGGCCAGAGATACACCCGCAAAGACAACATTGGGCATTGCAAAGGGAAACTATCAGAATAGAATTGTAAATTTGTTCAAAAATAACGAAAAGACCTGAGTCCGCAGATCAGCGGTGCTCAGGTCCTTTTTCATTAATAATGCCAGCTAAATACCGAGTCATACCTGTAATAACAGGTTCCCTCAAACTCAATCTCTTTCTCGCTTCTGAAACCATAAATCTCATGCCATTTCTCTTGAACACCAGATACCTGCCGTGTCATCTCTTCCTTGGCACAGACAACGATCACAGCCCCCGCATGAACAAGCGCTGCGATTTCTGTTTGGTCGGTTCCTGCCGCTAGTTCCAATCGTTTCAACAGATACACTGAGCCGATCGGTATAAAGTTCCCGTCAACAGTCCCGAGAAAATCAATAAATGGCTGATTCTTTTCCAGCTCTTCCAAACTCTCCATCTCCAGAGCAAGATGACATTGCTCACCCTCTATCAATGAGATCTTGAACTTTGAGGCTGTCCAATACCATCTTCTTGATTCCTCGAGCACGGTAAATTGGAGCTGGATTCGCGAACTGTCATACGAATAAATCGACTGCAAATAGCTGCGCAGTTCGTCAAACTCCTTTTGATACCGTTGCTCCGTAACCGTTTTCCAATCTTCTTCTTGAGGTGCTGTCATCAGATCCCCCTTGATAGCTCCACCCTTATAGAGCGATACCTCGTTCGTGCAAAGCGTGAATCAAATATTCGTCCAATGACTTCATCTGCTCAAATGCCTCCTGAATGAGCCCTTGCTGATTCAACCGCTCGCATCGTTCATTGACCGCTTCCCGCAGCTCGGCCAGCATGGCGTGATTCATAAAAATACGGATCGACTTTTCCAAAGCCTTGTCCCCTTGCTCGTGATGCTCTTTGGAAAAATGAAGTCCGGCGAGCAAGCGAAAATAGGTACCCATCGCGGCATGATGCGGCGGCAACAGCTGCTTTGCTTTTTCTAAGCACGTTTCCGCTTCCTGCAACGCCCCATTCTCAACCTGTATCGTTGCCGCATCCAGCAAGACTGCGCCTGCTTCTTCCTTCTCCTGATTCGCCTCCAGTATCGAAGCGATGCTCAACAGCTCGTCCACCGTTTGCTGCCGGTTCCCTTTGCTTCGTTGCAACATGAGCAGTTTCTGCTTCCATGCGAGGAGGGTGTGCTGATCGCTTAGTTCGCCGATTGCTGAACTAGAGCGTTCTGCGTACTCGGCCGCTTTTTCAAAATCATTTTGGCGGTAGAATGACTCGGCAAGACCGAGATAGGTTTTGGCTTTCTCCTTCAAGTTGTGCAGACCTTCACTGATCTCCAAGGCTGTTTCGTAGAGGTCAGATGCGATTTTGACTTCTCCAATGTTCTCGTGAATCTCAGCCAACTGCGTGAGGATCTGTGCATACAAAAACGGGTCATGCGCATCCAGTGAGCGCATGGCATCCAGAGCCTTATACCCGTGGTGCTTGGCGATCTGGTATTCCTTCTTCCGATTCGAGAGGTCGGCCAGTTGCAGCAACACTTGCGCCACCAGATCTTGCTCCTGGCGCAGGCTGGCAGCATCCGCCATCTTGTTGAACAGCAAGGATGATTTTTCATATTCGCCGGTTTCCATATAGCACTTAGCCAGCTCGAACTCCACCTTAGACGGAGAGACCTTCGTCAATGCACTCTCCGCCAGTCGTTCCAAAAGAGGGAGCGCTGCACCATACGCTTTCGCCTTTGTCATACTCAACGCCATCTTAAATTGACTTGCTTGCTCCAAGTCCAGTTCAACATCCTTCAAAAGGTTCTCCAGCGGCGTCTCCAACTTCAGTGCCAGCCCATACAGCATCTTATAAGATGGCCGCGCCCGATTCGATTCCACCTGCGAGATCATACTCGGCGTGCAAAGCCCGGCGGCCAGTTCGATTTGGGTGATGCCTTTTCGCAATCGGAGCTCACGGATCTTATCACCAAGGGTATTCATGTCAATACCTCCACACCTTAGATTACCTTATATAAACATAATAAAACGACACACTTATCGAGAGCCGGTTTTATTGGTAATCCACATGTCTATGGAAAATAAAAACATGTCAAACGTACAATTGACATTATTAATCCCTCGTCAACCAGCAACGAGGGAGCTTTGAAGTAGTTCTTATGGGGTTTTGATAATACTCAACGGAGTGGGCGGTACTGTTTGAGCAACCTTCGCCTGATTACTACCCAGATCAATTACGAAAGACCCCAGAAGCACACCCACAGCCAGAACCGTTAGTCCCCATTGCTTTTTCATTACAGATCCCCCTCATGAAATTCGTTTCTATTATTGGAAAGCATGCGCCCCAGCTTATAATACTTTAGGACGGAATCAGAGTCATCTTTAACGCTGTAGTAGCTGGTCAGGTACTTACTTGCCATGTACCGAACTTCTTTATCGAGTTGATCGTTTTCACAGACTTTGATGGCGTACTCTGGAGTCTCCTTAGCAATGGAATACAAGAGTTGAAGCTTCCCATGCAATTCGGGATAATCCTGCGCGGGTGGGAGATGTTTTTCAATTAAAGAACTCGCTGCTTCATACTCTTTTAAGCGGACAAGCGTTTTTACGTATTCCTTTACTGCGATCAGCATGAAATAATCATGCATGATCAGTTTGTCAATCGCGGTCAGCAAAAGTTCTGCAGCTTTCTTGTAGTTCTTCGTCAAAAATTCGAAATGAGCAGTGTTAATCAAAGCCTTTCCTATTTGCTCATCGTTAGTTTGCTCGAATTGTTCAAGCGACAAATACGCATATTTTTTTGCTTCTTCAATTTCTCCCCGATCTTCACATACCTTCATGCGGGTATAATATGCTAACCCCATTGCCTCCGGAAAGTCAGCAAGTGCTTCTTCAACGACCGCAAGCATTCGCTCAATATCGCTGTACTCCCGCCGTATGGTATACGTCAACATTAAATTTGAGGTAATCAGATGGAGTTGATCGCCATCTCCATAAAGTTTCATAATCTCCTCAGCGTATTCCAGTGCCAGAGACCATGCTTCATGTGCCTCATTATATCGAGACTGAAGAAAACAGACTTTTCCGTAGTAGTTCAAACTAATGGCACGCTCAGTTGCACCAACTGCACTTTTGACCAGTGAATCAGCCAATGTGCTTGCGTGCATTAGCATCACCTTGGTCTGTCGTCGTGCTTGAAGTAAGGTGAATAGCTCTCTCTCGATCTTATATGTATCGGCCTGTTTAAGACGATCAACGCTTAAGCCTAACCCCTCTGCAATCGCCTCAAGTTGCGAAGGCTGAATCAGACGCCCTCCTGCTATCATAATACGTAAAGTTTCTCGGTTCATACCGATGTGCTCAGCAAATTTACGAATTGAGAAGGCTTCCCCCTTCTCGTTTAAGATCTCGCCAATGCGTCTACCCAAGGGGATTCTACTTACCCCTGTTGTTGCTGTATATTGAAGCGTC
This sequence comes from Tumebacillus sp. BK434, assembly GCF_004340785.1. NCBI lineage: Bacteria > Bacillati > Bacillota > Bacilli > Caryophanales > Alicyclobacillaceae > Tumebacillus > Tumebacillus sp. BK434. The sequence goes on along the minus strand of NZ_SLXS01000002.1, from coordinate 211,440 downwards.
GACATGAGTGTCCCCCCAAATGAGCAAAGTGCAAATAGATAAAGAAATCTAAAAGTTACTCACTTGATAATTATATGTTATGCATTTGTAATTGTAAACAGAATCAATTGATACTTCCAAATTTATTGTTAATACTAAGCTCGTAGATGAAGGCATGCACCTCCGTGCGTCTGTATTTGTGCTGTTACAACAAATAGAGCCCCGCCAATAAATGGCGGGGCATGGTCTTCTCACGATAGCCCATCTCTTGGTCGAGATCGAAGAATAGCGCTTTGGTGAAGTTAGCTTGCGTATCGTCTTTTGACCGGTGCTTTAAAACCTACCAAACAATCGAAACAACTTCTTGCACATTCTTGGCTTGTTCCACTTGAGTACGAAGGAGCTCCCTCCGAATGATCATGTTCTCGCCATGATCGAAACCGTCATTCAATACCTGTCGTAACTGCTCAAGCGTGTGGGGGAGGAACCCAGCTTCCATCGTCTTGAATATTACAACTTCTTTGCTTGGTTCGTTCTCCAATCGCTTGATTGAACTCTGCAGATTGGCCTGTGCCTCCATATCTGATGGGTAGGTATGTGCCGTTCCGAGCGCCTTAGATATGAACCCTTGCCGGATGGAAAAATCACAGAGATAAACAAGTTGTGCATCTTTTGCCGCTTTGACTTCTTCCAGCGTCGCCATTTTTGTATCCAGCTCCTGAAAAAGTTGATCTGCATCCAACACAGCAGTTTTTTCTTCTCGAAGCTCTTTTAAATCTTTCGATACTAAGACTCGCATTTTGAGCTCCCCTTTCTTAGTCAAAACTGATTCCGATCGCGTCCACCTCAATCGGGCCCAGGCTGTCATTCGCTTTTATCGTAACCCGGTAATTGACAGCCCAAGTGTCCGCGTTCTTCACCGTGTTTGCGAATCTGTGGTACTGTCCATGCAAATATGCCTGTGTGCAGTCCTCCCATGAAGGTTCTGCATCGTGTCCGTTGTTACAAGCTTCAATCTTGATCGAGGCAGGCAATTTGCCATCGTTTGGTACATTCATTACGGCACTGAACACGATTCGTGCCGCTGGCAATGTTGTCGAAATCGATGTTTTCCCTTGGAACTGCAACACATTTCCGCAACGGATCTTCCTCACGGGAGTCCAAACACTAGATGCTCCGGTGGTCGCATCGATGGAAGCCATTCGCCAATAATACGTCTTCCCTTCTTGTAAGTCCGTTTGCCACGTATAGCGTACAGCTCCAGATTCATACGTACTATCCGCACCGGTGGCTGGCAGGGAAACAAATTCACCAGCAGCCGTTTTCACTTCCCAGCCGACAAGTGCCATTTCTGAGCATCTTACCTGCAGACCAGAAGTAAAAGCCTCATCCTCCGCGATCTCGATTTTATAATGCTGCGCGTCATCTTCCGGGTCATCTTCTATTGTCGCCGTAAAAACAGGTCGCTTGCCTGTTCTTATAGTGTCCCTTGGTGATACAAGTCTCGGAGTGCCTGGCGGATGATTCGTCAAGAAATAGTAACCATTGCTAAACGGACTATCCAACCCGGTGCTGTCGATCACTCTGACTTTCCAGTAGTACGTCACACCGGAAACCAAGATGTCTACCGGGACATCGTAGTAAGGAGTGGCTGAGCGAATGACTCCGCTTCCCAACACCTTCAGATCATCGAGCGCACGAAACACTTCAACCTCGTATGCGGACTGAGCATGTTGGTCTGGATCACTGTAAAACCACGTTAATCGCGGCACCAGACTTGTTCCCGTTGGCGATGAAAAGGGATCGGCAGTTCCGAATGTGGGGGTCGCAATCGGCGCATTAGAGGGCATGAAATAATTCATGGCGCTAACCGCACTGTCATCCGCCTTGTCCCATACCGTGACCGTGTAAGAATACAGTGTGTTCATTGTCAGCAGGTTTCCCGGCAACGTATACGTGTTCGTAGCACCTGCTAGCTTACCTGTATCATGCACGATGGAAGCGTCTTGTTTTCGCACGATAATCCGAAAAGCATGTTGGGTGTCGTCAGGATCCGGATCACTAAACATCCACGAAAAAGTGGGATTTAGTGTTTTTAACATCGCCGGTATCGTCGATGTTCCTTCTGGGGACAAGTTGTTTGGTGAATTGGGGGGAAGATTGATCGACAGAACGGTCATGACGATCTTTCCGTTGGCTGCCATTGGATTCGCCCCGGTAACTGTCGAGCCATTGCTGAGCGCTATCTGATTGGGATGCGCTTGCGGACATGAAGGATGGCCGGCAATGTAAGATGATCCACCACCGCCTGGATTGTAACAGTCGACTCCTGCTGGATCGCCGTCAGAAACACCGCCAGCACCTCCATACCAGCCGCCACCTCCACCGCCGCCATGATATGTACTGGCGGGTGAAGATCCTCCCACACCGAATGAACCTGCTCCTCCATTTAGCGGCGACATATCGGTCCCACCGTTTGATCTACCACCAACCCCCCCCGAAATTTGTGAACCGCCACTCGCTGCCTGATAGCAGTTTCTTCCCATGCTACCCGTCACACCTGTAAACCCACCGCCATCTCCCGCTTGATAAGAACCACCACTAGTAGTAGCACCGCCTCCTCCTGCTACGATCAAACGGGAGTTCAGTGATGTAGCGTTGTTCCATGCACCACCTGTCCAGTCTGTTCGAACATCTGTTGCACCGCCTCCTATTTTGGAGCCACTTCCTCCGCCATTAAAGGTGTTCGCATACCCTCCAACGATGCAATAAAGCATAGTGGTACCATTCTCACGTAAGTTCTTCGTGTTGAGTTCGCCGACGACATATCCACCTTTTCCACCGCCTGCTGGGGATGATTGTCCATCATGCTGACCACCGCCACCCCAACACTCGATTTTGAGAACTCCGACCTCACGATATGTCCCAATATTTAAAGACTGCATGGCACCAGTAAAGTTGATGGTAATCGTATCACCAATTGCAAATTTCGCTGGCAGATTTGATAATGTGTAATTCGCCACAAGAGCGCCCTCCTTCCATTAGGCTAAAAAAATCTTTCGTTGCTCTACATCATACTTCAGCGCCCCGTTACAGCTGGTAATGTCGTTGACATCAAGAAACGTCTCCACCAAAATGTTGGCGGTAACCCCTGTCAACTGCGCTTTTTTCATCGTTTCCACTTCAATGGCGAGATCAAGGAAGTTAAGACGTAATGAGCGCAATGCATCTTCTGCCATCTCCTGCAGCCCCACGACCTCCCGGCCTACATCCCCGATCATGACATGCGCCGCTTCAATTCCACTTTCAATGCGATTCATATCATCTTCCGTCAAAACTTCGTTATACTTCCAATCTGCCTTGGGAACGAATGACATTGTCCGACACCTCCTTTTGCGTTTACTTACTAGCCGCTCAAATCGAGAAAAGTTGAATGAAATGCAAAAAAGCCTATCTCCCAGATCTTGAGCATCGAGAGACAGGCTTGGCTTCATAATAGCGTTGACAAGTGATCTCAGCGCTACAAGTCCTATATTATTCAAATGCAACTGTGAACTGAGTAAGATCAACTTCCTTCTTTAGTACTTGTTCAGGACGCCATGCAAATGTCCAGACTCTAGATTCGCCAAAACGCAATGTACCAAAGTTTTGCGGACGAAAAACTCCTCCTGCTACCTTCTCACCTGAGGCGTCAATAAGAAAAAGGGGAAGCTCATTTAAAGTAAATTCCTCAAGTAGATCTCTTCCCTGTCGTATAAAGACACGTACAAAGTAGCCTCCAAATAAAGAGCCCGCATCAAATGGTACGAAGTTTATTTCACCCAAACGCAGTGGCGGAAGCTCCAAAAGTTTTTTTTGCAAATCTTCTTTTTGTTCCTCTGTAAACTTCGCTTCTTGTTCTTCAGTGAACGCAATCAAAGTATGAGGGAGCGTCTGAGCGTTCATCGGAATTGCAGCTTCATCAATCGCTGGCTCCGATTGTTCTTCTACTTTACGCGCAAAAAGTCGCGTGAAAAAGCTTTCTTTCTTCATTTCCATCTTTTTGCCCTCCATTGGCTTTAGATCCTGACATCAGTATATCTCATTGGAGCAATATCTTCAAAAAATGTAACACACAAAAAAGGAGTCCGGGAATCGGACTCCTTTTCGGTATAACCTCTTATTAGTTGAGGCCGGTTACTGCGAAGGTAGCAGTTGCAGAAACGTTGCCAGCTGCATCTTTAACCTTGGTTGCTACGGCATTTACCAGAGCGCCATCAGTCAGTGCTTCAGATACTTGCAGAACAACAGACTTGGACTTAGCGTTGTGAACTGCGTTAGCGATTGTAGCAGTACCTGCACCACCATCGGTGAGTACAAAGTCAGTTGCGTCGAGAGCAGCACCATTTTCGTCGGTTACGCCTTCAGAGAAGGTAACTGTTACGTAGTGGTTGCCACCAGATACACTGTATACAGCGCCGGTGATGAATGCTGCGATCGAGTCGGTTGCAGCTACAGCTGCTTGAGCGCCCAAGGAGTTACGTTGTGCGGAGTTGTCAGAAACAGCGCCAACCAAGGTAACTTTCGGGGTAGCATCAGCGTCGATCACAGAGTTCTCTTTTACAGAGATGGTTACAACATTACCTGCACTCAGAGCAACACCAGTGATGGTGTAGCCTTCAATAGTGAAGTCGGACTCTTGTACGGAAGCAACGTACAGGTCTTCGGAGAAGGTCACGGTTACTGCATCGATCTTACCATTGTTGTTAGCATCTACAGTTGCGTAGCCGGTAATTTCCGGTGCAACAGTGTCCTTAACAGTGGCTTTCGCGATGGTAACGGTACCGGAGTTTTGAGTACCGAATGCGGAGGTTACGCCATTAGCGGAGATAGTGATTGCAGAAGCGTTCAGGTCGGACAAGTTAGTAGCAAACTTGCTCGCAGCCGGAGCTTTTACAGTCACAGTTGCTTTTCCATCGTTATTCACGTAAGAAGCAGCAGTTGCAGCAACACCGTTAATCGTGAAGTTGGCAACGTTAATTGCAGTCAGAGCCGTGTTCAGCTGGAACTCGATGGTGTCTCGAGCAGTAGCTTTCACAGAACCAGCAACAACGTTTGCCAGAGCAATGTTGTCGGTGCTCAAGGTAACTTCGTTTTGGAAGCCCTCGGTTTTGTTACCAGCCAGGTCAGCCAGTTGAGCTACGAACACCTTCGAAGTGCCAGAAACGAGGCCGGCCTGAGCGGACGGGAAGGTGATAATAACGGAGCTCTTGCTTGCACCCCAAGTCACAGTCGAACCAGTCGGCAGGGACTGCTTGGCAATGCCGTTGTACGCGATCAGGTAGTTGGACGCGTTCAGAGCAGCATCTGTCATTGCTTCGGAGAAGTTGATTTGTACTTTCTTCGTGTCAGAAGCGAATACGCCAGACGGCATTACTTCCGGAGCAACCTTGTCAGTTACGCTAACAGTAGCAGTGTACGCAGCAAGTTTGTTCTTGTTGTAAGAAGTGTCCTTGATCAGGTCAGCACCAATGCTCAGGGTGTAGGAACCACCGTTCAGAATTGCAGTGTTCAGACGGTAAACGTTGGTGTTACCTTGCTTAGTTGCGGATTTGACTTCAACAACTTCGCCGTCAGCGTCTTTCAGCACATAGTTAGATGCAATGTTTGCACCTTCTACTGCTTTGCTGAAGGTTACATCGATGTTGGTGCTGTCAACTTGCTTCACGGAAGTAACAGTCGGAGCAGTCACATCAGAAGCGACAGTTGCAGTCAAAGTGGTGCTTGCAAACTTGTTGCCCCATGCATCAGCAGCAGAGCCAGCAGAAGCGTTGTTCACGAAGATCGTTGCAGTGCCAACAGCCAGCGGAGCGTCAGCGAAAGTAACGGTCAGAGTTTTGCCATCCACGCTCCACGAAGAAGTACCGCGGTAGTTAAAGATGTTATTGTAGGTGTGATATACGGAAATCGCACCAGTGTTAGTGATAGCTTTGTTGAACTTGATGACTACTTGGTTTTGAGCAACGCTGTCAATAACAGCAACCGGAGCAGTCTTATCGACAGTGTAAGTGAACTTCACATCTGCAGTCGGAACAACGAAACCAGCAAAGTCTTTCACTTGGTTAGCCGGATCAGTGCCAGCCGGGTTGATCTTGATGGTGTGTTCACCTTCCGGCAGTGTAGCGCCGATGGTCAGTTCAACCTTGTTCGGCTCGCCTACAACTGCAGTTGCAGAGGACAGGGAGTAAGTGTTGCCGTCCAGAGAGAATGCAGAAGCGTTGAGGGCACCAGCAGTTACCGGCTCGGAGAACTCAACAGTTACTTTGGACGGGCCAGTTACAGTTGCAGTGGTAACAGACGGAACAGTTGCATCGAAGAAGGAAACGGACTTGGTCACTTCTGCGAGCTTATTGTCACCAGCTACCACGTCTTTGATCTTAAGGGTTGCGGAAGCTTGTTGCGCTTCAGCGTTCAGAAGAGTGATGATAACGGATTTCTTGTCAGCCGACAGCACGAATGCGCCTTCAGCTGCATAACCGTTGCCGACAGCACCAGTGTAGGTGTAGTTAGCCGAAGCAGTTGCGGAAGCAGCGTCAACAGCTTGGTTGAAGTCTACTTTGATTTGCTTCAGGTTCAGCGCAGTTACGTTCGTAACTTCTACTGCGTTGGTAGCAGCAGTAGTTACTTCTGCAGATTTGCCACCGTAGGTAACGGTGTAGGTGGTGCTGCCTGCGAAGTCAGCGGTGAAGGTAGCGGATTTCTTGTCAGCCGACAGGGTCAGACCGGAAATAGCTACTTCAGTGTTGGTGCCTTTAACTGCAACTTTGATGTCAGCAGCGGTGAGGGACTCAACAGCTTTGGTGAAGGAGATTTCAACGGTCGAGTTGTCCTTCAGAGTAACTGCCTTCAGTTGAGCAGCCTTGTAAACTTCTTGAGCTTTCAGGAAGTTGGAAGCAACTACTGCAACTTGTTGGCGCTCAGCGTTAGCAGCCGGGTTGAATTTGTTGTTGTTGTCGCCGGACAGAAGCTTCGCTTCAACTGCGAATGCTACTGCGTCTTTCGCCCATGCGGAGATGGAGGAAGCGTCAGCGAACTTCAGGCCAGCGCCCAGGCCGGATACGTCAACGCCCAAAGCGTTTACGAATACTACTGCCATTTGTTCGCGGGTCAGGTTGGTGCCGAGGCCGAAGTTGCCGTTGCCGGTACCGGACAGCAGACCTGCTTTTACAGCTGCTTCAACTGCAGCGTAGGAGTAGTGCGTGGTCGGAACGTCGGAGAAAGTAGCTGTCTTCGGAGCGTTGGTCAGGTCAAGCTTCAGAGCTTTCGCCATGATGATTGCGAAGTCTTGACGCTTGATGTTAGCGGACGGGTTGAACTTGCCGTTTTCGCCAACGATGATACCAGCGTTCGCCAGTTCGAGGATTGCATCTTTCGCGTAAGAACCGTTGATGTCGGAGAACGACACGGACGCGGATGCAACCGGTGCTACGATTGCGGATGCTACTGCGGTTGCAGCTACAGCAGCGGTGAGTTTCTTGCTTTTGTTCACAGAGACTTCCTCCTTCTGATTGGCGAGACCTGTATGAACTCTGGCACGAAACCTCTGCAACAGTTCAGAGATTTCGACAGCTTTCATCAAATCTCTCTTGTTGAAAAATTGTGATTACCCTTGAGGTTATATTTGCTCCCATCGATCGAGCAATCGATAGGCTGGCTAGCAAGTTGTGGTTCTGGTGGCGCCAGAACCACTCCCCGGCGAGGCTCTCATGACAGCCTCACGGCGGTTAGGTTTCTCAAGGGCTCGAGCCTATGTCTGTTATATTAGCAAACTAGCATTGGTTTGTCACTACTTAGGAGACATTTTCTGACTACAATTAATGATTTAGTTCTATTTCTGCCACATCTGTTTTTGACAAACACGATCTGCTAGTTTCGCAATTTCGACATCTGCCCATAATATAGACCCCTACTCAAAGTATTCAAGCAGGGGTCGCGATATTCGTCTTATTCTGTTGGCTCCAGCAGATCTTTGTATACTTTTGTCGTTTCGTCGACGAGGCGGCGCATCGTGAAGCGCCGGTAGACCATGTCCTGCCCCGCCTGCGCCAGTTCGAGGCGGCGCGCTTTGTTCTTTACCAGGAGACAGATGCTCTCATACAGCGCCTGCGGGTCGGCCGCGGGCACCAGCAGGCCGTCTTCCTCGGTGGTGATCACTTCCGGTGAGCCGCCCACCGCCGTTGTCACGACGGGCACGCCGGCCGCCAGCGCCTCGAGGATCGACAGGGAGAGCCCTTCCGACAGCGAGGGCAGGCAGAACACATCGAGCTGCGGCAGCAGATCCGGGATGTCTTTGCGGAATCCGAGGAAGCGCACATACTGCTCAACGCCGAGCTGCTTCGCTTCCGCCTGCAGTTCGTCGAACAGGTCGCCGTCACCGAACCACGGGAAGATGACGTCTTGACGCTCCTGCACGATCTTCTGAATCGCCTGCAATAAATACGTATGCCCTTTTACGGGATGTAGACGCGCAACCGTGCCGACGATCGTCACGTCTTCGCCGACGCCGATCAGTTTCCGCAGCGCGGTCTGCGGCACGTGCTTGACCGGCTCGTCGGGCAGCTCGATGGCGTTATGGATCACGCTCATCTTCGCTTCCGGCAGGCCGATCTGCAGGAAATCGCTCTTCATCGCGTGCGACACCAGTATGAAATGATCGACGTACGGCCAGGTGATCTTCTCAAAGGTCCCGAACAGCGTGCGCTTCCACGCCGCCGGGTAGTCGAGCGCCAGGTTGCTGTGCACCGTCGTCACCGACTTGGCCGGGTAGCCTTGCGACTTGTTGGCCAGGCGGCCGATCATGTTCGCCCGCACCCCGTGGGTGTGCAGCACATGGGGCCGCCAGTCGCGAATCAGGTCTTTGAGCGGATTGAGCCCGCCGACCGACTTGGCGTCGCTCTGCAGCACGGTCGTGGGAATGCCCAGCTCCCGCACGCGCTTGGCGAACTCGCCTTCGTAGAAGGCGGCCACCTGCGGGTGAAACCCGTGTTCATCCAAATAGTTGACCAGTCCGAGCAGGTGCTGTTCCGCACCGCCGAACTCGCCGCCCCCGATCAGATAGAGGACGCGTATCGGCTTTTCCACAATGCATCCCCGCCTGTCGTCTATGCTTTCGCCTTCCGGGCCTGCAGGCGGATGCTCACGTAGAGCAGCGCGATCAGGGTCCAGAAGTGCGTGATTACGTTGAGGTCTTCAAAGATCGCGGCGGTGAAGTTCTCGACCAGCATCCCGGTCAAGGCCGCGACGATCCCTGCGTTCAGCGCGAACAGGAACGTGTCGCGCTGCTTGTTGAAGAAGACGTTCTTCATGCCGTTGATCACCGGGGTGAACACCATCGCCACATAGGTCAAGGTGCCGATGATCCCCGTCTCCGCCAGCAGCTTGAAGTACTGGTTGTCGATCCACGTCGCGCCCGGTACGCCGTTGCGCGTCGCGACGGAGTCGCCGACAGTGCCGATGCCGGTGCCGAAGACCGGATATTCGCTGAAGATTTTCAGGGCACGCGCCCAGAATTCGACGCGGCCGCCCTCCGATGCCTTCGTCCAATACTCCGGCGTGAAGGCGAGGGTCAGACGCGCGACTACCGTATCGGCAAAAATTGCGGCGGCTGCCAGCACGGCGATGCCGGCCAGCGCCAGCCATTTGTTGCGGGTGATGATCGTGTAGATGACCATCCCGGCCAGGAAGCCGAGCCATGCGCCGCGCGAGTAGGTCAGGATGAGGCAGTAGAGCATGATCAGGGACGCACCGCCGTACAGAATGCGCTGACCCCACTTTTTCGCCCACAGTGTCAGGGCGATGGCGATCGGGGTGATCAGCACCATGAAGCCGCCGAGGGCGTTCGGGTTGCCGATCGAGGAGAAGACGCGGATCTTGATGCCCTTCTCCACTTCCGAATAGGTCCAGGACGGCGGAGTCTCCCACCCGGCCAGCTTTTGGTAGATCCCGAACGCTGCGACCAGCGTCGCCGCCACGATCATGCCGTGGATCATGTCTTTGATCGTGTCTTCATCGTCGATCAGGGCGTTCAGCACGAGGAAGTACAAGGTCGCTTCGAGCAGGGTGCGCAGGCCGTCGATCACGATCGGCAGCGTGGCGGTCACCTGCACCCAGTGGTAGGTCGGGGAGATGTCGAGCACGTACGGCTTGAGAATCCAGTTCGAGGCGGCCGACAAAAGCGTCGCGATAAAGGTGAACAGGATCAGCCAGTGCAGGCGGCTCGCCTTCCAGTCAACGCGGCCCTCCGCCTTGGACTTCAGGTAGAACATCAGGTAGAACAGGAAGATCAGGCCTTCCTTCCACGCCGGGATCAGCGATCCGAGCAACGGAAGGTCTCCAAACAGTTCGCGCAACATGTAGTTGATGATCGAGAAGAAGGAGAGGATCAGCAGCAGGTAGTAGGTGATATCACGCACCCGATCTGCGCGCAGTCCGAGCTGAGGTTGTGTCTGCATTATTTATTCTCTCCTTTCTTCCCGTTCGCCGCCTTGGTCTCAGGGCGCAAGTCTTTCAGCGCTTTGGCGAACATGTAGGCGGTCGCCGCACGGTCGGCGTTGTCATCCGGCTTGAACAGGCCGTCGGTGTTGCCTTTCGCATACTGGTTCGACACCAGCGTGCGAATCTGTTTCTCATACGGATGCCCGACGATGTCAGGCAGCGGAGAGGCTGTCTCGGGGTTCAGCGGAATCTGCAGCGCCCGCACGACCGAGTTGGCCAGCTCGCCGCGGGTGATCGGCTTGTCCGGCTGGAACCCGTCCTTCGTATCGAACGGAATCTGGTTGCGCTTGAACGCTTCATACACCGCTCCCGCTGCCCAGTGTTCGACCGGCACGTCCGGGAACAGGTTTTCGGACGGCTTCTGCAGCTCGTCGGGCTTCACCCCGTTGACTTTCAGCATCAGCGCGACCAGTTCGGCGCGCGTCATCTCTTTCTCGGGGTAGAAGTTCCAGACCGTATCATCGCGGCCTTTCATGTAGCCTTGGTTAAACATGTATTCGATCTCGTATACTGCATAGTGTCCGCTCGGGACGTCTTTGAAAACTGTCGACCCGAAAGGCAGCTGATAGAAAAAGACCAGCGTCATAAGATACAGGGCTGCCATGGCGGTGGCGAACCACTTGAACGTCGATTTCCTGCGCATGTTATTCCTCCATCATTCCGTCATTCAACTCAATTATTGTAAGTCTCCTGCTCCCCTGCGTCAATTCACAGCACTTGGACATTCTGTTACGATAAGGTGATAACAAAACTGAGAACATCATCCAAGAGGGAGGTACACGCCGTGCTGCCATCCTACCGCACGCTGCTCGCCCCGGGCGAGGAAACGATCATCATCAAAAAATCACGCTTCATCGGCTACGCAACGCCTGTGAACTCTGAAGAAGAAGCGCTCCAGTTCATCCACGCTCTGCAAAAAAAGCACTGGGACGCCACCCATAACTGCTATGCCTACGTCGTCGGTCCGCATCAGGAGATTCAAAAGGCCAATGATGACGGCGAACCGTCCGGCACGGCCGGCAAACCGATCCTCGAAGTGATCAAGAAGGAGGACCTGCGCAATGTCGCGGTCGTCGTCACCCGCTATTTTGGCGGCATCATGCTCGGCGCCGGGGGCCTGATCCGCGCCTATTCGCAGACGGCCGCCGCCGGACTGCACGCGGCCGGCATCGTCACGCGCAAGCTGTTTCAGGAGATCGCGATCGACATCGACTATTCCTGGCTTGGCAAAGTGGAAAATGAACTGCACGCCGTGGAAGACTTCCATATCGACCGCATCGAGTATCTGGAGCGCGTCAGTGTGTTTGCGCTCGTGCCCGCCCATGAGACGGAGCGCCTGCACAAGCTGATCACCAACGCGACGAACGGTCAGGCGGTGCTGCTCGACTTGGAGCAGAAGTATGTATTTGAACAAGACGGCAAACTGGTCAAAGCGGAACGGTAATGCCGAAATTCATCGTCTCTTTATAAAACGTCTGTACGATCCGCGCATTGCGCAACTGCTGCACGACAAACTCCCCGCTCTGCAAACACGCCACCTTCTGCCCGCCGCGCAAGTGCAGCGTGCAGGAGGTCGTTCTGCGCCCCGGTACCACGCGTTCGATCTGATGGGTCGCCACGTAGCCTGTCGTCCCGTCTTTTTGCACCCGCGGCAACCGCATTTTCACCGGCACCAGGGTCAGCCGCGGCGCGAACGGCAGCGGCACATGCAGCCTTCTCCCCAGTATATCCCCATACCGCTCCCGGACAGCCGTCAGATCCACGCCAAAATGCCGTGCTACCCCTTTCAGCACGACAGGCACCGGCCGCGGGTCATTCCACATCTCCCCGCCTTGGGTCACCACTCTCGTCATATCCCCGCCGCCTTCCACATACACAGGGGCGAGCACCGCCAAGTCTCCGATATAGGATTCGACGGGCAACGTCTGCATTTGGTCACAGTCCAGATGAACAATTTCCATGTTCTTTGCTCCTTCCATCACCAGTTTACTTTTGTTTAACACACCCCTCGTTATAGTATTTTAGATATGCAAATAAGTTCAGTCAACCTAAAATTTGACAAAATTTGACTCGTCTGTGATTTAAGCTCAGTCGGCATGCAGACAGGCTCCGTCCCTTGCGACTGGGCAGCAGGTGCTTTTTTTACGAACGCTCCCCCTCCCCCTATGCTGAAATTGCGTATACGACATCGCAGGGGACCGGTCCCCGCTTAGGGGAAATCCGTGATGACAGGAGAAGACCGCTTTGCCGACATCGTCCGGCAGGCGCAAGCGCAGGACAGCGGGCAATTGCTCGCGCTGCTGCAGGAATTTGAAAATGTGATCGCAGGGGCGGCGAAGCGATTCTATGTCCCGCCTGCAGAGCGCGGCGATCTGCTGCAGGAAGCGTACATCGCCTTTTTGCTGGCGGTGCAGCAGTTTGACCCGGCGCGCGGTGTGCCTTTTGCCGCCTATGCCAAACGGAAGACGCACGAGCGAGTCTGGCAGTACATCCGCGTGCGGGGCCGGCATCGGTCGCGGGAGCTGGCCGACAATCCGCTGAGCGACAGTGAGGACGCAGCGGGGACTTTGCTCAGCTCTTTGCCCGATCCGGCTGCCGAGTCGCCGTTTTGCGAACTGGGGTGGCGTTCCCTGCTTGCCTCGCTGTCGGAGCGCGAGGCGCTGGCGGTGGAGAAGATCGTCATCGACGGGCTGTCGATGGCCGAACTGGCGCGGCTGGAAGGTGTGTCGGCCGGCACGGTGAAGACTTGGAAGCAACGGGCGCTGGTCAAAATTCGCGAGGAAATCAAAAAGACCCGGGGCTGAATCCCCCGGGTCTTGCATCTGCCCTTACTCTTGCCTACTCTTGCTTGGCGCCGAGCGCAAAGGTCAGCTCCGCCTCGCAGACCAGCTTGCCGTCGACGAGTGCGCGCGCTTTGCCTTTGCCGACCGGGCCCTTCAGGCGGGTGATCTCCACTTCGAGGCGGAGCGTGTCGCCCGGGCGCACCTGGCCGCGGAAACGGCAGCCGTCGATGCCGCCGAAGAAGGCCAGACGGCCCTTGTTCTCTTCCTTTGCCAGCATCGCCACCGCGCCGACTTGGGCGAGCGCTTCGACGATCAGCACGCCCGGCATGACGGCATAGCCTGGGAAATGCCCTTGGAAAAACGGCTCGTTGATCGTGACGTTCTTGATGCCGACCGCGCTCTGCCCGATCTCCAGCTCGACGATCTTGTCGACGAGCAAAAACGGGTGGCGGTGTGCGATGATGCCTTGGATCTCTTCAATGTTCAGAACTGTCTCCATGCGCAATAACCTCCTATGTATTCCAGTCTCTCTATTTTACCAAATGTAAGAAATGGAGCCAAACCGCATAGTCAAACTCCGACCGTGCATACTACAGGTACACCTTCCGCTGCCGCTGTCTGTGCAGTTGGAAGTTCATATAAAAAGCACCTCTGCCGTTGCAGAAGGTGCTTTTTATATGTTCATCGCATTGAAGCGGCGGATGTAGTGGAACGACGTCACAAACGACAAGATGATCACGCCCCACAGGTAGCCTTCCGCGTACGGCCAGCGGAACATCAACGCGAGCAGTGCCAGGTAGTACAGCACGGTGTTGGCTTTGCCCCAGACGGTCGCCGGCACTGTCTTCTTGCCTTGGGTGACAAAAAAGACGGAGGCGAGGATCATCCCGAGATCCCGGAAGATCAGGAGCCCCGCCATCAGCCATGTGATGCGGTCGTCGATCACGAACGAAAGAACGACCGACAGCATCATCAGCTTGTCGGCCAACGGGTCGAGCATACTGCCAAGCTCGGTGACCAGCCCGTACGTGCGCGCCAGATACCCGTCGAGGATATCGGTCGCGCCCGCCAGGAAGATCACGAACAGGGCCAGCTCCATGTTGTACGCAAAATCGGAAAAAAACACGAGGAAATAGACTGGTATCAGTCCGAGTCGAAACACCGTTAAGATGTTCGGTACATTCATTCGACATTACCCATTTCGCAAGTTGTTTGCCATCCCCATCATCTGATCGATCGTCTGAAGCGCACGCGCGTTCATCGAGTACGCGCGCTGGGTCGCGATCATGTCGGTCATCTGCTGAATCATATCAACGTTCGACTGCTCCAGAAACCCTTGTTTCAGTGTTGCCCCGTTCGGCTGATTGTACGCACCGCGCGTCAACGCATTCGGTGCGGCGTTTTGCTTCAGCGCGAACATGTTGTTCCCCATCGCTTCCAGGTTGCTGTCCGGATTGTCGATGTTGACCAGCTCGAGCTGTCCGATCGCCGCGCGCACCCCTGCTGCTTCGGCGGTCATCACACCGTTCTTCTCGATCTTCAAAGTCGCGAGGTCGAAACCGGCCAGCGAGATCGGCTGGCGGGCGGTGTCGAGCACCGGGTTGCCTGCCGAGTCGGTCAGATAAGGCGTGTTGTTCGCGTCATAGCCCACCGCAAACGAGCCGTCGCGGGTGTACGCATTGCCGGTGAGCACGCCGTTGTTGTAGACACCGACTTCGAAAAATGCGTTCTCGCCGTCGATCGCCACGTCGAGCAGGTTCTCCGTCGACTGCAGCGGTCCTTGCGTGAACAGCTGAGAGATGCCGACCGCCAGCACGCCGTGACCGATGCGAATGCCGCTCGTGGTCTGACGCCCTGCGAGCGTGCCGGTCCGCTCCGTCTGCACAATCTCCGCATAGAGCATGTCCTTGAAGTTGACGTCCTGCTGCTTGTACCCGGTCGTGTTGACGTTGGCGATGTTGTTCGAAATCATGTCCAGGCGCGTCTGCTGACCCGCCATCCCGTGTGCAGAAGTCCAAAGTGCCCGCATCTCGTCAGCCTCCCTCTATCTATCCCAGCCGTCCGACCGAGATCGCTTTCTCAAGTGTCGCATCCAGCGATTTGATCATGTGCTGGTTGGCTTCATAACTTCTCATCACGTTAATCATCGAGACCATCGAGCCGGCGAGGTCGACGTTCGACTGCTCCAGCTGCCCTTTTTCCAGTTGCGCGGTGCCGCGCACCGGCGCCCCCGCCGAGGTGAAGTAGGAGTCGCCGTACTTCTCCATCTTCGTTGCGTCGACGATGTCGACCGCGCCGAACTGCGCGTTGCGCGGGTACGGCTGGCCTTGGGCGGTCGTGTACTCATAGGCGCCGTTCGGAAGCACGCGGATGCGCGCATCGTTCAGCGGCAGGCCGGTCGCGCCGTCGATCGGCACCACCGGATCACCCGAAGTGGTGACGAGGAAGTTCGTCCCCGCCTGCACCTTGAAGTCGCCGTCGCGGGTGTACATGAGCTGGTTGCCATTCATCACCGGGAAAAACGCGCGGCGGTTCGGCTGGCCGGCCGGAGCCGGATTGTCGAGCAGGGCGTAGGCATGCGGGTTGTTCGACTTTTGCAAGCCGCCCTGCACGAAGCGGGGCAGCGCTTCTTCCAAGAACGTCCCGTTGCTCATCCGTCCCACCGTCTTGTTCTCGGCCCCGACGCCGCCTGCGTAGTCGTTGATGCGCAGGATCAGCTCCTCCGGAAACGAGCGGATCACGCCTGTATCGGACTTGTAACCGATCGTATTCGCGTTGGCGATATTGTTCGAGATCAGTTCTTGCATCCGTTCATTCGCATGCATGCCAGAATTGGCGATATAGAGTCCGCGAATCATCGGTCACGCCTCCTCAAGAATTTATCGTGTTCTGCTTGCGTCCGAAGCCGAACAGCGACGGCTTGGACACTTTATCCATATAGTCGAGCGCCATGCCCGTGCCGTTTACCACGCAGGACATCGGGTCGTTGGCGATATGCACCGGAATCTGCAGCTCGCGGATCATCAGCTTGTCCAATCCGTAGAGCAGCGCACCGCCCCCCGTCAGGACGATGCCTTTGTCGAAGATGTCGGCCGCCAGCTCCGGCGGCGTGACTTCGAGCACCTGCTTGGTGGCGGCGACCAGCATGTCCACCGTCTCCTCCAATGCTTCGCGCATCTCTTCGGAGCGCACCGTCACCGTCTTCGGCAAGCCGCTGATCATGTCGCGGCCGCGAATGTCCATCTCTTCGTTGCGGGCGCCCGGATAGACGGACACCACGCCAATCTTGATATCTTCAGCCGTTCTTTCGCCGATCAACAGGGAGTATTCTTTCTTGATGTAGCGGATGATCGCTTCGTCGAACTTGTCCCCCGCGACGCGGATAGAATTGGCGGTTACGACATCCCCGAGCGAGAGAACCGCTACATCGGTCGTGCCTCCGCCAATATCTACCACCATGCTGCCGGAAGGTTCATAGATGTCCAATCCGGCTCCGATCGCTGCTGCCTTGGGTTCCGAAATCAGGTCGACCTGCTTGGCCCCTGTGCGGGTGGCCGCTTCGATGACGGCCTTTTGCTCGACCGACGTGATCTCGGACGGAACACAGATCATCACGCGCGGGCGTTTGAACGGGCTCTTGCCGATCGCGCGCTGGATGAAGTGACGAAGCATGATCTCCGTTGTATCAAAGTCGGCGATGACTCCTTCGCGCAGCGGGCGCGTCGCCACGATGTGACCGGGCGTGCGTCCGAGCATGCGACGTGCTTCTTCGCCGACTGCTACGACTTTTTTAGTCTGACTGTCAATTGCAACTACGGAAGGTTCATCGAGAACGATGCCCTTTCCTTTGACGTGTACCAGCACGTTGGCCGTGCCGAGATCCACGCCGATATCGATTCCGAACATGCGTGAGAGTTCCTCCTTAGCCCCATCTAACTCATGGAAACAGCGAAATCTCATGCTCGGTGTCTCGAAGAATTACAGAGAAATCGCCCTAATAACTTCTACATCGGGGTCGAGACTCCTCTTTCAGCTTGCAGATTTTTCGCCACTTTTCGCTTTGTTTCGTCCTTGCGGTACTTCTTTTTCGTTGCCTCTCCTCCCCGCAGATGCCGGATGGATTTGTGGTATTCCAAGATCTCTTTTACTCGATTGGCCAAGTCAGGATTAATCTCGGGCAGCCGTTCGGTAAGGTCTTTATGCACGGTGCTTTTGGAGACCCCGAATTCTCGCGCGATCGTACGGACCGTGTTTTTCGTTTCCACGATGTACTCGCCGATTTTCAGGGTACGTTCTTTGATGTAATCGTGCAATCCCCTCGCCTCCCCATGTTCATCGGATTGTCTGATAACATGTATATGAGAGGGGGAAGAGCATATTCCAAAATTACGGCTTGTCGAGCCCTGACAGCTTGTTTGCACCGATTATCTCTCTCTATCTTACTTTTTCTTTTTCGAGTAGAGTATAAAAAAACCGCTCCTGTGTTCAGGAGCGGTCCGGGGGTCACGCTTATTCGGCAGCTTTGTCAGCGTCAGACTTCGAAGCGTCTTGCTTCTCGCCGGCCGGCTTGGTGTCAGCGTCTGTCTTCTGCGCGTCTTTCGGCTCTTCCGTCTTGGCCGCATCTTTCTTCTCGTCCGCTTTTTCAGCGGGAGCGGTTCCGCTGTTCGGTGTGGTCGCGCCGTTTTTCTTCGAGGTTTCATAGGCAGACGGCTTCTTCGGCAAGGTGCCGTTCGGGTCGATCGCCACGCCGTCTTTGCGCAGCTCGAAGTGCAGGTGGTTCTTCTCTTCCTTCTCGAAGCGGTTGTTGCCCGACTTCGCGATCGGCTGGCCGGAGATCACTTTCGTGCCTGCTTTGACTTCGACTTTGGACAAGGATGCGTAGTAGGTGGAGTAGCCGTTGCCGTGCTCGATCTCCACGGTGTAGCCCATCAGCGGATCTTCTTTGACCGCCTTGACGGTGCCCATCGCCGCTGCGACGACGGTGAACGGCGCATCGCTCTTCAGACCGATGTCGACGCCTTCATGCGGAGTGAAGGTCGATTCGTAGGAGACGACAGCCATCGCGTTTTCTTCTACGGAGCCGGCGTCTTTGAAGAAGTCGAGCGAAAGCGCAGCGTCTTCGCCGCCGTCGCCGACCGGCCAGACGAAGCTCGGCACGGAGTTGGCCGGAGTGGCCGCCTTGTCAGACGGGAGCACCGGGCCTGCCTGTTCGCCGGTGTTTTGCTTCTCGATCTCGTACGGAGCTGCGTCCTGGCTTTTTGCGTACATCAAACCAACGATGAGGACGGAAGCTGCGAGATAGATCACCGGGAACGTCCAGCGTTTGCCCCAAAAGGATTTCGTTTGCGGTGCAGAATTGCGGGTTTCTTTTTTCTCTTGTTGTTTGTTTTCGTTATTCATTATCATCACCTCAGTAGCACATTCTCGACCGTTTGAAAGGGTCATATACATCGCTGGCTGAGGGATTGCAAATTTTTTTCATAAAAACCGGCCCGGTTGCGCACGCTAATCCTTTTGCAGCACCGCAGACACTTGGCCGAGCGTCACGCCCTGGTAGTAGTGGCGGACGATCTCGTCCCACCGCTTTCCGTCCTGCGCCATGCCGTTGGCGCCGTATTGGGAGAGGCCGACGCCGTGGCCGTAGCCTTTGGTGAAAAAGGAGATCGTGCCGGACGCCGCGTTGACCTGCCAGGTGAACAGGGTGGAGCGCAAGCCCAGCTTGCCGCGGAAGTCCGGTCCGCTAAACATCTTGTCGCCAACCTGGATCTTTTTGATGTGCTCGGTGGCGGAGCGTTCGAGCGGCTTGATCAGGCTGCCGATGCTGGCCGCCGGGATCGCCTGCAGGCCGAGCTTCTGGTAGAACTCGCTGAGCGGGATGTCTTGAGTGGCGGTGAACTTGTCCGATTGAGCGTCCCACGGCGAGTCGACGGAGCGCAGATAGGGGACGGTGCTGCCCCAGTAGTCTTCCGAGTTTTCCGTCTTGCCGCTGGAGGTGGAGAAGAACAGGGCTTCGATCGGCTTGCCGTCGTAGAGCGCGATCTGGCCTTTGGTGGCGTTGACGGCGGCGTTGATCTTGGAGAGGTTCTTTGGATAGTCTTTCGCGCCCCAGCGCGTTTTCAGCTTGTCTTCCCCGGAGTAGGCCTGGCCTTCGTTGTGGTCGTCCGAGACGTCGGCCGGCGGGTGCAGCTCCGATTTCTTGCCGTTCGCCATGCGGCGCACGATGTAGGTGCGGGCGGCGACCGCTTGCGCCTTCAGCGCCTCCGCTTCGAAATGGACGGGCATCTCGGCGGCGACGACGCCGCGCACGTAAGCTTCGAGTGGCATGGTGACCACTTTCTTCTGCGCGCTGACGTAGACGTCGACGGTGGGGTCGTCCGGCGCGATGTCGAGTTCGACGAGGGTGCTGTGCGCAGGCGTTTTGGCCGGGTCTTTGTCCGGCCAGACGGCGATCAGGGCGGCCGGCAGCAGGATGGTCACCACGAGCACGGAGAGGATCAGTGCGAGGATGGCTAGGACGTTTTTTTTCATGTGTGGGAGGGCCTCCATTTCTTCGTATGCTGCTTGAAACTCTATGAAAGCATATGAGAGGGATGGAAGTGATATGATCGAAAAAAGAAGCCCGCTGCTAGTGGCGGGCTTCCCAGTATTTGAGGATCTGGTAGGCGTTGCGGGCTTCGAAGCCGGTCGCGTTGTCGTAGAGGCCGAAATGCAGGTGCGGGACGAATTGGTCCTCGGTGCCGACCGGACCGTAGCCGGTGCTGCCGACATAGCCGAGCAGCTGTCCCGGTGCGACGCGCAAGCCGTTGGCGAGGCCGGGGGCGTAACGGTCGAGGTGGGCGTAGTAGACGCTGTACTGCGAGTTGTCGAGGCGGATCGTGACGCGCCAGCCGCCGAGCTCGTTCCAGCCGTAGTTGGTGATCACTCCTCCGCCGACAGAGACGACCGGGGTGCCTTTTGGCGCCATGATGTCGGTGCCTTCGTGGGCGCGCACCGCCGTGCCGTCCGGATTGTAGGCACGCGATTCGCCCCACGTGTCGCGGAACGGGTCGTAGGAGCCTTTCTGCGGAAACGGGAAGACGAAGCCGGGCTTGGTCAGCTGCTCGGCGATCGCCGGCTCCATCTGCGAAAGCCACGACTCCGCCGGCAGCGGCGGTGGCGGCGAGTAGTTCGGCACGAGCAGGCGCTGCCCGACGCGCAAAGCATCGCTGGTCAGGCTGTTCAAGCTGCGCAAGGCGGCGACCGTGGTGTTGTAGCGCGCGGCAAGGCCCCAGAGCGTGTCGCCGGACCGCACGATGTACTCGCCGGTGGCGGGAGTTGTTGTGCCTCCTGTTGTGCCTCCTGTTGTGCCTCCTGTTGTGCCTCCTGTTGTGCCTCCTGTGGTTCCTGACGACGGTGCTGGAGGCACCATAATAGGAGGCAGTTGGACTCCCGCTTGCGGGATGGTCAACACCTGACCGATGTACAACGCGTCGGTGGTCAGCCCGTTCTCCGCGCGTATGGCGTCGACTGTTACGCCGTTCGCCTGCGCCAGTTTCCAGAGCGTGTCCCCCGATTGGACGATACAGGTGGTCGCCGGGATTGGGATCAGGAGCTGCTCGCCGGGGTACAGGGTCGGGTCGGACATGCCGTTTAGCTGCAGGATGTCTGTCGCCGTCGTCTTGTAGGCACGGGAGAGTTGCCACAGCGTGTCGCCGCTGGCCACCTCATGGACGCGGGTCGGCCGGTTGGACACGACTACTGCCGGGCGGAACGGGTCCCACGCCACTTTCGCCTGCAGCGACTCCGAGAGGAATCGCACCGGTACATACATCACATCCCCGACGATCACCGCCGGCGCCTCCAAAGTCACTGAGCGCCCGTTGACCACGGCGGCCGTCGTGTTGCTGGACAGCACGATCCGGTTGACCCCGTGCCGCACCACCGCCCGCTGCGCCGCCGCATCCCAGGTCACCGTCGCGCCCAATCCCTCCGCGGTCACCCGCAGCGGCACCATCACCCGGTTCTGCTGTAAAAAGGGCGGCCCGCCTGCGATCACTTTGCCGTTCACAAACAGAGCGATCGCCGCCGCCGCATACGCGCTTTTACTGCCCGTCTCCGCCATCGACGGCAACGACAGCGTCGCCACCAGCATCGTGCCGAGAAACACGCGCACCGCTTTCGCATTCGACCCGGGATACTTCTTCTGCACATATTGCAGGATCGTGCCGCGCAGCCGATCGTTGCGGGTCTCGCCCGCGCCGAGCTCCGCGCCCATCTCCTCCATAAACTCATAGCTTCGCAAAGAAAGGTGCAGTTCACTCCCGTACGGGGTCTGCACCCACCTTTCTCTCAAGAACGGGGATTGCATCGCAGAGTTCCCTCCTTTGCCAGTTCCCCCTAGCCTTCCCCAATCAAACGCAAAAAAAGACGGCCTATCGCGAGGCCGCCTGTCTCATTTTTCAGTTCGAACATGCGCTTACAGGTACGCTTGACCCAGCGCCTGCTCTTCCGCTTTCACTTCTTCGATCTCCACGCGCTCGATCTGTGCGCCAAGGTCGGCGAACTTCTGCACGATGTCGACGTAGCCGCGGTCGATGTGATGCACGCCGTGGATCTCGGTGTGCCCTTTCGCGACCAGACCGGCGAGAATCAGGCACGCGCCTGCGCGCAGGTCGGTCGAAGTCACCTTCGCTCCGTGCAACTGCTCGACGCCGTTGACGACAGCCGTGCGGCCCTTGACCTTGATGTCCGCCCCCATGCGGCGCAGCTCCGCCACATGCATGAAGCGGTTCTCAAACACCGTCTCCGTCACGTACGACGTCCCCGGAATCACCGTCAACAGGGACATCATCTGCGCCTGCAAATCGGTCGGGAAGCCCGGATAGACCAGCGTCTTCACTTCCAGCGGACGCAACGGCCCTTCCGCCTTGACACGCACGCCGGTCACATCGTCGATCACCGTCGCGCCCGCCTCTTTCAGCTTGGCGATCAACGGCGCCAGATGGTGCGAGATCGCCCCTTCGACAAACACGTCACCGCCGGAGATCGCAGCCGCCACCAGGAAGGTGCCCGCTTCGATGCGGTCCGGGATGATCATGTGCTCTGCGCCCTGCATCTCCTCAACGCCGTTGATGCGGATCGTGTCGGTGCCCGCGCCGCGCACATCAGCGCCCATCTTGTTCAGGTAGTTGGCGAGATCGACGATCTCCGGCTCCTTGGCCGCATTTTCGATGATCGTCTTGCCTTCCGCCAGCACGGCCGCCATCATGATGTTTTGCGTCGCACCAACCGATGCGAAGTCGAGGTAGATCGTCGCCCCTTGCAGGCGACCGCCCGGCGCGACCGCTTCGATGTACGATTCGCCCTGTTCGACGATTGCGCCCATCGCTTCGAAACCTTTGATATGCAGATCGACCTTGCGCTCCCCGATCGAGCAACCGCCCGGCATCGAGACGCGCGCCCGGCCAAAGCGGCCGAGCAGCGGCCCAAGGACAAGAAAAGAAGCCCGCAGTTTCCGAACGAGTTCGGCCGGTGCTTCCGTTGTTGTGACCAGTTCCGCATTCAGGCGCAAGAGCCCGGGTCCTTCCTCGCCGGTCTCCACGCCAAGCGACTCCAGCAGTGCGCAGATGTTCCCCACGTCGGAGAGATTCGGAACTTCTTCCAAAATACTTTCGCCTTTGCTCCCGAGCAGGGATGCGGCGATTATCGGCAATACGGCGTTCTTCGCGCCGTGAACTTTTACAGTGCCCATGAGGCGTTGTCCGCCCTGTACGACAATCTTAGCCATGTTGTAATATACCTCCACAGGCAGGGCGAGGCAGCTAGCCCTTAATACTCAATGGTCACGATCGGCGTTCCTACCAGCACGCGCGTCTTGCCGAGCGTCTCGTCAAAATGCGCTGCGACTTGCAGGTTCATCTTGTTCCCATTGGTGACTATGTAATCCTTTGTGAGAGGAGAGTATCCGGATACAGAGGTTACCAGTTCGGAGCGAACTCCTTCGATCTCTTTGGCCTTCACTTCTTGAAACACAGCTTTGACCATTGAGTTTCGTGCAACGTTATCCATTTTATCAGCACGCAAACCTTTGATACAAGTGCTAATTTGTGGGGTGGTGTTCGCCAGCTTCGCCGTTTCGCTGACACGCTTGATCGCAGCCGCGTAGTCGCCGAGATCTTTTGCGTCGCGTTCCACGCGCAGCACGAGCACCGTCTGGGGAGCGTGATTCTGGAATTTCATCGAAGTCAGCGTCAGTTGGGCTGCGGCGCCGTTCTGCCACTTGCCGCGCAAAGTGAAGGACGCCTGGTCGCCTTGTGCCTGCACCGACTCCTGCGCCTGCTGGATGGCGAACGTCTTGTTCAAGCTCAAGCCCAGCGCTTTCAGGTCATCGGCCGACTTGTATTCCTTGTCGAGCGCCGACCAGTTGTGCACCTGCCAGCCTTCCACGTCCGCGCCGGTCTCGGCGAACGCCATGTTCAAAAAAGCGCCGGTGTCGGCCTTCTCCGCGATCGTCTCGCGCGCGGAAAACAAACTGAATGCTGCTGCGATCAAACAACAGATGATACCGAGAATCCCAATTTTCTTCATCGTCTCTCTCTCCCTGCCCGTCGAATGGATGTTACCCATTCTGACCGCATCAGGGCGAGGATATACGAGTTGCTAGAAAAATAGTTTAGAAGATTTGCTTGAGCATCATCGTGGACATCATGTATTCATTGGCGAACTTCGCCAGCTGATAGCCGAGCAAAATGGACAGCAGCAGGCGCAGGACGGCAGCAGGACGCCCTTTCGCATCCTTGAGAAACACATCCCAGCGCACGACTTGCAGCGCATACCAGGCGATCAGCACGCCAAACAACAAAAAGGCCAGATTGAACAGGGACATCCAGCCCATCCCAGTCTCTTGGGAGCCAAAATACACGGCACATCCCCCGCCTCTCTTCACATCTCGTAACATCGTACCATAATTGACGCAAAAAGACTCCGAGACTAAAGTCCCGGAGTCTTGCGTTTGTTGACAATTGTTCAGCTCAGTTTACATCCCGAACCAGTTCAGCCCGTTGAGCACATCGAGGTACAGGTTTGGCAGCACGCCGAGGATGATCGTCCCGATCAGGCCGACGCCGGCGATCAGGCCCAGCGACCACGGCAGCGCCAGTTTTTGTTCGGTGACCGGTGCTTCGCTCTCTTTCATGAACATCGCACGGAGCACACCGAAGTAGTAGTAGAACGCGATGGCCGACGTGACGAAGAGCAAAGCAGCCAGCCAGTACATCTGGGTATTGATCGCGCCGAGGAAGATGTAGAACTTCCCAAAGAAGCCGGCGGTGATCGGCATCCCCGCCATGGACAGGATGAACACGGACATCGCCACCGCTTGGAACGGGGAGCGCTTGTAGAGGCCGCGGAACGCTTCCAAGGACTCGTTGCCCGCTGCGCGCGTCACGTTGGTCAGGATGGCGAACGCGCCCATCGTCATGAACAGGTAGGCGGTCAGGTAGAAAGTGACTTCGCCAAACGCCAGCCAGATGTTCTCCTGCGCGTTGCCGGCGCCGAGCACCGCGAGCGGGATCAGCAGGTAACCGGCTTGTGCGACCGAGGAGTAGGCGAGCAGGCGCTTGATGTTCTTTTGTACCAGCGCCGCGATGTTCCCGATGACCATGGTCAGGCCGGCGAGGATCGCGAGGTACATGTAGATCTCGTTGAACTCCGGGCCAAACGCCCAGATGAACACGCGCAGCACCAGCGCGAAGCCGGCTGCTTTCGAGACGACAGACAGGAACGCGGTGATCGGGTTCGGAGCGCCTTCATATGTGTCCGGCGCCCACATGTGGAACGGCACCAAGGCGATCTTGGCCCCAAAGCCGATCGTCATCAGCAGGAAGCCGAGCACGATCAGCGGCTTGAACTCGATCCACATCTGCGCGATCATCTGCGAAGCCTGCGCGATGTTGGTCTGACCGGTCACGCCGTACAGGAAGGACATCCCGTACAGTGCGAACGCTGTGGCGATCGAACCCATGACGAGGTATTTCATCGCCCCTTCGCCGCCTTTCGCATCGCGGCGGATCGCGACGAGCACGTACGACGAGATGGAGAGCAGTTCGAGACCGACAAACAGGGTGATCAGGTCATACGCGGAAGACATGACCATTGCGCCGACGGTGGCGAAGATCAGCAGGTAGCTGTATTCGGCCACTTTCACCGACGGGTTGTGGCGGAAGAAATCGATCGACATCAGGAGCGTGAACGTCGTGCCCAAGATGAAGATCACTTTAAACACGTTGCCGAAGTCGTCGAGCACGTAGAGCATGTTGGACAGCTCTTTCAAGCCGCCGTCCGCGACTACGCCGAAGTTGCGCAGCACGAGCGCGAGCGCGACGAGCAGACCGGCCACGCCGATCCACGGAGAGATGCGGCGGGAGGTTTCTTTGGAGACGAACAAGTCGAACGCCAGCATCCCGAAGCCGAGCAGGACGAGGATGACTTCAGGAGCCATCACGTCCCACACGCCGGAGAAGCTGAGCGTAGAGAACGATTGTACCGGATTCATGTGCTACCCTCCTATCCTGGTGACGAGCGTTTGGATCGACGGGTTCACCAGGTCACTGAGGATTTGCGGGTAGACCCCGATCAAAATGATCAGCGCGAGCAGAACGATCGCCGGAACAAATTCGATCGGACGGGCGTCTGTCACCCCTTCAAGCTGTGCAGACGTCGGACCATAGGTCGTGCGCTGCATCGCCCAGAGCAGGTAGACAGCCGCGAGGATGATCCCAAGCGCACCCACAGCCGAGAGGACCGGGAATACTTCAAACGAGCCCATAAACGCCAGAATCTCAGAGATAAACCCGCTCATGCCCGGCAGGCCGAGCGAACCGAGCGCCGCTGCCAGCAGGAAGCCGGCGAGGATCGGCATCGGCTTGGACAGACCGCCCAGACCGGCGATCAGCGCCGTGCCGGTGCGCTCCTTGATCGCGCCGATCAGGAAGAACAAGAGCGCGGAGAGCAGACCGGAGGAGATCGTCATGAAGATCCCGCCCTGGATGCCCGCCTGGTTCATCGCAGCGACGCCGAGCAGCACGATCCCCATGTGCGAAATCGCGGAGAACGCCAGCAGGCGGCGCCAGTCTTTTTGCACCATCGCGATCAGAGCCGCGTAGACGATGTTGATCACACCGATCACGGCGATCAACACTGCGTAGTGCTGCACCGCGTCCGGCAGGATGCCGACGGCGATGCGGAACAGGACGTACGCGCCGATTTTCATCAGCACGCCGCCGACGATCATCGAGACTGCGGACGGCGCTTGTTCATGCGTGTCCGGCAGCCAGGTGTGGAACGGGAAGAACGCTTCCTCGATCAGGATCGCCAGGAACAGCACCAGGAAGATGCCGTTTTTGAAGGCGGCCGTGATCAGGTCGGGCGATGCCTTCGAGAACGCATCGGCGATCGTCAGCATGTTCAGGGAAATCACGCCGGTTGCGTCGGCCGCTTTGAAGGCCATCGCGATGAACGCGACCAGAATGAACGCAGACGCGATCCCACGGTAGACGAGGAACTTCGTCGCCACGGGGCCTTTGCGCTCGCCGCCCCAGATGCCGATCAGGAAGTACATCGGGATCAGGGTCAGCTCAAGGAACAGGAAGAACAGGAACAGGTCGAGGGCCACGAAGCAGCCGTAGAGACCGGTGACGAGCAGCAGGAACCAGATGTAGTACTCCTTCGCCCGGTGCTGGATCCGTCCGGATGCCAGAACGGCGAGGAAGGAGACGATGCCGGTGAGCAGCAGGAACGGCATCGACAGGCCGTCGACGCCAAGGTCGTAGCCGATGACGAGCGCCTGATCTTTGTAAGCGTTCGCGATGTTGATCCACTCAGCCGATTCGGTGTACTGCATGCCCTTCGCGCCAAAATCAAAGCCCGCGTAGACGATGCCTGCAAACAGCAGCGACAGGAAGGTCGCGATCAATGCGATCGAGCGCGCCTGTCCTTGGCTGCTGCGCGGAACAAAGCCGATGATCAGTGCGGCCAGCAGCGGGAGGAAAACGATGATGGTCAGCAGGTTCCCCATCATTTCACAACACCTCCCCAGATCAATGCGCCGGCGATCAGCGCAATGGCGCCGAGAACGGAGATCAGACCGTACGTCTGGACTTGGCCGTTCTGGCTGTATTTCAGGCCAAGCGCTCCGACGACTGTCGCTTCGCCAAAGAGATGGACGAGGCCGTCGACGATCCACTTGTCGATAAAGTTGAGCACGCGGCCGATGAAGACGACCGGCTTGACGATCACATAGTTGTAGAGTTCGTCAAAATAGAACTTGTTGTAAGACAGCTGGTACAGCGGACGCAGCGCGCCCGAGCCCAATTTGGCCGGATCGATCGATTTCGACTTGTACATCAGGTATGCAAGCCCGATGCCAAGCAGCGCGACGACCGTCGCCAAGACGGCGATCCACAGCTCCGGCGTGTGTACTGCACCGATCTCGCCGTCATGCAGCATGAAGTGCTCAAACGCGTAGCCGGTGACCGGCGAGTTGAGCAGACCTGCGACGATCGCCATGATCGCGAGCAGGACGAGCGGGATGGTCATCAGCGGACCGGATTCATGCGCGTGCTCATAGACTTCCTTCTCACCGCGGAACTCGCCGGTGAAGGTCATGAAGAACACGCGGAAGATGTAGAACGCAGTGCAGAAAGCGGCCAGCAGACCCAGCACGAACAGCACCGTGTTGCCGGAGTGGTACGCTCCGAGCAGGATTTCATCTTTCGACCAGAAGCCGGCGAACGGCGGAATCCCGGACAGCGCGAGCGCGCCGATCAGGAACGTCCAGCCGGTGATCGGCAGCTTCTTCCACAGCCCGCCCATCGCACGGATGTCCTGGTTGTGGTGGATCGCATGGATGACCGAACCTGCTGCGAGGAACAGCAGGGCTTTGAAGAAGGCGTGCGTCATCAGGTGGAACGTCGATGCCACATACGCCGAAACGCCGAGCGCCATCACCATGTAGCCGAGCTGCGAGACGGTCGAGTAGGCGACGACACGCTTAATGTCGTTTTGCGTCAGACCGATCAGCGCCGCGAGGATCGCGGTGACCGCACCGATGATCGCGATGACCATCAAGGCATCCGGAGATGCTTCGAAGATCGGGAACGCGCGTGCGACGAGGTAGACGCCGGCTGCAACCATCGTGGCGGCGTGGATCAGCGCGGAGACCGGAGTCGGGCCTTCCATCGCGTCCGGAAGCCAGGTGTGCAGCGGGAATTGTGCCGATTTGCCGATCGCGCCGATGAAGATCAGGATCGCGACGAGCGTGATCAACGCTTCCGGCGAGATCCAATCGATCAGGAACGTCTTGGTCTCGATCGCTTGGAAGATGCCGGCATATTCGAACGTGCCGGTGGCGATAAAGAGCAGCACGATCCCGATGAAGAGACCGACGTCACCGATACGGGTGACGATAAATGCTTTTTTCGCTGCGGCAGCCGCTTCCGGCTTGAAGTACCAGAAGCCTACGAGCAGGAAGGAGCACAGGCCGACCAGTTCCCAGAAGATGTAGACTTGCAGGAGGTTCGGCGAGATGACCAGACCGAGCATCGAGAAGATAAACAGGTTGAGATATTGATAGAACACCGGGAAACGCTCATCGCCGTGCATGTAGCTCTTCGAGAAGAGCAGCACCAGCGTGGAGATGAACGTGACCACCACCAGCATCATCGCGTTGAGCTGGGTGACTTCATAACCCATCGACAGCGTTGTTTCGCCGACGGAGAGCCAGTGGAAGATGTAAGGTGCAGACGCACCGTTTGCTTTCACATCCGACAAGATGAAAAGCGATACCGCGAAGCCCGCCAGCGCTGCCAGCACGCTGATCGCAGTGACAATACCCTCTTGCGCCCGCCGACCGAGCACGAACAGAAGCACATACGCCACCAGCGGGAAGAGGGGAACTAACCAGGCATATTCGACCATACGATCACCTTTCTCCGTAGTTCTTTAGAAGACCCCGGATTACCATTTCATGAGGTCTTGATCCCGAACGTCGCTGGTATTGCGGTTCCGGTACAACGAGATCAAAATTGCGAGACCGACAGCCACTTCCGCCGCTGCGATCGTCATCGCAAAGAGGGTAAAGATCTGGCCGTTCATCGACGGCATCAGACCGAAGCGCGCAAACGTCAGCAGGTTGATGTTGACGGCGTTGAGCATCAGCTCGACCGAGACGAGGACGATGATGATGTTGCGCTTGGTCAGCGCGCCGTAAAGACCGATACAAAACAGAATCGCGCCGAGCGTAATAAACTGTTCAACCGACATCGATTACTTCTCCTCCTTGTTTGCAAGAGTAATCGCGCCAACGAGTGCTACGATCAGCACCACCGAGACCAGCTCGAACGGAATGACGTATTGGCCGAACAAGGATTCGCCGATCAGCTTGACGTTGTCCTGACCTTCCCACGGGGAGTCGGTCGGAGACGGCCAGCGCAGGCCTGCGAATTTGGTCACGTAGAGAATGATGCCGCCAAGACCGATCGCAGCGATCGCCGCCCACACCGGGTGTGCGGTGACCTTTTGCGGTTTTTCGATTTCGTCATGCCGCGTCAGCATGATCGCGAAGAGCATCATGATCGTGATGGCGCCTGCGTAGAGCAGGATTTGGATGAAAGCGAGAAACTCCGCTTCGAGCATGATATAGATCCCCGCGACGCCGATGAACACGCCGCCGACAGCCAGTGCCATGTACAGCACTTTGCGAAGCGAGAGCAGCAGGACGCCGCATGCGATGACGAACAGCGAGATCAGAAAAAACGCGATGTTCTGCCCGGTAAATTCAATGCCACCGAACATTACTTTTCACCCCCGAAAGCAGAACCGTCATGTTCGAGGATGCCTTCGGTCTTCTTGCGGTTCTCGTCGAGCCAGAACATGTTTTTATACAGGTCGACCCGGTTGTACGTCGCAAGTTCGAAGGTATCAGTCATCTGGATCGCTTCGGTCGGGCACACTTCGGTGCACAGGTCGCAAAGGATGCAGATTTCGAAGTTGATGTCATAGGTGTCAATGTGCAGCTTCTTGTCGCCGCCGCGCGTGCCCGAAAGCGAGATGCAGGAGGTCGGGCAGACCCGCGCGCACTGGTTGCACACGATGCATTTCTCAGGCGAGAACTTGTGAACCCCACGGAAGCGTTCGCCGAAGTCCGGCATCTCATCCGGATACATCAGGGTGACCTTCTTATGCGTGAGTTGGGCGAAGGTGACTTTCAACCCTTTAAGGAAACCGAACATGATTTCACCCCACTTTGTATTAGATCAGATATTTGAGGACTGCTGTGAGCACCAGATTCAGCAAGGCCAGCGGAATCAGCACTTTCCAGGAAAAGACGAGCAGCTGGTCGGTACGAATCCGCGGCATCGTTGCACGCACCCAGAAGAAGAAGAAGATAAACGCCGATACCTTGATCGCAAACCACAGCCAACCCGGGAGGAACGGACCTTCCCAGCCGCCGAGGAACAGCGTGGTGCCAAGCGCAGACATAGCGAATACGTACACATATTCTGCCAGCATGAAGAAGGCGAAGCGGAAGCCGGTGTACTCGGTGAAGTAACCTGCGACCAGCTCAGACTCAGCTTCCGGCAAGTCGAACGGCGTGCGGTTCAGTTCTGCAGTCGCCGAGATGATGAAGATGATGAAGCCGAGCGCTTGCGGCACGACGTACCAGACGTACGGGAATTCCTTTTGCGCTTCGACGATATCCACCATGTTCAGCGAGCCTGCCAGCAACACAACGCCGAGCATCGACATCGCAAGCGGTACTTCATAGGAGATCATCTGTGCTGCCGAACGCATCCCGCCGATCAGCGAGTACTTGTTGTTCGACGCCCAGCCGGCAAGCACGACGCCAAGGATCGACGTCGCCGAGAGGGCGATGTAGTACAGAATGCCGACGTTGCTCGCCGCCGTGAAGATGTGCGTCGCGGAGAACGGAATCACTGCGAGGACCATGAACGACGGGAAAAAGGCGATCAGCGGCGCGATCAGGAAGATGTTGCGGTCCGCTTTCGCCGGGACAATATCTTCTTTGATCAACAGCTTCAGAACGTCCGCGACCGTCTGCAGGAGCCCGAGGGGACCTACGCGGTTCGGACCGATCCGCCATTGCATCCAGCCGATGACTTTGCGCTCGAAGTAGATCGTGTAGGTGACCACGCCGAGAATGAAGGCGAGGACGATCACGGCGCCAATCACCATATTCAGGAACGTTGACAGTTCCATCGGCTTATCCAGCCAGGAAAACATCTCTGTCATTACGCGTCAACCTCCCCAAGCACGATATCGACGGCGCCGAGGACCGCGATCAGGTTGGACATGGACTGGCCTTCCAGCAGCTTCGGCAGAAGCTGGAGGTTGATGAAGGACGGACGACGCCATTTGATGCGGTACGGTTTGTCTTTGCCTTCGGAGACGATGTACAGGCCGAGTTCGCCGCGCACGCCTTCGACAGCGGAGTAGTATTCGCCGGCCGGCACGCGCAGGATCTTCGGCACTTTGCCCATCACCGGGCCGTCCGGGATCTGCTGAGCGGCTTGCTCGACGATCTTCATCGACTCGACGATCTCTTCCATGTGGCACATGTAGCGGTCGTAGCAGTCGCCGTTTTTGCCGGTGACGACGTTGAAGTCGAAACGGTCATAGATCGAGTACGGCTTGTTCTTGCGCAGGTCCCAGTTGAAGCCGGTCGAGCGCAGGTTGATGCCGGACAAGCAGTAGTTGATCGCAGTGTCCGCATCGTAGACGCCGACTCCCTTGACGCGCTCCAAGAAGATCTCGTTGCCGGTGACCAGTTCATGGAACATTTCCATCTCTTTGCGCAAGTGTGCGATGAAGTCGAGCACATCTTGCACCCAGCCTTCCGGAGCATCCCACTTGACGCCGCCGACGCGCATGTAGTTGAACGTCAGGCGGGCGCCGGAGATCCGGTTGAACAGGTCGGTGATCTTCTCGCGGTTCGCAAAGGCGTACAAGAACGGGCTCATCGCGCCCAAGTCGAGCAGGTAGGTGCCGAGGAACACCAAGTGCGATGCAATGCGGTTCAGTTCGACGACGATGATGCGCAGGTGTTCTGCGCGCTCCGGGATTTCCAGGTCCATCGCGCGTTCAACCGCATTGACGATCGCATGGTTGTTGACCATCGAAGCCAGGTAGTCCATGCGGTCGGTGTACGGGATGATCTGCGTATATTGCAGGTCTTCTGCCAATTTCTCGGTTCCGCGGTGCAGGTAGCCGACTACCGGTTCCGCATCGCGGATGATCTCGCCGTCCACCTTGACCACAACACGCAGTACGCCGTGCGTACTAGGGTGCTGAGGACCGATGTTCATTAAGAGTTCTTCAGTGCGAATTTCAGCCATCGCTTTCCTTTCCCCCTAGTCCTTCACAACGTAATCTTTGCGCAGCGGGTGCCCTTGCCAGTAGTCTTCGAGCATGATTCTGCGCATGTCCGGATGCCCCGGGAAGTTGACGCCGACGAGGTCGTAGATCTCGCGCTCCTCCCAGTTCAAGCCATTGAAGATGTGTGCGATCGACGGAACGGACGCTTCGTCGCGCGGGGTGCGGACTTTCAGCGCCAGGTCCATGTCGAGCACGAAGGAGTGCACGTTGAGGTACACTTCGCAGTAGCCTTTGGCCATGTGGTCGGTGCCGGCCATCACTTCGGCGTAGACAAATGCCAGGTCGTCGGTGACTTTGAGGAACTCGACGACAGCCGGCCAGTTTTCGTTTTTGATCACGAACGTCGGCTGAAACTTGGCGAGGGCTGCTTCTTCGATCACCTCTTCGCCGAATTGGGCCACGATGCGTTGTTTGATCTGCTCCAGCTTCGCGTTGGCCGCTTCTACGCGCGGGTCAACAGTCTCTGGCGTTTCTTCTTTGGCAGCTGCCGGCTTCGCTGCTGCCGCCGGTTTCGCCGCTGCTGCAGGTTTGGCAGCCGCTTCGGGCTTCGCTTCTGCTTTCACTTCAGCTGCTGCTTCCGGTTTTGATTCAGGCGCTTTGGTTTCTTCGCTCATCTATCGCACCTTCTTCCCTTTGGACTCCAAACGGATCTTATCCTGGAGTTTGTTCAGCCCGTAGATCAGAGCGGGCGGAGACGGCGGGCAGCCCGGGATGTAGACGTCGACCGGGATCACCTGGTCTGCACCTTTGACGACCGAGTAAGCGCGTACATACGGGCCGCCTGCAGTTGCGCAGGAACCCATCGCCACGACCCATTTCGGCTCCGGCATTTGATCATAGAGGCGCTTCAAGATCGGCGCCATCTTCTTGGTGATCGTGCCGGCGATGATGATGCAGTCCGCTTGGCGCGGGGATGCACGGAAGATGATCCCGAAACGGTCGAGGTCATAGTTCGCAGCACCCGTGCCCATCATTTCAATGCCGCAGCACGCGGTCGCAAAGGTCAACGGCCACAGCGAGTTCGAACGCGCCCAGCCCTTGATCTGCTCCAGCGTACCGATGATGATGCCTGCTTTGGACAGTTCTTGCGACTCCTCTTCTGTGAAGCCCTCGAACTGCATGTAAGCCGGCTGTTGGTTGTTGTTCGCGTTTGTCATTTCCATTCCAACACCTTCTTTTTCCAGGCATAGACGAGACCTAATACTAACAGTCCAAGGAAGATCAGCATTTCGACCAAACCAAACAAGCCGAGGCTGTCGAACGATACAGCCCATGGATACAGGAACATGATTTCCACGTCAAACACCACAAACATGAGTGCAAACAGGTAGTAGCGGACGTTATAACGGACGTGCGCTTCACCAAACGGCTCGACGCCGGACTCGTAGGTCGTGAGTTTTTCCGGCGTGGGGTTCTTCGGACGCAGGAACGGTCCGGCTACCCACAACGCTCCGATCGGGAGCAGCAAGCCCAACAAGAGGAACAGGGAGATAAAGACGTAGCTGTTCCAATACGAGACCATAGTAGCCCCTCCATCTTCAAAAAGATTTCACAGTTTTGCCCCCAACATTATAACAAAGTCAGGAAGCCATGTAAAACCATGCTTCAAGCGCCAGTACAGGGCAAAAAACAGCTTCCCCATAGCATTTTCCAAATCCGCCTGTTTTTACTCGAAAACAAGCTTTCTCAAACAGGAAAGCTCCACACGTACAACGTGTGGAGCTTCAGCTGCATCAGTTAGCGATGGTTTTTGTTCGTCGCCACTCGGAGTCGGTTGATGGCACGCTCAAGAGCAATTTCCGCACGAACTTGGTCAAAAGATTCGCCGCGGTCCGCCAGACGGCGTTCCGCACGCTCTTTCGCACGGGTCGCACGATCGACGTCGATCTCCTCCGGCAGCTCTGCCGCTTCTGCGAGCACAGATACCTTCTCCGGCTTGACTTCCAAGAAGCCGCCGGCCACGGAGATCACATCTTCGCCTTGATCCGTTTTCACGCGGAGGGTGCTGATCTTCAAGGTGGTGACGAGAGGCGTGTGCCCGGCCATGATGCCGAGGTCGCCGTCGCCGCCGCGCGCGATGATCAGGTTTGCCTCATTTGCGTACACCTTGCGTTCAGGAGTGACGATTTCGATAGGCATTTTGTTCATATCGGTTTCCTCCTAAGCCCAAGATGGAGCTTTAGGCATTATTCTTCGCACGCTCGACAACTTCGTCGATCGTGCCCGCCATGTAGAAGTCACCTTCTGCAATGTCGTCATGCTTGCCGTCGAGGATTTCTTTGAAACCGCGAACGGTGTCAGCGATCTTCACGTAACGGCCCGGCTTACCGGTGAACTGTTCTGCAACGTTCATCGGCTGGGTCAGGAAACGCTGGATCTTACGGGCACGGGAAACGGTCAGCTTGTCTTCATCGGAGAGCTCATCCATACCGAGGATCGCGATGATGTCTTGCAGTTCTTTGTAGCGCTGCAGGACGGACTGAACGCCGCGAGCTACCGCGTAGTGCTCTTCGCCTACGATGTCCGGGGACAGAGCGCGGGAAGTGGAAGCGAGCGGGTCAACAGCCGGGAACAGCGCTTGCTCAGCGATTTTACGCTCAAGGTTGGTCGTCGCGTCCAAGTGAGCAAACGCGGTTGCCGGAGCCGGGTCGGTGTAGTCGTCGGCCGGAACGTAGATTGCTTGGATGGACGTGATGGAACCTTTTTTGGTCGAGGTGATACGCTCTTGCAGCTGACCCATTTCTGTTGCCAGGGTCGGCTGGTAACCTACTGCGGACGGCATACGGCCGAGCAGTGCGGATACCTCGGAACCTGCTTGGGTGAAGCGGAAGATGTTGTCGATGAAGAACAGTACGTCGCGCTCTTCAACATCGCGGAAGTATTCAGCGATCGTCAGACCGGTCAGTGCTACGCGGGCACGTGCGCCCGGCGGCTCGTTCATCTGGCCGAAGACCATGGCGGTCTTCTCGATAACGCCGGAGTCGGTCATCTCGTGGTACAGGTCGTTACCTTCGCGGGTACGCTCACCAACACCTGCGAATACGGAGAAACCGCCGTGCTGTTTCGCGATGTTGTGGATGAGCTCCTGGATGGTAACGGTCTTGCCTACACCTGCGCCGCCGAACAGACCGATCTTGCCGCCCTTGATGTACGGTGCGAGCAAGTCGATAACTTTGATCCCGGTTTCGAAGATCTCAACCTTGGTGGAGAGGTCTGCGTATTCCGGAGCCGGGGAGTGGATCGGATCGCGGCGGTCGATTGCAACCGGGCCCGCTTCGTCGATCGTTTCACCCAGGATGTTGAAAATGCGGCCCAGAGTCGCCGGACCTACCGGTACGGAGATCGGAGAACCGGTGTCAACAACTTCCATACCGCGGACCAGGCCGTCGGTGGAAGACATTGCGATCGTACGAACGACGTTGTTACCGAGGTGCAGCGCGACTTCAAGCGTGAGGTTGATGTCGGTTTCACCTTCGTTTTGAGCTTTATACGAAATGGTCAGAGCGTTGTTGAGTGCCGGAAGCTGGCCTTCCGGGAAACGAACGTCTACAACCGCGCCCAGAACCTGACTAATACGTCCAGTGTTCACACGTTTCCCTCCATTCGTGCGTTCTATGATTCAAGCGCTGCGGCGCCGCCGACAATCTCGGTGATCTGCGTGGTGATCGCTGCTTGGCGCGCACGGTTCAGTGCGAGCGTCAGGCCGTTGATGATCGTCGCTGCGTTATCGGTTGCAGCGCCCATCGCAGTCATGCGGGCACCGAACTCGGAAGCTTTCGATTCCAGGACGGCGGAGAAGATCAACGTTTCAGCGTACTTCGGCAGAAGATTGTCGAGGACTGCTTCAGCAGACGGCTCGTAATCGTATTTGGCTGTGATCGTTCCAGGCGCCGGCTTTTCCTGTTGGCCGCCCACATCTTCGAGCGGGAGCAGCTTGCGGGAAACCGGGACTTGGGTAAGCGCGTTTACGAACTCGTTGTACATCACGTACACTTCATCATACACGCCGTCTTGGAACAGTTGCACAACTTGAGATGCTACAGACTTAATATCCGCGTAGGTCGGATTGTCCGACAAACCAGTAACTTCACCGACAAGCGGGTATCCACGACGCTTGAAGAAGTCGCGAGCCTTCCGGCCGATCGCAAACACTGCATACTCGTTTTGCGACTTGCCGCGCATTTCGTTCACAGCAGTACGGATAACCTGTGCGTTGAACGAGCCTGCGAGGCCGCGGTCGGAGGAGATGACAACATAACCGGTCTTCTTGACAGGGCGGGAGACCAACATCGGATGGTTGGTCGAGCCGCTGCCGGAAGCGATGCTGCCGATTACTTCTTCAAGCTTGGCTGCGTACGGGCGAGCTTGTTCAGTGCGCTCTTGTGCCCGGCGCAGTCTTGCCGCAGCTACCATTTTCATCGCTTTGGTGATTTGCTGGGTGTTCTTCACGGAGCGAATCCGTTGACGAATGTCGCGGGTATTTGCCATGATTCCACCACCTTACCAGATGAAATGGTTAAGCTAGACGACAGTTTGGATTACCCAACGAAAGTCGTTTTGAACTTCGTTACTGCTTCTTTGAGCAGAGCTTCGGTCTCTTTCGAGAGGTCTTTGGTCTCGATGATCGACTTCGCGATCTGCGGATAGTTGGTGTCTGCGAACGCCAGCCATTCGGATTCGAAGCGGCGAACGGAGGTTACCGGAACATCATCGGCATGGCCGTTAACAGCTGCCCACAGGGAGATGACTTGCTTCTCAACGGTCAGCGGCTGGTATTGGCCTTGCTTGAGGATCTCGGTCAGGCGAGCACCGCGGTCGAGACGCGCTTGGGTCGCTTTGTCGAGGTCGGAACCGAACTGAGCAAACGCTTGCAGTTCGCGGTATTGCGCGAGGTCAAGACGCAGGGTACCTGCAACTTTTTTCATCGCTTTGATCTGTGCGGAACCACCGACGCGGGATACGGAGAGACCTACGTTAACTGCCGGACGTTGGCCGGAGTTGAACAGGTCGGACTCGAGGAAGATCTGACCGTCGGTGATGGAGATTACGTTGGTCGGGATGTACGCGGAAACGTCACCCGCTTGCGTTTCGATGAACGGCAGTGCGGTCAGAGAACCGCCGCCACGTGCATCGGACAGCTTCGCGGAGCGCTCCAGCAGACGGGAGTGCAAGTAGAAGACGTCACCCGGGAATGCTTCGCGGCCCGGAGGACGGCGCATCAGCAGGGACATTTCGCGGTATGCTGCTGCTTGCTTGGACAGGTCATCGTATACGCAGAGGACGTGGCCGCCCTTGTACATGAAGTACTCGCCCATTGCGCAGCCTGCGTACGGAGCCAGGAAGAGCAGCGGAGCCGGATCGGAAGCCGATGCGGATACGACGATGGTGTATTCCATCGCGCCGTGCTTGCGCAGGGTCTCTACTACTTGTGCGATGGTGGATTGCTTTTGGCCGATCGCTACGTATACGCAGACGACGCCTTGGCCTTTTTGGTTGATGATCGTGTCGAGCGCCACAGCGGTTTTACCCGTTTGGCGGTCACCGATGATCAGCTCGCGCTGACCACGGCCGACCGGGATCATCGCGTCGATCGCTTTGATACCGGTTTGCATCGGTTCGTGAACCGATTTACGGTCGATAACGCCCGGAGCCGGAGACTCGATCGGACGGAATTCTTTGGTTTCGATCGGGCCGCGGCCGTCGATCGGTTGACCGAGCGCGTTAACAACGCGGCCGATCATCGCTTCGCCGACCGGAACTTGTGCGATACGGCCGGTGCGCTTGACTTGGTCGCCTTCTTTGATACCCATTACGGTACCGAGGACAACCGCACCAATGTTGTTTTCTTCAAGGTTAAACGCCATACCCAAGGTGCCGTTCGGGAATTCGAGAAGTTCCCCGGCCATCGCTTTCTCAAGACCATGGATACGAGCAATACCGTCACCAACTTGGATTACGGTGCCTACGTCATATACTTGAACCTCAGATTGGTAGTTCTCAATCTGCTGTTTGATCAGCGAACTGATTTCTTCAGGACGAATGCTCATGATCTCACCCCTGTCGTACTAGTATTTGAGCGTTTGACGGAAACGGTTGAGCTGGCCGGATACGGAGTAGTCGAGGACACGGTCCCCGATCCGCACGCGCAGGCCGCCGATCAGTTCCGGGTTGACCTTTGTCGTAAACTCCACCTGCTGGCCGTTTGCGCCAAGCTTGGATTTCAGTTCGTTCAACTCTTCATCCGAGAGCGGAACTGCCGATTCTACTTCACCTTTGATGCGACCTTTTGCAGCGTCAGCCAGTTCGGTGAACGCTGTGTACACATCAGCCAGCGCATCTTGACGACGGCTGTCGAACAGCAGGTTGAGGAAGTTCAGGACCAGTTCGGAAACGCGGCCGTTGAACAGCTCGTTTACCTGCTTTTTCTTCGCGTCGATCGAGATGCCCGGGTGCTCAAGAATGTTCGTGAGCTCCGGATGAGACTTGAAGACATCAAGGATCCCAGCCAATTCTTGTTCGACCGAATCGGCTTGACCGCGTTCGCCCGCAACACTGTACAGAGCTTCAGCGTAACGCTTTGCAACTACGGTGTTCTTCATACACGAACACCCATTTCTTTAACCGCTTCTTCGAAGAGAGCTTTGTGGCCTTCTGCGTTCAGCTCTTTGCTGACGATCTTGCCCGCGAGGAGAACGGAAAGGTTGCCCACTTGCTCACGCAGTTCTGCGATCGCTTGTTCTTTTTCACGGTTGATATCAGCAACTGCTTCTTCTTTCAGACGGCGAGCTTCGGTTTCTGCAGCTGCGATGATGTCGGCAGCTTGCTTTTCACCGGTACGGCGTGCGTTCTCCATGAGTTCGTGCGCGTCTTGCTTCGCTTTTTCGATCGCGGTGCGATGCTCGGAAGCCAGACGGTCCGCTTCTTCACGGTTCTTTTCAGCCGTGTTGATTTGATTCTCGATATATTGAGCACGCTCGTTCATGACGCGCATGAGAGGACCAAATGCGAACTTTTTCAGCAGCAGGAAGAGGACGACGAAGACCCCCAACTGCACTAACATGGTTCCCAGTTGCAATTCCAATGAAATTCACTCCTTTCGGGGTGGACAAAAGGAAGGCGCAGGCGTTCTGAACAGCGCCCCGCCAACCTGCTGGTCGTCCGGAATGGTTTAGCGAGTTGCGTACAGGATCAAACCGATTGCAACGGAGATAACCGGGAGTGCCTCTACGAGACCCAGACCGATAAACATTTGAGTTTGCAGCATACCTTTTGCTTCCGGTTGACGAGCGATACCTTCGATGGTGCGACCAACTACGAGACCGTTACCGATACCAGCACCAACTGCTGCGAGACCAAGGCAGAGACCGATTGCGATTTCCATTTTGAAAAGTACCTCCTTAAGGTAGAGAGATAGATTTTATTGTGATTGAAAGGGTGTTACATGGTGTTGCAGATTGCCTGCCGTGCCAACAACTCCTAGTGAGCTTCGTTGTGCGGCAGTTTTTGCGAGATGTAAACCAGTGTCAGGACTGTAAATACGAACGCTTGGATCGTACCTACGAAGATCGAGTACGCGATCCAGACGATCATCGGGATGCCGCCAAGCGGGATGATACCGAACAGCAACGGGATTCCCAGCAGGATGGCAATCAGGACCTCGCCCGCGAAGATGTTCCCGTAAAGACGCAGACCGAGCGTCAGGAACTTCGCCACTTCATCGATCAGGTGAAGGATGAAGAAGGCCGGGTTCGGTTCGAAGTAGTGCTTGAAGTATTGGCGCGGGTTGCGCAGACCAATGATGTGCGTCATGCCGACGATCCCGATCGACATCGCCATCGCGACGCTCAAGTTCGCGGTCGGGGACATGAACCAAGACACGTGACCTTCGCCATCGTGTTCAGCCAGCGTTCCCGCCGAGATGCCGAACATCGGTTCATGCACATGCGTTACGACGTTGGTGATCAGACCCATTTGGTTCGCGACGAACAGGTAGATGATCAAAGTGAATGCGAGCGGAACATACGTCATCGCACGGTCACCGATCGTATCCTTCGCGAGGCCCGTGATGAAGTCGACCACCCACTCGAAGAAGTTCTGGATGCCGCGCGGTCTGCGCACATCGATGTTTGCCACTGCCAGACGCGCCAGAAGCAGCACAACGAGAGCGGCCAGCACGCTGGTTCCGATTGCGGTCAAGTTGATTGCCCACAAGCCTTCTCCGAGGGTAGGAAAAATGTGATCCATTCCAAATTTCACCCCTTCCAAATAGCGTGATGGTACTATGAAGTTTTGATTTTGTTGTATAGGAAGCCTGCCAAGATCACCAGTTGATAAACGAAGAAGCCTATCAACAATCCCGGAAGACTCACATACCCGATTCTGGGTTCCAGCGCTTGTACGAGGAGCACGGCGCCAAGGATCATCACCATGCGGTACATCATCACGACACTGGGGCGTTTCTTCACATTCCGCAAAGCGACGTCGGCCGCCATCTCGGTCTGTTTGGAAGCGCTAACAGCGAAGTACAAACTAACTGCCGACCCAATCGTTAGGCCGGCAAATATCGACTTGAGGCTTGGCAACAGGGCCCAGAGTGCCGCGAAAACAAGCGTGATAATCAGCGTGTACTTGACTGTTGTTCTGGCCAACCGATTAAATTCGTTCATTTCGAGACTCCCATCTTTGCCTCAAACTGGTACCCTTAGATACGTTCACCCTGAGGCTGTGTATTTATGTATGAAAGTCCACAAAAATGGTCTCTAGGCAACGGAAGTTTCATCAGTCGAGACACCAGTCCCTTGTATGAAACCCCAACCCAGAGACCATACTACTACATCCCCCCTTGGGTTGTCAACGAAACGGAGGGGTGCTAACTCCTGTGGCGACGCAAGTTTTATACGCCGTTCATAAAACCGACAAAGAATTGTTAAAAGTCGCCACAAAGCCGAATTTTCTTAGCGTTCGAACACCAGCGCCACGCCTTGGCCGCCGCCGATGCAGAGCGTCGCCAGGCCGCGTTTTGCATCCTGTTTCTCCATCTCGTGGATCAGGGAGACGAGCACGCGGGTGCCCGATGCGCCGATCGGATGGCCGAGGGCGATCGCGCCGCCGTTGACGTTCAGCTTCTCGCGCGGGATCTCGAGGTCGCGGCCGACAGCCAGCGACTGGGCGGCAAACGCTTCGTTCGCTTCGATCAGGTCGATCTCGCCGATCGACAGGTTGGCGCGCTCCAGCGCTTTCTTGGTCGCGTAGATCGGACCGAGGCCCATCACGTTCGGGTCGAGGCCGGCAGACGCGTAGGCGGTGACGGTGCCGAGGATCTTCAGGCCGAGCGCTTCCGCCTTCTCACGGGACATGACGAGCACAGCTGCTGCGCCGTCGTTGATGCCCGACGCGTTGCCGGCGGTGACGGTGCCGTCCTTCTTGAAGGCCGCGCGGAGTTTGCCGAGCGACTCAGCCGTGGTGCCTGCACGCGGGAACTCGTCTTTGTCAAACACGATCGGGTCGCCTTTGCGCTGCGGGATCTGCACCGGCACGATCTCATCTTTGAAGCGGTCGGACGCCAGTGCCGCTTCCGCTTTTTGCTGCGACCAGGCGGCGAACTCATCCTGCTCCTCGCGGGTCAGGCCGTAGCGCTCCGCCACGTTCTCCGCGGTGATGCCCATGTGGGTATCGTCAAAAGCGCACCACAGGCCGTCGCGGATCATGATGTCGGTCACTTTCTGGTCGCCCATGCGGTAGCCGGTGCGAGCGCCTTCCAATAAATACGGCGCGCGGGACATATTTTCCATGCCGCCGGCGAGGATCACGTCTGCGTCGCCCGCTTTGATCGCTTGCGCTGCCAGCATGACCGCTTTGAGGCCGGAGCCGCAGACCTTGTTGATCGTCATCGATGCGATCGTGTTCGGCAGGCCTGCTTTTACCGATGCCTGACGAGCCGGGTTCTGGCCGAGGCCCGCCTGCAGGACGTTGCCCATGATCACTTCGTCAACCAGGTCTTTCGACACCCCTGCGCGGTTGAGTGCTTCATTCAAAACGATAGCGCCGAGCTCCGGTGCCGGAATGCCGGCCAGCGCCCCTTGAAAGTTGCCGATCGCTGTGCGGACAGCGCTTACAATCACTGCATCACGATTTGCCATTGTGTGTAACTCCTTTCGAAAATGAAGAGTCATTCAGTCTCTATTCAGACTATATATTCTCGTCTTTGCTACTTTTCCCTGCTCGCTGCATCCTAGACCCGCCATCCGCGTCATTTTTTCCCGCCTGTGAATCGCAATTCGCCTCTTTTCACTTGGGTTGACGGCGTGGTAAATTATCATCAATAGAATGAATTTCAGGATTCCGTCACGGAATAGGAGAAACGATTATGCAATATTTGACCCTCGGGCAAAAGCTGCGCTTGAAGCGCAAAGAATTAGATCTCACCCTTAAAGATATCGCGGGGGATTATATCTCGCCGGCGACGCTCAGCCTGGTCGAGCGCGACCTGCAGGTTCCATCTGAGGAGCTGCTGCGCTACCTCGCCGAACGTCTGGAGACGCCCTACAGCTATTTTAAAGAAACGCCGGAAGAAACGCTGGGGCGACGGGCGAAGACCTTGCTCGCCGAATCGGAGGCGCTCCTG
Organism: Tumebacillus sp. BK434; assembly: GCF_004340785.1. NCBI lineage: Bacteria > Bacillati > Bacillota > Bacilli > Caryophanales > Alicyclobacillaceae > Tumebacillus > Tumebacillus sp. BK434. The sequence goes on along the minus strand of NZ_SLXS01000002.1, from coordinate 168,090 downwards.
CACCGCAAGCGCTACTCGATGGCGACACGGTTTGCCGAAGAGATCATGAATGATGCGAAGGAGCTTCGTTTGCACCACTACATTGCGCAGTCAGCCTTATTGCTGTCGCGCATTGCCTTAACACAGGAAGAGTATCACCGAGCGAACGAATACCTGTTTGAAGCACAATCTGCAGCCCACCTGTCCGGACATCATGAATGGCTGCCGAGCATCTATTTCCAATTTGCCCAGGTGTCGTTTCGCCAATCGTTTTATCCGCAAGCGCTCGACTACCTCAAACAAGCGGATCAGGCCACGGACGATACGATGGATGACGAGTTGCACCGCAAGATCCTCTCGCTCCTCTCGCAGACCCACCACAAGATGGGCAACTACGACCAGGCGCTGGACTACGCGGAAAAAGCCACCAGCCTCGTCTCGCGCATGAACAACCTCGAAGCATACGCCGAATCCCTGATCATGCTCGGCGCCAACTACCGCGAGCAGGAACAGTACGACAAAGCGCTCGAACTGTTCCAGGAAGCGATGCGCATCTCCCGTCAGCTCGAAACGCAGCACGAGCTGTCCGAAGCGGAGCGCAACCTCGCCGAACTGTACGTCAAAACAGGCGACCATGCCCAAGCGCACCAGCACTTCGAGCTGGCGATCGAACAAAAGCAGAAGCTCGGCGACGCCAGCCTCTTCACCACCATGCTCGACCTCGTCGAAGCCCTCCTCGACGCCGGAGATGTCTACAAAGCCCAGAGCCGCCTCCAAGACGCGCTCGGCTACGACATCCCCTCCGCCGAAGAGGACAGAGCTCGCGCGCTCGCCCTCTCGTACCAGATCTCCTGCTTCCTCGGCGACGAGGCTGCCGGCCGCAGAGCGCTTGAAGAGAGCCTGACGCTCGCCCGCAGCCACTCCGTGCAGACCCGCATGCCCGACCTGCTCGTCAAGCTCGGGCGCATCTGCGCCAAAGCGGGCGACCAGTCCATGGCGACGCAACTCTTCGGCGAGGCGCTCGCCGGCTACGAGAGCCTCGGCCTCATCATGCGCACCAATACCAAAAACGCCTAAGGTCTTGTGACCTTGACCCTACCTAAATAAGTGGCCCCGTCCCCCCAACTCCCTCGGGGGAGGGCGGGACATGCGGAGTGGTGAAATTGAAATCTCATACCCTTCCTCTAAAAATCTTTTACTCAATCAAAGGGTTCAGATTTCACCGTGAACCCGCAGCATGTCCCGCCCGGACCCGACCACCCAACCCTCACCAGCCACCAACAAAAAACCACCGTACCCTCACAGGACACGGTGGTTTCCCATTTACACCAAAAACTCTTCCGGCTTCTCACCCTTACCAAAATGATAAAGGATCGCTTGCACGATCCGCTCCGAAGCCTTCCCATCGCCATACGGGTTCGCCGCGATCGACATCGCGCGATGCGCCTCCGGATTGGTCAGCAGCTCCTTCGCCATCTCATAGATCACCGCTTCATCCGTCCCGGCCAGCTTCAGCGTTCCCGCCTTGATGCCTTCCGGACGCTCGGTCGTATCGCGCAGCACCAGCACCGGCACGCCCAGCGACGGCGCTTCCTCCTGAATCCCGCCCGAGTCGGTCAAAATCAGGTAGGCCCGCGACATAAAGTTATGCGTATCGAACACATCCATCGGGTCGCTCAGATGAATCCGCTCATGTCCGCCCAGAATCGCCCTTGCCGGCTCCTGCACCGCCGGATTCAAGTGCACCGGATAGACGACCACCAGATCCTCATGCTCGTCCACCAAACGGCGCACCGCCCGGAAGATGTTCTCCATCTTTTCGCCCAAGTTCTCCCGACGATGCGCCGTCATAAACACCAAACGCTGACCCGGCTGCAGCCCGTCCAGAATCGGATGCGCATATGTCTCGCGTACTGTGGTCGCCATCGCGTCGATCGCCGTGTTGCCGGTCACATAGATCGCTGCTTCCGGCTTGTTTTCCGCCAGCAGATTGCCTTTCGACTGCTCTGTCGGCGCAAAATGCAGATCGGCCATCACCCCGGTCAACTGACGGTTCATCTCCTCCGGGAACGGCGAATACTTGTCGAACGTCCGCAGTCCGGCCTCCACGTGGCCGACCGCCACCTGCTGATAAAACGCAGCCAGCGCCCCCACAAACGTCGTCGTCGTGTCGCCGTGCACCAGCACGATGTGCGGCTGCTCCTTCTGAATCACATCCTGCAGCCCGGCCAGCGCTTTGATCGTCACGCCGGTCAGCGTCTGGCGCGGCTCCATGATGTCGAGGTCATAATCGGGCGTCACTTCAAACAGCTCCAGCACCTGATCGAGCATTTGCCGGTGCTGCGCCGTCACACAGACGCGCGAGTGAATCTGCTCGCCCGCACGCTCCAAAGCTTTTACCAGCGGAGCCATCTTGACCGCTTCAGGACGAGTACCAAACACCGTCAGTACGCGAATGGGTTCCATCTTGTTCATCGCTCTCCTTTTCTTCTACCAACCCTGGCTTGCCACAACTACTTCGTGCCATACAGGCGGTCGCCTGCATCGCCGAGGCCCGGCGTGATGTAGCCGTGGTCATTGAGGCAATCATCGACGGCCGCCACGTAGATATCCACGTCCGGATGTTCGCGCTGCACCACTTCGATGCCTTCCGGAGAGGCGATCAGGCACATCAGCTTGATGTTCTTCGCGCCGCGCTGCTTCATAAACGTGATCGCAGCCGCTGCCGAACCGCCCGTCGCCAGCATCGGGTCGACGGCGATCAAGTCGCGCTCCGCCACGTCGGACGGCAGCTTGCAGTAATACTCCACCGGCTGCAAGGTCTCAGGGTCGCGGTACAGGCCGATATGTCCGACCTTGGCGCTCGGAATCAGGTTCAAGATCCCGTCCACCATGCCCAGGCCCGCCCGCAAAATCGGCACCACGCCGAGTTTTTTGCCAGCCAGGATCTTCGTCTTCGCCGGCGAGACCGGCGTGTCGATCGTCGTCTCCTTCAGAGGCAGATCGCGGGTCGCTTCATAGGCCATCAGCATAGCCACTTCCTCCACCAGCTCGCGGAACTGCTTCGTGCCGGTGTTTTTGTCGCGTATGTAGGTCAATTTATGTTGGATCAACGGGTGATCAAAAACGTAGACTTTGCTCATGACAGTTATCTCCTTTGCCGGATGTCTTCGTCCATTATAGCAAAAAAAGTCCGCCGTCCATAACGGCGGACTCTTTTGTCGTTTTTCCTTCACGCTTAGAGATACGTCAGGCCTTCGTACATCGGGAACTTGTCGCACAGCGCCTTCACGCGGCGCAGCGCTTCGTTGATCTTCGGCTGCTCGTCCTTGTGCTTCAGGGTCAGCGCGATGATCTCCGCGATCTCGACCATCTCCGCCTGGCCGAAGCCGCGGGAGGTGACCGCCGGGGTGCCGATGCGCACGCCGGACGTGACGAACGGCGACGCCGGGTCGAACGGAATCGTGTTCTTGTTCGTCGTGATGCCGATCTCGTCAAGCAGGTGCTCCGCTTCTTTCCCGGTCAAGCCGAGGTTGCGCACGTCGATCAGCAGCAGGTGGTTGTCGGTGCCGCCGGAAACGATGTTCAAGCCGTTTTCGGTCAGCGCGGATGCCAGCGCCTGCGCGTTGTCGACCACCTGCTGGATGTAACCTTTAAACTCCGGGCGCAGCGCTTCGCCAAACGCCACCGCTTTCGATGCGATCACGTGCATCAGCGGGCCGCCTTGGATGCCCGGGAAGATCGCCTTGTCGACCGCTTTCGCATACTCTTCCTTGCAGAGGATCAGGCCGCCGCGCGGACCGCGCAGCGTCTTGTGCGTGGTCGAAGTCACGAAGTCTGCGTACGGCACCGGAGACGGGTGGTGACCGGTCGCGACCAGACCTGCGATGTGCGCCATGTCGACCATCAGGTACGCGCCGACTTCGTCTGCGATCTCGCGCAGCTTCTTGAAGTCGATCGAGCGCGGGTAAGCCGATGCGCCGGCGACGATCATCTTCGGCTTGTGCTCCTGCGCCAGTGCACGCACGTTGTCATAGTTGATCATCGACGTGTCTTCGTCAACGCCGTACGGGACAAAATTGTAGTATTGGCCGGAGATGTTCACCGGGCTGCCGTGGGTCAGGTGACCGCCGTGCGACAGGTTCATGCCGAGCACGGTGTCGCCCGGTTTGAGGAAGGCGAAGTACACAGCGGTGTTCGCCTGTGCGCCGGAGTGCGGCTGCACGTTGGCGTGCTCTGCGCCAAACAGTTCCTTCGCGCGGTCGCGGGCGAGGTTCTCCACGATGTCGACGTGCTCGCAGCCGCCGTAGTAGCGCTTGCCCGGATAGCCTTCCGCGTATTTGTTCGTGAGCACCGTGCCCATCGTCTCCATCACCGCGCGGGACACGAAGTTCTCCGACGCGATCAGCTCGATCTTGCTGCGCTGACGACCCAGTTCCAGTTCCAGTGCTTCTGCTACTTCACGATCTGCCATTCTCAAATAACTCATCCAAGGTCTCCCCTTTTCCAGTGCTGAAAACACGCTATTTCCGAACATTATAGCATAAAAGCGAAAAAAAGTTCGTGTTTTTAAGATTCCTGATCAAAAAAATACACCGCCCGCGCGCCGCCGATCAACTTCGGGCGCGTGCGCGCCATCGTCACGTGCGCTTCCCCGATCTCGCGCAGCGTGCCGCGCACCGGCACGGCGACGGGACGCAGGTGCATGCCGATCAGCGTATCGCCGATGTCGAGGCCGGCGTGGGCTTGGATGCGTTCGACCATCGCCGGGCGGTTCAGCTTGCGGTAGGCGGTCGAAGCGACGGCGCCGCCCGCCGTCGGCACCGGCACGACGACCACTTCTTCGAGGCCGAATTGCCGGAGCGTGTCGCGTTCGACGACCAAAGCTCGGTTGAGATGCTCACAGCATTGAAACGCGACGTGGAAGCCGTATGTTGCCCGGGCTTCCAGCACCGCTTCCACGATCATTGCGGCGGCGTTAAGCGAGCCGCCCGAGCCGATCCTCTTCCCGACCACTTCGCTCGACGAAGCGCCGATGACGAGGATGTGCTCCCCGGTCAGCTGCGCCTGGGCTTGCAGGTCGCCGATCGCTTGCAGCGTCTGCGCTTTGACGGCCGCCAGCTCCGGGGTCAGCATCCGGTGACACCTTCTTCGCGCCCGTAGCGCTTTTCGATGTCGCCGATCTTGCCGACGCGGGCGGCATGGCGTCCGCCGCTGAACTCGGTGCAGAGCCACAGCTCCACGATGTCATCCGCGAGGCCCGGGCCGATCACGCGCGCGCCCATCGCCATCACGTTGGTGTCGTTGTGCTCCCGGGTTGCTTTTGCCGAAAACGTGTCGTGCAGCAAGGCGCAGCGAATGCCCGGCACCTTGTTGGCGACGATCGACATGCCAAGCCCGGTGCCGCAGATCAGGATGCCGCGGTCATATTCCCCCCGCGCCACCGCTTCGGCGACCTGAATGCCGTAGTCCGGATAATCGACCGACGCTTCCGAGTATGTACCAAAATCATGGTAAGACAGCCCCATGCTCTCCAGCTTCTTCTTGACCGACTCCTTCAGCGTGAAACCGCCATGGTCGGCTGCGATTGCCACTTTCATGATCAGACCTCCGTTGCGTTTGGAATGATAACGTTATAATGCCGCTAACATACGGTACGTGGGCGCAAAGTACGCGGTGCACGTTTGCGCGACAACGTTTGGAACAATCTGTTTTAGCATAGCAGAACCGTTCGATTTTTTGCTATAGCGATCTCCGCAAAGGGTGACGATGTCTTGAATCTGCGAGCTGATCTTCGACGTGCAAGCCCCGTTGGCAAGCGGCCCGCCATAGTGTTCAAGGTTGGAAAAAGAGGCGTCGTCGCCGAACATCTTTTTGATCTCGGCGTGCAGAGCGTGCTTGATCTGTTTATACTCTTTCCCAAATCCATTGCCCCAATCGGCCAGGAACCAGCCTTCGATCTCCGGCGAGGCGAGCAGCACATAGAGCGGGACTTCCCGGCGGAGTGTGCGGTTGATCTGTGCTTGGAGTTCCTCGACCCATTTTTGGTAAGCCTCAAGGTCTCCGTCAAAACGGCAGTCGGCGTCGTCGATGAAGAGGATGCAGTCGTAGTCGCAGCCGTATTTTTGCAGACGGTCGATCATCTGTGTGACCAGTTGCTCGCCGGTTATGCCATTATGCGATACCACCGGGGTCGGATCTGGACGCTTCAGTTTAGGACTTGGTTTCGTGACAGCGGGAAAACATCGCTTCCACGTAACCTGATCATTCACTTTGTGCAAAAACTGATCCATCCCGCCCGTCTCCGTATACCCTCCTGTGCAATAATAGCCTACGGTCGTCACCACGGCCACCCGCCTAACTGCGGTTCGCCCACGCGGTAGAGGTCGCCCAGTTCCCAGCCTTCTTCGAAGAAGCTGTCGAGCTTGTCCGGCATGATGCGGGTGACCGTCTGCTCCCCGTCGAGGTTGCAGACGAGCAGCGCGACTTCCCCTTGGCGATAGAGCTCGGTGAAGCGGTCTAAGAAATCGGGCGAGTGCGTGGAGATGAAGTATTGCTGCGCTGAGGTGGAGCGCGTTGTCCACTCGGCGATCAGCTTCAGCCAGGCGGGGTGCAGGTTGACTTCCGGCTCGTCCAGCGACAGGATGCTCATGCGCTCCGGCGTCCACAGGAGCAGGGTCAGAATCATCGCTTGGATCGTGCCTCGCGACATCTCCGAGAGTTTGTAGGTCTTGCTGTCGATGACGAGTTGGAGCTGACGTTTGCTCTCGGTGATGTGGATCAGTTTCAAGCGTTTGAGATTCGGAATGAGTTCCTGCAAACGCTCGGTGTAGTCGTCGAGGAAGTTGTATTTGTCGTCGAGGTAGCCGAGTACATTGACGAGGTTTGAAGCGTCTTCCTCGAGGTGGTTTTGGTGGAGCGTGATGCCAATTGGTTCTGTGACACGCTGATGACTAAAACTAGCGCAGGAGTACCCCTTTTGAACGAAAAAATAGTCTTTAAGACTACCAGACACCTCTTGGTATAAAGGGTATAGTTCCACCCTGAATTTCTCCTGCTTCAACAAATCATGTTCTTGTTGAAAAATGGAGTCACGATCATGAGCAGCAAAGTCTCCGCCTGCTCCCTTGCCATTTTTCTTGTTCTGGTACTTTGCACTGCTTGACAAGATGCCGTTCTCTACTAAGTAAGCGAATGTATCATCGTCATACATAGAAGCAGTTTCCTCGAGAATGTAACACCCAACGGGAATATGATCTGCACCGCTGACATGAAACGAGATTTTATAAAGCATCTTATAGCCTTCATTCGCAATCTCCCAAGTTAAATCGATTGACCGATCACGCTCATGCACCCCTCTTCGTAACATTTCATCCCATCCATGATCCCCCATCACCTGATAAAAAGCACTCTCATCCTTCGACTTCTCTGCCAGCAACAGTTCAGAAGCAAACCCCATCGCCTTCAAAAGATTGCTCTTCCCCGAGTTATTCGGCCCGACGATCAGGTTGATTTTCGCCAGCGGAATCTCATCGATCATCACATTCCGGAAATTTTTCACAGAAAAAGTTTTAATCATCCCGTTTTTATCCTCTTTTCTGCCAGAAGATTGTCTATAATTCTAGTATAGCCTTTCTTTTGGAAGAATGTACGACTCCAAACAAATTACGGAGAGCGGGTGCCTTATGAACGACGAGCAACAAGCACAACCCAAAGCGATACGAAAAGACCAGTGGCGCGCCTTCCTGCGCCTGATTACCAATACCAATCCGCCGAAGCTCCTGCTGGCAGCCATTCTGCTGCTGAGCCTGATCAACACCGGAGCGTCGCTGATCGTGCCGTGGTTCACGAAGAACCTCGTCGATGTCGTCAGCGTGTCGGCTTTGAACACGTCGGTGATCCTGCTCCTGATCTTCGCCTTCTTGCTGCAGGGCGTCTCGGCGGCGTTCTCCCATTATATGCTCTCCTATGTCGGGCAGACGGTGGTCGCCAACCTGCGGCGGCGGCTGTGGCAGAAGCTGCTGGCGCTGCCGATCCCCTATTTTGACAAGCACCGTTCCGGGGAGACGATCTCGCGGATGACCAGCGACACGGGGATCATCAAAGACATCATCGTCACGCACATGATCTCCTTTTTCACCAGCATCATCTCCATCGTCGGGTCGGTCGTCATCCTCCTGTACCTCGACTGGCAGATGACCCTCGTCATGCTGTCGGCCGTGCCGATCACCTTCCTCGTCATCCGGCCGATGGGGCGCAAGATGTACCTGATCTCCAAAGGCCTGCAGGACGAGATGGCCTCCTTCACCGCCCTGCTCACCCAAGTGCTGCAGGAGATCCGCCTCGTCAAATCGTTCAACGCCGAAGCCCGCGAAAACAAAAGCGGCGAAGCGGGCATCCGGCAGCTGTTCCAATTCGGCCTGAAAGAAGCGAAAGTCCAAGCGGTTCTCGCGCCGCTGATGACCTTCCTGATGATGGCGATCCTCGTCGTGATCATCGGCTTCGGCGGGGTGCGCGTGGCGACCGGGGCGCTGAGTGTGGGCGAGCTGGTGGCGTTTATCCTCTACCTGTTCCAGATCATCATGCCGTTCGGGCAGCTGGCTCAGTTTTTCACCTCGATCCAAAAAGCGATGGGGGCGACGGAGCGTTTGACCGGCATTCTCGAGCATGAAGAAGAAGACCACACCAAGCAGCAAACGGTGGACAGCACCCACCTGCCGATCTGCGTGGAGGACTTGACCTTCACCTATCAAACTGGCGACGAAGTGTTGCACGGGGTGGACATTACGTTCCTGCCCGGCAAGGTGACGGCGATCGTAGGTCCCAGCGGTTCCGGGAAGACGACCCTGTTTTCGCTCTTGGAGCGCTTCTACCTTCCGAACGGCGGGACGATCCGGCTGGGGGACACGCCGATCGACGCGTTCAGCCTGAAGTCATGGCGCGAACAGCTCGGCTATGTCTCGCAGGAGAGCCCGCTGATGGCGGGGACGATCCGCGACAACATCGCCTACGGGGTGGAACGCGCGGTGACGGAGGAAGAGCTGCAGCAGGCGGCTGGCATGGCCTATGCGGACAGTTTCATCCAAGAGCTGCCCCAAGGCTACGACACCGAAGTCGGCGAGCGCGGCATCAAGCTCTCCGGCGGTCAGCGCCAGCGGATCGCCATCGCCCGCGCGCTGCTGCGCAACCCCAACATCCTGATGCTCGACGAAGCGACTTCCGCCCTCGACTCCACTTCGGAAAAAGTCGTCCAGGACGCGCTGGCCAACCTGATGCACGGTCGCACCACCCTCGTCATCGCCCACCGCCTCTCCACCGTCGTCGACGCCGACCAGATCGTCGTGCTCGAAAAAGGCCGCGTGACAGGCGTCGGCACGCACGAAGAGCTGCTGGCGACACACGAGCTGTATCGGGAACTGGCCACGCAGCAGTTCCAGCTGGAAGAAGCGCAAGCATAGACAAAAGCCACAGCATCCCGCTGTGGCTTTTCTCGATTCTGCCCCTTACAGCTCCTCTTGCAACCTCTGCACCAGCTTCTCCAGCAGCACGTCGATCTCGGCTGCCGTCGCATCATAGACGCTCTGCGGGCCGCCGTACGGGTCGGCGATGTCGTAGCTGGGCAGTTTGCCCATCAGGTCGACCATCTGCTGGCTCTCCGCTTTGACGGACGCTTCGAGGCGCGCCTGCAGCTGTTCGAGGTCGCCGGCTGCGCTGGCATCTCCCGCTTGGTAGCGGGCTTGCAGCGCTTCCACTTCGTCGGCGTGGTCTTGCAAAAACTGGCCTTGCTTCAGTTGCGCCGCTTCCTGCACCTGCGCCATCGCATCGAGGATCGCCAGGTTCGCCGGGTCGTCATCGACGAACTCTTTCAAGGTGAACGTCTTGTCCAGCGCATCGAAATGCTTCTCTACGATCGCCCGCTTGTGCGATTCGCCCATGGTCAGGATCAGGTCGGCCCAGTTGACCAGCTCACGATCGAGCAGGGACGCCATGTGGCCGGCGCCGTCCATCCCCTTCGCGTTCAGCACATGCGCCGCCCCTTGCGACGCCGGTGCGCCCGGCATCGCGGCGACGCCTGCCGAACGCACTTCCACCCGGTCGCCGAGACCGGCCGTATCCAGGCGGCGGCGCATGAGCGGTTCTGCCATCGCGCTGCGGCAGGTGTTCCCGGTGCATACAAACAACAGTTTCATCCGAATCCTCCTCATTCCGTTCGCTTGCTCCCTCTCAGTATAGCCGCCAGTCCCTCACCCGTGCAAATGCAGGTGCCCGGCGATCAGGAGCAGAGCCGCCCCAAGGATCGTGCCGCCCGCCGTGATCAGCTTCGACGAATGCCACGCTTCCGGCCACAAGTCCCGTGCCACCACATAGCCCATCGCGCCCGCCGCAAAGCCCATCGACATCGAGATCAGCTGCGGTGACACCTCAAACAGCAAGATCCCGACCAGCGTCCCCAGCGGCGTGAAGAAAGCGGCCAGCGTGATGATCCCCAGAATCTTCTTCCCCGGGATCCCCGCCATGCGCAGCGGTACGGCGATCGACATCCCCTCCGGCAGGTTGTGCAGCCCGATCGCCAGCGCGAGCAGCATGCCGAGCTCCGGATGCAGCATGTCACCCGCGCCGATCGCCAAGCCTTCCGGAATGTCGTGCAAGGCGGTCACCACCGCGATGAACCAGCCGAGCCGCAGATAGTGAAACGACGCCCCTTTCGCCAAAGGCGACCTGCGCAGCACCGCCGTCACGCAGCGGCGCATCACCATCATGAACAACCAGCCTGCGGTCACCCCGTACAAGACCGCGTTCGCGCCCCCGCCCGCATAGGACGCCGGAATCAGGTCGGCGCAGACCACCGCCAGCATGATGCCCGCCGCCAGCGCCAGAAAAAAGGCCAGCCCGTGCCGCGTCAGCTTGCCGATGCGCAGCACCAACAGACCGCCCAGCGTCGTTGCCAAGCCCGACAGTAAACTCACCAGCAAGATTTGCGCCACAAAGCCACCCTCCTCACAGCAGGAATTTCACGCCAAACGCCACCAGCACCGCCCCGCCGATCGCTTCGCCGTACTCCCCGAACAGATGCGAGGCACGGCTGCCGATCGACAGTCCCGTCGCCGCCATCATCGCGCCGCAGATGCCAAACAAGGCCACGGCGACCCCCACATTGGCCCCGAGCGTCCCCAGCGAGAAGCCGACCGACAGCGAGTCGATGCTGACCGACAGCGCAAACAGGATCAGACCGAGGCCGGTCGTCCGCGACCCGCCGCGCAGTCCGGCATCCTCGTCATCCCCTTTTAGCGAATTCCACACCATATGTACACCTAGCCCAATCAACAGCAGGGCGCCGATCCATTTGGTCATCTCGCCCACCGCTTGCGCCAGGTACAGGCCGGCCGCCATCCCGATCAAAGGCATCAGCACATGGAATAATCCGATCGTCAGCGAGATCTTCGAAATCTCCCGGGAGTTCAGCCGCAGCATGCCCATGCCAAGCCCCAGGGAGAACGCATCCATGCCAAGGGCCAGCGCCATCAGCAATAGCGTCATGAACTCTCCCCACTGTATACTGGTCATCAAAACGACTGTCCCTCCCCCCGGTTGTCCGTCCCTCTCATGTGTATGCAACCTGTCCCCCGTTCTGAACCACATGCGGAGCAGCCAAATCGGACAAGGCAAAAAGCCCCGGCTTTTCCAAGCCGGAGCTTTCTGCACACTCTCTGCGATTACCAGAACATGCCGCCGAACGGACGGCCAAACCCGAACGGACGTCCGAACCCCACCGGACCGCCGAACCCCACCGGACCACCGAACCCGAACGGACGGCCAAATCCGAACGGACGGCCAAATCCCAACCCGGCGCCTAAGCCGACGCCCGCTCCGACACCGAGGCCAACCCCGAGGCCCGCTCCGCCAAAACCGCCAATGCCGCCATACGGATAAAAACCTCCACCGAAGAAGACATGCTCGACATCGAGGCCCTTGCGGTCCTTTTTCGGCAACTCTCTCAAAGTGACACCTTTCGCGCTTACCTTCTCGACGATGCCCACCTTCGGGCCGTCTTTCGTATAAAGAGTGACCGCTTTGCCAATCAGTTTTTCAAACTGCTTTTGCATTCCTGCTTCCACCTCCGAAAGAATCATCCTTGCTGATGTTTGTACTCCATCGTATGTAGACCGGAGCGAAGAGGTGTGGACAAGTGCCCTTTGCCAAGAAAAATCCATAAAAAAAAGACCTGAGCCTGATCGATCAAGCTCCGGTCTTTCCGGTTATACAGCGCTCAGCACGCGCAGCGAATCGCGGTTCCAGCGGCGCACGCCAACCACCCGGTCGGCGCCCAAGGCGCGGTAGGAGCGCATGAAGCTTTGATTTTGCGCGACGACGACGACTTTGCCAATTCCGGCCAGCTTCAGCGCCTGAACGATCAGCGCGCTTTCCAGCCACGGCCCTTCGAAGACGACCGCCGTGTCAAACGAACATGCCCGCAGTCTGTCTACGACATCCTGCTTGTGCGGGCCGACCTTGATCACGGGTGCCTCCACTTTCTGCTCGCGCAAAAATTGGGACGTTTGTGCGCAAAAATCCAAAAAAGCGCAGTCCAGCCCCAAGGTGTGCAGCGTTTGAACGAACGGCACGGCCGACTCGTCCATGGTGACGATCAGACAACGGTTCACACGTTTCACCCTCTTCTCGCATCGGCTTACGAAGTTAGCTGTCGGGTTCGGGTGGCAAGAGAGATCATGTTCACCCTTTCTGCCCCTGCAGGCAGAATTCACCCCATGTTGATTGGGTCCTCCGCTTCCGGATCAAGCCGGAACTCAGCCATGGATCATGCAATTGTCTCTTCTCATTATACATGATCCACTGAGAAAAGATGAAGCGGAGACGAGCCCATCTTTCAGGCTCCTCTCCGCCATTTTCAGACATTAGGCACGGATAACTCGATGGCTCGCCGCTTTGCGCAAACGGTTCATCACCGCCAGCCCCACGCCCGTCTCCGGAAACACTTCCGCGTAGATCACATCGGCCCCGGCGTGGTCGAACTGCCGGATCGCCTCATACAGTCCGGCCGCCACGGTGGATAGATCGCTGCGCTTGCCGCAGGGAATCACCACGTCGGCCCGGTACTGCCCGGCGCGCTCGGCTGTCGTCAGCACGCCGACGCGGCGCCCTGCCGCCTGCGCGTCTGCCGTCAGCGCGGCGATCTTGGCAGCATCCTGCTCGCCTTCGACCAGCCACATCTCGCCTTGAGGCGCATAATGCGTGTATTTCACTCCGGGCGACTTCGGCGTGCCGACCCCGCTCGCCAAGGCCGGGTCGATGCCGACCTCGCCGATCACGTCCTGCAGCATCTCGCGAGTCACGCCGCCCGGACGCAGGATCATCGGCCGGTCCCCGGTAAAATCGAGCACGGTCGACTCGACGCCCACACCTGCCGCCCCGCCGTCGACCACGCCGGCGATGCGCCCGCTGAGGTCTTCCAGCACATGCTCCGCCGTCGTCGGGCTCGGGCGGCCGGAGCGGTTCGCGCTCGGCGCGGCCAGCGGCACACCGGCCGCGTCGATCAGCTGCAGCGCCGTCACATGGTCGGGCATCCGAATGCCCACCGTGCGCAGCCCTGCCGTCACGTTGCGCGGCACGCCGTCCACACAGGGCAGCACGATCGTCAGCGGCCCCGGCCAAAAATGCTCCATGCACAGGGCCGCCCCTTCCGGCACCGCCTGCGCCAATTTGTCCACATCCTGCCGGTGCGCAATGTGGACAATCAGCGGGTTGTCGGAAGGCCGCCCTTTCGCTTTAAAAATCTTATCCACAGCCGCGGCATCGAACGCATTGGCGCCCAGCCCGTAGACCGTCTCCGTCGGAAAGCCGACCACTTCGCCGTCTTGCAGCAAGGCGGCCGCTTCCGCAATCTCCTGCTCGGTTGTTCCAAATCGTTTTGTCTCCATCTGCTACCGTCCCTGTTCGTATGGATTGTGTCCTTAGTATAGCAAAAGAACAGGGAAAAATATGAATCATTTTGTCGAAAAAAAGAAGAACATAGGTTCCTATTTATTCACACTATCCACATGCGGGTGTGGATAACTTGTGGATGTATACGTTTTCACCAAGCAGACCGCCGCCTGATTTTTATACGCCAGGAAGTGTGGGCTCTGGGCTACCGCTTCCGGCAGCTGCTCCCTGTGGATTGTGGAAAACCCGATGTGGATAAACAGGGGGGCCGCTGTGGATTGTGTGAGTAAGTACAGCTGCCGAATCTCGGTCGTCTCCACATAAGCCACAAACAGCCGGATCAGCTCCGCGCCGAGGTCGGCGGTGTTCGCCCCTTTTTTGATCACCAGCGAGCGCATCACCCCGTATTGGCCGTCGATGATCTCCAGTCCCACCGTGCCGACGGCCGACCTCTGCCCCCCGTCCACCGCCTCGACCAGCAAAAAGCCGTCCACCTGCTCTTCCACGCCCTGCGCGCTGACTCCCGCTCCGAGCAGCAGCCCTTGGATCGTCTCCCGATCGCTCTGCTCCGCTTTGCGTATCACGATGTTCATCCTTCGCACGTCCTCTCCGCAATTGGTTACTCTATCTCTATGAGCGAAGATGTTCGAATATGCTAGAGTATGCACAAAAAAACCCACACCCCGGAGTCACATGCTCTCAGGATGCGGGCTTGTTTCACACACTATGCACAGAGGGGATGCTGTGTGATTCGCTTGCCGAAAATTAGGCGAAGAAACCGCCGATGCTGTCAGTGAGGCCGTCCCACCAGGAGGCGATCTTGTCGAACAAGGCGGAGCGGACTTCCACTTCCTGCTCGCCGCCGGCCGCGTCTTTCACCGCGACGGTCGTGATCGCAGCCGTCTCCATGTCTTTCGCCTTGACTGCGTCGCCATTGCTCATGTCCACAAAGCACAGCGGCGGGAACAGCACGCACCACCAGTTTTGGCCTTTCGCCTCCCCAACTTGGATGCGCAGCGCTTCGTACTCGCCGGCCGGGTAGACTTCGGTGCCGTACATCTTGGTCGGGAACGGCACGAGGCCAAAGTCGGTCGCCACCGGGTAGGAGTAACCTTGCTCTTCGATCACGCGCTTGGCGATCTCGTTCATCTCCGGCACGGCCGCACGGATCTGTTCCCGCGCAGCTTCGGCCGTCTTCAGCCCTTCCACTTCCACCGCGATCGCTGCGATGATCTCGTCGCGAATGTCGCGCTTCAGCTGCTGGTCTTCCGCCGAGTCGCTGTTGGCGATGATGCGCAGGCGGATCGCGTCGCCCGGGATCGACTGCCCGGTCTGCACCTGCTCTTGCATCATCTCGTCGTCGATCACCACGTTTGCCGCGACCGGTCCGAGGTCTTGCGCTTCGGTCGGGCCAACGCCAATCCCGATCATCGCCGCCGCGAGCAGCAGCGCGATCGCCGCCCGTTTGTTCACTTTCTCGACCGCTTCCCGCACCATCGCCAACTCTTGTCTCATCGCTTGCATCCCCCTCGTAACTGGTCATCTCTTATGCTACGAGTATGGACGCGAGATTGCGAGTTTAAACCTAGCAGCAGAAAAATTCTAGCAAAAAAATGCTAGACTAGCGTTTCCGCCTGCTCGCCGTGCGGGTGATGCCATAGGCGATGCCGTAGCAAACGACCGCGCCGCCCCAGCCGATCAGCGGCGCGTGCTCTACATAGTCGCGCCCGAAGGTGATAAACAAGGCGAACAAGAAGCCCAAGAAAATAAACAACAGCATCCATTTCTTATCTGCAGCCATCTGCGTCACTCTCCCCGTCTGCCCCAGATCACGCGCCCGATGCCTTGCCAGTCCGGCACGATGCCCGTCTCACCTGATTCCCCGGCGGGCAGCGCCGCGCGAATCATCGCTTCCACGTCGCGGTCTTGATGAATCCCCACTTCATACGCCACAAAAGCCGGCCCGTCGTCCGGCCATAGCTTTGGCAGCGCCCCGCAGATCACGCGGTACGGATACAGCCCGTCCGCGCCGCCGTCGAGCGCAAGGCGCGGTTCATGATCGCGCACTTCCACGTCGAGCTGTTCACAGTCGGCCGTCGGGATGTATGGCGGGTTGGAGACGACGATCTGCGGCCGCAGCCCGCGTGCAGCCAGCGGCTGCACCAGATCCCCTTGCAAAAATTCCACCCGGTCGGCCACGCCCAGCCGCTCGGCATTGCGCCGTGCCATCTGCAGCGCTGCCGGGGAGATATCCACAGCGAACACTTGCGCTGCCGGCCATTCCAGCGCCAAGGTCAAGGCGATCGCCCCACTCCCCGTCCCGATATCGACAATGACAGGCGCGTCAAACGCGCCTTGCTCCTGCAGCACGCGCTCGATCAGCAGTTCCGTCTCCGGGCGCGGGATCAGCACATCCCCCGACACGTAAAAGGGACGTCCGTAAAACTCCTGCTCGCCGGTCAGATGCTGCAGCGGCACCCCGGCGCCGCGCCGGGCCAGCAGACGGTCGAACGCTTCCCGCTCCGCCTGCGGAAACGGCTCCTGAAACCGCACCAGCATCCTGGTGCGGTCGATGCGGAGCACATGCTGCAGCAGCAGCTCCGCGTTGAACTGCGGCGCGCGCACCCCTTTTTCTTCAAAGAAACGGGAAGCCCGCAACAGGGCTTCCCGAATCGTTTCCATCGTCCCGTGAGACATTATTCTTCCTCGTTTTGCGCTTTCAGCGCGTCGGTGCGCTCGACTTGGATCAAAGTGTTGATGATCTCGTCGAGGTCGCCGGCGAGGATGTAGTCCAGCTTGTGCAGCGTCAGGCCGATGCGGTGGTCGGTGACGCGCGATTGCGGGAAGTTGTAGGTGCGGATCCGCTCGGAGCGGTCGCCGGTACCGACTGCCGATTTGCGGGCAGAAGCGGCCGCTTCCTGCTGTTTCTTCAGCTCGATCTCGAACAGGCGGGCACGCAGGACTTTCATCGCGCGCTCTTTGTTTTTGATCTGCGACTTTTCATCCTGGCAGGAGACGGACACGCCGGTCGGCACGTGGGTGATGCGGACGGCCGACTGGGTGGTGTTGACCGACTGGCCGCCTGGGCCGGACGAGCAGAAGGTGTCGACGCGCAGGTCTTTGTCGTGAATTTCCACTTCCACGTCTTCCGCTTCCGGCAGGACGGCAACGGTCGCCGTCGAGGTGTGGATGCGGCCGCCGGAGTCGGTGGTCGGCACGCGCTGCACGCGGTGCGCGCCCGATTCGAACTTCAGCTTGGAATAGGCGCCCTTGCCGATGATCTGGAACACGACTTCGCGGAAGCCGCCCAGTTCGGTGTAGCTCGCCTCCACCGTCTCGGTCTTCCAGCCTTGACGCTCCGCATAGGCGGTGTACATCTTGAACAGATCGCCGGCAAACAGGGCCGCTTCGTCGCCGCCTGCCGCGCCGCGGATCTCGACGATAACGTTTTTCTCATCGAGCGGGTCTTTCGGCAGCAGCAGGATCGTCATGCGCGCCTGCAGATCTTCTTCACGCTCGGACAGCTCGTCGATCTCCATCTTGACGAGGTCGCGCATTTCGTCGTCGAGCTTCTCGCCGAGCATGCTCTTCGCGTCGGCCAGGCCCTGCACGACCTCTTTGTATTCACGGAAGACGTTGACCGTCTCTTCCAGGTCGGACTGCTCTTTGCCGTAGTCGCGCAGCTTCTTCGGGTCGCTGGCGATCTCCGGGTCGCAGAGCAGGTCACTCAGTTTGTTATATCGGTCTTCAAGCGCTTGTAAGCGGTCGATCATCGTTTTCACCTCTACTGGAATCTGACGCCGGAATCACGCATTTGACCGAGAGGATCGCCACTTCGATCATCTCGTCATGCGGTTCGCGGGTCGTTACTTTTTGCAAGAGCAAGCCTGGCGATACCAGCCAGGTCACAAATCTATTCGTCGTGCCGCCCGAATAACGGATCAGTTCGTATGCCAGCCCGGCCACGACCGGCAGCAGCAGGAGGCGGAACAGCGCCATCTCCCACAGGCTGAGCCAGGTGCCGGACAGAAACGAAAACAGCACGATCGAGATCAGCATCACAAACAGCAGAAAGCTCGTGCCGCAGCGCTTGTGGATCAGCGTGTGCCGGCGGACATTCTCCACCGTCAATTCCTCGCCCGCCTCATAGCAGTTGATCGTCTTGTGTTCCGCACCGTGGTACATGAACACGCGCCGGATGTCGCTCATCCGCGAGATCAGCCAGACATAGAGGAAAAACACGCCAAGGCGCAGTCCGCCTTCCACCGCGGCAAACAGAGCGCCGGCGCCTTCGCCGGTCAGCCATTTCGCCCCGTACAGCGGCAACAGCAAAAACAGTGCAACAGCGAGCAGGACGGACACCAGAAGCGACAAGGTGACCTCCCACTGCGACAGCTCTTCATCCTCGTCTTCCGCTCCGGACAGAGCGGCCGATCGATTTAACGCTTTGTATCCTGTCAGCAGGGAATCGTACAGCACCGCCGTGCCGCGCACGACCGGCAGCGCCAGCAATCGGGAGCGCTTGGTAAGAGGCGAGCGCGTTTCCTCTTCCACATGGATCGTATGGTCGGACTTGCGCACGGCGATCGCCACTTTGTCCCCGCCGCGCATCAGCACGCCTTCGAGCAGCGCCTGACCCCCGATGTACAATTGCGGTTCCATTCCGACCGCCTCCCTGCAATTCGGGTATCGTATAACATTCTAAGTATAATAGAGAACTTTAGTTCCGTCAAAATGGGAACTCCTCATAAAAGAACCAAAATGTGCAAATGGTATGGGGAAGAATTCCCTTTTTGGAAGGAGGGAACCCCGATGATGAAACTGTTTCGCCAACTGCTCAAGAAAGCGCACCGCAAGCCTTCATACGATGATTCTGCTCCGCAATCGAACAATCTGCCCCAAGGCAAGCTCGGCTCCTACGCGGAGAACGTCAAGCAGATCAGGGAGATCTTCCAAGAGGCGATCGACGTCAAAATGCGCGACCTGCCGCCGGGGATGATCACCGATTCGGAAGTGTTTGTCGTCTATATCGAACCCCTGATCACACTGGACATGGTCGAAGCGGCCTACGGGTCCATCGCCGCTCTCACCCAAAAGCAGCCCGATCTGAGCGCCGATCAAGTCTCCGGCGCGATGGACATCAAAATCCTTGAGCATCTCGAGGATGCCACCAAATACATCTTATTCGGCTGGACCGTCTTTTTCATCAAAAAAACGAGCTCCGCATATGCGGTCAACACCTACCAGCCGCCCGTGCGCAACATCGACCGCTCGGAGACGGAAAGCGTCATCTTAGGTCCTCAGGAATCGTTTAACGAATCCCTCCAGATCTCGCTGTCGATCCTGCGCCGCCGCATCCGCACGCCCGATCTGAAAGTCAAATTCGTCACCGTCGGCAAATTCACCAAGTCGACGGCGGCGATCGTCTACATCAACAGCATCGCCCAGCAGGAATACATCGACTCGGTCGAGGAGCGCCTGCAGGCGGTCGAGATCGACGGCATCTCCGACGCGGGCGATCTCGTGCAATTGATCGATGACAATCCCTATTCGCCGTTTCCGCAGTTTCACATGACGGAGCGGCCGGAGCGGATCAGCTCGCACCTTCTGGAGGGAAAAGTGGCGATCCTCATCGACGGCTCGCCGTTCGTGCTGTCCGGGCCCGCATCATTTATCGAGTTTTTCCAAACCGGCGAAGACTACTCCAACCGCTGGGTGTCCGCCTCGGTGATCCGCACCTTGCGCATCGTCGGCGTCGTGATCTCGATCTCGCTGTCCGCCTTGTATGTCGCCGTCGTCACCTATCACTATCAGATGATTCCAAGCGACATGCTCGTATCCTTGACCGAGTCGCGGGCGCGCGTGCCGTTTCCGCCGCTCTATGAGACCTTGCTGATGGAAGTCACGATCGAACTTTTGCGCGAGGCGGGCGCGCGCCTGCCGACCAAGGTCGGGCAGACGATCGGTATCGTTGGCGGTATCGTCTTGGGCCAAGCGGCCGTTTCGGCCGGCTTTGCGTCTAACATCCTGATCATCTCGGTCGCGCTGTCGACGATCGCCTCGTTTATCACGCCATCGTACATCATGTCCGGCGCCCTGCGCGCCCTGCGCTTTTTCCTGATCATGTTCGCCGGATTCTGGGGGCTGTACGGCCTGTTTATCGGGCTGTTGCTGATCATGATCCACTTCCTGCATCTGACATCGCTTGGCGCGCCGTATCTGTCGCCGTTTGCGCCGATGCGGATCAGCGACTGGAAGGACACCTTTATCCGCGCCCCGCTGCCGTTTATGAAGTTTCGGCCGACGAACACCCGGCCGCGCGAAACGCAGCGCCAGCCGTTTAAGCAAGAAACATCACAGCGCGCCACGCCGACCGAAGCGGCAGTCGACAGCAACGAAGGGGGGGAACAGCCTTGAAGCAGAAGCAGCGGAAGCAACTGAATCAGCAGAAGAATCACACTTTCTTCTCCCTGCGCTCGCTGGACTTTTCGCAAACGATTCTGTTTGTGCAGACCTGTCAGGTCGGCGCCGGACTGTTCAACCTGCCCCGGCTGGTCTCCGAAAAAGCGGGTCACAGCGGGTGGATCGCCATTTTGATCGCCGGCATGATCATACAGGTGGCGGTGATCTTCATCGTCAAGCTCCTGCACCGCTTTGGCAACCTCGATGTCTATCAGATCATGAACAAGCTGTTTGGCCGATGGCTCGGCAGCACGCTCGGCGCTGTGTTTGCCCTGTACTTCGTATTTGTGGCGGCTGTCGTCACGCGCAGCTACATCGAAGTGGTGCAGCAGTGGCTGTTTCCGACCACCTCGACCTTGATGTTCTACATTCTGCTGATCATGCCGACCGTCTACTGCGCGCTGGGCGGCGCGCGGGTGCTCGGTCAGTTTGCGGTCGTCACTTTTTTCGGGACGATCTGGATGATGGCGCTGCTGGTCGTGCCGATCCAAGACCTCCAGACCGACTATTACCGGCCCCTGTTCCATGTGAAGCTGATCTCGCTGCTCCAAGCGACTTGGGAAGTTGGCATCTCCGCGGTCGGCTTCGAGCTGCTGCTGGTGATCTACCCCTTTTTGCAATACAAAAAAAAGGCGCTGCTCGCTTCTTCGATCGGCACCTGGATGACCACAGCCATATACCTGATCGTCGTGCTGATCGCGATCGGCTTTTATTCACAGGAGCAGATCAAATCGATGCTTTCGCCGACTCTGCACCTGTTCAAGATCGTCATGCTGCCGATCATCGAGCGCATCGAGCACATCGGGATCGTCACCTGGTCTTTTCTGATCGTCAACACGGCCGCCTCCTACATCTGGGCGGCCAGTCGCTATCTGGCCCACTTTAACAAATGG
Organism: Tumebacillus sp. BK434; assembly: GCF_004340785.1. Classification (NCBI taxonomy): domain Bacteria; kingdom Bacillati; phylum Bacillota; class Bacilli; order Caryophanales; family Alicyclobacillaceae; genus Tumebacillus; species Tumebacillus sp. BK434. Next base: position 146,815 of record NZ_SLXS01000002.1, on the reverse strand, counting down.
AGACCGACCACCTGCGTGCTGGTCTTGGCTCCGATTGTTTATGGGATCGGCATCTACCCGAGAAACTTGATGGATTTGACGACGATGCAGGAGCTGGCCGGGATGATCGGCGCTCTGGTGTCGGTCGGGCTGCCTCCGCTCTTGCTGCTCATCGCCCTGATCTTCCACAAGAAGGCGGACGAGCAGCCGCCCTCCGATACGCCGAAGCAGGAGGTGCAGGCTTCATGAAGCGCTCACGGCAACTGCTGCTCGCCCTGCTCGCCGCCGCCGTGCTGGTCACCGGCTGCGCGCGGCAGAACGTGCTGGAAGACCTCGGACTGATCCTCGTCGTCGGCTATGACGTCGACAAAAGCGGCATGCTCAAGATGACCGTCGCCATGCCGGAAGTCTCCGAGGAGGCCACAGAGAAAGTGCAGATCATCACTTCGAAAGGCGACCTGTCCAAAGAGGCGCGCAGCAACATCTCGATGTCGACCGACCGCCAAGTGGTCTCCGGCCAGCTGCGCACGGCGATCTTTTCGGAAACGCTGGCCCGGCAAGGCGTCTTGCGGGTGCTCGACACGCTGCAGCGCGACGTGAACATCACCTCTTCGCTGATCCTCTGCATCTCCGACGGCACAACGCAGGAGCTCATCAATGGCAGTTATCGAGACCGCCCGCAGATCGGCAAATACATCTTTGAACTGCTGCGTAAGGAAGCGAAAAACTACACCGTTCCCCGCACGACGCTGCACGATTTTATACGTCAGTATCACAGTTACGGCGCCGACCCGATCGTTCCTTATGTGAAGAAGCTGGGCGGCAACGTGTCGGCGGCCGGCACCGCGCTGTTTCGCGATGACAAATTTGTCGGCTCGCTGTCGCCGGAGGAGACCAAAATGCTTTTGCTGCTGCGCGGTTCGGGCGAAGGAGGGGATATCAAACAGGCGCTGCGCACCGGCAAGAACAACAAGGTCACGGAGCAGATCATGCTGACGTTCGTCCGCGCCGATCACCGCTACAAAGTCTCGATGAAAGACGGCAACCCCGTGGTGGTGTTCGAGGTCGAGGTCGCCGGGCAGGTCGTCGAATACACCGGCCCCAAGCCGCTCTCCGAACCGGCCCAGTTGAAAAAAGTGGAGCGGGCGATCGAACGGGGGCTGACCGTGCGCATGAAAAATTTGCTGGATGATCTGCAAAACAAATACCATAGCGACCCGATCGGCATCGGTGAACACATCCGCGCCAATGCGCTGTATCCGAAATGGAGCCGCAAGATCTGGCGCGAAAGCTATAGCAAAGCGGACGTCCGAGTCAACTTCAAGCTGAACATCATCCGCACCGGGATCATCAAATAAAAAGCGGAGCCGGCAGCTCGGCCGGACTCCGCTTGCAGCATCGGATAAGATCGCAGGATTACAGGATTACAGGTTTACCGGTTCGTCGCCGGCATCAGGTTCGGACCGACCGCCGGCACTTTTTTGGTCAGGTCCATAAATTCATCGTTGTACACAGACAAGGAGTGCCCTTTGCGCATCTCATCGGCGAGGCGTTGGATCTGGCGGGTCTGGGCGCGGTCGGTGGTGATGTGCACGCGCTCAAACACCGGCGCCTGCACCAGAATGCGCTGCCGGACGAAGTTGACGATGTCCGCCTTTTGCGCCGGGCGCACGGTGCGCTCCAGGTTCAGCCCCAAGACCACGGTGCGGCCGACGACGACCGCGCGGGAGTTGGCCACTCCGTCTACGGAAGACGCCAAGTCCTGAATGCGGTCGGCCGTCGAGGTCGGATAGATGCCCTGCGCCGCGTTGGTCGTGCCCGGATAGGTAAACGAGCGCAGGTCGACCGACGGATTGTTCACATCGTTGGCACCGGAGAGATGCTCTTTGTCCCCGTCGCCGTCCACGTCGATGTTTTTGTTGTCGAAGCGCGGCACGTCGACCTTTTCCTGCCCCGGCGCCACATTGTTCGTGTTGACGCCATAGCGCTGCTGGTTGCGCGCCAGGTCGTTGGTCGGCGTACACCCTGCTGCCAGCGTCATGGTCAAGATCGCGGCTGTGAGGCCTGTGATCCATTTGAAACGTTTCTGCATCAAGGTCACCTCCTCCTCGGTGTTGTGCTTATCTTGCCCGCGAGGAGGGGCGCTGACACTGGAAACGAAAAGCAAGCGGCCCTTCCCGTCGGAAGAGCCGCTTGCCGCTTTGCATCTCATGCAAAAGATCACGTATTGGAAATAGCCGGAAGCGATACGGATGTGCCGAGCGGAACTTCGTGACAGTGGCGGCAGCGCGCTTCATACGACTCGGAAGCGCCGACCAGAATCACCGGATCGTCGTACCCGGCAGGCTTGCCGTCGATCAGGCGCTGGTTGCGAGTCGCCGGATCTGCGCAGACCGTGCAGATCGCCTGCAGCTTGGTGACGTATTCGGCCGTCGCCAAGAGCATCGGGGTCGGCCCGAACGGCTCGCCGCGAAAGTCGGTGTCCAGCCCCGCGACGATGACGCGGATGCCCCGCTCCGCCAGCTCCTGGCAGAACGGCACCACATCGGCGTCCAGAAACTGCACTTCGTCGATCGCCACCACCGTGGTCGCTGCGTCGAGATGGGCGCGAATGTCGGCCACATCGGTGATCGCGACCGCATCGACCTTGTCGCCGCCGTGCGAGGCGACCGCCGTCGCATGGTAGCGGTCATCGATCGCCGGTTTGAACACTTGCACCTGCTGGCGGGCGATCTTTGCCCGTTTAATACGTCTGATCAACTCTTCGCTCTTGCCGGAGAACATGCTTCCGCAAATCACTTCGATCCAGCCCGGCTGTTTCGTAAAGTACAAGCCTGATCTCTCCCTAATAAAAAAACAGGGCATTGCGCCCTGTTTTTTCTATACTGTATAGATCGCGGACTACAGGTTGTATTTCTTCTTGAACTTGTCGACGCGACCGCCTGCATCTACAAACTTTTGCTTACCAGTATAGAACGGGTGGCACTGCGAGCAAACGTCGACCTTGAGGTTTTCCTTAGTGGAACCCATTTCGAACTTGTTGCCGCAAGCGCAGGAAGCAGTAGTAACGAAGTACTTCGGATGGATATCAGCTTTCATTCTAGTCACCTCTTTCCTGGTCATAGATTTTGCCATGACCCTTTGTTCATACACACTGGTAGCTAGTATACCATACACTCGTTTTCAGCCGCAAGATTTTCAAGGGCAAGGGAAAAATTCCCTGATTTTTCACATTAGTAATGTAAGAAGGCTTTACAAACTTCAAACGAGGGTGTACCTTAAATATGTGGAATCAGGTAATAATCAAACACTTAACTATAATACGCGATCAATCATAACTAAAATTAACCATTCAGGAGGGTTTAATTTGATCTCTTTAGGACAAAAGATACGCGAGCTGCGGGTGCAAAAAGGACTGACCCAGCAAGAGCTGGGCTCCGGGATCGTCACGATCTCGATGATCTCGCAGATCGAGTCGGACAAAGCATATCCTTCCCACAAAGTGCTGGAGCAAATCGCCGAGCGTCTGGAGACGCCGATCGAATATTTTATTGCCGATATGCAGACACAGATGGAGCAGACCAGCACCTATAAGCTGGCCAAGGCGTATCTGGCCGCCAGCAATTTTGAACAGGCGATTCCCCTGTTTCGCGAGCTGATCGGCAACCCGGCGCCGCATCTCCCGGTGCACGAAGTGCAATTTGATCTGGCAGAAGCGTTTCTGATCTGCGGCGAGACGGAAAAAGCGGTCGAGCTGTTCGAGCAGGTCTATGACACGGTGATTCGCAAAAATGATGACCATACCGCCCTGCTCTGTTTGAACAAGCTCGGCGAAGCGCGCTATGCGCAGGAGAACTTCCCGCTGGCGCTCTATCACTGGCGCAAAGCGTATGAGACGTTCTCCCGGCTGAAAGAGATCGATCCTTATACGCGCGCCCGCATCGTCACCAATCTGGCTCATGCGCATTATCAGCTCGGCGAGTTCGAAGACGGCATCCGCTTCTACCGGGAAGCGTACAACCTGCTGCGCGGCACGACCAACCTGCGCCAGTTGGCCGATGTCTATCTCGGGCTCGGGGTATCCTATAAGAAATTGCGCGACTTCACGCGCGCCATCGATTATTGCCACGATGCGCTGACGATCTATGAGAGCTTGCAGAACAGCAAGCAGGCGATCGACGTCAAAGCTAATTTTGCCTTGGTCGAAGCGGAGCAGGGCCGGATCGAGCAGGCGATCGACCTGCTGCACGAATGTCTCGCCGAATACCGCAAGCTGGAGATTCCAAGCGATGACGCGAAAATTCACGGCGAGATCGCCAAGCTCTACGTGCAGGCCGGCAAGCTGCAACAGGCGGAGGCGTTCTGCCAGGAATCTCTGTTTCTGCTCCCGGACCACGCCCAGAATCTCTCCGCCGTCTACCACGCCTTGGCGATCGTCAAGCGCGAGCAAGGCGATGTGGCGGCTGCGGTCGACTGGTACGAGCGCACGATCGGCACGCTCAGCGAGCAGGAGCACCTGCGCGAACTGCGCTTCGTCTATCAGGAGCTGGCCGACCTGTATGAAAAGCAAAGCGACTATATCAAAGCGACCGACACCTTGCGCCGGATGCATGTCATCCTCGATGAAACGTTGCGCAAGATCGGGATCATGGTCTAACCAAAGCTCTGTGCAACCCTTGAAACATCACGGCCTGTCCGCCTTGGACGGGCCTTTTTTGTCGATCCATAACAGATCGTGTAGCATCTTGTTACAAATTGTAGATAATTTTATACTCACTTTTTTTCGAAACACGGTTGTATTTGTAACTTTCTTCTGTATAATAATTTATAGCGCAGACAGCAACACCATTATCAAACCTTAAACCTAACATAAGTCCTACCACTACATTACACTAGGGTTCGCAGCACGATGATTCTACTTTCTCGGGAGGCACAAACTCATGAAAAAACTCATCGGCATCATCTTCCTCTCTACCGTAGCGATGGTTACGGTACTGGCAGCTCCGCAAGGCAACGCAGAAGCTTGGTGGACCGACTTCGGTCCGAACATCGTATCACCGGATGGAGATGGCACAGGTTCCATCGGAACGGGTCTCGTCGAAGTCGAAATCGACCCGCCGGTGACCAACCTCTGGTGGACCGACCACGGCCCCAACCACTAAGTTTTACGTGCAATAAAGAAAAGCCCTGACCATATGGTCAGGGCTTTTTGATCGTGTTGCGGAACTCGGACGGCGGGACGTGCGTGTACGAGCCGATCACCGTGTTCGGGCATTCGCTCTTGAAGATGTCGAGCATCGTCTTCATGCCGAGCAGGTCGCCTTTCGCTTTCGGGATCGTGCCGAGGTACAGCTCCGGGTCGATGTTCAGGTTGCGCATCTGTATCAGCTTGACGTCATTTTGGTTGATGAAGTCGACCATCGCTTCGATCTCCTCTTCGCGGTCGGTGACGCCCGGGAAGATCAGGTAGTTGATCGACGTGTAGACGCCTTTGTCGGCCGCATATTTCAAGGAGCGTCCGACGTGCTCCACCCCGTACAGGCGCGGGCGGTAGTACGCGTTGTAGTGGTCGTCGAGCGCGGAGATCGTCGAGACGCGCATCAAGTCGAGCCCGGCGTCGGTGATCAGTTTGATCATGTCGACGAGCCCGGCGTTGGTGTTGATGTTGATGAATCCGCGTCCGGTCTCGGCGCGCACGCGGCGGATCGCTTCGGCGATGTCGACGCCGCGCGTGGACGGCTCGCCTTCACAGCCTTGTCCAAATGAGATGATCGCGTCGTCCGACGCTTTCAGGTGGTGCAGCATCAGCTCGACCATCTCTTCGACGGTCGGCTTGAAGTCCATCCGCACCTGCGGCGACGGGAACGGCGAATCGTCCGGCTGCTCTGAGATGCAGCCGACACAGCCCGCGTTGCAGGTCGACGAGACGGGCAGCGCGCCTTCCCAGCGTTCGAGGAAGGTGTTGCGCGAGGTCAGGCAGCCATAGCCGAGCGCACAGTTGGTCAGATGCTTCCAGATGCGGTTGTCCGGATACAGCGTAGTGATCTCCTGCACCTTCTGCTCCACTTGCGCATCCGGGAAGATCATCGGGTTCCAGCGGTACGGGTCGTCGGTCGCATCGGCGGCGACGTAGAAGCTGTCGTCTTTCCAAACCACAGCGGTGTAGCCGAACAGCGGGAACGGCTCGGCGTCGTCCGCCTTGGCATAGCCCGGCAGGAGCAGGCGGGTGAAGCCTTGCGGGAGCAGGGCGCCGACGGCGGTGTACTCCTCGCCCGGCAAGGAGATCGTCTTGCCCGTCTCCGGATCGAAGCCGAGCGCTTTCGTGCCCGGCAGCGAGACGAGGGTCGCGCCGTCCGGGAGCGGGATCAGCTCTTCTTCGTAAATGTCGGTCAGAAATTCCCCGTTGCGCCCGAGGGCGAGCAGGTCGGGATGGTCGTAGATCTGGCCTTTTTTATCGGCATAAACGAGATGCATCGCTCATTCGTCCTCTCTGGTGGTGATCTGTCTTATGATAACACAAAAAGGGACGGATTAACGTGCGTCCGTCCCTTTTGCTTCCTCTTTGTTCAACTGCTTCGCTTCTTTGGCTCCTTCGATCGTGGCGAGGAACTCCTCGTTCGTCTTCGTTTTCTTGAGCGTCTTGAGGAAGAGATCGGTGAAGTCCGGGTTGTCGCTCATCGACTTGCGCATGCCCCAGATCTTGTCGAGATGTTCCTGAGAGACGAGCAGCTCCTCGCGGCGCGTGCCCGATTTGCGGATGTCGATCGCCGGGAAGATGCGCTTCTCGGCCAGGCGGCGGTCGAGTTGCAGCTCCATGTTGCCCGTGCCTTTGAACTCCTCATAGATCACATCGTCCATCCGCGAGCCGGTGTCGACCAGCGCGGTGGCGAGGATGGTCAGAGAGCCGCCCTCTTCGATGTTGCGCGCGGCGCCGAAAAAGCGTTTCGGGCGATGAAGCGCCGCCGGGTCGATACCGCCGGACAAAGTGCGGCCGGACGGCGGGATGACGAGGTTGTAGGCGCGGGCGAGGCGGGTGATCGAGTCCATCAGGATCACGACGTCCTTGCCGTGTTCGACGAGGCGCATCGCGCGCTCCAGCACCAGCTCGGAGACCTTGATGTGGTTCTCCGGCAGCTCGTCGAACGTCGAGGCGACCACTTCGGCGTTGACCGAGCGCTGCATATCGGTGACTTCTTCCGGGCGCTCGTCGATCAACAGCACGAACAGCTCCACTTCCGGATGGTTGGTGGTGATGCTGTTGGCGATCTCTTTGAGCAGCATCGTCTTGCCCGCTTTCGGCGGGGCGACGATCAGACCGCGCTGGCCGAAGCCGACCGGGGTCAGCAAGTCGATGATGCGGGTCGAATATTTCTCCGCCGCCGTCTCCATCGTGAACTTGCGGGTCGGGAACAGCGGGGTCAGCGCCGGGAAATGAATGCGCTCCGCCGCGACTTCCGGGGAGACGCTGTTCACCGCTTCGACCTGCAGCAGGCCGAAGTAGCGCTCGTTTTCTTTCGGTTTGCGCACTTTGCCGGAGACGCGGTCGCCGGTGCGCAGGTCAAAGCGGCGGATCTGGGACGCGGCGACATAGATGTCTTCGCCGGAGGGCGAGTAGCCGACGGGACGCAGGAACCCGTAGCCGTCCTGCATGATGTCGAGCACCCCTTCGGCAAACATGAACCCTTCCTCTTCGGCCTGGGCGCGGAGGATGGCGAAGATCAGCTCGCGTTTCTTCAGCGTGCCGTAATAAGGAATCTCGAACTGTTTCGCCAGTTTATACAGCTCGGTCAGCTTCATCAGTTCCAACTCTGCGATAGTATGCAAGGACCGTTCACCTACAATCATCATGATGAATGCAACACATTAAAGCATTATACCATAGTAGCCGCATTCTTCCTACTTTATGCAGGACGAATGCGGACTGCTCAGGTACGCAACTGTGTAATACGCTTACACCATGACGAGGTGAGGCTTCAGGTTGAGCTTGTGGCGCGCTTCGACGAAGCGCACGGTGCCGGTCTTGGCGCGCATGACCAGCGAGTGCGAGGTGGCGATGTTGTGGCCGAGGAAGCGCACGCCTTTGAGCAGTTCGCCTTCGGTGACGCCGGTCGCGGCGAAGATCGCGTCGTCGCCTTTGACGAGGTCGTCGAGCATCAGGATGCGGCTGTGGTCGGTGATGCCCATCTTGATGCAGCGTTCGATCTCCGCATCCGACTCCGGCTTGAGCCGGCCTTGCATCTCCCCGCCCATGCACTTGAGGGCAGCGGCAGCCAGCACGCCTTCCGGAGCGCCGCCGGTGCCGAACATGATGTCCACGCCGGTCTCGTCAAAGCAGGTGTTGATCGCCGCCGCCACGTCGCCGTCGGAGATCAGTTTGATGCGGGCGCCTGCGGAGCGGATCTGCTCGATCAGCTCTTGGTGGCGCGGGCGGTCGAGCAGGATGGCGACCACTTCGGAGATGCTTTTGTCGGACGCTTTAGCGACCGCTTCGAGGTTCTCCTTGACGGTCGCGTCGAGGTGCACACGGCCTTTGGCGCGCGGTCCGACCGCGAGCTTCTCCATGTACATATCCGGCGCGTGCAGGAGCGACCCCTGCGGTGCGACGGCGACGACCGTCAGGCCGTTCCAGAGGCCTTTGGCGACGATGTTCGTGCCTTCGAGCGGGTCGACGGCGACGTCGAGCGCCGGACCTTCGCCGGTGCCGAGCTTTTCACCGATGTAGAGCATCGGCGCTTCGTCCATTTCGCCTTCGCCGATCACGACGGTGCCTTGCATATTGACAGAGTCGAACATCGCGCGCATCGCAGTGGTTGCAGCGTTGTCCGCCTCATTTTTCTTGCCGGTGCCCATCCATTTGGCAGATGCCAGCGCTGCCACTTCGGTGACGCGCACAATCTCCATTGCTAATTCGCGTTCCATGTTGAATATAACCCCTTCCGTACTCAAAGTTCGGGTATATTATATCACAATGGTTGTATTGTGTTATACTGTTTTCTTTTTGAAGGAACCTCCGCATGTTTGTCGAAACTTGTAACATTTGGTATCGGAAACGGGAAAGGGGGTTCTGCGGTGAAGCGGAGGAAGCGGTTTTTGAAGCTGTATTCGGTGATGCTGACCTTGTTGGCCACCATGACCGTGCTGGCGGTGGTGCTGCGGCCTGTGGACGGCTGGATGCCGCTGCTTCGGCAGCAGTACACACTGCACTTCGGTCCGCAGGTCTTGAACCTGCACCCGCTGGCGACACCGACGCCGACAGAGCCCGTGTATGAGATCAAGGCCGCTTTTCAAGATTCGGGGGAGATCGTGGGTGAGATGAGCGTGACGGTGCCCGAGCTGCGGCTGGACGGGCTGCCGCTCTATCTCTACGTCCCGATGCAGGTGACCGGTGTGAAATTGAACGGAGCGGCGGTCAAGGCGCAAGTGACGGCGGAGCAGGTGCTGATCCCGGCGAAAAAAAGCGCGGAGCCGCAGACGGTGACGCTTGCGTTTCGCACGCAGCTGCCCCAAGCGCCATCGCGCACCGGGTATTGGAAAGGCGTGGCGACCGTGTCCTACTGGTACCCGATCGTCGGAGTCGAGCGGGACGGCGAGTGGATGGAGCGGCCGGCGACGCTGGGATTTGGCGATCCGTATTTGATGGACTTGGGGAATTATCAGGTGGAGTTGACGACGCCGGGGAATCTCAAGTGGTATGCGTCCGGCCTGCAGACCGGCGAGAAGAAGCTGGAGGGCGGACGGCGGGCGCTGACGTTTGAGGCGAAGAAAGTGCGGAATTTTGCGCTGGTCGGCGGGGCCGGTTTTGTGGAGACGAAGTACAAGACGCCGGCCGGGCTGAGCGTGACGGTGGCGTCGGTCTCCAAGGCCGATCTGGGCCGCGCCGAAGCATTGACTCGTTCGGCTGTGGCGACCTATACGGAGCGCTTCGGGCGCAATCCCTTCCCCGTGCTGAGCGTGCTGGAGCTGCCGGCCGGGACGGTCTACGCGCACGAGCTGCCCAACTTGGCGCTGTTTGCCCAAGACCTGTGGACGTATGACGACCCGGAGCATTGGATCGTGCACGAGATCGCCCATGCCTGGTTCTACAACGCCGTGGGCAACTACGAAGTGGAGACTCCCTGGCTGGACGAAGGTCTTGCCGACTACGCCGCCTTGCTGGATACGGAGCGGCGCGAAGGAACGGGGGCGTATCAAGGACGGATCAACGAGGCGTGGAAGCGATTCGCGCACAATTACACGTATACCCCGTACAAGTACGGTACTCCCAACCGCGTGAAGACCGGCAAATCGGCCGTTCCTTACGGGACGTATCAGACGTCGCAGGCGCATTATTATTACACCTACCAGCGGATGGTGCTGATGTATCACGATCTGCGCAAGGTGCTCGGCGATGATGCGTTTTTCAAGTTCCTCCAGCAGTACTATTTGAAGAATGCCGGCCGTACCGCAACGAGAGCCGATCTGGAGCGAGCCCTGGCTGACATCGAGCCGAAAGCGGTCGGCCGGATGAAGATGTGGCTGGACACGCCAAATGATGAGCTGATCGGGCAAGTGGCGGGGCGGTTTTCGAAATAACAGCCTTGGAAATTTTTTACGGATGATATATGATTCTCTTACCCTAGTACGAGGAGGCTCTTGAATGAGCGCACAAGACTTTTTGCAAGCCTGTGCATCGGGCGATCTCGATGCGATCAAAGAGATGGTGAAAGGAGACGCTGAGCTGTTGAATTTGCGCGGCACGACCGGGCAGTCGCCGGTGCTGACGGCGGTGTACCACGGCAAGCCGCAGGCGGCGGAGCTGCTGCTGGAACTGGGCATCGGACTGGACGTGTTTGAAGCGGCGGCGCTGGGCAAAGAAGCGCGCGTGCGCGAACTGGTGGCGGCGGACGAAACGCTGGCGAAGGCGTTTGGCAACGATGGCTTCACGGCGCTGGGACTGGCCGCTTTTCTCGGGCATCTGCCGGTGGCGGCGTATCTGTTGGAGAAGGGCGCGGAGGTCAACTCTGTCTCGAAAAATAACTTCCAGGTCATGCCCCTGCATTCGGCGGTGGCGAATCGTCATGTCGCGATCGCCGAGCTGCTGCTGAAGCACGGTGCGGAAGTGAACGCCCATCAGCAGGACGGCTTCACCCCGCTGCATGAAGCGGCGCAAAACGGCGACACCGCGATGATCTCCCTGCTCCTCACCCACGGCGCCGACCGCAGCATCACCAAAGACGACGGCGAGACTCCGCTGCAAACGGCGCTGCGCCACGACCGTGCTCAGGCGGCAGATCTGCTGCGTGGCTAAGCACAAGCTCATTGTCACGGCGGGTCTGCTGTTGGCATTGGTCATGCTCTACTGGCTGTGGCCGGGCAGGTATGCGATGGAAGCGATGCCATCCTTGGCCGAACCATTTCAGGCGACGTTGCAACTGGCTCCCGGCGAGAGCACGGTGCTGAATCTGCCATATGAGTATGACACGCTGCTGGTCGTCCCGCCGTACACCCCAACAAAATCCTTGCAGTCGCTGCACCTGTCGTGGAAGCTCACCCGGCAGGTCAGCGCCAACTTTACGCATCACGAGAGCTACCACTTCTATGTGATCAAAGACGGCGACCTGCAAGGCTATGCGCTGCTCCAAGCGGATTTTTCCACGACGAACTCCGGGGCCGATCTGGTCCGCATCGATGCTCCTGCACAACTCGAAGTCACGCATCAACCGAATCGGCACCGCCCCTTGGAAATCGGGCCTGCCTCGTAAGAAAAAGGTCTTCCGCTCGCAACTGCGAACGGAAGACCTTTTCGATTATGCCTGCTGTGCTTTCCACGTCAGGTAGTTGCTCATCAGCCGAACGGCGACGTCGATCGCCTGCTCGCTCGGTTCGATCTTGGCATGGTGCAGCCCATACGGGGTATCGGCGCCGAGCCAGAACAGGAAGCCGGGGATCGCTTCGAGGAAGTAGCCGAAGTCTTCGCCGGTCATCGCGGGCGGGCATTCGATCAGGTTGACTTCGCCCGTCTCGCGCACCCAGTCCATGAACTCGGTGGTCAGCGCCTCGTTGTTGAACACCTGGCAGTAGTTCGACCCGTAGTCGATCTGCGCCTCGCACTCAAAACCGGCCTCGATCCCTTTCACCAGCGCCTCGATGCGGCTCTTGACCTTTTTCATCGAGTCGAGCGACATCGTGCGGATCGTGCCTTCCAGCCGCGCATGCTCGGCGATGATGTTCTGGCGAGTGCCGCCGGTGATCTTGCCGATCGTCACCACCGCCGAATCGAGCGGGTCGACGTTGCGCGCCACGATGCTCTGCAATTGCGTGGTCAGATGCGCCGCCGCCACCACCATGTCGTTAGCGGTATGCGGGAACGCCGCATGGCCGCCTTTGCCTTTCAGGTCGATGAACAGCTCCGACGTGTTCGCAAACAGAATGCCCGGCCGCAGCGCGATCGTGCCGACCGGATACTCCGGCGCGATGTGCAGGGCGAAGATCATGTCCGGCTTCCACGCTTGGAACTCTTCGCTCGCGATCATCGGCTGCGCGCCGCCCGGACCTTCTTCGGCCGGCTGGAAAAGGAAGATCAGGTCATCGTCCACCGGATGCTCCACAAAATGCGTCAGCACGCCGAGCCCGATCGTCATGTGCACATCATGCCCGCAGGCATGCATGTAGCCTTCATGCTCGGAGCGGAACTCGTACGACGTATCCTCCGTGATCGGCAGCCCGTCCATGTCGGCGCGGTAGGCGATGCGGCGCGTCGGGTTCAAGCCTTTGACTTTCGCCAAGATGCCCGTGCGCCACGTCTTCAGTTCCAGCCGCTCCTGCGGGAGCTGCTGCAGATAGCGGAGCAGAAATGCCTGTGTCTTAAACTCTTGGAAACCCGGCTCCGGGATGCGGTGCAGGGCACGGCGAATGTCAGCGAACTTGCTCATTACAGTTGGCGGAGCTCCTGCATGATCTCCGTTTTCGACTTGGTCTTCGCATCGATCTCTTTGATGATGCGCGCCGGTGCGCCGGCGACGACAACGCCCGCCGGGACGTTTTGCGTGACGACTGCGCCTGCTGCGACGACAGAGCCTTTGCCGACGCGCACGCCTTCGAGGATCACAGCGTTGGCGCCGACCAGCACGTCATCTTCGATCACCACCGGGTCTGCAGACGGCGGCTCGATCACGCCGGCCACGACCGCGCCCGCGCCGATGTGGCAGTTCTTGCCGATCGTGCCGCGGCCGCCGACGACCGCGTTCATGTCGATCATCGTGCCTTCGCCGATCACCGCGCCGATGTTGATCGATGCGCCAAACATGATGATCGCATTGTCGCCGATCGTCACCTGATCGCGGATGATCGAGCCCGGCTCGATGCGCGCCTTGATGTTCTTCATGTCGAGCAGCGGGATCGCCGAGTTGCGGCGGTCATTCTCGACCACGAAGTCTTCGATCTTGTCCGCGTTGCCGGACAGCACCGGCTCCACGTCTTTCCAGTCGCCGAACAGCACGCCGACATTGCCTGTGAAGAACGTCTTGATGTTCGCGCCAAAATCGATCGCGTCGAGCTGGCCTTTGATATGTACTTTCACCGGGGTCTTCTTCTCGCTCTTGCCAATGTATTCAATGATCTGTCGTGCATCCATCATTTCCAAAATATCCAATCTCCTTTCAGTATGAGAAAAAGCACCTGTAACAGGTGCTTATTTCATCGCTTTGTTCCAGTCGGCCAGGAAACGCTCGATCCCCTGGTCGGTCAGCGGGTGCTTCACCAGCGACTCCAGCACTTTCAGCGGCAGGGTGCCGATGTGCGCGCCAGACAGCGCCGCCTGATGGACGTGCATCGGGTGGCGGATCGACGCCGCGATGATCTCGGTGTCGATGCCGTGGATGTCAAAGATCTCGGCGATGTCGCGGATCAGTTGCATCCCTTCCATCGAGATGTCATCGAGGCGGCCGAGGAACGGCGAAACAAATGTCGCGCCGGCGCGGGCGGCCATCAGCGCCTGGTTGGCGGTGAAGATCAAGGTGACGTTCGTCTTGATCCCCTGTTTGGCAAAGCGGTGTACCGCTTTCAGTCCTTCCAGCGTCATCGGGACTTTGATCACGATGTTTTCATGCATGGCGGCCAGCTTCAAGCCTTCTTCGACCATGCCGTCCGCATCGAGCGAGATGACTTCGGCCGAGATCGGGCCGTCGACGATCTCCGTGATCTCCTTGAGCATCGCGGTGAAATCGCCGCCTTCTTTCGCCACCAGCGACGGGTTGGTGGTGACGCCATAGATCACGCCGAGCTCAGCAGCGCTTTTGATTTCAGCTACATTCGCAGTATCGAGAAAAAATTTCACGAACCACTACCTCCTCCACAAACAGCTTACGCGCGGCCGGAAGAACCGAACAGGCGCATCTTCTGCTTGACGGTCTCTTTGATCGCTTCACGAGCCGGTTTCATGTATTTGCGCGGGTCGTAGACGTTGGCGTCCTTGCCCAGCACTTCGCGGATGACAGCGGTCATCGCCAGTTGGTTCTCGGTGTTGACGTTGATCTTCGCAACGCCCAGCGAGATAGCTTTGCGGATGTCTTCATCCGGAATCCCGGAACCGCCGTGCAGCACGAGCGGGGTGTTCGGCAGCAGGTCGCGGATCTCCTGCAGACGGTCGAACGCCAGCTCCGGCTTGCCTTTATACGGGCCGTGCGCAGAGCCGATCGCCGGCGCCAGCGCGTCGATGCCCGACTCCTGCACGAGGCGCACCGCTTCGGCCGGAACGGCCAACGTCGCGTCGCGCTCATCGACAGTCAGGTCGTCCTCGGTGCCGCCGATGCGGCCGAGCTCGCCTTCCACCTCGATGCCGACCGGATGGCACAGATCGACGATCTCTTTGGAGAGACGGATGTTCTCTTCCAGCTGATAGTGCGACGCGTCGATCATGATCGAGGAGAACCCGGCCTTGATGCACTTCATGACGAGGTCGCGGTTCGGACCGTGGTCGAGGTGCAGGATGACCGGAACTTTCGACGTTTCCATCGCCACGCGCGCCATCGCCACGGTGTACTCCAGACCCATGTACTTGATCGCGCCTTCGGACACGCCAAAGATGACCGGAGATCTTTCTTCGTTTGCCGCTTCGATGATCGCTTGCGTGAACTCCAGGTTGTTCATGTTGAACTGGCCGACAGCGTAGCCGTTCTTGTAGCCGTCGAGCAACACTTCTTTAAAGGATGCAAATGCCATTATGTACCCTCCGTCCTTCCATCGATTGCATGCTGGTGCTTTCCATTCCCCATCATACCAAATTACAGAGGGAGTCCCAACATTTTTCTCGCTTCGTCGGGCGTTGCCACTTCGCGGCCCAACTCACCGGCCAAACGCACGATGCGCTCCACGAACTGCGCGTTGCTTTCGGCCAGAACGCCCTTCGTGTAGTAGATGTTGTCTTCGAACCCGACCCGTACATGGCCGCCGAGCAGAATCGCCATCGTCGAGAGCGGCAACTGGCTGCGTCCGACGCCTGCGACCGACCAGGACGCGCCTGCAGGCAGCTGTGAGATCAGGTGCATCAGATTCTCCGGCGTCCCTGGAATCGCGCCGGGCACGCCCATCACCAAGTCAAAATGAAGCGGTTCGGAAGCCAGGCCTTTTTTGACCAGCCGCATAGCATTTGTTATCATGCCCACCTCGAAAACTTCAAATTCGGGGCGGACGCCATGCTCTTGCATCGTCTGCGCAAACGTCTCCAGATCTTTCGGTGCGTTCATGAACACATCGTCGCCAAAATTGACCGTGCCGGTGGTCAGCGTCGCCATCTCCGGCTGCAAGGTCACCGGCTGCAGGCGCTCTTCCGGCGTCATCCAGACGGCGCCGCCGGTGGAAACCTGCACGATCACCGGGCACAGCGCCTTGGTCTTCTCGATGATCTGGCGGTAGACCTCTTTGTCCTGTGTCGGAGTGCCGTCGTCCTTGCGGGCGTGCACGTGCACCATGGCGGCGCCCGCCTGCCAGCACTCGAAGGCTGCCTGTGCGATCTCGTCCGGCGTGACCGGCAGGTGGGGAGTGTGTTCGCGGGTGACTTCCGCGCCGGTCAAGGCGACGGTGATGATCAATTTCTCCATGCTGCTCAACCTCCCAAACGCTGCTTGTCTTTCGGCGTCACACAGGTGCCGCGCGCATAGCAGACCAGCATCGGCTCCTGCAGCACATCGGCGGCCGACGGGTTGGCCGGATCGACGTTCGCCTGGATCACCTTGTAGGCGTGAAACTCCATCTGGCGGGACGTGTTGCCGATTTTCGTGATCTTGCCGTGCGCTTCAATGTAATCACCGGCAAACACGGGCGCTTTAAACTCCACACAGTCATAAGCGACGAACAGACCTTCGTCGCCATCCAATTGGATCAACAGCTCTGTCGCCACATCACCGAACAGACCGAGCATGCGTGCTCCGTCTACCAGGTCGCCGCCGTAATGCGCATCGTGCGAGCTCATGCGCAGGCGGATCATCGAAGTGTGTTCCATGTTGTACGTACCCCTTTCTTACGAGACCAATTGCTGGTTGACCGCTTCGCGCAGTTCATCGATATCAAACGGCTTGGTAAAATGCGTGATCGCGCCGAGCACGGTCGCTTCCTTGATCAGGTCGAGCTCGCCGTACGCGGTCATCATGATCACTTTCGTCTCCGGCTCGATGTTTCTGATGTGCCGGAGGATCTCCAAGCCGTCCATACCCGGAATCTTCATGTCGAGCAGGACGAGATCCGGCTGCTCATCCTTGACGATCTGCAACGCGGTGACGCCGTTTGGCGCCTGGAAAATCGTGTAGCCTTCTTTATCCAGAACTTCATGCAACAATACGCGGATGCCGTACTGGTCGTCGACGATCAAAACCTTTTTATCCTTGCTGCCCATCGAGTGAGTCCCCTCTCTTCAGATCGTTCAGTTTCCATGAATGTACAGTTTCGCGTCCCACTTGGAAAATCCTTTTCCGCATTGATCAATAACTGACTTTCCCTTAAATTTCGACTATATGCGACAAGAATTCTTTTACAATGTGTAAAATTTCGGGAGTTCAGATCGAATGATATGTGGCAGAAGGGGGGGGGATAGAACGAGCTGTCAGTTCAGCCGCTGCTGTTTCGGGAGGTCTCTGGGATCGAGGGTGTCGAGGCGGCGCTGCAGCTCCTCCACTTGGGAGGTGACCGTTTCCAGCTGTTGCACCGTCCGGTCTTGCAGATCGACCATGCGCTCGATGATCGACATCAGGTTGCGAATCATATCGTCTTGGCCAGCCATACGCTCATCTCCTGTCTTGTCCCACTTGCTTTCATTATGAAAAAACCCTTGCCGATTCGCAAGGGTTTTGCTCTGCTTATTCGGTTTCCTGCACTTCCGAGACTTCCGATTCTTCGATCGGGTAGGTGTCGATCGCCTTGTCGGTGTACAAGATGCCGTCGAGGTGGTCGATCTCATGCTGGAAGACGCGGGCGAAGTAGCCCTCCGGTGTCAGCTCGTAGGTGTTGCCGTCGCGCTGCTGGAAGCGCAAGGTCAGCTTCTCGAAGCGTTCGACGTTGCCGCGCAGTCCCGGAATGGACAGGCAGCCTTCAACGTCGACGACCGAGCCCGATTTTTCAACGATCACCGGGTTGATCATCTCGATCAGGCCGCCATGCTCATCGCCATAGTCGACGACGATCACACGCTGCGAGACGCCGACCTGCGGCGCGGCAAGGCCGATGCCGTTGTAGTCGTACATGGTGTCCGCCATGTCATCGAGCAAAGTGAACAGCTCTTGGTCAAACTTGGTCACCGGTTCTGCGATCGCGCGCAGCACCGGGTTCGGGTCAAGCACAACAGGTCTAACTGCCACAGGCTTATCCTCCCTTTTTTACTGGTTGCGGTCCCAGATGATCCGCAGCCCGTCGAGCGTCAAGTTGTCGTCCTGAATCTCGATCTCAAAAGACTCGGCGGAGATCAGGCTCGCCAATCCTCCGGTCGCGATCACTTTGAACGGCAGGTTGAACTCTTTCTTAATTCGCGAAACGATGCCATCCACCTGCCCGGTGAAGCCGTACAGCACGCCGGACTGCATCGAGGTGATCGTGTTGCGGCCGACGACGCTCGCCGGGCGGGTGATCTCGATGCGCGGCAGCTTGGCCGCATGGCGGAACAGCGCCTCGGTCGAGATGTTGATGCCCGGCGCCACGACGCCGCCCATGTAATCGCCGACATCGTTGATCACGCAGAACGTGGTCGCCGTGCCGAAGTCGACGATGATCAGCGGGTAGCCGTATTTTTCGATCGCAGCGACCGCGTTGACGATGCGGTCCGCGCCGACTTCCCGCGGGTTTTCATACTTGATGTTCAGCCCGGTCTTCACGCCCGGCCCGATCACGATCGGCTTGTGGCCGAAATACTTGTTCGACATGCGCTCCAAAGCAAACATCAGCGGCGGCACGACCGAGGAGATCGCGATGCCGTTGATCTCGCCGACGGCGATGCCTTTGTCGGCGAGCAGGCTTTTGACGAGAATGCCGAGCTCGTCTTCGGTGCGCTCGCGGATCGTCGCGATCCGCCAGTGGTACAGCAGGTCATTGCCCTTATAAACGCCAAGCGTAATATTCGTATTCCCTACATCCAGAACGAGTATCATAGTCTCTTTCTCCCGGTTATTTCGCGAGGATATCAAGCGAGATGTCCAGCGCTTTGATCGAATGGGTCAAAGCGCCGATCGAAATGTAATCGACGCCCGTCTTGGCGATGTCGACGATCGTCTCTTCCGTCACGCCGCCGGACGCTTCGATCAGCGCGCGGCCGGTGATCTTCTCGACCGCTTCCCGCATCTGTTCCGGCGTCATGTTGTCGAGCATGATGATGTCCGCTTTCACTTCCAGCGCTTCGTCAATCTGCTCCATCGACTCGACTTCCACCTCGACGCGCATCGTGTGCGGGATCTGGTGGCGAGCCGCCATGATCGCCTGCTTGACGCCGCCGGCGATCTCGATGTGGTTGTCTTTGATCAGCACCGCATCGAACAGGCCAAAGCGGTGGTTGCGTCCGCCGCCGACGACGACCGCGTATTTTTCCAAGGCGCGCAGGCCCGGCGTCGTCTTGCGGGTGTCGACGATCTTGGCGTTGTAATAGCGCACCAGCTCGACGAACTTCGCCGTGCGGGTGGCGATCCCGGACAGACGCTGCAAGAAGTTGAGCGCCACGCGCTCAGCGATCAGGATCGAGCGGGCCGAACCGGTCACTTCCATGATCGGCGTGCCTTTGGCGACCGCATCGCCGTCTTTGACCAGACGGTTTACTTCCAGCGCCGGATCGACCAGTTTGAAGGCGACTTCCGCCACGTCAAGCCCGGCGATGATGCCCGGCTCTTTGGCGAGCAGGGTGCCGTGGCCCCCTTTGTCCTTGGGAACGATCGAGTTGGTGGTGATGTCACCCGAACCGATATCTTCTTCTAATGCAGCGCGAACTGCGCGTTCAATCACACGCTCATCTAGCAGCATGTCAGCACCTCTCTTCGATTACACCCACATCCTTTTGGAAGATGGTGTGTTTGAGCCAGGAGTCTTTTGCTTTGGGAAAATCGTTGCGGTAGTGCCCGCCGCGGCTCTCTTCGCGGAGCAGGGCCGCTTGCGTGGTCAACAGCGCCGACGTCAGCAGGTTGATGAACTCCCAGTCGCTTTTTCTGCTGTAGGTATGGGAGAGCATCGGGACGTACTTGCCCAGTTCGGACAAGGCGCGCTCCAGGGAATCGCGGGTGCGCTTGACGCCGACGTGGCGCACCATCACCTTCTGCAGGTGCAGGCGGCGGTTGTCAATTTTGTCGATCGGGCTCTTCATCACGTGCTCCGTCTTCGGCAGCGGGATGAAGTCGCCAGTCTCCGTCTGCAGGAACGCTTCGATGCGCTCGGCGATGCGCTTGCCAAACACGATCGCTTCCGACAGCGAGTTGGAGGCGAGGCGATTCGCGCCGTGCACGCCGGTGCAGGAGACTTCGCCGCAGGCAAACAGCCTTCTGACATTTGTTTCGCCATAGAGATCCGTTTTTACACCGCCCATGACGTAATGCGCAGCCGGGGCGACCGGAATCCAGTCGGTGGTCAGGTCGAGGCCGTACTGCAGGCAGAACTCATAGATCGTCGGAAAACGCGACTTGATCAGCTCTTCCGGTTGATGCGTGATGTCGAGGTAGATGAACGTCGCCTTGGTCTTCTCGATCTCCGAAACGATGGCGCGGGCGACGATGTCGCGCGGAGCCAGTTCGGCGAGCTCATGGTAGGCGGGCATGAAACGCTCGCCGGCGATGTTGCGCAGCACCGCCCCTTCGCCGCGCACGGCTTCCGAGATCAAAAAGCGCGGTGCGCCCGGATAGTTCAGCGTCGTCGGATGAAACTGGATGAACTCCAAGTCCTGCAGCCGGGCGCCGGCGCGGTAGGCCATGGCGAAACCGTCTGCCGTCGTGACGTCCGGGTTGGAGGTGTAGCGATACATGTTGCCCGCGCCGCCGGTCGCAAGCACGGTCGCCTGGGATCGTATGTAGTGCAGCCGCTTGCCCTTCTCGTAGAGCACACCTTTGCAGGAGCCGTGCTCCGACGTGATCAGGTCGATCGCAAACGCGTCTTCGATCACTGTGATGCGCGGGTTCTTGCGCACTTGCACGGCCAGCGCGCGGACAATCTCCGCACCGGTCGCGTCACCGTTGGCGTGCAGGATGCGGCGTCTGCTGTGCGCCCCTTCGCGGGTCAGGGCGAGATGCTCGCCTTCCGCATCATGTTCGGTGTCGAACTGGGTGCCGAGGCGAATCAGGTCGTTCACCAGATCGGGCCCTTCGTTGGCGAGGACTTCGACGGCGGTGAGGTCGTTCAGTCCGGCCCCGGCCATCATCGTGTCTTCTCGATGCAAGTCAGGGGAATCGCCTTCGGCGATGGCCGCGGCGATTCCCCCTTGTGCCCGGTTGGTATTGCTCTCGGTGAGACCTTTCTTGCAAAGGATGACGACGTTCGCATACTCGCTGATCTTCAGCGCCGTATACATCCCGGCGATGCCGGTGCCGATCACCACGACGTCGGTGTCTTGGGTGGTAACGTCTTCTGCCTTAAAGTTGGCTATGAATCGTGAGAACATCTGGATGTGTCTCCTTCACCGAGTTGCGTAGTTCTAACGTGTTGCTCGCTTCGTCTTACTTCGGAACGATTTCCAGCATGCGGTCGAGCGAACGGCGGGCTTTCTCCGCCACTTCCGGATCGACTTCGATCTGTGGCTGCATCGTTTCCAGCGCGCGGACCATCTTCTTGACGTTGTGGACTTTCATGTTCGGGCAGACCATGTAGCGCGAGGCGAAGTGGAACGTCTTCTCCGGCGATTCCTTCTCCAGCATGTAGCGTACGCCTTCTTCGGTCGCGACGATGTAGTCCTTGAAGTTCGACTCGCGGCAGTATTTGAGGATGCCGGTCGTCGAGCCGACATAATCGCCGAGCGCCACCACTTCCGGGCGGCATTCCGGATGCACGACGATCGGCGCGTCCGGGTATTCCGCCTTCAGCGCGAGCACTTCTTCCGGCGTCAGCAGGTCATGCGTGTTGCAGTAGCCTTGCCAGATGATCATCTTCTTGTCGGTGAACTGCGAGACATAGTGCCCGAGGTTCTTGTCCGGGACCCAGATGATCTCGTCAGACTCGACGGAGTTGATCACTTTCAACGCGTTCGAGGAGGTGCAGCAGATGTCCGTTTCCGCTTTCACTTCTGCCGAGGTGTTGACGTAGGCGACGACCGTCGCGTTCGGGTGCTCCGCTTTCAGCTTGCGCAGCCCGTCGCCGGTGACCATGTCGGCCATCGGGCAGCCGGAGCGCTCGTCAGGCATGAGCACGATTTTATTTGGATTGAGAATTTTTGCACTTTCTGCCATAAAGTGAACGCCGCAGAACAGGATGACGTCCGCATCGGTGTCTTTCGCCTTTTGCGCGAGGCCAAAAGAATCCCCGATATAGTCGGCCACTTCCTGCACCTCAGCCCGCATGTAGTAGTGGGCGAGGATGATGGCGTTGCGTTCCTTTTTCAGTTGGAGCAGTCGTTCTTTGTATTGGTCGAGCTGTTCACGATTCGGTACAGCTTGGATGGTAGCCATCGCGGACAGTGCCCCCTTCTATTTGAAAATGGGCTGATTATGCCTATTTTCTGTCATTCTAACTCTGATCGAGTGAAGTGTCAATTTGACAAAAACTTGTCACAAAAGTTAGAAAGTGCGGCTTTGTTCTAGTATGCCCGTGGCAGCTTTATCTGTTGCGTGGCAAGTTCTAGAACAGCCCGGTGACCTTGCCTTCTGCGAGCAGATCCATGTTCATCGCGGCCGGCACTTTCGGCAGGCCCGGCATGGTCATGATGTCGCCGGTGATCGCGACGATAAAGCCGGCGCCGGCGGAGATTTTCAGCTCGCGGATCGTGATCGTAAAGCCTTCCGGACGGCCGCGCAGGTTCGGATTGTCGGAAAACGAGTACTGGGTCTTCGCCATGCAGACCGGCAGATGGCCGAGCCCCATCTCGTCGATGCGTTTCAGCATCGTCTGCGCTTTCGACGTGTACTGCACAGCATCGCCGCCGTAGATTTCGCGGACGATCGTTTCGATCTTGTCAGGAATCGTGTCGGTCTCATTGTAGAGGAACATCAGGCCGCCCGGACGGTTGTTGACGATCTCCAGCACCTGCTTCGCAAGGTCCAGCCCGCCATCGCCGCCGTTCGTAAACACTTCGGACAGCGCGACCGGGATGCCGTTCTCCTGGCACCAGTTGGTGACGACGGCGATCTCTTCGTCCGTGTCGGTCGGGAACTTGTTGATCGCGACGACCGCCGGGATGTTGAACATCTGCACATTTTCGATGTGCTTGGACAGGTTGGACAAGCCTTGCTCCACCGCTTCTGTGTTCGGGGTGCCGAGGTTCGCTTTGTCGACGCCGCCGTGCATCTTCAGCGCCCGCACCGTCGCGACGACCACAGTGGCCGCCGGGGACAGGCCCGCTTGGCGGCTCTTGATGTGGAAGAACTTCTCCGCGCCAAGGTCGGCGCCAAAACCGGCTTCGGTGACGACGTAGTCGGCGAGCTTCAGCGCCATCTTCGTCGCGATCACCGAGTTGCAGCCGTGCGCGATGTTCGCAAACGGACCGCCGTGGACGAGCGCCGGGGTGTGTTCCAGCGTCTGCACGAGGTTGGGCTGAATCGCATCTTTGAGCAGCACGGCCATCGCGCCTTCCGCACCGAGGTCGGCGACGGTGATCGGCGCCTTGTCGGTGTTGTAGCCGATGATCATGCGCTTCAGCCGCGCTTTGAGGTCTTGCTCGTCATGGGCGAGGCAGAGCACCGCCATCACTTCCGAAGCGACGGTGATGTCGAAGCCGCTCTCCCGGGGCACGCCGTTCGCCGGGCCGCCGAGACCGACGACGATCTGGCGCAAGGCGCGGTCGTTCATGTCCAGCACGCGGTTCCAGGTGATGCGGCGCACGTCGAAGCGCAGCTGGTTGCCCTGGTGGATGTGGTTGTCGATCAGCGCGGCGAGCAGGTTGTGCGCCGAAGTGATCGCATGGAAATCGCCGGTGAAGTGCAGGTTGATGTCTTCCATCGGCACGATCTGCGAGTGGCCGCCGCCGGCCGCGCCGCCTTTCATGCCGAAGGACGGGCCGAGCGACGGCTCGCGCAGGCAGATCATCGCGCGCTGGCCGCTGTCTTGCAGCAGTTTGCCCAGCGCTTGTCCGAGGCCGACGGTCGTCGTCGACTTGCCTTCACCCGCCGGGGTCGGCGAGATCGCCGTGACGAGGATCAGCTTGCCGTCCGCCTGGTCTTGCAGGCGGCGGTAGACGTCCAGCGAAATTTTCGCTTTGTACTTGCCGTATTGCTCAATATCTTCAGGGGTCAGGCCGACCTGGGCTGCGATCTCCTGGATCGGACGCAGGGTGGCCGCTTGGGCGATCTCGATGTCTGATTTCATGCGCTGTTCGGTTGACATGGTATCGACTCTCCTTAGCACTCACATGCAGTGATCAATGTGGTCAGATGCTCCATCAGGTTGATTTCGTACGCTTCTACCGGCCGCCCCGCTGCGTCTTGGAGCACGCGGATCACCGGACGCTGGGGATGTGTCGGGTTCTGGCGGATGATCACACCCGTCTCCCCCGAATTGAGCCGGACGGTCAGTCCGGTCGGGTAGATGGCGACCGTCTTCAGAAACAGCTCGACGATCTCGCGGTCAAAATGCGTGCCGCACGCGCCGAGCAGCAGCTCTAACGCTTCATGCGGCAGCTGCCCTTTGCGGTAGACGCGGTTGGCGGTCAACGCCTCGTACACATCGGCGACGGCGGTGATTTTGCCGAAGATGTGCATCTCCTCGCCTTTGATGCCGCGCGGGTAGCCCGTGCCGTCGACCCGCTCATGGTGCTGCAAGGCCACATGGGCGGAGACGACGGAGATGTCGTCTTGCAGGCGAAGCATTTCGTAGCCGATCATCGGATGCTGCTTGATGATCTCATACTCTTCCGGGGTCAGCCTGCCCGGCTTGTTCAAGATGTCCTGGGGCAGGCGCAACTTCCCGATATCATGAAGCAGGGTGCCGACGCCAAGGTCGAGCAGCTGCTTTTCTGTCAATCCGTATTCGATGCCGATCGCCAGCGCCATCAGCGCGACGTTGACCGAGTGGTGGTAGAGGAATCCGTCGCTCGTGTAGATGTTGGAGACGCTGAGCAGCAGATTGGGCTTGCCTTTCATCTCGTGCAGGACGGTGTCGAACAGGCGGCGGATGTTCCGTCCGTTCAAGTCCTGATAAAATTGGCGCGGGTGCTGCTCCGAGGTCTGCACGCTCTGCAGCGTGGTGAAGACGAGCTGCAACGCTTCCTGCCGTGTCTCCTGCGAGATGACCTCCTCGATCACCACGTCTTCCGTGCGTACATCTTCAATATAGACCGAGGTGATGCCCAAGTTCAGCAGTCGTTTGGCCAGGCTGTCTGAGAGCACGACTCCTTTGTTCAGCAAAACCAGACCTTTTTCATCTAAGAGTGGCTGAGCGAGCCTGGTTTCTGGTGTGATGTTCTGCAGCGATGCGAGTCTCAAGTTGTTTCATCCACCCTCCAAAAAAACACCTGCCGTAGGAGCGACAGGTGTTTTTTCTAAAGTCTCCAGTTTTACTGATCGTTATTCTCCTCGTCAGCCGGAACGGAGGAGTCGGAGTTGATGTTGACTTTTATGCCGGTCACAGAGCCGTCCGGCAGTTTGCCCGTCTCCATCAGGGAATCGATCGTCTCTTTGTCGATCGTTTCCTTTTCAAGGAGCACGTTCGCCAACAGATCGAGCTGGTCGCGGTGCGTGGTCAACACTTCTTTCGTGCGGTTGTAGCACTGGTCGACGATGCGGCGCATCTCCTGGTCGATCTCCAGCGCTACGGTGTCGGAGTAGTTCTGATCGGACGCGATGTCGCGGCCGAGGAACACGTTGCCGCCTTGACGGTGGCCGTATTGCAGATTGCCGAGTTTGTCGCTCATCCCATACTCGGTGATCATGCGGCGGGCGATGTCGGTCACGCGCTCCAAGTCATTGTGCGCGCCGGTCGAGATCTCACCTAACACGATCTCTTCCGCCACGCGGCCGCCGAGCAGACCGGAGATCTTGTCGTACATCTCGGAGCGGGTCATGAAGAAGCGGTCTTCACGCGGGATCATCACCGTGTAGCCGCCAGCCATGCCGCGCGGCACGATGGTGACCTTGTGCACTTCATCCGCATGTTCGAGGTGGTAGCCGACGACTGCGTGGCCCGCCTCGTGGAAGGCGACGAGCTTGCGTTCGTGCTCGGAGATCACGCGGCTCTTCTTCTCGGGGCCTGCGATGACGCGGTCGATCGCTTCGTCCACTTCCTGGGTTTCGATCAGCTTTTTATTCTTGCGGGCTGCGAGCAGCGCCGCTTCGTTGAGCACGTTTTCGAGGTCCGCGCCGGTGAAGCCCGGCGTGCGCTTGGCGATCGCGCCAAGCGGAATGTCCTCGGAGATCGGCTTGTTGCGGGCATGAACTTTCAGAATCGCTTCCCGGCCTTTGACGTCCGGACGGTTGACCGTGATCTGGCGGTCGAAGCGGCCCGGGCGCAGCAGCGCCGGGTCGAGGATGTCCGGGCGGTTGGTCGCCGCAACGATGATGATGCCTTCGTTCGCACCGAAGCCGTCCATCTCGACGAGCAGTTGGTTCAAGGTCTGCTCGCGCTCATCGTGTCCGCCGCCGAGGCCTGCGCCGCGGTGACGACCGACAGCGTCGATCTCGTCGATGAAGATGATGCACGGCGCGTTTTTCTTCGCCGTTTCAAACAGGTCGCGCACGCGGGATGCACCAACGCCGACAAACATTTCCACGAAGTCGGAACCGGAGATCGAGAAGAACGGCACGCCTGCTTCGCCTGCGACGGCGCGCGCCAGCAAGGTCTTACCGGTGCCGGGCGGCCCGTTGAGCAGCACGCCTTTCGGGATGCGTGCGCCGAGCGCCGCGAACTTGCGCGGGTCTTTCAGGAAGTCGACAACTTCGACCAGCTCGTTTTTCTCTTCGTCTGCGCCGGCGACATCGTCGAAGGTAACTTTCTTCTTTTCTTCGTTGTACAGCTTGGCGCGGCTCTTGCCAAAGTTCATCACTTTGGAACCGCCGCCCTGCGCCTGGTTCATCAGGAAGAAGAAGAGGATGAAGATGACGATGAACGGAACGATCGACGTGAGGAAGGTGAACCAGATCGACTCTTTTTGCGGTTCGTTGATCGTGACGTTGGCGGTCTTCAGCTCTTCGTTCAGCTGCTGCGAGAACTCTTCGCTGAACAGGGCGCGGGTGATGAACTCCTCTTTCGCCCCGTTGTCGCCCACCATCGAGCCGGTGAGCCGCAAGGTCAGCCCTTCGCTCGTGACGGTCAGGTCCTTGATCTCACCTTTCTCGACTTTTTGAATGAACTTGTCGTACGTGATTTCCAGCTTTTCCTGTTTTTCACCCGTGATGAAGTTTACAATCCCCACGGTGATCAGGAAGATCAGCAAATAAAAACCGGCATTGCGGAAAAATCTGTTCATTCCTTACCTCCTCTCGGCACCCCAGGTACCACATACGCCAGACAAGCGTTTAGGATTGATAAACTTCCGGTTTCAAAACCCCGACATAGGGGAGGTTGCGGTATCGCTCGGCATAATCCAGACCGTAGCCGATGATGAAGTGATCCGGCACGGAGAATCCGAGATAGTCCGGGGCAATCTCAACTTGGCGGCGCTCCGGCTTGTCGAGAAGTGCGGCGACTTTGACCGAAGCGGCGCTTCTTTGCTCCAGCAGGTTCTTTAAATAATGCAGGGTCAGCCCCGTGTCGATGATGTCTTCCACGATCAGCACGTGACGCCCTTCAATGCTCTTGTCGAGGTCTTTGATGATCCGCACGACGCCGGAGGACTCGGAGGACTTGCCGTAGCTGGAGACCGCCATAAAGTCCATCTCCACCACCATGTCGATCCGTTTGACCAAGTCGCCCATAAACATCGCGGCGCCTTTCAAGATGCCGATGACGAGCAGATCCTGTCCCTGATAGTCACGGGTGATCTGTTCGCCCAGCTCGCGCACTTTGGCGGAGACTTCTTCTTCGGTGAAGAGAATCTCTTGCACATCTGTATGCATAGGTTCGTGTACCCCCCTGAAAAATTAAGAGAGCCGCACCGCCCGGAGGACGAGCGTTCTTTGAGTCTTGTCGGTGACCATTGCCTGCTGTCCCCGCCGGATGCCAACCACCCATGCGATCTCGCTGTCGATACAAAAGAGCGGCCACGCCATGCGCTTATGTTTAGGCACTTTGGCGTCAACGAATACATCGCTGATCAGCTTCGTGCCTTGCATTCCGAAGGGCCGGAATCCGTCGCCTTGTTCCCATGTCCGTATGTATATGCAGGAGCCGGACAATTCATCAGCATCGAATTGGGCTTCCCAGGCGTCTGTCGGACGAGGCGGCACCCCTGGTGTCACTTCTGCCTCCAAACGAATGGCAAACCCCGGCGGTTCTACCGTAAACTTCAACGCGCCGGCTATGAATTCCTTGCCCAGCACAAACTGCTGTACGGGCGCAGGAGCCTCGCCGGCCAGAATTGGCTTGTCAACGCTTACATAAGCGTCGTTGTACTCGCGCCAGGCGGATACCCCGCCAGGCAAGGTCAAACGGCCGCTCGGCGATGAGCTGACCAACAGGGAGCGGATGCTCTCGATATGTACTTGCTCCCATTGGATGGTATGTCCGCACAGATAATATAATATTAGTGTAATTACCCGTCGTTGTAAAGGAAGCGGACTTTCAACAAAATGTTCACAATTGACTTTTAAACGGCCTGCACCCGCCGGCAAGACAGCTTCGGAAAAGCGCGCCTGCGCCAGTTCCTCCAGATAGCTCTCGTCTTCCCGCGCCAGTTGGGAGAGCTGCAGCAGCGCAGCCTTCACCTGTTCATTGTAGCCACGGGTGAGTTCGGGGAAAAGTTGTAATCGTATCTTATTACGAATGTATTTTAATGATGCATTGGAAGCGTCTTCCCGATACAGGATGCCCTGTGCCGCCGCATAGCTTTCGATCTCTTCCCGCCAGATGTCGAGGAGCGGGCGCACGTAAGTGAGCCCGTTCTCTTCGCGCTTGACGGGGATGCCGGCCAGCCCCCGTGTCGAGGTGCCGCGCAGGATGCGCATCAGCACCGTTTCCGCCTGATCGTCCGCATGGTGAGCGGTGAGAAGCCGGGCGCTGGCGGTCTGTTTGGCGACTTGCTCGAAAAAGCCGTACCGCACCTTCCTGGCGGCCGTCTGGATCGAGAGCTTGTGCTGTTTCGCATACGCCTCGACATCCAATCTTTGAACGAACACAGGCAGTCCGTGCCGCTCAGCCAGCTGCTTAACAAACCGGGCGTCGCCCGCCGACGCTTCGCCGCGCAGGCCGTGGTCGACGTGCACGACGGCCAGCTGCAAGTCCCACGCCGCGCGCAGCTTCAGGAGCACATCGAGCAGCACGCAGGAGTCGACCCCGCCGGAGACGGCGACCAACACCCGGTCCCCCGTTTCCAACAGCCGGTGGCGGCGGATCGTCTCATTCACGTTTTCCAGCACGTTTCCCCCTCCAATCGAGGCGCAGCAAAGAGCCGGCGAGCACGAGTCCCGCCGAGATCGCCGAGGCGATCAGCAGGGTCAGCGTCCCTCGCGACAGTCCTTCCAGATAGTCGCCCATCACAAATTCGCGCATCGTCGCCATCGCCGACGACCCCGGCACCAGCGGCACGATCCCGCCGACGACAAAGACGGTGACCGGCATGCGCATGCGCCGGGCCAGCTTTTCACTGAGCGCCCCGACGAGAAAACCGCCGAGCAGGGCGGCGAAGACGGGCGAATCGGTCAGCTGCCGGATGAAATACTGCATCAACCAGCCGGAGAAACCGACGAAGCCGACCAGCAGGAGCGCTTTTTTCGGAATCTGATAGAGCACGGCATAGCAAACGGTCGCCGAAAACGCGATCCCCGCGAGCAGCAAGAGCTGCAAGATCTCCTGTCCCGTCATCATCTACCACAACCCCCCGTGCACGCGAATCGCCAGCACCAGCGCAACGGCTGCCGCGATGGCGAACGCGACGAGAAAGCCTTCCGCCGCCCGCGCCACGCCGGCGAGCAGTTCGCCCGCCATCAGGTCGCGCACGGCGTTGGTCACCGACACCCCCGGCACGAGCGGGATGACCGCCCCGATGATCGCCGCTTCAAAATTGGTCGCGACCGACAGCACGACACCGATCACCGCCAGCGAGACGCCTGCGAAGGCAGCGAAGAACACGCTGAGAAAATACGGCATCGCGCCGCTGACCATGCCCAGCACAAAATGCGAGATCCAGCCGCAGAGCGCCCCGACGGCAAACTCCGGCCAGCTGCCGCCAAAGAGCACGGCAAACGCGCCCGACGCAAACGCCGACGCCAAGTGCTGGTAGCGCAGCCGGTAGGTGACCGGCGCCCGTTCGAACTCGTCAAACGAAGCCAGCACCTCCTCGACACTGACCAGACCTGACGCATAGCGCCGCGACAGGTCGTTGACGCGGTGCACCTGGGAGAGGTTGATCCCCGATGATCCGCTGATGCGCAGCATCCCGGTGCGCGTCGTCTCGCCGGCCATTTCCACGGAAATAAAAATACCGGTCGGCGTGACAAAGCTCTGGACCTGATCGACTCCATACGTGTAGCCGAGCCGCGCGATCGTATCTTCGACGCGCGAAGTCTCGGCTCCGCATCTCAGCATGATATTCCCGGCCCGCAGGCACAGGTCCAGCGCCACTTCCAAACTTCTGCTCATTGCGTGTTCACCTGTTCCCCTTCAAAATCGTTTTCACAGAGTTCGCGTTTGGGGCTTGGTTTCCTTCCGTCCTCTGCAAAAGAACGCTACAAAAAAATCAGGCAAACCGCTCCGACGAGCACCGCGGCCGATCCCAGAAGCAGCCAGTCGCTCCAGTCTTGTCGAGGCGCTGCGTCTGCCGCGCGCTGTTCCTGCTGCACGCTCGCTTTGACCATCGGCATCAGCCGTTCCCGGAAGCGCTCCACCGTCGTCACCCGCCCGCTCCACACCGCTCCGAGCAGATCGCGCCACGGGGCGAGCCTCGGGTCGGCGCGGACGCTTTGCTGGAGCAGGGAAAAATTCGGCACGGTGAGCAGTGCGAGCTTGTGGCGCAGGTCGGGGGCGAGCAGGGCGACGGCCATCATCGTCAGCGCAAACACGTCGTACGACTCATCGGCGCGGCGGCTGCCTTGCCCCCACCAGGCGCGGTCATACCATTCGGTGTACTCTTTGACCCCGCGCCCAAACGGTGTGACGCCGCCGAAGTCGACCAGCCGCAGCCGGCCCCGTTTTTCGTCGACGAGGCAGTTTTCCGCTTTCAGATCGCCGAAGCAAAAGCCGAGCTTGTGCATCCGCTCCAGATAGGTGCACAGCTGCAGCAGGAGCACCGGCAGCCAGTGCCCGCCGCGCTTTTTCAGAAACGGGGGCAGGGAGGTGCCGTGCACCTGCTCCATCACGTAGAAGAACGCTTTGCCGCGCGGGGTGTCGGCGTCATCCAAGTCAAAGACAAGCGGCCCGAGGTCGATGCCTCGAGCCACCCCTTGCAACTGGTGCAGAATTTTATGTTCCAGCGCGATGTCGCTCGACTGTGGCGACACTTTCAGCGCGAGCCGTTCGCCGTTTGGCTTGACGACGCGGTATACTTCGCCGTTGGCGCCGCGCCCGAGCATGCTCTCGACGAGATAGCGCTGCTTGTTCCAGACGCCGGTGATCGTGCTGCCCGTCCGAAACAGCGGCTCAAACGACGTAGGCTGCCATGTCGCCATCGCGATCATCCTCTTCGCGGTACGGAGTCAACAGCGGTGCCGAACCGGCTTGGAACAGCTGGACGGCCCGCTCGATCGCCGGTCCTGTCGGCGTGCCGCCCTGGGCGCGCAGGTCGCCCGAGAGCTTGTTCAGGTCGAGCGTGTCGGAAAACGCAGAGAGCACGCGCACATCTTCGGTCGGGGAGCTCGGGAAGGTGAGGATCGCCGCCCGATGCGAGCCTTTGCGCACGTCGAGCCCGATCTGCAGGTCGCGGATCGCTTCGCGCACGGTGGGGAGCTTTTCATGCATCGAGGCGGACGTGTCGATGAGCAGAACGAGCTGGAGCAAGGCTTCGTCGCCCATGCGGTCGACCATCTCAGCGACCTCGGTGCGCTTTTGCGGCGGGAGGCCTTCCGCGTCGGTGCCGAGGAGCTGCTTGAGCTCTTTGTTGACGACCTGCTGGATCGTCATCTGCACGGTGTGTTTGGTCATCATGTGCATCGTCATCGCCAGCTGTTTCGCTTCGACGATCCGCGACAGCCCGCCGCCCGCTTCGGCGATCTCCGCCGCCTCGCGCCGCCCGGCCGAGCCGAGGTCCCCGCCGTCGACGATGCCGATCACATTGACGGCGATTCCTTGCGCGCGGGCCATCCGAGCCGCCTGCACCGGATCGCTGCCTTTGTTCGAGCACCCGTCGGTAATCAGCAAGATCTGCTTCATCTTCATATCCTTCCACATATCGTTCCACCCCTTCTTCGAGCTATGTTACTCCCCATCTTTGCCCGATGCAGCGGGGTCTAATCAAATACGTGCAAGATAAAAACGTTATATTCAGGAAAATCTCGTGGTAAAATAAAAAAAGAACCGCAAGTGTTCCAGCACCTGCGGTTGTGAGTCACAACAGACGTTTCCCTCAAAGGGATCGGCTGTTCAACCTCTAGAAGATGTAAAATACTACTTTAGACCCCCTGCGAGATTGCAGCCTCAAGGGGGTCTAGTTCTGTCTGTTTTTCGCGAAAAGCTTACTCAGCACGATCAACAAGTTCAAAACTGAGATGCCCAGGCCCATCAATGCGATGGCGAACATTCCGATTTGAATCATAAGTTGAACAGACGCGTGCGTACATTCCACGAACTCTCACCCCCTTCCGGAAGGGACACCTTCCAAGGGGAGCGAGCCGACCTCCCTTGAGCGAACCGAATCTGTTCTGTCTCGTGTCTAAGCATATCACCGCGCTGAAACTATTAGCATCTATTAATTTGCATAAGTAAAATACAAAAAGGGCTCTCAACATGAGAGCCCTTTTCCCCAATTTCAGAAAGCATCCCGATCTCATCTCTAGTTCATCGGCACCAGTTTTTCCGCTCCGTCCGCGGCGGCGACCGTCTTGTTGCGTTTGAGCTTTTGCACGCCCGGCATGCGGATCGTCGCCCACTCCGGCTTGTATTTTTCCACTTTCGCCACCAGCACGGTCATGTCGTCGATGATCTTGCCGTGGTTGATCCGCACGGCAAGCTCGACCAGCATGTCGGCGATCTCCTGCGGGCTGCTTGACTGAAACTCTTCGATCCGCTTCTTCAGCCAGCCCTCCTTGTCGTCGGTGTGCTTCGGCGCGTCGAAGATCCCGTCAGACATCAGGATCAGCAGATCCCCTTCTTTCAGCTCCTCCTCAACCGTTTGGATGTCGATCTCCTGCAGGATGCCGATCGGCACGTTCTCCCCTTCGATCGAGAACACCTGCTGCCCGCGCTTGATGAACGACGGGGATGAACCGATCTTCAGAAACTCCGTCTTCGCCGTAAACATGTCGATCAACGCTAAGTCCATCGTCGTAAAAATCTCGTCTTTCGAGCGCAGGAGCAGCACCGAATTCACCGTTTTAATCGCCATCTGCTCCTCAAAGCCCGCTTTGAGCAGCTGCTGCAGCAGCCGAATCGCTGCGCTCGATTCCTGCATCGCCCGCTCGCCGTTGCCCATGCCGTCGCTGACAGCGACGGCGAATTTGCCATTACCCACGTCCAACGTCGTAAAGGAATCCCCGCAATGCATCCGTCCGTCTTTCGCCGCGCTGGCGACACCCGTTTCAATGTGGTACACCTTCGCCGAGGACAAGGTCATCGTCACACTGTTCTCGTCTTCCCAGAATCTCTTGCGCGAGACGACGATG
The DNA here is from genome assembly GCF_004340785.1 of Tumebacillus sp. BK434. Classification (NCBI taxonomy): domain Bacteria; kingdom Bacillati; phylum Bacillota; class Bacilli; order Caryophanales; family Alicyclobacillaceae; genus Tumebacillus; species Tumebacillus sp. BK434. The sequence continues at coordinate 113,360 of NZ_SLXS01000002.1, read as the reverse complement.
TTCTCCCCGATGATCTCCGACAGCAATGGCGCGATCAACTTCTCCCCTTCGTCGGCCGACGCCGCCCCCGCCGACGTCACTTCGATCTCCACCTTCCCTTCATCGAGCGAGATGATATCGGCCGACCGGATCGAGAGGCCAAGGTGTTCCAATGCTGCTACAATGTGCTCTTCATGATCGACCGACACGTTGTTCTCCTTGCGAATCTCCTGCGCGAGATCCCCCATGATCGTGCCGATCCCCGCCAGTTGCGCCGCCACCATATTGCGGCTGTCCGCGAGCTGGTACTGCCACTGCATGTCCCGTTTGGACATCTCCACCGCCCGGTGCATCGCCGGCAGGATCTGCTCGGTGCGCACACAGAACTTCTTCAGCTCGGCCGGCATGTTCGACCGATTGACCCCGCCGTCGATTTCGATCAGGGTCGCCGTGTCAAACAGCGCGCGATACGTGCCGTAAAAGTTTTTCTCCCAACATTGCGTCCGCTTGAAGCAACTGCCACACACCTCTTTGGCGACCGTATCAAGCGTCTTGTTCATCACATCATCCTGCGGTTTGACCACGGTGCCGGAGATCTGCGAGAACGTGCGTGACAACTCGTCAAACACGCTCGACACCTCGCGGATGCGCATCGCCATCAAGTCGCGGACGCGCCGTGCATAATCCTGTTGCGACAGCGAGTGCTGGTGCGTCCCCGGCACGTAGCGGGAGACTTGATCGATGAAGCTTTTCGGCGTGAAGAGCAGCAGCAGAAACGCCGCCGCCGACTCTTGCAGCGCCATCATCACCGACGCCATGTCATTGACGTAGACCGTCAGAATCGCCGTGCCGAGCACAAATCCGATGCCGACCCCGGCTTTTTTCATATCGCGAAGCAGACCTGCGAGAAGTCCTGAAAATGCCAGCAGCCCGATCTGCGAAGCGGCCAGCATGCTTGCCATCGTCAAAATGATTCCGGTCACCACGCCAACACCTGCGGCGACCCCGGCGCCCCCGATCAGCGCGAACAGCATGATCAGGTAGCGCGAAAATATATTTTCAAACGACATCCCGGCCACCGAGAGATGGTGGAACCCGGTCAGTACGGAAGCGAGCATGATCACCAGGCAGACGATCTCTTCGTTGCGCAGCTCTTTGACCCCGCGCTGGAAGGTGAAGATCGGCAAGGATTGGATGAAGATCAGCGTCAGTACCATGGCGAGGAACCCGTCGACCAGCGCCATCATCAGCGAGTAGGTCGTCGTATCGCCGATCGCCGCGTTGGCCGCCATCCGCACCCCGGCGTCGACGAGGAACACGACAAAAGGCACCATGTTGAGCGTCAGCGCTTTCTTCTTGGTCAGCATGCCGTAGACCACCCTGTAGAAGAGCAGCGCCCCGGCCAGCATCGGCCAGATCGAGAACAGCCCGTTGGCCGTCAAGGAGCCGACGATCAGCGCGAGCAGCACCGGTCTGGCGGCCGACCGCTTCAGCCGCAGGATCACCGCATAGAAGGCGATCGAAAAGGGGGCGAGCTCCCCTAAGATCATCGCCCGCCCGAGGAAGAAGGCCATGATCACCAGCACCAGCGTCCCTCTGCCGGCCACCGCTCCCAACCGACTTTGCAGCCGCTGCCATCGGGAAGTGACGCCGCCAAGCGGCCCCGCCTCAACCTGTCCGCCTCCCCCAAAGGCCAGACGTCCTTCCCAAAACCGTTTCCACATGCTTGTCCACCATCCCGTCTCGTGATTTGAATGGTCTCAGGATAGCATGGATGCTCAGCAATGTTTGTCAAAACGCCGCACCGAAAACAGGGAAATTTCCGACAACTATCGGGGGAAGTCATCGCGGACATACGTTCGCGAAACGCCGGAAAGCCACGCCGTTTCAGCTCCAAAGGATTGCAAGAGGGAACGTTCATTCGCAGACAAAAGGTGCTCTGCCGTCGAAGTCCCCGTCGAATTGTCGGAAAGTAATCGGGTGTTCGACACCTATTTTCACGAGGTTTGGCATACACTGTTACATTTTATACGTCCAGCATGTCGATGTTGAAACCGCCGCTCGTCGATTGGGTAGTGGGACTGTCGTTCTGGTTCTCGGTTTCGAGGTCAAGGCTGCTGCTTGCCTTTCGTTTTTTCCGGTTCGATTCGGTAACCGGTATCGGCCCCTTTAACAGCTTCTGCTGGTTGTACAACTCTTCTTCTTGCAGCGCCCGCTCCACTTTTTCGAAATAGGACAGCACTTCTCCCGGATACTTGCGCGTCCAGCCTTCGAGGGAGGTTTCGATCGTTTCTGCGTCCATCATGTCCATACGGAGCATCATCTGATGCAGCTTCTCTTCCTGCCCGGAGCACTCCACGTCCACCCAGCCAAAGCGGCCCGCCCGGTATTGCGCCAACACACCGGCCTTGCCGGTCGGCGTCAGCGTTACCATCTCGTTGCGGGCAAACGCCTCCTCGCGCATCATCTGCTGCCGGTCATCGTCATGCAGTCCCAACTCCTGATAATTGTCTTCCGCGTATTGATAGCGGGCAAGCGGCGTGCCCGGTATCTCGCTCAAGACGGAGGATCGCACGCGTTCGAGCGTGTCTTGCCACAGCCAGGACACCCGGTCGATCGCTTCCCGATAGGAGGCGACTTTGGACCCGTAGTCTTCAGACAGCTCGATCACCACCTCTTCAAACGCATCGTTGACGCCGTGTTCGTCGGCGATCTTGGACAGCCCTTCGGCGATCTCACGGATGCCCTGCACTTTCAGACCGACATGGTCACCCAACTGCGAAACCGTATCGTGCAACGTGGAGAGCTTCGTTTCGATCTTGCTGATCGAATCGTCCAGCTCTTCATGATCATAACTGCCGATCGCTGCTTCGAGATCGAGCAGCAGATCGTCCATGAATGCCATCGCTTTCTCTTCGTCTTCCGATGCGATCGCCTTGGTGATCCGATTGACTTGCTCGATCACCTGGCCGGCGAGCTCGCTTTGCTCCTCCTGCAGCTTGTTGACCAGCGCGATCGCCTCGATTTTCAGCTTCCACTGCTTTCGCAGCACCTCCGGCGCATCGAGCACCACTTCATCAAATGCGACCTTGGTGACGGCCGTATTGCCGTCCAGCGACTTGCTCTTCGAGCCTCCTGGCTTGAGATTGGGATAGCGGTCGATCTTGCGGTCCTTCACGATGGCCGACGGCGCCGGAATATCGCTTTTCCACGTGCCTTTGGTGCCCGGCACCTCCTGTCCGTCTTCGTCGAGCTGGAACCATTCCGCTTCCAGATGGGAAGCGTATTGGAAATCATGCTGCTCCGGCTTGGGCTTCTTTTTCCCTGTTTTTGGCGGCGTCACCGTCACCGAGTCGTCCTCATAGTCAACATCCACCTGATAGGAGATCCAGCCATGATGGTCGTCGACCAGCGTTTTGACGACGCTCTCCACTTCGGTGGCGAATTTGCTGTTAAAGCCGCGCGGCATCGGCGTCAAGTTGCGCACATCGTTGCCCGGCCCGCCAAGGTGATGGTTCAGCAGGTGGCCGGCGATGTACTCGTTGGAGTCGCCGACGTAGTATTTGAACTCATCGGTGATCTCCTGCGGCCGCCCGGACGGCGTGTCGCCCATCAGATGGTCCGGGCCGAGCGGATTCGCTTTCACGCCTTGCCCCATCTCATCGACAGCCGACTTGAACTTGACATGCGTTTTCAGCGACTTGCCGTTCTGAACATCAGCTCCCAGCCCGTCGACGATACCATGCTTGTTCGCTTTGGTCTTGTGCGGCGTCCACTGCAGGCTGTTCCCTTTCTTTTTGATGTCGTTCCACTTGCGGAGCGTGCGCTGGATCGGAGGCTGGCTGCCCGGCTGCATTTTCGCTTGCAGCATCGACAGGACGGCGCGGTTGCCGACCGTCTTTTGCAATTGCAGGATCTGGTTCGGCGAGACCTGGGCGGATGACAAATCGCTTTTCGAAGATTCCGTCTTCATTTGCTGCGCTTGCTGCGGCCGATGTGTACGCATGGGTCCCCTCCGTCGTTAATATCGTTATTTTCATTATAGCATGGTAGAATATGAGAAGAGGAAAAGCGGAGGAGGGTATGTATGACTTCGACAGATCGCCCGACTTGGGACGAATACTTCATGATGATGGCGCGGGATGTGGTCGCACAGCGGGCGACGTGCACGCGCCGCAAAGTCGGTGCGGTGCTGGTGCGGGACAAGCGCATCCTGACCACCGGCTACAATGGCAGCCCGCCCGGCATGCCGCACTGCACCGATGTCGGCTGCTGGGTGGTGGAGAACCACTGCATCCGCACGATTCACGCCGAGCAGAACGCGGTCGTGCAGGCCGCCTTGCACGGCGTCAGCACCGAAGGCGCCGTCTGCTATGTGACCGCCGCCCCCTGCGTCAACTGCGCCAAGCTGCTGGTCGCAGCCGGGATCAAGCGGGTGGTGTACGCCGACAAGTACACCGACTCGTACGGCGAGCAGGTGCTGCGCGACGCCGGCGTGATTTTGGAGCAGTACACAGGCAAATAGGCACCTTTCCCGTCCCCCTTGCATAGCCTAAGAGCAAATTCTTGCGACAAGGGGGAGGAATGATGCCAAGTTGGCTGCGGAACCAACTGACCCGAGCATTTCGTGACAAAGACAAGCGATCGATCGTCATGCTGAACCGCGTTTTTTATAAATACCAGCACAATCTCCGGCAAGAAGAAGCTGCGGAAGAAGCTGAATAAAAAGACCCCCGAACTTCGTTCGGGGGTCTTTCTGTTACTTGAGCAGTTTTCCGATCATCTCATCGGCGATCGTGTAAGGATCGACCGCCCCTTGTTCCACCTGGGCGATCTTGCTGCTCCAGGCGGCATCGCCGTGCATGAGCTCTTTCAGGCGGCGGGTCATCTGGCCTTCGATGATCGCCACGACCTCATCCTGGCGGCGCTTGTGGCGGCGCTGCTCCCAGACGCCGGAGGAGCGCAGGTACGATTCGTGCTCCTGCACTTTGGACCAGAACTCGGGGATGCCTTTGTTGTCGCGGGAGATGGTGCGGGTGACGGGCGGGCGCCACGGGACGTGGCCCATCAGGTCGAGCATGTTGCTGACTTCGCGGTCGGTCTTGTCGGTGCCCGGCAGGTCGGCTTTGTTGATCACAAACAGATCGGCGATCTCCATGATTCCCGCCTTCATCGTCTGGATGTGGTCGCCGGCCGACGGGTTGAGCACCACGACGGTCGAATCGGCCACATTCATGATGTCGAGCTCCGACTGCCCGACGCCCACCGTTTCGATCAGGATCACCTCACAGCCCCACGCATCGAGCACGCGCAGCGCCTCCTGCGTCGTGCGCGCCAAGCCGCCGAGCGACCCGCGCGTGCCCATCGAGCGGATGAACACGTCCGGGTCGAGGGCGTGTGCGCCCATGCGCACCCGGTCGCCGAGGATCGCCCCGCCGGTGAACGGCGAGGTCGGATCGACGGCGATCACGCCGACTCTCATCCCCAGCTCCTTGCGCAGGTAGGTGATGATGCGGTCGGTCAGCGAGCTTTTGCCCGCTCCCGGCGACCCGGTAAGGCCGACGAGGTAGGCTCTGCCCGTGTGCGGGTGCAGGTCGCGCAGGATGTCGTGCTTTTGCGGCGCATCGTTCTCGATGTGCGTGATCGCACGGGCCGCGGCGCGCTTGTCACCGCTCAAAATCCGCTGAACCAGCTCGTGCATCTTACTTCTCCTTCAGGAGGTGACGCGCGATGACCATGCGCTGGACTTCGTTGGTGCCTTCGTAGATCTGGGTGATCTTCGCGTCGCGCAGGAAGCGCTCCACCGGATACTCGCGGGTGAAGCCGTAGCCGCCAAAGATCTGCACCGCTTCGACTGCGACTTTCATCGCCACGTCGGAAGCGAACACTTTCGACATCGCCGACTGCTTGCCGTACGGCAGGCCTTCCGACTCCAGCCATGCTGCCTGGTAGGTCAACAGGCGCGCCGCTTCGATCTCGGTCGCCATGTCGGCGAGCTTGAACTGGATCGCCTGGAAGTTGGAGATCGACTGGCCGAACTGTTCGCGCTGCTTCGCGTAGTCGGTCGCCAGGTCGAGCGCGCCTTGCGCGATGCCCAGCGCCTGTGCCGCGATGCCGTTGCGGCCGCCGTCGAGGGTCATCATCGCGATCTTGAAGCCATCGCCCAGTTCGCCGAGCATGTTTTCCTTCGGCACGATGCAGTTGTCGAAGATGATCTCGGTCGTCGTCGAGGAGCGAATGCCCAGCTTCTTCTCATGCTTGCCGACGGAGAAGCCCGGGAAGTCCGCTTCGACGATGAACGCAGTGATGCCGCCGCGGGTGCGCTTCTCCAGATCGGACACAGCGAACACCACGTAGATGTCTGCCACGCCGCCGTTGGTGATGAAGATCTTGGAGCCGTTCAGCACCCAGTGATCGTCTTTTTCCACAGCTGTCGTGCGCATGCCGCCGGCGTCGGTGCCGGAACCCGGCTCGGTCAGGCCGTATGCGCCGATCGAAGTGCCTTCCGCCAGACGGCGCAGGTACTTCTGCTTCTGCTCTTCGTTGCCGAACTTATAGATCGGCCAGCCGGCCAGCGAGGTCTGCACCGACAGGGTAACACCGACCGATGCGTCGATGCGGGACAGCTCTTCGACAGCGATCACGTAGGACACATAGTCCATGCCTGCGCCGCCGTACTCTTCCGGCCACGGAATGCCGCACAGCCCGATCTCGGCCATCTTGTCAAAAATCTCACGGGAGAACTCTTCCTTCTCGTCGCGCTCCATCGCGCCCGGCGCCACCTCGTTCAGCGCGAAATCGCGCACCAGCTTGCGAATATCCTGTTGATCTTGCGTCAGTTGAAAGTTCATCGTCTGCTTCCTCTCTTTCCTTCGGTTCCTACAGGCCCTTCATCAGGTTCTTCGCCACGACAAGACGCTGAATCTGGTTGGTGCCTTCGTAGATTTGGGTGACTTTCGCATCGCGCATGTAGCGCTCCACCGGGTACTCTTTCGAATAGCCGTAGCCGCCGAACAGCTGCACCGCATCGGTCGCCACCGCCATCGCCGTATCGGTGGCATAGTACTTCGCCATCGAGGCCTGCTTGGAGACAGGCAGCTTCGCCTGGCGCAGCGTGGCCGCGTTGTAGATCAGCAGGCGGGACGCTTCGATCTTCGTCGCCATGTCGGCAAGCATAAACTGCACCGCTTGGAAATCGGCGATCGGACGGCCGAATTGCTCGCGCTGCTGCACGTAGGCACGCGCCGCGTCAAAAGCGGCCCGGGCGATCCCCAGCGCCTGGGCGCCGATGCCGATCCGGCCGCCGTCGAGGTTGCTCATCGCCACGGTAAAGCCCTGGCCTTCCGCGCCGAGCAGCTGCCCGACCGGAACTTGCGCGTTGTCAAAGATCAGCTCGACCGTGCCCGACCCGTTCATGCCCATCTTGTGCTCTTTCTTGCCGATGGAGAAGCCCGGTGTCCCGCGCTCGACGATAAACGCCGATACGCCTTTCGCGCCCGCCTCCGGATCGGTGACAGCAAAGACGATGAAGATATCGGCCACTTCGCCGTTGGTGATGAAGATCTTCGAGCCGTTCAGCACGTAGGTATCGCCTTGCTTCACCGCGCGCGTGCGGATGCCCGATGCGTCCGAACCGGCGCCCGGCTCCGTCAGGCCAAACGCGCCGATCAGCTCGCCCACCGCCAGACGCGGCACGTATTTCTGCTTCTGCTCTTCCGAACCGAAATTCAAAATCGGCATCGTGCCGACCGACGTATGTACCGCGAGAATGACCCCGACCGACGCAGACGCATACGAGATCTCTTCAATCGCCAGCATGTAGGACAGGAAGTCCGCTCCGACCCCGTCATACTCTTCCGGAACCGGAATGCCCATGAGACCCAGTTCGCCCATCTTGCGGATCAGTTCGCGGGGAAACTCGTCGCTCGCGTCGATCTCCGCCGCCAGCGGCGCGATCTCATGTTCCGCAAAGTCGCGCACCATCTGCTGCAGGTCGCGCTGGTCTTTCGTCAGATTGAAATCCATCTTGCAGACCCCCTCGATTAACGGCCTATAAATTCGGCCGGGCGCTTCGCCAGGAAAGCGGCCATGCCTTCTTTTTGATCTTCCGTCGAGAAGGAGAGGCCGAACAGCTCCGTCTCGTATTGCAGACCGCGCGTGAGGTCCATGTTCATGCCTTCGTTGACGCCTTGCTTGGACATGCGCACCGCCAACTGGCCTTTCGACGCGATCTTCTGCGCCATCTCCAGCGCTTTGTTCATCAGTTCTTCCGGCTCGACCACGTGGTTGACGAGCCCGATCTGGTAGGCGCGTTCCGCCCCGATCACATCGCCGGTGAACAGGAGCTCCTTGGCGATCGCAGGTCCGACCAGACGGGGCAGACGCTGCGTGCCGCCAAAGCCCGGCGTGACGCCGAGGTTGACTTCCGGCTGGCCGAATTTCGCCTTGGTCGAAGCGATGCGGATGTCGCAGGCCATGACCACTTCACAGCCGCCGCCGAGCGCAAAGCCGTTCACCGCTGCGATCGTCGGTTGCGGAATTCTCTCCAGCTTGGAGATGTGCTTCATGCCGTTCGCCGAAAACGCGCGGCCTTCGATCGCGGTCAGAGACTGCATTTCCGCGATGTCAGCACCCGCTGCAAACGCCTTTTCGCCGCCGCCGGTGATGACGACAACTTTGATCTCGTCATTTGCTGCGATGTCATCGAGCAGCGCGCCCATCTCGTTTAACAGTTCCGAGTTCAGCGCGTTCAATGCTTTCGGGCGGTTCAGCGTGATGATGCCGACGCCTTCCTTTACTTCAAACAACAGGTTTTGAAAGTCCATTCGTTATGTCCTCCCGTGCTCTGGTATTAGGAATAGGTGTAGAAGCCGCGGCCGGTCTTCTTGCCGAGCCAGCCGGCTTTGACGTATTTGCGCAAGAGCGGGCACGGACGGTATTTGGAATCGCCAAATCCTTCGTACAGCACTTCCATGATCGCGAGGCAGGTATCGAGGCCGATAAAGTCGGCCAAAGTCAGCGGGCCCATCGGATGGTTCATGCCCAGCTTCATCACTTCGTCGACCGCTTCCGGCGTCGCCACGCCTTCGAAGACGCAGTAGATCGCTTCGTTGATCATCGGCATCAGCACGCGGTTGGAGACGAAGCCCGGGAAGTCGTTGACTTCGACCGGCACTTTGCCCATCTGCTTGGACAGCACTTCGATCGTTTTGTACACTTCATCGGTCGTCGCTAAGCCCCGGATGATCTCGACGAGCTTCATCACCGGCACCGGATTCATGAAGTGCATGCCGATGACCAGCTCCGGACGGGAAGTTACCGCTGCGATCTCGGTGATCGGGAGCGAAGAAGTGTTGGTCGCAAGGATCGCGCCTTCCTGCAGCACTTCGTCCATTTGGCGGAAGATGTTTTTCTTGATCTCCATGTTTTCGGTCGCCGCTTCGATCGCCAGCTGTGCGTCGTGCGCGTCGCCCATGTTGGTCGTCGGGTGGAGGCGGGCGAGGATCGCCGCTTTTTCCTCTTCAGTCTTGCGGCCCTTTTCTACGTCGCGGGAGAGGTTTTTCGTGATCGTGCCCATGCCGCGCTCCAAAAACTCCGGCTTCAGGTCGTTCAGGACGACTTCCAGCCCGGCTTGTGCGGCAACTTGTGCGATCCCGGCGCCCATTTGGCCGGCGCCGATGACGAGAACTTTGCGGATTTCCATTATGTATGTCCCTCCAGTTGGTATGTAGTCGCCCGGGGAATCTCATACGTCCATTCCCCGGGCAATATTTGTCGGAAAAAGTGTACTTGGACTACTCGCCGTGCACGCGCAGCAAGATCGCGTCGCCTTGGGCGGCGCCCGAGCAGATCGCCGCCACACCCAAACCGCCGCCGCGACGGCGGAGTTCGTGGATCAGCGCACCGATGATGCGGGCGCCGGAAGCCCCGATCGGATGACCGAGCGCCACTGCGCCGCCGTTGACATTGACTTTCTCTTCGTCCCAGCCGACGATCTGGCCGGAGGTGAGGATGACGGCAGAAAACGCTTCGTTCACTTCGAAGAGGTCGATGTCTTCCACTTTATATCCTGTCTTATCAAGGAGCTTTTGAATCGCCAAGCCCGGAGTTGTGGCGATATACGGTGCGTCTTGGCCGACTTGGGCGTGGCCGAGGATCGTCGCCAGCGGTGCGATGCCTTGCGCTGCCGCCTTCTCCTCCGACATCAGCACCATCGCCGCCGCGCCGTCATTGATGCCCGGCGCGTTGCCTGCGGTGATCGAACCGTCTTTTTTGAAGACCGGCTTCAGCGCAGCCAGGCCTTCCAGCGTCGTGGACGGGCGGATCGCTTCGTCCTTGTCGACGACGGTGACCGCGCCTTTCTTGCCCGGCACTTCGACCGGCACGATCTCCGCGTCATACTTGCCGCTTTCGACAGCTGCTGCCGCGCGTTGCTGGGAGCGCAGCGCCCAAGCGTCTTGCGCTTCCCGGGAGATCTCGTACTCGGCTGCCACATCGGAGCCGTGCACCGCCATCGGCACGTCGTGGAACGCGCAGCGCAAGCCGTCATACTGCATCAGGTCGACAACTTTGCCGTCGCCCATGCGCAGTCCGTTCCGGGCGCCCGGCAGAATGTACGGCGCGTTCGACATCGACTCCATGCCGCCGGCGACGATCACTTCAGCGTCACCGGCGCGGATGATCTGGTCGCCGAGCGTCACGGCGCGCATGCCGGAAGCGCAGACTTTGTTGATCGTCTGGGTCGGGACTTCCCAGGACAGGCCGGCTTTGATCGCCGCCTGGCGGGACGGAACCTGCCCGGTGCCGCCTTGCAGCACCATGCCCATGATCACTTCCTCGACCTGCTCGCCCTGCACACCGGCGCGGGCAAGCGCTTCCTTGATGACCAGACCGCCGAGATCGGTGGCCACGAGCGGTGCGAGCGCGCCGCCGAACTTGCCGACCGGGGTGCGGGCCGTGCTGACAATCACCGTTTTTGCCATAAAGAACATCTCCTTTGGGCTTGAAATCAAAAACTGACTGATCAGACTAACCTTTTCTGACTGACAGAAAGACACCAGAACATACTCCGGTGTCTTTCCGTTGATTCATGTTGCACAGCTTACTGTTTCGCGCCGAAGACAGACATTTCGAGCAGCTCGACCACGTCGTAGACCGGAAGGTTCTCTTCCACGTTTTTCGCTTTCGTCCCGTCGGTGATCATCGTCATGCAGTACGGGCACGCGGTGCCGATCGCCGTAGCGCCGGTTTCCATCGCCTGCTCGGTGCGCATGACGTTGATGCGCTCGGTGCCGGTGTCTTCTTTGAACAGACCGCCACCGCCTGCGCCGCAGCACATGCTCTTGCCTTTGTTGCGCTCCATCTCGACCAGGCGCACGCCCGGGATCTTGGTGATGATGTAGCGCGGTGCGGTGTAGATGCCGTTGTAGCGGCCCAGGTAGCAAGAGTCATGGAAGGTCAGCAGGTGGTCGACATCGTGCAGCGGCGACAGTTTGCCTGCATCGATCAGTTGAGCCAGCATTTCGGTATGGTGCAGCACGTCGTCCGCTTCAAAGCCGAAATCCGAGTATTCGTTCTTGAAGGTATTGTACGCGTGCGGGCAGGTGGTGACAATTTTCTTCACGCCGTACTCTTTGAAGATCTCCACGTTTGCTTCGGCGAGCGACTGGTACAGGAACTCGTTGCCGAGGCGGCGTGCGGAGTCGCCGTCCGACTCTTCTTCAGCGCCGAGGATGGCGAAGGAGACGCCGGCTTCTTTCATCAGGCGCGCGAACGCCTGGGCGATCTTCTGGTTGCGCACGTCGAACGATGCGGAGGAGCCGACGTAGAACAGCCACTCGACTTCGCCTTCGACTTCTGACATCAAGGGGATGTCGAGGCCTTTCGCCCAGTCGCCGCGGGTGGAACGGTTTTGGCCCCACTCGTTAGACTGGCGCTCGAGGTTTTGGAACGCACGGTTGACTTCCGGCTCGGCCTTGCCTTCGGTGAGGACGAGGTAGCGGCGCATGTCGATGATCTTGTCGACGTGCTCGTTGAACACCGGGCACGCTTCTTCACAAGCGCGGCAGGTGGTGCAAGCCCAGATCTCGTCTTCGGAGTAGATGCCTTGGCCCGGCTCTTCCCCGATCAGCACCGGCAGTTCTGCCGTTGCTGCCACTTCTACGCCGGTGCCTGCTGCGCCTTGCACTTTCGCTTCGAGCAGGGAGTCGCCGACGTCGATCAGGTGGTCTTTCATCTTCAGGATCAGGTATTTCGGAGACAGCGGCGTGCCGGACAGCGTAGCCGGGCAGTTGACATGGCAACGGCCGCACTCGGTGCAGGCATAGCCGTCGAGCAGTTGTCGCCAGGAGAACTGGTCGATGCGGCCAACGCCAAACTCTTCGATCGATTCGTCTTCGAGGTCGAGCTTTTTCAGCTTGCCGGCCGGACGGGAATCGGTCTTGCGGAAGTAGACGTTAAACATCGCACCGATCATGTGCAAGTGCTTGGAGCGCGGGATGTAGACCGTGAAGCCGAGCAGCACGAGCGTGTGGAACCAGAACATGATTTCTTTGATCGCCAGCAGCGCCGTTTCCGACAGGCCGGCGAAGGCGGACGCCAGTGCGCCTGCGACCGGAGCGATAAAGCCCGGATCGTGGCCGGTCAGCGCGTCTGCCGCACCCCAGTAGACGAAGTCGGACAGAATGAGCAGCGCGATCGCGCCGACGATGTAGCCGGCTTCTGCCGTCACGTCGAGGCGCATCGGCTTCAGGATATAGCGGCGAACGGCAGCGATGGCAAGCGCGACGAGCACCAGGATGTTCGCCGTCTCATGCATCGCGGTGAAGAAGCTCGACCCGAGGCCCGGAATGTGATACCCGGTCAGGTGATGCGCAAAGAAGTCCAGCGCACCGATCGAGATGATAATGAAGCCGTAGAAGATGATAAAGTGACCGATACCGGCCGGTTCAGCCAGGACTTTGCCTTGGCCGAGCACGTATTTGAAGAAACCTTTGACACGCGCATCGCTGTCGTCAAAGCGGTTTTCTTCGGCGCCGAGCATCAGGTACTGATAGCGGCGATACAGCGCCTGCATGCTATAGTAACCTGCAACCCCAGCGAGCATCAGGAACAAAAGCACTTTAATCCACGCCATTTCCGTTCAACCCCTTTGCAAATACTAGATGATAGTTTCTACATGAATGAATCATCATTCAAATTTCGACCAAACGGTCGGTTTTACATAGCGAAAATACCTCACCTATACTTATACACGATTTCCGCCAAAAATTCGAGAGTGAATTTCAGGCATTTTGCCCGCTCTGGTGAAACCTCATGCCCATTTCCACGTTCTTGTTATAATAAAGGAAGCAGAAAAGTCAGAACGGAGGCGAGATCCATCGAAAGCACCGCAGGAAATTTTTTCGAAGCGCACCCTGTAACAGGCAAGCATCGCGAACCGATCTGGCTCTCGGCGACGCTGGCCGGGGCCATGATTTTGGTCGTGCTGCTGGCCGATGATATGACGTGGTTCACCATCGCGTTTCTGCTGGCTTGTGCCGGCGGTCTGCTCTACAACGGCTTGTACCGGCCGCCCCGGCAGTTTGTCCGCTACGAGCTGGGGCGCTATGAACTGGTCATCCATTCGGACAAAGGAAAATGGCTCCTGCCCTATGAGAAGGTGAAAGCGATCACCGTGCAGAGCTTTTTGGAAAAGCCGTTCGCCATCGAAGGCGAGATTTACCGCGGCTATGCCTACGGGCTGTTCCGTCTGGGCAGCTACGAAGCGGCGCTGTATGCGACGCGCCGCGACCGGCTCGTGCTGCTCGACACGGAGGACGGACTGATCGGACTGACCCCGGCCGCCGAAGTGGAAGACGCGTTTGTAGCCGAGCTGGCGGCAAAAAGCAACGCGATGCGCGTTCCGGACGGTTTTGCCGTGTCCAAAGGCCGCGGCTACGTTCCCGCGCACGCCAAAAAATCGCCGGCGATCTGGCCGATCGTCCTGTTCGGCTTTCTGCTGAATCTGGTCATTGCCAAGTTCGAAGATGCGTTTGTGTTCAGCGGGTCGTTTTGGTTTGACGCAGGCTCCATCGCGCTGGTTGTGGTCGCAGTGCTGCTCTACCGTCCGCTGTTGCGCCTGCATCGGCTGCAGCCGTGGCTGTTCCCGGTGCTCAGCGCCATCCTGACCCTGATGATGTTTGCCATTTAGAAAGGGAGGTTTCGTCATGAAAATCTACGACATCACCATGCCCGTCTCCGAGCAGACCGCGCCGTTTCCGGGGGACACCCCGTTTGGGCAGGAGTGGGTGTTGACGATGCGGGAAGGCGGTTCCTGCAACGTTTCGAAGATCACGATGAGCCCGCACCTAGGCACCCATGCCGACGCGCCGTACCACTACCATGACGAAGGGGCGACGACCGAGCAGGCCGACCTGAACCTGTACATCGGCGCAGCGCTGGTCGTCGCCGTGCCGCCGATGCCGCTCGTGACGCTCGCGTTCGTGCAAAAGCTGGAGTTGAACGGCGTCGAGCGCCTGCTGTTCCACACAGGTTCCTCCCCCGACCCGCATGTCTTTTGCACCGATTTTACCGCCATCGCGCCGGAAGCGGCGTCGTACCTCGCCGGGCAGGGCGTGCGGCTGGTCGGCATCGACACACCGTCTGTCGATCCGGCCGACAGCAAGACGCTCGATGCGCACAACGCGTTCTTCAAAAGCGGGCTGCACATCTTGGAGAACCTGCGCCTCGACGGGGTGCCGCCTGGCCGTTATGAGCTGATCGCCTTGCCGTTGCACCTGGTCGGCAGCGATGCTTCACCTGTGCGTGCGATATTGCGCCAATTGTAATTCATGTAATTTTCTTAATATTTTAGTAGAAAAGTGTTGACCGCACACACCTCCCCATTTATCATTAAAGTATAAGTGAAAGGGAGGTGTTTCTTTTATGAAAAAAGTGGTGAAAGCAACCGTAAACTCGACTCTCGTTGAGCAAGTGAAGCAAGTAAAATGGATCGGCCGCGTTTCCGAGCTGTAGGAGGCTGACCGACATGAAACCGATGAAGAAGGTTGTCAAAGCTTCGGTGCAAGCTCCGCGCGTGACCGAAGTGAAAGAAGCGATCCACATCACCATCCTGGTCGAACTCTAAGGAGAAGGAGGAATTGATCATGAAAAAAGTTGTGAAAATTCCGGTAACTACCCTGCTTGGCGACAAGTCCCGCATCGCTCCGCCGATCGTGATCGAAGTCAAAGGCACGCACCCGACCGGCATTACCAATGAAATTACGAATGTCAAAGATTTCTTCCCGATCGGCATTCCGGCTGAGTACTTCGAAGAAGTGAAAAGCACCCGCCCGATCGGCATCTCGACTGAAATCTAAGCACGTCCGTGCCCTTTTCCGGACCGGGAAAGGGCCTTTTTCTACCCGTTGACCCTACCTACGAAAATTACTCCGCAAAGGATGAGAACTTATGAACAGCTCAGACCTTTTGGTTCAATATAATAGACTTCGCGCGCTGAGCGACGACCAGGCCGGCTGGTTCGAGACTGAGATCGGCTCCGACCTGTGGGTGGACGGGCTGAACGTCTTTTTGACCGTCGAGCCGGAAGATTTCGAGGCGGCGCTGGAGCGCTTTTTTGCTGATTATGACGTAGCGGACGACAAGCTGACGACCTGGTTGCAGGCGCTGCACCGCTTTTGCATGGAACTGAACGCGGAAGGCGAGTTTGAGCTGTATCAGGCGCTGTCCGTCGGCATGGCCTATCTGTCGGCCCGCCCGGAGATCAACGACCATATGTTCAACATGCCGGCCCGGATTATCAATCATTCCACGGCGCTGCTTTTGTCGCCGACCTATCTGGCCGTCTGGATTCACAGCTACAATGCCGGCTACGAGCTGTTCGTCGACCCGAATGAAAACTCGCAGGACGCCTTCCGCCCCGAGCATGGGCGCATCTATCAGCGCCGGGCTTCGTTTGTTGGCGGCGATGACGGCTCGGTGATCCGCTATCCGTTCCAGAACTACAGCCATGAGATGATGCACATCCTGCTGTTCCATGACCTCTATACGCGCGTCTTGAGCACGCCGGAGGAGGACATCACCTATTTCACGCATATTGAAGGCGCAGTGTCGGTGATGGAAGAGGTGATCATGCGCGAGCTGATGGCGGTGCGCGATGACCTCAACCTGATCGACGACGGCTATGCGGCGGTGACGACGTTCCCGGAATACGGCCTGTACCGTTACAAAGTGCTGCAAGGCGGCGTGGAAGGCGTGACCGACAAGTCGCTGTTCATGTACCGCAAGCGGCTGATGCTGCTCGGCGAAGGCGAGTTCTTCCCGCCGGACAACCCGGTGAAAGAGCAGATCTTGGCGACGCACACGCTGAGCGATCATGAGTTCGAATCGATCCATCCCTGCTTCAATGGCTACCTCGACAACCAGCAGCGCCACGTTCGCTGGGCGAAAAAAGCGGTCGTCCGCAACCGCATCGACGGGTTCCGCGAAGTGATCGAATTGCTGCCGCGCGATGAGTTCTGCGCCCGGAAGCTGACCGAATCGCTCGATCCGAACGCCTGGCACGACTGGCGCGACATGCTCTCCTGCACCGCGCTGCCCGAGCCGGACCCGGAAGTCCGTCTGCGCAGCAAGCAGAAGCTGGCCTGGAAAGAGCTGCTCTACCGCATCGCCGAGATGCGCGGCTACCTCTCCAAACAGGCCGGCGCCGCTGCGGAGCCGGAAGTGCAGAGCGACCTGTACGACTACGCTGCCTATGCGGCCATGCGCTGCCTCCACCCCGACCCGGCCACCCATGACGAAGCGTTCGAAACAACCCGCACCGGAATCCTCGCCGCCGTCTCCCGCCTCGCTGATGCCGAGATGCAGGCCAAGATGAGCTCGATGATCGAAGTGCCGGGCACCTACCTGTTAGAGCCAAAATAAGAACCTGCCGCCCGGTGCATTCGGGCGGCTTTTTCTTTAGAAATTAGAAAGTTGCGACTTTCGAAGAATTTCTGTAACATTTCCTGTAAGAGCGAAGTCTATATAGAAAGATACTGGGGTTTTCGATACAGAGAGAAGGGGATTGACGATGGTAAGGATTTTACAAGGGCTGCTGGTCGCAGTCGGCATCTTGGCCGGCATCCTGCTGATCAGCAACCTCGACAAAGGGATCGACGTGATCTCCAAGACGGAGATTCAGGTTGTCCTGCTCCCGGGCGGCCAGCTGGAACACGTGGTCGAAGCGTTCCCGGGCACCAAAATCACCGATGCAGCGGCCGGGTACATCGCCGTCCCTGCGGGGAAAAAAGAAGTGCTGGAGCGGCAGATCGCCCGCCACAGAGAGGTGCAGCTCACCTTGCCTGTGGTCACGGCGCCCTCCTTTGATTTGGCACGCTACACCAAAGCGTTGCAGGAGCAAATGAAGTCCTATCTCGACGGCGACTTCGGCAAGATCGGCTTCATGTCGCGCCCTCAGCCGATCCCGGTCACCGATTCGCTGCCGGAGATGCTCAAGCGCTCGATGTCCTATCTCGTGCCGGGCCTGTTCCTCGGCATCACGCTCGGCTTCCTTGCCGCGCTGCTCGCCGTCTGGAAGCCCAAGGCGGGCAAAGTGCTCGACACGGGGCAAAGTTTTTTGATGTCGCTGCCCGACTTTTTTGTGGTCGTGCTGCTGCAATTTCTGGCGATCGCGATCAACAAACTGGCCGGGTCGCCGGTGATCATCATCATGCAGTTCGTCAAGCAGACACCGCTGCTCATCCCGATGCTGGCGATCTCGATCCTGCCGGCGGCGCTGATCTACGGGACGCTGCGCATCGCTTTTGAACGCGAATGGGAAGAAGGCTACATCAAGACCGCCTATGCGAAAGGCCTGTCCCGCCCGTCGGTGATCTTCGTGCACATGATGCGCAACACGATGGAAGATTTCCTGACGATCATCCCGCGCGCCGTCTCCATGGCGCTGACTTCGCTTGTCGTCGTGGAAGTTATGACCGGCATCTTCGGTCTTGGCGGATATGCGGTCAACCAAAACATCGCCTATGTCACGTCGCTGGCGACGACCTGCGCGATTCTGGCCGGCTTCTCGCTGCTCGTGCAGGGACTGTTCGCCATCCTGCGCAGCCGCGTCGTCGTGACCACGAAGGAGGGAGCGTAAGATGAACGCCGCCAGAGAAGCCATGAAAGACCGCCTGCTCTATCAGCTGGCCTGGACGCTGCTGCTCTCCCTCGTGTTTGTCGCCGTATTTGGCTCGTACCTGATGCCGCACGAGATCACCGCCGAGCACAAAGTCGGCATCACCTATGAGATGGTCAACGGCGTCAAAACGCCGATCTCGCCGCCGTTTGGCCCGGACTGGTCGCATCCGCTCGGCACCGACCACCGCGGGTATGACGTCTTGTCGCTCCTGCTGAACGGGGCGAAATACACGCTGGGCTTTGCCTTTCTCGTCACGCTCGTCCGCTTCCTGATCGCGCTGCCGCTGGGGCTGTACTCCGGCTCGACCGGGCGCGGCGGCAAGATCATTCAGACGCTGCAGCTGATCACGACGGGCGTGCCGTCCCTGCTGTTCATTTTCCCGACTTTGTACGGGCTGTCGAGGCTGCTCGGGATGAACGAAGGGATGAATCCGAATGATCCGAAGATCATGATGTTTGCGTTTCTGCTGTTCGCGCTGCTCGTGCTGATCGGCGTGTTTCAAGTTGCGCACCAGATGGCGGAGCGCGCCCGCTTCTTCGCCGCCAAAGAGTACATCGGCGCGGCAAAGACGATGGGCGCATCCACGACGCGGATCGTCTTCCGCCACCTGATGCCGCATCTGCGCCCCGACATGTGGTTTGCGCTGTTGACCGATTTCATCCAAGTGCTGTTCCTGCTCGGTCAGCTCGCCGTCCTGAACATCTTTCTCGGCGGCGGGGAGCGCTTCGTCTTCGATGACGGGCCGCCGGCGCAGTTCATGACGCTGACGATGACCGGCGAATGGGGCGGGATGATCTCCTACGGTTCTCGCGCGCTGCGCCAATATCCGTGGATTCTCTTCGGGGCCGGGCTGTTCCTGACCCTGTCGATCCTGATCCTCTCCTTCTTCTCCAAGCAGCTGCAAAAACGCCTGGCGCGCCCGTACTTGTACCGCACCAAGCCGCTTTTGCAAAACAAGCCGGTCCTGGCGCTCGGCACTGCCGTCGTTGCAGCCTGCGTGCTGATCGTCGTCTTCCTGCCGAACAAGTCGCCGACCGTCATCACCGCCACCGCACAGGTGCAGCAGGAGACGGTCGACCCGATCAAACAGGAGTTCGAAAAGCAGATCAAGCGGCAGGAACAAGGTATGAAAGACACGGCGACCGGCATCATCAAGAACTTGAAAGAGGGCAAATGGAACTACGCGCAAGCCTATATCTACCTCGATCCCGGCCGCAGAGGGAGCTATTTGTCGAACTACGAGAAGCCGTTCGCGCCGTTTGACGGCTGGATGGCCAAGTTGCAAGCAGGCTATGAATTTGTAGAGTTCGGCGCGATCACCCGCTCCGACAAACAGTTAGAGCTCAACGAAACCACCAAAATCGACCTGCTCCAGATCGAGATCAAAGTCAAAGGTCCCAACGGCGAGCAGGAGACATGGTACCTCCCGATGAACGGCAACCGCGCCGTCGGCGAACTGACCAAGCCGGAGAACTCGAAGTAAGTGAGAGGTCCGCAGTATGAAACGGTGAATCACATAGGAAAAGGAGAGCCTCGTCGGCTCTCCTTTTTGATTCTTGCGTTTTGTCTCCTACTAACTCGCATGTCTCGTTCGTCCAAAGAGCATTTGTTCAACCTGCTCATAATGTCCAACCGATTCAATGTTCAGGATCGTTCCATATTCGTTGATTACCAGAACCGTTGGGAATTTTGTGATGAAATAATTGCTGATAACCTCATTAGATCTCACAAAATGAATTCCATTTGCAGAGTCTTGGTGCGTGACATTGTCCCCTTCAGCTGCAACCACGATGATTCGCGTGGAAGCAGCCGCTTCTTTCAATGCTGGAAGCTGGTCCAAAAGGTCCTTACAGACCGGGCAAGAATCACTTTTAAAAATCAACAGCGTTTTGTTTCCATCATAATCGGACAACTTAATCATATTGTTATTCTGATCCTTTTCACGAAATAAAGGAGCTTTCTCTCCTGTTTGCAAAGACAGCATCGCAGCTTGACGCCCAGACAGATGAAACCGATTCAGGAATTTTGCCACTAATTTCGCAAAAGTGACGAGAATCGCCAACTGGATGATCATAAACACCCACAATATAGCGTTTGAGATGTACAAAAAGGAATCCATTTTGCGCCTCCTACTCTTCAAATAATTGATTCATTCTTTTGCCGACTCCAATCAAATCAGTCAAGAGAAGATACGTCATCAGCACGACAACTGCCGCTAACAAGATCATAAAGTACTCATACCCATAGATCGCGCTCCACTTCTGCCCTTCCAGCAAAGATTGGACATTTCCTAAAGCGCTGCCGGTATACAAGGCGCTCGCGCTGCCCATCATTAAAACTGCGTTCCTCACGACTAACCACCAGGAAATCTTATGATTACCCGCAACGCCGCCGCAACCGCAAGAAATCTCGTTCCTTCCACGCAGCAAGTTGACAACTATCGCGATTGTATAGGAAGTGAACAGCAGCAATGCGAGGACAAGAGACAAACTGGTAAGTATACCAACGATCAAGAGAACTCCAGCCAATACTTCGAAAGCAATTTCCAATTTCACGAAGCTGGAGACCCATTTTCCTGGGAGAATGCGATACTCCTTGACGATCGCAATGTGTTCATCAATCTGCTTTCGCTTGGAAAGTCCTGCACTTAAAAACATTCCGGCCAGCAACACCCGGACCAACAAAACAAATACGTCCATTATACCACCTCCGCAATTTCGTTCTGCCGCTCATACCAACTAGCTTGCAAGGTAAACATGTGATAGTACTCCCCTTGCAATCGCATGAGTTCATCGTGAGTTCCCATCTCAAGAACTTCCCCCGATTTCATTACCAAAATTCGGTCGGCCATCTTAGCAGCAGCCATGCGATGTGAAATAAAAAAGGCGGTTTTCGATTCGGTCACTTCGCGAAATTTACCAAAAATGTCCATCTCTGCTATTGGATCAAGGGCCGATGTGGGTTCATCGAGCACTATGATTGGAGCATCTCTGTAAATTGCACGGGCTAAGGCAATTTTTTGCCATTGTCCTCCTGACAAATCTTCTCCCTCCGCTAAAAAGCGCCCCAAAGGCGTCTCATACCCATTCGGAAATTTCTCCACGAAATCGTGAACGCCGCTCGTTCGGGATGCCCATGTCACCCTTTCCTCATCCACGTCCCGTTCTACATCCCCTAAGGAGATGTTGTCGTGCACAGAAAACGAATATTTCACAAAGTCCTGAAAGATGACGGTAAAATGTTTACGCAACTCTTGGACCTCAAAATCTTCAATCGGTATTCCGTCGTATCGAATACTGCCTTGTTCCAACGGATATAAGCCGAGCATACACTTCACCAGCGTTGTTTTCCCGGATCCGTTTTCGCCTACGATTGCAATCTTTTCTCCCGGCTCGATTTGAAATGACACATTCTTCAACTGATAACTGTTTGAATCGGGATACCGGAAGTGGACATTTTCAAAAGTAATCCCGCTGTTTAGCGGTTGAGGGAATGCACGCGATTCACCCGCCTTCCTTTCCTCAAACTCAAGTTCAAGAAACTTGAAGAAGTCATCGAGATAAAGTCGATCTTCATAGACAGCCGCCAACAAATGGGTCAATTGTTTTATTGCATTCTGTGCCCCCTGAACCGCTTGTCCAATGGCAATAAAATCGCCAATTTGCAAAGAGCGGAGTCGCAACAAGTAGATAATTAATAGTGCAGAAATGATATAGAAAGCCGCCGACATGGCATCTAATCCAAGATTGGATTTTTGCTGTTTTGTCAATAACGACATCTGTTCACGGGCATTTTTGAGATACCTCGATGACCAGCGTCTCAGCAAATGGTCCACTAACCCAAACAGCCGAATTTCTTTTGCGCTCTGCCGATCAGAAAAGAGGCGAGCGATATAATTTGCTTCCCGGGCTGTCGGAGTTTGCCGCCGATTCAACCAAAATCTTTGGTGACCCAGTTTCGTCTGTATATATAATTGCGGAACAGCCACTACGATCACCGAAAGTGCTAATAACCAATGAATCGACAACATATAGATCATCATCGACACCAAGGTAATAACTGCAGTCAGCACCTGCATGACATTCTTTATCGGAGAGAGAATTCGGCTTCCGCTTCCCTGAATTCGTTCATAGTGATGATGAAACGCTGGCAGGTCATAATAATGGAACGGTACTGCCGCTGCTCTTTTCGTCATCAGTAACTGCACATAATGTCCCATGTGATTCTCCATCCGAAAGTCTGTATACTCTTGGACGTACTTTAACATCGAAGTGAATACCGCCAGAGAAAACTGTCCTATCAAGAAAATGAGAACCAGACCATACCTTGCCTCATTGTCGTTTAGAAACATTACAATGGTGTTAATCAGTTCCTTTGTGAGCCAAATCGCAGCCATCGGCGACAGCCCTTGCAAAACGCCATATAGTACAGAGAGGAACAACCACCACTTTCCCTGCGTCCAAACGAAGAGAAATGCTTGAAGTAGTCTGCGCTGGGCCATTCATGACCTCCTGCTTTCGATAATGTAGGAAAGAGGTCATTTATAAAAATGACCTCACAAGTAAGAAACTGTATAACTGACTAGCAGCCGCACTTGATAAAATTACTGATGTAGCACAGTGCACCGGAAGTGCAATCGAATTGCGCATTATATTTCCCTTTACCCCAGGAAGTGCCACCACAATCCGGTACCGACTGGCATGTTACACCGGTCAACAGGCAGCCAGCACAATCGCTGCCAGCACCCTCCGGACTAACCCCGAAGAACTTCGAAACCAACTTCATCATTACTCTCACCTCCTTTCAAGCTGACGGAAAAGTACTTCCGTACGGCCAACGGTACAATCGTAACTTCCAAGACCGAGTCTGCATCATCGATGACAACAAAGCTGGGCACAACTTCTATTTTCATTTCCTGCTTTGCAAACTTGGTCGGAATTATGCTGATGGGCATCAATTCTTGATAAAACGTGAAGAATTTGCTCGTATCTTCACCTTCATCAGCAAGCAGGAAGCATGAAACGTGTCGTGGTACATCCAAGTCCATTTCGAGCAAGTCTTCGATTCCTTTAAAACAGGAAGGACAATCCGGCGATACGAACAAGAACACTCTGTAACCCTCGCGGCGATCTTCCGGCAAAGCCAGAAAGTCAGTAATTTTCCGTCCCACCAACGGATGTGATTTTTCCAGTTTCGGCATGTCTACTTTCTCAGGAAGTTTTTCAATTTGGTGTTTCATCTCTCTCGTTGTACGCCAAGCAAGTAGAGCGAGTAATACCCATCCAAGAGGAATCAAAAGATCGGTAAATATAAACATCACCCTCGATTAACTTATTCGGAAAATGAAATAACTCCATGACAGGATTATATATTTACAGACAGAATTATACAATACATTTCTTGAGAAAAAAACCAAATTAAGTATTTTCTCACAAACCCATCCCCCATTCATAGTTTCGAATTTCTGTTAATAAAGCCATGGGTTATACCACTTTTTACAATAAATGTGATACAATGCGTGATAGAAAAAGAAAGCATGGTGATAGGTATGAAAACAATGTATTTGAGAGCTTCTCTGGTTGTTGTTTTCGTAATATTAGGAGTTTTCTTCTTAAGCAATCTGCATAAAGGGATCGAACGCTTCGAGCCTGACCAAGTGCGCGTGTCAGTGAAAAAGGGTACTTTCGAAGAATTGCGATCACGGTATCCGGAGATCTCTGTACTTGATGAGACAACAGGATTAATCGGGCTTCCCTACGGTGAGAACCAATCCTATGTCGCCAAATTCCAAAAGGATAACAGCATTGGCGGGGTCACCATGATCCCGGTCAAACCTCACTTTTCATTCAAATTGTACAGGCATGCCGTCACAACCAATCTGCAGGAGATGTTGGATGGGAAGTTTGGCGAGCTGGTCTATGTGGAAAGGCCTGGGCGAGCGTACTCGATCAATCACTTACTTCCGGATATGCTGTTGCGGTCCTTGTCTTATTTCGCTCCCGCCCTGACCGGTGGAATGGTGCTGGGCATCCTCTTTGCCCTGATGGCAACTCGCTTTCACGCTCTTGCCGGGATCTTTGACAAGCTTCACGTGTTGATCATGAGCCTGCCCGACGTCTTTTTGGTGGTTGCCTTGCAGACGGTCGCTATCCTTCTTTCGAAAGCGGCCGGCCATAATGTAATCCTGATCATGCAGTACGTGAATCAGATTCCCTTTCTCATCCCGTTCCTCTCGATCATGATACTTCCCTTTATGATCACATATGGCACTCTGCGCAACGGTTTCGAACGGGAATGGGAGCAAGGGTATGTGAAAACGGCTTACTCAAAAGGTCTTACGAAGCGCATGGTCGTGTTGCGGCATTTGTTTCGGAATACGCTGGACGACCTGTTGTCTGTGATTCCCCGCATCGTTTCAATCAGCGTGGCGAGTTTGGTAATCGTCGAGATCATGACCGGAATCTTCGGTTTGGGCGGTTATGCGATCAATCCTTATATTTTGAGCGTCACGTCTTTGCCCACGACCTGTATTCTGTTAGCCGGTTTCGTTCTCCTGACCCATGGGGCTGTGGCGCTTCTTCGTAATAAGTTGATTATTTCAACGAAAGAGGGGTCGTAGGATGAGCACCTTCAAACACACTCTTCAATATCGTCTCGCTTGGATATTCCTGATCCTTTTGGTGGTGGTATGTGTTTACGGCGGCTATCTCACACCTCACCCTTTGCAAGGAAACAATCCTGTTTTGCTCGAGTACTCCGCCCAGCATGGTCCTCCGCCCTACCCGCCCTCTTCCGTTTTCTGGCTTGGAACTGACCACAGAGGTAATGATCTGTTCAGTTTACTGCTCAACGGCGCCAAGTACACCTTAGGATTTGGACTCTTGATTTGCGTGATTCGGCTTCTCATCGGAGTGCCGCTGGGACTGCTCACCGGAGCCTTGGGAAAGGGGAAGCTGTGGGTGACCATGCTCAGTTCGGCAACCACATCGATTCCGGGGCTCTTATTTATCTACCCTACTATCTACGGTTTTCGAGACCATCTGGACAAATTTTATTTTCTGATTTTCTTATCCGGGCTGATGGTGTTGATCGGAGTCTTCCCACTCGCCTTGCAATTTGCTCAACGTGTCGAAGCGTTGCAGCAAAACTTGTACATCGCTGCCTCTCAGACCATCGGCGCTTCCAAGTTTCGCATCATCACACGCCACCATCTGCCTCATTTATGGCCGGAGCTTGGATATGCATTCCTCGTCGAGCTTGTCCAAATTTATTTCTTGATTGCCCAACTCGCGATTGTCGGCATCTTTATCGGCGCTGATGCTGCGAACTCTTCTGAGGGCGGTGGCAGTTGGGTGATCGCAACCTCCAGTTCGGGTGAGTGGGGCGCTCTCATCGCTTCCGGATTCCGGCACATTATGCACTTCCCCTGGCTGATTTTGGCCCCCATTTCATTTTTGGCTGTTTCCGTTCTGATACTTTCTTATTTTTTGAAGCAGATTCAAAAAAGACTGAGCAAACCATATCTCTATCAAGGAGGCTCCCCTACTTTGACCAAATCTCAACTTGCAATTGTCTGCGGTTCACTTGCTGTAGCCTGTGTATCACTGTATCTGTTCCTTTCCGATAAGGATTCGAATCCCCCTTCCGATACACCGGTTGTATCGACACCTGAGCAGAATGGTACAGGTCACGTTTTGACCAATCAGGAAATCATGCTGAAACAATCCGGACCTGCCATCCAAGACACCGCCGATAAGTTTATGACCTACATGAGTGAAGGGAAGTGGGACTACGCTCAAACTTATCTCGATCCAAATTCTCAAAACGGGACCTCGTCCAAAGATTTGCCCCCGGCGCCATTTGATAAGTGGATGGAATTATTTTCAAAACAAAATTATAAGTTTGGCGGGGTCTCCGACTTGAAGATTGTTTCGAAAGATAATGAAGTTCCCATCTTTGAAGCCACGCTCAGCATTACAGATGGTTCAAACAACCGGCAGGAATGGAAAATAAGACTCAATCATATGCAGCGCGTGACTTCCGGCACAAACGAATAATCCTGCAGTTCTCCAAGAAAAACCCGCATCGGCGCAGATCCCCTCGGTCTGTGCACGGTGCGGGTTTTATTTGCTATTCAGCCAGCTTTCCGCGGCGACCGCTCGTTCGACCAGCCGCAAGGTGTTGCAGTACAGGGCGGTGATCTTGTAGCTGCTGTCCGGCTTGGCGGTGTAAAGCTGTTCGGCCGCATCGGGTACCAGGCACCAGTCGTCCCCGCCGGACGCCTCCGGGTCGGCCACGTCCGGCCAGACATCGGTCAGCCGCGGGCTGTAGATCGGTTTCGCGCCAGGGCGCAGCACGGCGCCATCGACGCGCGGGTAATAGCGCTTGCGTTTCGTGCCGCCCGCCGGAGCTTGATCCGTGTAGAGATGTGGCCAGTAGTCGGCGCGCGACCCGGTGTGCGGCGTGCTTTTGGCAAAGGCGATCACGCCCTGGTGCACATCCGGCCGGCCAAACAGGATCGCGTACAGGCGGCGTCCCGTGTCGATGCGCTCGGTCAGCGAGAGGAACGTGTCGACGACACAGCCGGCGAGCTCGGTGCGGTTGGTCTGCGAGCGATAGGGAAAGGCGACTTGGGTCAGGTTGAGAAAGGTCTGGGCTTGGAATTCGAACGATTCGAGCACCGGCTTGTAGTTCGGATGTTGCACGACGCGGTGTTCGATGTAGTTCTGCTCGTTGATGATCAGCCCCAGCGTCAACAGCTCCGCATCGTGCGTCGCAAAGAATCGCTCCCAGATCACGCGCATGAAGCGGGAGACGCCGAAGTGCGGGAGCAGGTGGAACAGCGGACGGCCCGCTTTGACGCTCGCTTCATAGAGCATCAGCTGCGGGTACGCGTCGCCGAAGATCAGCCAGTTCGCCCGTTCGAGGAACTGAAAAAACGCCTCCGCCTCCCGCTCTTCCATCACCCGTGCGATCAAGTCGCCGCGCAGGTCGGTCATGCAGTATCCTCCATTGCGCGACACCATGTGTGCCAGCAGCGCCCAGTGCAGCTCCGGCCTGCGCTTGTAGACCTCCCAATACGCCGCCGTGCGCGTGATGTTGTTGCGATTGTGCTCGCGGGTCGCACGCCTAATCCGGTCGTACAGCCTGCGGTCCTCGCCTGTCAGCAAAAGCGGGTCGGGGGCAGGGGAATTCCCTTTTTCCAGGGCCAAGCTGAGGATACGGCGGATTTCGCGAACTTCCTTGTCATTCGAGTGCCCGGTCAGACGCGCGCGCAGCCGTTTCCAGAAGTTACGCCAGCGCTCTTGCAGACTTGCCATCTTTGCTCCCTCCTCTCCCTTGTCCCTCTCTTATCATATGATGCACATGCGAAGACCGGTTCCAGACAAAAAAACCTCCCGCGCCGGGAGGTTTTCTGCTGCCTGTTTACTTCAACTCGCGCCGGATCATCTCTTGCACCACGTAGGACGCCACGTCGGGCGCGAGGGTGCCGGGGCCGAAACCGGCATCATAGCCGAGTTCGAGGGCGAGCTCGTGGGAGATGCGGGGACCGCCGCAGATCAGGATCAGCTTCTTGCGCAGGCCTTCCGCTTCGAGGAGCTCGACCAACTGGGCGAGGTTGGGAATGTGAACGTCTTTTTGGGTGACGACTTGGGAGACGAGGATCGCGTCGGCGTTCAGCTCGATCGCCTTCGCCACCATCTCTTCATTCTCCACCTGCGAGCCGAGGTTGTACGCTTCCACCATCGGGTAGCGCTCAAGGCCGTACTCCCCGTTGTAGCCTTTCATGTTCATGATCGCGTCGATCCCGACCGTATGCGCATCGGTGCCGGTGCAGGCGCCGATGATCGTGATCTTGCGGCCGATCTGCTCTTTGATGAAGTCGTTGATCTCATAGAAGCTCATCCGCGGCGAATCGACTTTCGCCACTTTGATCTTCGTAAAATCGACCGTCGCTTTCGTTTTCGCGTACAGCACGACGAACGTGAAGTCTTCGCCGAGGTCATGCTGATGCACCACCGCGGGGTCGGTCAAGCCCATCTGCACGACGAGCTGGCGGGCCGCTTCGGCCGCTTCTTCGCCCGGCGGCACCGGGAGCGAGAAGGACAGCTGGATCATCCCGTCATCAAACGTGTCGCCGTACGGGCGCACCTGCGTGAAATCGCGGTGCTCCCACGGACGCTTTTCTGCCTGAGCGCTCATCGCTGCATCGCCTCCAGACCCAGTTCTGCCCGCAACAGCGTTTCGAACGGATTGAAATAGTCTTCCGCCCGCATCATCACGCCCTGCAGCCCTTTGCCCCCGGTCATCGTCCGCTTCACGTCGCCGAACATGCCGCGCGAGATCGTTTCGAGCAGGCCGATCTCCCGGATGTCTTCCAGCATCACGGTCGCATGTTCCAGCACTTCATGGGCGCGGCGGACGATCTTGCCGTCCTGTTTGTACTCGATCTCATCGCCGAGCGTGCGCATGTTGGAAAAAACGTATTTGGCCGCTTCGATCGCGATGTGGCGGTCGTGAATCAGCGGGGTGTGGATCGCTTCGGTCATCATGCCGAGCAGTTGAATCCCCTGATTGGTCATTGCGCCGACGACGTTGAACAAGGTGTCCTGCACATGGCCTTTGAAGATGTTGCCGGTCATGTGCTTGGTCGGCGGCATGTATTTCAAAGGCGCTTTCGGGAAGATCTCGCGCGCCATCTGCGCCTGCGCCAGTTCGAGCAGGAAGCCGTCCTCCAGGTCCGGGCTCATCTCGAAGGCATGGCCGAGGCCCATCTGCTCTTCGGGCAGGCCGGAGCGCAGCGCCAACTGCTCGTTGATGAACTGCGACGCCAGCACGGACGGTGCCGCTTCCACCGCATCGGCGGTGGTCAGGTAGTTGTCCTCGCCGGTGTTGATGATCACGCCGGCAAAAGAGTTGATCATCCGCGAGAAGTTCTGGTCGACCAGCGTGCGCTGCATGTTGATGTCGCGGAAGAGGATGCCGTACAGGGCGTCGTTCAGCATGACATCGAGGCGCTCCAGCGCGCCCATCGCGGCGATCTCCGGCATGCACAGGCCGGAGCAGTAGTTGCAGAGGCGGATGTAGCGGCCGATCTCTTCGCCCACTTCGTCGAGCGCTTCCCGCATGACGCGGAAGTTCTCCTGCGTCGCATAGGTGCCGCCGAAGCCTTCGGTCGTCGCGCCGTACGGGACATAGTCGATCAAGGACTGGCCCGTCGAGCGGATGACGGCGATGATGTCGGCGCCTTGGCGGGCTGCCGCTTTCGCCTGCACGACGTCTTCGTAGATGTTGCCGGTCGCGACGATGACATAGATGTACGGACGGCGCCCTTCGCCGATCGTTTCCAGATAGTGGTCGCGCTTTTGGCGGTTGGCACGGATCTTTTCGATGCCTGCCTGGGCGAGCTCGTACGCTTTTTTCTGGATCACTTCGTCTTCGAGCAGCGGGAGTTCGAGCAGGTCGAGCGTGCCTGCTGCGATCTCTTCGCCCACTTCCTGCACGGTGAGGCCTTTTTGCAGCACGGCGTTGATCACAAAGCGGGCCGCGCCGCGGTGCAGTTGTCCGCCGTCTTTGATGTGGTCGACCACCACGTTCGGGAGCGGCACATAATCGGCGTCGATGCCGTCCAGTCCGTACAGGCGCAGCACGGTGCGCTCCACCGCGACGGTGGTGCGCTCGGAGATAAATTCCTGCAGGGAATCGGCCACGTCGGACGCCGCTTGGCGCGCCCGGGCGACTTTGGCCTGATCGAGATACAATTTGCTCATGTTGTGGGGCCCTCCTTTCGCTGTAACGCCGCACGGGTCTCATCCAGCACCGCTTGCGGCAATCCAAAACATTCGGCCAGCCGTACGGCGTCTTTCGGAACGTCGCCGGGGCTGCTTTTCACTAACGTATAGTCCATCGCGCTGTGCAGACGGTGCAAGACACCGTCCGGCGCGTTCGTTTCTGCCAATTGGTCGAGCACGCCGCGCTTCAGCCCGGCGACCCGGAACAGCTGCACGCCCGGCACTTCGGTCACGCCGGGGAAGTGGGAGGCGAACAAGGCGGTGTGCCCTGTCGACAGCAGGTAAGACGCGAGGCCGATCGCCAGCGCTTCGCCTTCTTCCGGGTTGGTCGTGCGGGCCACTTCGTCGAGCAGCAACAAGGCGCGCCCTTGACCGTTGACGAGGGCCGCGATGCGCTGCATCTCGGCGCCGAACGAGGACAGCCCGCTGTGCAGGCTCTGCTCATCCCCGCCGGACATGCCGATGCGCTCGACCGGCCGGAAGCGAAAGCGCTTGGCCGGCACGGGCATGGCGTGCTGCGCGAGGGCTTGGAGCAGCCCCAGCGTCTTCAGCACCACCGTCTTGCCGCCCATGTTCGGCCCGGTGATCAGCCCTACGCCTGGCTGCAGTTCCACATCCAGCCGCGTAAATTCGCCGCCCCGCGCTTCGACTGCAGAGCGGGCGACCGGGTGGAACGCGCCTTCGAGAAGCCATGCAGCGGGAGCGGCATCGGCACCTTGCAAGTCACTTGCGGGCTCTGCTACATCCGTTTCTCCAGTGCTCAATGCTGGCGATGCCGTCCAATCCGCCCGGCCATACTCCCACTTTTTCGCCAGCATTGCTTTCGCCAGCGTCAGGTCCAATCGCCCGACCGCCTCCAGCGCCTGTGCCATCGCTCTTGCGTACGGGCGAAACTCCTCCGCCAACGCGTGCAGAGCTGCCGTCTCCTGATCCTCGATCTCGGTCAGCTTCGCCTCGCGCTGCTGCAGCAGTTCGGTCAGCACCGCAGACTCGGCGACGCCAAACACCGCTTCGAACATCGTCTCCTGCACCAAGACCAAGTCCCCGTCCTGCCGCGCCGCGCCCAACACCCCGTCCAGCTTGTCAAACACGAGCTGGCCGTCTTGGCCCGGCCGCCTGCCGTATCGTTCGCGCAGGCGGTCGCCCTGGGCCTTTTTTTCCGCAAACAGCGCTTCCTCAAGCGCCGCCAGCTCTTGGCGCAGGCGCACCAGCTCCGCATCTCCGGACAGCTCGGCCAGCGCAAAGCCCGGCACCAAGTCCCCCGGCGGGTTCAGCTTGCGCAAGAGCTCTTCCCAGGCCAGCCGCTCCCACCACGGGAAGCAAAGCCCCCGCTCCGCCAGCAGCCGCTCCACCGCAAAGCCATGCCACAAAAACTGCTTCACTTCAAAAAAGTCCACTTGGCGCAACGACGCCCCCTGCCCGATCAGCTGCAGCAGCGCGCCGATCTCCGGCACCGCCCGCAGCTCGTCGGACAGCTCTTTCACCCACGCCGCTTCGTCTAGCTCCGCCCGCACCGCGCACAGGTCGTCCATCCGCTCCTGCCAGCGCGCTTCCTCGCCGGGCAAAAACGGCCGCATCCCGCGCTTCGCTTGCAAGCCCGCTTTGGACAGCGGCCGGAGCATCGCCAGGACCTCCGGCCAGCCAAGCAGCTCTTTTGTCGTCTCATCCCAATATGCCATGCCTGCCTGCGAGGTCATCCTGACTCACTCCTTCACATCAAAGACGGGAATCCCGCCCGCCGCCGCTTGGATCGCTGCCACCAACTCACGCCCCGGCAGGCGATACCCTTGCACCGCGTACGGATTGACCGCAACACCCAGCACGTTCACGCTGCGGCGCACGACGATCCTATGCCCGCGCCGCAAAAACTTCCGCCAGACCGGCAGGCTCACAAAAAAGTGGGTCGCATCGGACAGCACCAGCCGGAACCCGCGCGGCATCCCTTCCAGCATCTGCACCAGCCGGTCGGTCACCGCGCCGGTCACCGCCAGCGCCTGCACATCCTCCTGCCCCGGCCAGTGCGGATCGTTCTGCGGATTGGCCGTAAACGACGAGGTCTGGCGCAGCAGCACCGGCTCCAGCCGGTCCTCACGGAGCACGCCCACAGCCAAAGCCCCTTTTTCCGCAGCCAAGTCATACAGCATGGCCAACTCGGCATCCGCTTGCGGCAGTGCAAACCGCTGCAGGAAAAACAGGCTCTTCTGCGCCGCCTCCTGCACCGTCTTCGCCACCACCGCGCCGGTCGCCAGCACCACGCCGTCGGTCAGCAGCGGATGGGCGGCCATCATCCGGTCGAACGCCCCGTCGATAAAACACAGGTCGGCGCCGAGCGCTTCCATCCGCGTCAAAACGTGACTCACCTGCTCCTGATAGCGAACGCCGGCCAGCACCACCGTGCCCGGCTCCTGCACTTCCGCCAGATAGACATCGCCGAGCGTCGACCCGATGCCCGTCGACTCCACGATGCGCAGCGACGCCGTGCCTTCGGTCAGCACATCGCCCGCAGACGCCACGAGGGCGCCCGCCGGGACTCGCACCTCGGGCTTGGGCACCCCCATGATCGCATCGTTTCGCTCTCCGTCAACACCGATCGAGAGCAGACCAAGCTTCCGCCCATGGACGGAAGCCTGACCGATCAGTTCATTCAAAGCGGTGGTCTTGCCGGCGTGTTTGGCGATCCCGACCAGCGCGAGGCGGCGGACACGACCCAAGTCCACTCGTTGCAAAGCCATCGCGATCAGTCTGCCATCGGCAGGTCGATCTTCGTATCCGGCTGTTCGGCCTGCTGCTCTTTCGGACGGCGGCGCTTCAGCGTCTTCGGCTCCAGGGAGAGCTGCTTGTCGTTGAGCAGACGCGCCAGCCCGATCTCGTTGTCGGTGCTGTGGTCGTGCTTGCAGGTCGGCGGGCATCCTGTGTCTTGGTAGGTCGGCTCGTGGTACACCGAGATCACGCCTTCGAAGTTGCGCAGGATCACTTTGCCATGGCCTTGCGAGAGCACGTAGTTCGGCATGACCGGAATCTTGCCGCCGCCGCCCGGCGCGTCGACGACGAAAGTCGGCACCGCATAGCCTGAAGTGTGACCGCGCAGCTGCTCCATGATCTCGAGGCCTTTGGAGACGGTGGTGCGGAAGTGCTGGATGCCTTCCGACAGGTCACACTGGTAGATGTAGTACGGACGCACGCGGTTGTACACCAGCTGGTGCATCAAGTCTTTCATCACGTGCGCGCAGTCGTTGACGCCGCGCATCAGAACGGTCTGGTTGCCGAGCGGGATGCCCGCGTCGGCGATCTTGTGGCACGCCGCTTTTGCTTCTTCGGTCAGTTCATCCGGATGGTTGAAGTGCGTGTTGATCCAGACCGGATGGTATTTTTTCAGCATGGTCACCAGGTTGTCGGTGATGCGCTGCGGGAACACGACCGGCGCGCGGGTGCCGATGCGGATGATCTCCACATGCGGGATCTTGCGCAGGTTGGAGATGACGTACTCGAGGATCTTGTCATTGACGAGCAGGCCGTCGCCGCCGGAGAGCAGAACGTCGCGGATCTGCGGCGTGCGGGCGATGTAGTCGATCGCCGCATCGAGCTGCTGGCGCGGCACCGATTGGCCGACTTGGCCGGAGAAGCGGCGGCGCGTGCAGTGGCGGCAGTACATCGAACATTGGTTGGTGATCAGGAACAGCACGCGGTCCGGATAGCGGTGGGTCAGGCCCGGCGCCGGCGCATCTTCATCTTCGTGCAGCGGGTCGGCCATGTCCCACGGCGAGCGCTGCATCTCATCAGACATCGGCACCGCCTGCAGGCGCACCGGGCATTGCGGATCATCCGGGTCCATCATCATCGCGTAGTAGGGCGTGATGCGCAGCGGGATCGACATCTTCACGTTCAGGATGCCGACGCGCTCTTCTTCGGTCAGGTTGACGACGCCTTCCAGCGTTTCGAGGTCGTTGATGGTGTGGGTCAGCTGCCACATCCAGTCATCCCATTGATCGTTCGTTACGTCTTTCCAGATCTCCACATCACGGAAGTGGCGTTTTTGTTTCCCGTACAGGTGGCGTTCCAAGCGTTCTTGTTGTTCCATGAGTAATGCCCTCCTCTTAGTTCCCGTATTTGGTTTCAAACAGCCCGCGCAGCGCAGCCGACTCGCGCACCAGTTGCAGCGAGAGATCGGCATGCCCTTTCGTATAGCCGTTGCCGATGATCATGTTCACATCTTTGCCGACGCCTTCTGCGCCGAGCGCCGCCGCCGTGAAGGAGGTCGCCATCGAGAAGAAGTAGACCGTCCCTTCATCGCGCGTGGAGAGGATCGAAGCCATCTCCGTGCCCGGGATGTTCACGCAGTTGACCGTCAAATCGGCAAAAGTTCCGCCGGTCGCCTTCTCGACCGCTTCCAGCACGTCGACCGGCTTGGTGCAGTCGAGGTTTAAGACCACATCCGCCCAGCCGAGCTCTTCGAGCTGCTTGCAGCCGGCCTCGCCGTACTCGACGGCGATGATCTTGCCGGTCGGCCCGGCCGATTTGCGCGCCTGGTACAGCACCATCGTGCCGCTTTTCCCGCCGGCGCCGAGCACGACGACCGTGTCGCCCGCTTGGACCAGCTTGGCGGTTTGCGCCGGAGCGCCGCAGACGTCGAGGACGGCGAGCGCGATCCGGTCGGGGAGGTCGGACGGGAGTTTCGCATACAGGCCCGATTCGAAGAGAATCGCCTGGCCTGCGATGTCGACCTGCCCGGTTTTGACATCAAGATGTTTGATTGTCTCGATCGTGAGCGGAGTGAGCGACAGCGAGACGAGGGTCGCGATGCGGTCGCCTTCCTGCAGGTCGATCTGCCCTTGCAGGCGTTCGCCGATCCGGCGCACCGTGCCGATCAGCATCCCGCCGGAGCCGGTGACCGGATTGTGATGCTTGCCGCGCTCCGCGACGATGCGCTGCATGTGCGCGCCGACCTTGACCGGGTCGCCCCCCTCCGCATCGCGGATTTGTACAAAAGAAGCAGAGTCGATGTTCAGCGTTTCCACATCGATCAAAATCTCGTTATCATACAGCTCCATGCTGTTGTCAATCTTCCATGCCGGCTGCGGCATCGTGCCTTGTGGCTCCAGCACACGATGCAAACCGTACCGATGGCCCGGTCTCATGGCGCTCCCCCTCCTTACACACTTTCCTGGATCTGTTGTTGCGTTGCTCACTAGTCATTGCAAGAATCGTGCCAACTTTTATAAAACCACTGCCAACCCCGTTTCCCAAAGGTTCTGCCAATTTTCCGCAACCGCTTACAAAAGAAAAAGTGCCGAATTTTCGGCACTCCCTGTGTCAGTCCTGCTCTTTCTTCTGCCCTTTTTGCAGCCTGTACTGCAGCGTCTGCCTGGGCACTTTCAGCAATTTTGCCGCCTGTTGGATGTTTCCGCCCGTCTCGCGCATCGCCTGCTCGATCAGCGCGCTCTCCACGTTATCGAGCACTTCGCGCAAGGGGCGGACGCCGTGCGGCAGAGTAATGCCGCCTTCCGCCTTGGCGGCGAAATGGCCTTCGCGAATGTGCCACGGCAGGTGTTCCATGCGCAGATACGGCCCGTCGGCGAGGTTCATCGCCCCTTCGACAGCATGCTCCAGCTCGCGCACGTTGCCCGGCCACCCATAGGCATGAAAGCGGTCAAACACCTCAGGCGACACATCGAGCACCTGCAGTCCGAACTTGCGGTTGAACTTGTCAATAAAATGCCGCACCAAGAGCCGGATGTCATCCGGGCGCTCCGACAAGGAGGGCAGATGCAGCGAAACGACGTTCAGCCGATAATACAGGTCGGAGCGCAGATGGCCCTGCTCGATCGCCAGCAGCGGGTTCTGGTTGGTCGCCGCCAAGACCCGTACGTCGACTTCGATCACCTTCGTGTCGCCGACCCGCCGCACGATGCCTTCCTGCAGCACGCGCAGCAGCTTCGCCTGCAGTTCGAGCGGCATCGAGTTGATCTCATCCAAAAACAGCGTCCCGCCGTCGGCCAGCTCGAACAGTCCCGGCCGGTTCTCCGCCCCTGTAAACGACCCTTTCACCGTCCCGAACAAGAGCCCTTCGAGCAGCGACGCCGGCAATGCTGCACAGTTTTGAGCGATAAACGGCTTGTGCCGCCGCGGTGACGCATTGTGGATCGACTGCACGAACAGCTCTTTGCCCGTCCCCGTCTCGCCAAACACCAGCACCGGCGACGAGGTCGTCGCCGCCCGCGCCCCCAGCTCTTTGAGCAGCAGCATCGACCGG
This sequence comes from Tumebacillus sp. BK434, assembly GCF_004340785.1. NCBI lineage: Bacteria > Bacillati > Bacillota > Bacilli > Caryophanales > Alicyclobacillaceae > Tumebacillus > Tumebacillus sp. BK434. The sequence continues at coordinate 77,158 of NZ_SLXS01000002.1, read as the reverse complement.
TCCTGCGTCAAGATCTCGTCGAACGTCCAGCGCGCCTCGATCGGGCTTTTCTTCTTCCCGAGCGCCTTTTTTTCCACCCCGACCACCTGCGCCTGCAGGTCGATCAGCTTTTCGTTCAGCTCCTTCAGCCGCGTCAGGTCTTTCGCCACCTCCAGCGCTCCGATCACCTTGCCGCCCGAGACGATCGGCAGCGTCGTGTTCACCGTGTGCACCTTGTAACCGCGGTAGTTGGTGTACATCTGTGGCAGGTCGGGAATCCGCTCGCCCGTCTCGATCACCTTGAGCAAGGTGGACGTCCCGTTGTTGAGCGACGGAAACACCTCCAGGATGTGCTTCCCGATCACTTCCTGCGGGTCGAGTCCGTCCAGCCGCGCCACCGCATCGTTGTAATAGATGGTGATGCCGTCCCGGTCGACCGCATGAATCCCTTCATCGATCGACGCCAAAATCGCCCGCAGCATCTCGACCATCTCCCGCGCCTCGCGCTCCATCTCCAGCCCCTCCTTCCCTCGTCCGCTCACCGCCGGAAATTCGGCACTTTTTGCGCCGATTTTCCGGCAGCTCGGCCCAAAAAAAGTTCCGCTGGTTACAGCGGACGCTTAAAAATGATCTGATCCCGGCACGGAATGCCGTGCTCCACAATCGCATCTTCATAAGTTCTTGTAAAATAATCAAACTCAATGCCGGACATCCGAAACCCCTGCTTCTGATAAAACGCCAGATTTCCGATGCTCGAGTTGCCGGTGCGCACGACCACTTCGCGCACCTCGCGCTCCTGCAGCATGCGAAGCACCGCCTGCAGCAGCTGTTTCCCGTGGCCCTGATTCTGATAGCCTTCGCGAACGGCCATGTTTTTGATCTCGATCTGGCCCGGTTCCGACTCCAGAAGATGCAGCACGCCGATCGTCTCTTCCTCTTCGGAGCGCCAGGCGTAGAGCTCTCCTTCTGACAGATAGCGGCGCACCATCGCTTCCGAAGGGTCGGCTAGCAAGAGCAGCGGCAGATACGCGTCACGGTTTCTTTCCACGAGATGAAGCATGGTGTCCCCTCCATTCCTACTGTGAATACCCTACGCAACAGAATACCTTATTTCCTCTTTTTCCGCACATTCTTTTCCTTTTTCCCGCGTTCCAAGAGTATCGGCAGGCGCTTTTTTAATTGTGAACCGATCTTTCCGAGCTCTTTCGATGCGCAATGGCCCCAATATCCGTCGAGCGGAATCTGCATCCCGTATTCGCGGGCCAATTCCATTTTCATGCCCTCGACCAACTGCCGCACTTCCGGATCATTCACGTCCCAGTTTTTACTTTTATCCAACGGGTGTTTACCACCTCTCCAAAAAAATTTATGGTATCACTCCTGCAAAATCACATATTTCCCTTAACCTAAATTACTAACATTTAACAAAAAGTCGAAAAATGTCGATGAACGCCCAAAATATTCGTCGGACACGGTTTCTATTTTTGCCTGAAACCGCTGGAAACAGACCGATCTACCAAAAATCATTTCTTGTCGAAAAAAAGTGCAGTTTTCGGGCAGCCCAAAGAGGGAGAAAGGCTTATGAAATCCGAAATGTGACAATTTTTATCGAAATACACCGATTTCTGAAATTAATCGTTAAAATTATAGTATAAATTGCCTGCAACATTTTCTTAAATAAATATTGACATACCCTTCACATTTACTATAAGATTAGAACACGGACGACAGAAAAGTCCGAATATAAACACATAATGGAGGTCACTTAAAATGAACAAAAAGCTGGTGGCAACTCTCGTATTGTCCTCGGTAGCAGCATCCGTGTTCGCAGTGAACGCAGGCGCAGCTTCGGACAAGCAAGTCCTGAAAGACGAAAAAGGCGCAGTCCACAACGTTGTGGGCAAACTGGGCAAAGTATCGGGCGCAACTGCTGAAGAGCGCGCATTCAACGCACTCGACAAAGTAAAAGGCGACCTGGGCTTCAACAAAGCGAAAGACAACTTCAAGTTCAAGAAGTCCCATAAAGATGAAAACGGCACCACCCACACCAAGCTGTCCCAAACCATCAACGGCATTCCGGTGTTCGCTTCCGAAGTGATCGTGCATGAAGCGAACGGCGATGTTGTCGGCGTAACCGGCGGTTTCGAAACCCTGGCTGCTGACGCTTCCGCAGCTTCCATCTCCGATGCAACAGCTGTAAAAGCAGCAGTTGCAAAGACCGGCTACACCGGCGAACTGTCCCGCCCGTCCAACGCTGAGCTGATGTACTTCCCGCAAGGCGACAAAGCAGCTCTGGCTTACAAAGTCAACGTGAACTACATCAATGAAGCTCCGGGCAACTGGACCGTATTCGTAAGCGCGGTAGACGGCTCGATCCTCGAAGCGACCAACCACGTACATGCAGGCACCGGCACCGGCGTTCTGGGTGACACCAAAACCATCAACACCACCCTGACTTCCGGCCAATACTACCTGGAAGACCGCACCAAGTACATGTACACCCAAAAAGGCTCCACCATCAAGACCTACACCTTTAACAACGGCACTACTTCCCAGTACTACATGACCGATGCGGACAACAACTACAACGCGACCAACCAGCGTGCAGGCGTTGACGCTCACTACTACGCGGGCAAAGTGTATGACTACTACTACAGCCAACTCGGCCGCAACTCCTACGACGGCCTTGGCAAGACCATCATCTCCGGCGTCAACTACAGCTCCCGTTACAACAACGCGTTCTGGGAAGGCACGCAAATGGTATACGGCGATGGTGACGGCTCGACCTTCATCGCTCTGTCCGGCTCCTACGACGTTGTTGCACACGAACTGACCCACGCTGTAACCGAATACACCTCCGGCCTGATCTACTCCAACCAATCCGGCGCGTTGAACGAGTCCTGGTCCGATGCGATGGCATCCGTCATGGATTCCGCTAACTGGCTGATCGGTGAAGCGGTCTACACCCCGGGCGTAGCTGGCGACGCACTGCGTTCCATGTCCAACCCGGCTGCTTACGGCCAACCGGCGCACATGAACCAATACGTGAACACTTCTTCCGACAACGGCGGCGTTCACACCAACTCCGGGATCCCGAACAAAGCGTTCTACAACTTCGCAACTGCAATCGGTTCCCGCACCATCGCAGGTAAGATCTGGTACACCGCTTCCCGCGACTACATGACTTCCAGCACCAACTTCGCAGGCGCTCGCGCAGCAACCCTGCAAGCAACTGCAGCGCTGTACGGTTCCACTTCTTCCTACTACACCGCTCTGCAAACCGCTTGGAGCAACGTAGGCGTAAACTAATCGGCAACCTGCAAAAACCCCTGACACCTGTCAGGGGTTTTTTTACATATTATAAGAGCTGTCGAATAGTATTTAATGATAAATTTGTAAAATTAGTTGACGCTGTTACTCAAAGTCGATACACTTACAACAAGAACTGTTATAAGGTTCTAAATATTCTAAAATTAGAGAGGGGTCATTCAACAATGAACAAAAAGCTGATCGCAACTATGGTGATGACATCGGTGCTTGCGTCCGCATTTGCCATGTCGTCGGCAGGTGCAGCCAACGACAAACAAGTCTTGAAGGACGAAAAGGGCCAAGTGCACAACGTTGTCGGCAAGCTCGGCAAAGTTGAAGGCACTACTCCTGAAGCTCGCGCCCTGAACGCGCTCGACAAAGCGAAAGACGTATATGGCTTTGACAAAGCCCAAGGCAATTTCAAGGCTAAGAAATCCCATAAAGATGAAAGCGGCACCACCCACACCAAGCTCGACCAAGTCATCGGCGGCATCCCGGTCTTCGGCGCTGAGATGATCGTCCACGAAGCGAACGGCGACGTCCAAGGCATCACCGGCTCCTTCAAAGACCTGGCGCCGAAAGCGTCCAAAGCGGTCCTGAAAGAAAGCGCAGCGATCGACAAAGCGGTCGCGCACACCGGCTACCAAGGCGAGCTGTCCGAACCGGCGAAGACCGAGCTGGTCTATGTCGCCCAAGGCAGCGCAGCGGTGCTGACCTACAAAGTCAGCGTCAACTACCTTGGCGAAGCGCCTGGCCGCTGGTCGGTGTTTGTCGACGCGGCCACCGGCGAGATCGTCAACTCCTTCAACCAGATCGAGCATGTCGCCGGCACCGGCACGGGCGTCCTCGGCGACACCAAAACGATCCAGACCACACTGCGCAGCGGCACCTATTACCTGGAAGACCGCAGCAAAACGGCGATGACCGGCCTGATTCAGACCAAGACGTACAAAAACGGCTGGCTGCTCTCTTATAACATGACCGATACCGACAATGTGTGGGACGCTTCTAACCAGCGCGCCGGCGTTGACGCGCACTACTATGCGGGGTATGTGTACGACTACTACTACAACCTGCTCGGCCGAAACTCATATGACGGCACCGGCAAAACCCTGCTCTCCTACGTCAATTACCAAAACGGCTACAACAACGCCTACTGGAACGGTTCCTCGATGACCTACGGGGACGGCGACGGAAAAAACTTCCGCGCCTTCTCCGGCGCGCTCGACGTCATCGCGCACGAACTGACCCACGGCGTGACCGAATACACCTCTGGCCTCGTCTATCAAAACCAATCGGGTGCACTCAACGAGTCCTGGTCGGACGCGATGGGCGCCGTCATCGAAGGCCGCAACTGGCTGCTCGGCGAAGACATCGTCCTGCCGGGCTACGGCAAAGCGGCGTTCCGCTCGATGTCCGATCCGGGCGCCTACGGCGACCCGGCGCACATGAGCCAGTATGTCAACACCTCGGCTGACAACGGCGGTGTGCACACCAACTCCGGCATCCCGAACAAAGCGTTCTACAACTTCGCGACGGCGATCGGCTCCCGCGACATCGCAGGCAAGATCTGGTACATCGCGTCCCGTGACTACATGACGTCGAGCACCAACTTCTCCGGCGCGCGCGCAGCAACGCTGTCCGCTTGCGCAGCTCTGTACGGCACAGGCTCTTCCTACTACTCCGCGCTGCAAAACGCGTGGACGGCGGTCGGCATCTAATCTCGATCTAAGGGGGATTTCGCGATGAACAAAAAACTGACGGCCACACTGGTCCTGACCTCGCTGGTCGCGTCCGCTTTCACGCTGCAGGCAGGCGCGGCCAACGACAAGCAAGTGCTGAAAGACGAAACGGGCGCTGTCCACACCGTGGCCGGCTCCCTGGGCAAAATCAGCGGCAACACGCCGGAAACCCGTGCGTTTGCAGCGCTTGAGAAAGTCAAAGCTGACTTCGGTTTCGACAAAGCCGACAAGAATTTTAAAATCAAGAAATCTCACAAAGACGAAAACGGCACTGCGCACACCAAGCTCGACCGCGTGATCGACGGCATCCCCGTCTTCGGCGAGCAACTGATCGTGCATGAAGCGGACGGCGCTCTGCAAGGCGTGAGCGGCACGTTCGAGCCACTCAGCAAAGGCGCATCCAAAGCGTCAGTCAAAGCGAAAGACGCGGTACAAGGCGCGATTGCCCACACCGGCTACACCGGCGAACTGTCGGAAGCGCCGACCGCCGAGCTGGTCTACTATCCGCAAGACGGCAAAGCGGTGCTCTCCTATCAGATCAACGTCCACTACGTCTCGCCGGAAGCGGCCGGCAACTGGCAGATCTTCATCGACGCGGTCACCGGAAACGTCGTCGACGCGATCAACGCGATCGACTTCGCCCAGCCGGGCACCGGCACGACGGCGACCGGCACCGGCACGGGCGTCAACGGCGACCGCAAAACGATCAACACCTCGCTGGTGAACGGTTCCTATGTGCTGGAGGACACCACCAAGTACATGTACCAAACCAACGGATCGAAGATCACCACCCTCGACTACCGCAACGGCACCTCGTCGCAATATGCGATCACCGACGCCGACAACAACTTTGACGCGGCCGCCCAGCGCGCCGGCGTTGACGCGCACTACTATGCGGGCGCGACGTACGACTACTATTACAGCCAGCTCGGCCGCAACTCGATCAACGGCAGCGGCATGGCGATCAAATCGGGCGTGCGCTACGCGACCCGCTACAACAACGCCTTCTGGGACGGCCGCCAGATGACGTACGGCGACGGGGACGGCACCAACTTCAAAGCGTTCTCCGGCGCTCTCGACGTCGTCGCGCACGAACTGACCCACGGAGTGACCGACTACACCTCCAAGCTGGTCTACCAAAACCAGTCCGGCGCGCTCAACGAGTCCTGGTCGGATGCGATCGGTGCGGTGCTCGACTCCGGCGACTGGCTGCTCGGCGAAGACATCACCCTGCCCGGCTACGGCGCGAAAGCGTTCCGCTCGATGTCCGACCCCGGCGCATACGGCGATCCGGATCACATGAGCAAATATGTGAACACCACCAGCGACAACGGCGGTGTGCACACCAACTCCGGCATCCCGAACAAAGCGTTCTACAACTTCGCGACGGCGATCGGCTCCCGCTCGATCGCAGGCAAGATCTGGTACACCGCGTCCCGCGACTACATGACCTCGCGCACCAACTTCTCCGGCGCGCGCGCGGCGACTCTGCAGGCGACGGCGGCGCTCTACGGCTCCAGCTCCTCCTACTACACCGCGCTGAAAAATGCGTGGACAGCGGTAGGTGTCAACTAAACATCGGAAAGCCCCTTGCCACAGTGGCCAGGGGCTTTTTCATTAAATCAGATTTTCATGATTTATTTCTATAAAACAAAAACAATATCTAAAATACTATTGACTGAATCTTCTTTCTTGGCTTATCATAACATCAGGGTTACTTCCCCTTTTGTAACCCAAAAATAAACTAGATACGGGGGTCATTGAAAATGAACAAAAAACTGATCGCAACTCTGGTGCTGACGACTGTCGCAGCAACCGCTTTCGCGGTGAACGCAGGCGCGGCTGCAGAGAAAAACGTCATCAAGGACGAAAAAGGCAAAGTCCACACCGTCTCCGGCAAGCTGGGCAAAGTGTCCGGCGCTACGGCTGAAGAGCGCGCATTCAACGCACTCGACAAAGTCAAAGGCGACTACGGCTTTGGCAAAGCAAAAGGCAACTTCAAATACAAGCAGGCGCACAAAGACGAAAACGGTACCACCCACACCAAGCTGAACCAGACGATCAACGGCATCGAAGTGTTCGGCCAGCAAATGATCGTGCATGAAGCAAACGGTGACGTGGAAGGCGTGACCGGCGGCTTCGCAGCGCTGACTCCGGACGCTTCCACCGCTTCCATCTCCGATGCAGCAGCTGTAAAAGCAGCAGTTGCAAAGACCGGCTACACCGGCGAACTGTCCCGCCCGTCCAACGCTGAGCTGACGTACTTCCCGCAAGGCGACAAAGCAGCTCTGGCATACAAAGTCAACGTCAACTACATCAATGAAGCTCCGGGCAACTGGACCGTATTCGTAAGCGCAGTGGACGGCTCGATCCTCGATGCTGTCAACCAAGTGCACGCAGGCACCGGCACCGGCGTTCTGGGTGACGTTAAAACCATCAATACGACCCTGAAATCCGGCTCCTACTACCTGGAAGACCGCTCCAAGTACATGTACACCCAAAAAGGTTCCACCATCAACACCTACACCTTCAACAACGGCACGTCCTCGCAGTACTACATGACCGATGCGGACAACAACTACAACGCGAGCAACCAGCGTGCAGGCGTTGACGCTCACTACTACGCGGGCAAAGTCTACGACTACTACTACAGCCAACTCGGCCGCAACTCCTATGACGGCAACGGCAAGACGATCATCTCCGGCGTCAACTACAGCTCCCGTTACAACAACGCGTTCTGGGAAGGCACGCAAATGGTATACGGCGATGGCGACGGCTCGACCTTCATCGCTCTGTCCGGTTCCTACGACGTTGTTGCACACGAACTGACTCACGCTGTAACCGAATACACCTCCGGCCTGATCTACTCCTACCAATCCGGCGCACTGAACGAGTCCTGGTCGGATGCGATGGCATCCGTCATGGATTCCTCGAACTGGCTGATCGGTGAAGCGGTCTATACCCCGGGCATCTCTGGTGACGCGCTGCGTTCCATGTCCAACCCGGCTGCTTACGGCCAACCGGCGCACATGAACCAATACGTGAACACCTCTTCCGACAACGGCGGCGTTCACACCAACTCCGGTATTCCGAACAAAGCGTTCTACAACTTCGCGACGGCAATTGGCTCCCGCACCATCGCGGGCAAGATCTGGTACACCGCATCTCGCGACTACATGACCAGCTCCACCAATTTCTCCGGCGCGCGTGCAGCCACGCTGTCCGCTTGTGCGGCTCTGTACGGCTCCGGCTCCTCCTACTACACGCAACTGAAAAGCGCTTGGAGCGCAGTTGGCATCAACTAATCATAAAGCCCCCTTTACAAAAGGGGGCTTTTATTTGTCACAAATCTGACAAATCATATTGACAGACTATTCACCGTTGTCGTATTATTAAGCCAGCAAGATAAACTTTATAAAAATATACACAAAAGAAACTGGGGGTCATTAAAAATGAACAAAAAGCTGATCGCAACGCTGGTACTGACTTCGGTCGCAGCAACCGCGTTCACCATGAACGCTGGCGCTGCTAACGACACGAAAGTCCTGAAAGACGAGAAAGGCGCAGTCCACAACGTTGTGGGCAAGCTGGGCAAAGTGACCGGCGCAACTTCTGATGAGCGCGCATTCAACGCGCTGGACAAAGTAAAAGGCAACTTCGGCTTCGCATCCGCGAAGGACAACTTCAAAGTGAAGAAAGCCCACAAAGACGAAAACGGCACTACCCATACTCGTATGGACCAAATGATCGACGGCGTGAAAGTATTCGGCCAGCAAGTGATCGTTCATGAAGCGAACGGCGACGTACAAGGCGTAACCGGTGACTTCAAGAACCTGAAAGCCAACGCTAAGAAAGAAAAAGTATCTGCAACCGCAGCTATCGATAAAGCAATCGCACACACCGGCTTCACCGGCGAACTGTCCCAAGCGGCAAACGCTGAGCTGGTCTACTACCCGGTCGGCGACAAAGCAGTTCTGTCCTACCAAGTCGGCGTGAACTACCTCGGCGACATTCCGGGCAAATGGACCATCTTCGTTGACGCGGTAGACGGTTCGATCGTACACGCGGTCAACCAAGTTGAAGGCGTGGCTGGCACCGGGATCGGCGTACTGGGCGACACCAAGACGATCAACACCACCCTGCGCTCCGGCAGCTACTACCTGGAAGACACCACCAAGGCAATGACCGGGATGATCCGCACCCGCGACATGAAAAACGGCACGAACCTGATCTCCAACTTTACCGACGCTGACAACAACTGGAATGCTACCACGCATCGTGCAGCTGTTGACGCTCACTACTATGCAGGCGTTGTCTATGACTGGTACAAAAACAACGTATCGCGCAACTCCATCAACGGCAACGGCATGAACATCGAGTCGCTCGTTCACTACAGCCGCAACTACAACAACGCGTTCTGGAACGGCACCTACATGGTATACGGCGACGGCGACGGCAAGAACTTCCGCGCATTCTCCGCTGGCCTCGACGTCATCGCGCACGAATTGACCCACGGCGTAACCGAGTACACCTCCAACCTGGTCTATGAACTGCAGCCTGGCGCTCTGAACGAGTCCTGGTCCGACGCGATGGGTGCTGCGATCGAAGGCAACAACTGGCTGATGGGTGAAGACCTCACGCTCCCGGCTTACGGTTACGTTGGTTTCCGCTCGATGTCCGACCCGGAAGCATACGGCGACCCGGCGCACATGAGCCAATTCAAAGTCCTGCCGAACACTTCCGCAGGCGACTGGGGCGGCGTTCACACCAACTCCGGTATCCCGAACAAAGCGTTCTATAACTTCGCAACTGCAATCGGTTCCCGTTCCATCGCGGCTAAGATCTGGTACACCGCTTCCCGCGACTACATGACCAGCTCCACCAACTTCTCCGGCGCGCGCGCTGCAACCCTGCAAGCTACTGCTGCTCTGTACGGTTCCGGCTCCTCCTACTACTCCGCTCTGACGAACGCTTGGTCCGCTGTTGGCGTATACTAAGATCTCTCAAGCCCTTGCAACTTCGGTTGCAAGGGCTTTTTACTTTGAGTTAAAATGTAAATATATCAGAAAGGGAGGTATTGAATATGCAGAAAAAACTGACAACGTTAGTGATGTGCTCAGTCACCGCGTCGCTGTTTGCGGTCAGCGTCAGCGGCGCTGCCAGCCCCCAGACCCTGCTCCAAGACGAGCAGGGCAAAAGGCACACCGTGCTCGGCGGGCTGGGCAAAGTCGAAGGCAAGACGGCGGAAGCGCGCGCTTTGCAGGCGCTGGAGAAGGTCAAGACGACCTATGGCTTCACGCAGGCGCAAGGCAATTTCAGCTTGAACAGCTCGTGGCAAGACGAGCTCGGCATCACGCACACCAAGCTCGACCAGTCCATTCACGGACTCCCCGTCTACGGCGCGCAGATGATCGTCCATGAGACGGACGGCCGCGTGCAGAGCATCACCGGCGACTACAAACAGCTCAAGCCCGACACGGGCACCGCTCTGGTCACCGCGGAAGCAGCCATCCAAAAAGCGGTGGCCCACACCGGCTTCCGCGGCGAACTGAGCCGCCCGGCAACAGCCAAGCTCCTCTACTATCCGCAAGGGAAAACGGCCGTCCTCTCCCACCTCGTGAACGTGGCTTACCTCGATGAGTCCGGGCAGGCGGGCAACTGGCAGATTTTCGTCTCGGCCGCAGACGGTTCGATCGTCCAAGCCAACAACGAGCTGCATTTCCTGACCTGTTCGCCCGGAACGCCGGCCGTCGGCACCGGAGTTGGCGTGCTCGGCGACACCAAGTCGATCAACACCACCTACAAAAGCGGCACTTACTACCTGGAAGACCGCACGAAAGCGATGTTCCAGACCACTTGCGGCACCATCGAGACGTATGACTTCCGCAACGGCGTAGGACCGCTCTCTTACGCCACCGATCCGGATAACATCTGGAATGCCAGCACCCAGCGCTCGGCGGTCGATGCTCACTATTACATGGGCAGAGTGTACGATTATTACTATTCGACCTTCAACCGCAACTCGATCGACGGCCGAGGCACCGGGTTCTACGGCGCGGTTCGCTATTCGGTGCGCTACAACAACGCCTTCTGGGACGGGACGCGCATGGTCTATGGCGAAGGGGACGGCACCACGATGCTGCCGCTGTCCGGCGGCTATGATGTCACCGGGCACGAGTTGACGCACGGCGTCGTCGAAGCGATGCTCAACCCGACCTATCTGGTCAACATCCAGACCGATGCCTTGATGGAGTCGATCAGCGATTCGTTCGCAGCCGTGATGGACTCCAAGGACTGGACGATCGGGGAAGACATCTACACGCCGGGCGTGCCCGGGGATTACATCCGCTCCCTGCAGAACCCGGATGTCGGGCACATGAACCAGTACAACTCCTCCTATAACCGCTACACGCTCTCCGGCATCCCCAGCAAAGCGTTCTACAACTTCTCCGTCGCGATCGGTTCCCGCTCCATCGCCGGGAAAGTCTGGTACAACGCCATCCGCAACTACCTGACCTCGTCGCCGAACTTCTCGATGATGCGCATGGCCACCATTGAAAGCGCCAAAGCGCTCTACGGTGCCCCCTCTTCCTATGTCACCGCTCTGACCAACGCCTGGGACAGCGTCGGCGTCTACTAAACGGCCAACGGGCTATGCAGAACCCCCTGTCGTCTCGACAGGGGGTTCTGCTATTTCTCTTCATGCAGCCCGTCTTTCCGGTAGTAAAACTTTTTCGTCACGCCGCCTTCATACTTGGCGATGAACAGGTCATCTTCCATCTGAAACGCGACTTCCTGCGCCCCGGTGGCCTGGTTGATATCGGCGACCTCGAAGCTGCCGTCCGGCAGCTCCCGGTAGATCTTGGACAAACCGCGCAGCCCGAGGGTGGTGATGATCTCCTTTTTGCCGTCGCGGTCCAGATCGGACTCCACCGCGTGCCCGTCGACGCGCAGGAACGGCTTGACCTTTGCCCCGTCGAGCACATAATAATTGGACTGCGGCGCTTTCGCCGCATAGACGCCGTCGATCCGCAGCACGGTGCGCCCGTTCAGTTCGTGGCGGTGCACGAACGCTTCCTCCGCAAACGGCAGCGTCCCCACCGCCCCGAGGTCGTAAAGCTTGCCCTCCCGCTGCCAGGCGGCATACAGATAATCATCCTGCTCGCTCGGCCGCGCGAACAGCACGACCTGTCCTTCGTCAAACTTTTTCCGCTGATAGACCTGCTTCAGCTGCTCCTGGCCGATCTCCAGCACTTCCTGCCGGTTGACCAGCGCCCGGTAGGAAACGGGCAGCACCGTGCCCGTTCCCGCCTCTGCCGCCAGCCCCGCACTGCCACAGAACAAAAGCGCCGCCGCCACTCCGGCAGCCAACCATCTTTTCACGGCCAACACCTCGCTTTTGGCTAGTGTGGCACAAGCCCGCATCCCCAATGCGCCCAACAGAAAGAAGGCAGCGTCTGATCGCTGCCTTCCTGTGTATCCCTGTGCGGGTCTGTTCACCTAGACTTTAAACTTGCCTACCAATGCCTGCAGTTCAGCCGCCATTTCGGTGAGCGACGTTGCGGACTGGCTGATTTCCTCCATCGAAGCAACTTGTTCTTCAACAGATGCTGAAACATTTTGCGTCCCAGATGCCGTTTCTTCCGTAACCGCGGCGATGTTCTCCACCATCTCCACGACGTTCTCTGTGCGGACTGCGATCTGCTGGGCCGTTTGGGAGACCGCTTCAATCTGCACGGACATGTCTTGAACCGAGTTGCGGATGCCTGCAAATGCGTTCCCCGCCACGGTCACATTCTCGATGCCCGTCACGACTTCTTGCGCGGCAACCTCTGTCGATTTCGCAGTTCGTCTCGTCTCGGCCTGAATGTTCGCGATCAGTTCTGTAATCTGCTGAGCGGAAACGGCAGACTGTTCGGCCAGCTTCCGCACTTCATCAGCAACAACGGCAAACCCTTTCCCTTGTTCACCCGCTCTTGCCGCTTCAATCGCAGCGTTGAGCGCCAGCAGATTCGTCTGTGCCGAGATCCCGGTGATCACCTCCACGATCTGCCCGATATCAACGGAGCGGTCCGACAGGATATGCACCGAATTTTGCAGATCCTGTACCGTTTGATGAATCGACTGCATTTGCTCGACAGCCGTTTGAATCGCGCCCGCCCCCTGACTCGCTGCCTCCGATGCGAGACCTGCAGTTCCGGACACCTGCCGGGCACTCGCAGCGATGGTGGCAACGCCTTGGGACATATCGTTCGATGCCTGCACAACTTCCACTACACTTTGCATCTGTCGTTCCGAACCGATGGCCACTTCCTGCATCGTCGCAGCGATCTGATCGGTGCCGGAGCCTGCCTGTTGCGCGCTCGCGGTCAACTGCTCCGAAGATGCTGCCACTTGATCAGCACTCAGTCCCACTTGTTGGATCATCGACCGCAAATTATGCAGCATCGCATTAAACGTCTTGGAGAGGTCGCCGATCTCATCCTTCGACTTTATCTTCAGCTCTTGGGTCAGATCCCCTTCGCCTTCTGCAATCTCACGCATTTGCAGGTTGATCTGACGAATCGGGCGCACAATCGTCCGCGCCAAATAGACGGCCGAAAACACGGCGACAAGCAGCGACACGGTACCAAAGCCAATGATCGCCAGCTTCGCATTATCTTCTTCCTTTTTCGCCGCCTGCCAAGCATCGTTCGTCAGTTTGTCGACATCCGCTTGGATCTTCACGTTCACCGCGCGAAACGCGTCCATCGCTTCTTTTCCTTTGCCAACGTTGAGACGGGCCTCTGCGATCTTGCCCGCTTGCACCAGCTTGATTTGACTTTCAAAATAGTCCCGCAGCTTCACAATCTCAGGATTGGCCTGATTTTCCACCAGATCCTTCATGATCGGATGTCCGGCTTCCAGTTCGCGGATCATGGCCAGATTTTTATCCAACTGTTCCTTGCCAAGACGATAAGGAGCCAGATAGCTATCATCTCCGGTCAACAGATAGCCGCGCACGGCAGTATCTTGATTGACTAAGTCGGTCAACATGTTGAGAGCCGCATCGCCAATCGGAATTGCATCAAGCACAATCGCATCGCTTTTTTGCAAAACAGATGTCAGCGCACCATAACTGATGAATCCGGAGAAAGCGAACAGCACAATAATCAGCAAATACGTAAGGGCAAGTTTTGTAGAGAGTTTGAACCGAATCGCGTTTACCAATTTCTACCTCCACTTTAACCATTTATTTTATTCAATATCATTTTTCGGCATCGATCACTTTACTCCTGCTTAAACGACGAAAACGACGTTCTTGCCTCCCCAGGCAGGAACGTCGTTCTCATGCTGACGCTGTTATCGGAAAAACTCTACGATCTTGGCTCCCAGCCAGATCCCGACGATGCCGAGAATCCCCGACAGGACGGGCGGGGCAGGGAGGGGGAGGCGCATCAGCGTGAAGAGCACGCCGACGACGATCCCGGTGATGAGCGAGAGAATCAATACTTTCAGGTCCATCCGATGGACACATCCTTTCCCAATGTTCCCTATGCCAAACGGCATCAGGCCGTCACGAGCGGGGCAATCTCGACGACCAGCTCCATGCGGCATTTCTCTCCGGCGAGTCGGAGGTTGTAGACGGCTTCGATCCGGCCGCCACTTTCGTTTACGTTCAGCATCAGCATGGAGGTGCGAGTGACCAGTTCGAACGGTCCGTAGGGCGTGTTGTAGGAGCCGCGCTGCTCTTTGCCTTTGACCAGCACTTGGCGCATGTTGGTCTCGCCTTGGCGGATCAGGGTCAGCTCCTGCCCCTGCAGGCGGATCGTGGTCAAAGTTGAGCCCAGCCCGGACTCATCGCTTTCCCGGTAGGCGATGTAGATCGCCTCACCTTTGACCACCAGCTTGCCTTCCGCCTCCGTTTGAAACGTTTGCCGCTCTCCGTTCTGCTGCCGCTGCCGGGACCAGACGTTGACGCGAACCGTCCCTTCCATCTACCCATCTCTCCTTAAAGGTGGACAAAAGCAACTCCGCTCACGCATGGAGTTGCTTTCCCCTGAACCTTTATTTTGTATTCGGAACCAAGCCGAGCAAGACTTCGCGGACAATCTTCGAAGCCAGAATTTGTGTCTTTTCGGACGGATCGTAGACCGGTGCGATCTCCACGAGGTCGAACGCCACGATGTTCAGACCGGCGTCGCGCATCAAGTACAGAGCTTTGAACAGCTCTCTGGCCGTGATGCCGCCCGCATCGAGCGTGCCGGTGCCCGGCGCTTCCGCCGGGTCGACGACGTCGATGTCGATCGTCAGGTAGATCGGACGGCCTTTCAGCTCGTCGATCACGCCTTGCAGCGGTTCCAGCACGTCGAACGGGTAGAAGTTGGTGTTTGCACGGCCATACTTGAACTCTTCGCGGGTGCCGGAGCGGATGCCGAACTGGTAGACGTTTTGCGGGCCGACCACGTCGCACGCTTTGCGCAGCACGGTCGCGTGGGAGTACGGTTCGCCTTCATAGTCTTCACGCAGGTCGGCATGCGCGTCAAACTGCACAACGACCAGATCGTCATACTTTTCTTTGACAGCGCGGATCGGGCCCCAGGAGACGAGATGCTCGCCGCCGAGACCGATCGGGAACTTGCCGTCCGCGACCAGTTGCTTCACGTATTCATACAGCTGCTCCACGGAGCGCTGCGGGTTGCCGAACGCCAGCGGCACGTCGCCGCCGTCGAAGTAGTTCACTTCTTCCAGATGCTTGTCCAGATACGGGGAGTACTCTTCCAAGAGGATCGAGACTTCACGCACGCGCTGCGGCCCGAGGCGGGTGCCGGCGCGGAAGGAGACCGTCCAGTCCATCGGCATGCCGTAGATGACCGCGGTCGCTTCGTCATAGTTCTGCGTCGCGCCGATAAACTCGCGTCCGGAGTACGCCGGGTCGTTTTTCATGCGATGGTTTTCCATTATTTCAACAGCTCCATCACGAACTTCGGCACGTTGAAGACCGACTTGTGCAGGCCTTTGTGGTAGTACTTGGTACCTTCCGGCTCGATCAGCTTGCTGTCGTCAACTTCCAGCGGATCGTGCTTCTTGGAACCCATGGTGAAGGACCACAGGCCGGACGGATAGGTCGGGATCGCTGCGGTGTAGTAGCGGGTCACCGGGAACAGGGAAGAGATGTCCTTGTAGACGCGGCTGATCAGGTCGGCGTTGAAGAACGGGGATTCCGTTTGCGCGACCATGATGCCGTCTTCTTTCAGCGCGTCGTAGATGCCTTCGTAGAAGCTCTTCGCGAACAGGCCAACCGCCGGACCGACCGGTTCGGTGGAATCGACGAGGATGACGTCAAACGAATTCTTGTTGTCGTGAATGTACTGGATGCCGTCGACCACTTGCACGTCTACGCGCGGGTCGGACAGCTTGCCAGCGATCTCCGGCAGGTACTCTTTGGAGACTTCGATGACGCGGCCGTCGATTTCAGCCAGCACTGCCGTTTCGATCGACGGGTACTTGAGGATCTCGCGGATCGCACCGCCGTCGCCGCCGCCGACGACCAGCGCGCGCTTCGGGTTCGGGTGAGTGTTCATCGCCAGGTGGGTGATCATCTCATGGTAGACGAATTCGTCCTTGTCGGTGGTCATGACCATACCGTCGAGCACGAGCATTTTGCCCCACTGTTCAGTTTCGATCATCGCCAGGTCTTGAAATTCGGTCTGCTCGGTGTGCAGAGTCTTGCTGATCTTCGCGGTGATGCCGTAGTTTTCGGTTTGTTTTTCGGTGTACCAGAGTTCCATTTCTCCAGAAACCTCCTTCATATATGTAAGAAAACGCTCTTGCTCATTCAAATGCATAACGCTAGGTATTATACCAAACCTGCTGGAAAAATAAACTGTTTTTCTGTATGTTTTTTCTTTGCAAGGTTCATAATGGTCAAGTACAATCACTGCAAAGTGAGGGATTCCCATGAAATCATCCCATTTTGAACCGGGGACGGATCAGGAACCGGAGCTGATTCCGGCCCGCAGACCGAAGGAAAAACAGAAGAACAAGGGGCTATGGCTCTGGAAAGCCGCTGCGGTCTTCCTGATGTCCACGTTCGCCTTTGGCGCCTTTTTCTATCTCTATCTGCGCTATGCCGACCTGCCGCCCAATGACATTGCCAACACGTCGAAGCTGGTGGCAGCTGACAATACGGTGCTCACCGATCTCCTCGACGGGGGAGAGAACCGGCTGAAAGTCTCACTGCATGACATCCCCCAGGCGGTGATCGACGCGACGATCGCCGTGGAAGACCAGCAGTTCTACAGCCACGGCGGCTTCAACCCGGCCGGGATCGCCCGCGCCTTATGGGTGGATCTCAAGTCCGGTCAGGCGCTCGAAGGCGGCTCGACGATCACCCAGCAGCTCGCCAAGAACCTCTACCTGACCCAGGACAAGACGATCAAGCGCAAACTGCAGGAAGCGCTGCACACCTTGCAACTCGAAATGAATTATTCAAAGGAAGAAATTCTCGAGCAGTACCTGAACGTCATCTATTACGGGCAAGGTGCCTACGGCATCGAGATGGCCGCCCAGACCTATTTTGACAAGCCGAGCAAAGACCTGACGCTCGCCGAAGCGGCGCTGCTCGCCGGCATCCCGAAAGGCCCGAACATCTACAATCCGTTCTTCCACCTCGACGCCGCCAAAGAACGCCAGCGCATCGTGTTGAACCTGATGGCGCACGAAGGCAAGATCACCGAGCAGGAGGCAGACCTGGCGTTCCACGAAGAGCTGAAGTTCGCCGCGCTGAAAACGCCGAAAGGGCGGGCGCCGTACTTCACCGACTATGTCAGCTACCAGCTCAAGCAGGTCTACGGCGTCGCCGAGGAAGACCTCTACCGGGGCGGCTTGAA
This sequence comes from Tumebacillus sp. BK434, assembly GCF_004340785.1. Taxonomy (NCBI): domain Bacteria; kingdom Bacillati; phylum Bacillota; class Bacilli; order Caryophanales; family Alicyclobacillaceae; genus Tumebacillus; species Tumebacillus sp. BK434. Next base: position 59,256 of record NZ_SLXS01000002.1, on the reverse strand, counting down.
GATCCAGACCACCTTGGACCCCGCGATGCAAAAAGCGGCCGAGGACGCGGTCACAGCCCATCTGCAGAACCACCCGGACCTTCAGGTCTCGCTAATCGCGATCGACCCGAACAGCGGCGAGATCAAAGCGATGGTCGGCGGACAGAACTACGCGGAGAGCTCTTACAACCGCACGCTCGCCAAACGTCAGCCCGGCTCGGCGTTCAAGCCGTTCGTCTACCTGACCGCCCTGAACAACTCCTACACGCCGTCGACGCGCATCAAGTCGGAGCAGACGACGTTCACCTACGATGACGACAAAGGCGTACCGAAAGAATATGAGGTACACAACTTCAACAACATCTACGCGGAAGACTATCTGCCGTTCCGCGATGCGATCGCCCGCTCCGACAATGTGTTTGCCGTGACGACGAACATGGATGTCGGCCCGGAGAAAGTGATCACCACCGCCAAGGCGCTCGGCATCTCCTCGCCGATGAAGCCGTACCCGTCGCTGGCGCTCGGCGTGTTCCCCGCGTCGCCGCTGGAGCTGGTGCGCGCCTATGCGCCGCTCGCCAACGGCGGACAAAAGATCGAGCCGTACGCGATCCGCTCGATCGAAGACACCTACAAGGAACAGGTCAAGACGTTCCGGCCGCATCGGGAGCAGGTGATCGATCCCGGCGCTGCCTTCATCCTGACCGATATGATGAAATCGGTGCTGACCGATCCGTACGGCACCGGCTACCGCATCCATGACAGCTTCCGGCGCCCGGCGGCAGGGAAGACCGGCACGACCGACACCGACGCCTGGATGATCGGGTACACGCCGCAACTGCTCACCGCCGTCTGGATCGGCTATGACAAAGACCGCCTGCTCTCGGCGACCGAGTCGCATCTGGCCGCGCCGATCTGGGCCGATTTTATGAACGAAGCGCACAAGAGCCTGCCGGAGAAACAGTTCGCCGTGCCGTCCAACGTCATCGAGTCGTTCATCGACCCGACGACCGGGCAGCTGGCCACCGAAAATTGCCCGGTCAAGCGCCGCGAATATTACCTCGTCGGCACCGAGCCGACCGACTGGTGTGAGGAGCATCCTTCGATGAAGAAAAACCCGGTCGACAAGCTGCAAAAGGACGCAGAGACTGGCGGTCGCACGTTCTGGGAGTGGCTCACCGGACGCGGAAAAGGCGAATAGGGTAAAGAGAGGATGATGACGGGTCGAAACGTGCGGCCCGTCATTTGCTTGCCATGCTTGACGGTAGGCGAAAATTGCCTGTATTGTAGGAACTATCAAGGTAATGGAGGGACTGTTCAATCATGGCATGGGGACTTTCTGACCGAGTCAAAAACATCGCGCCTTCGCCGACGCTTTCGATCGACGCGAAGACCAAACAGATGATCGCCGACGGAATCGACGTGATCAACCTGAGCGTAGGAGAACCTGACTTCGGGACGCCGGATGTGGCTTGTTCGGCTGGCAAGGTTGCAATCGATGAGCAATTTACCAAGTATACGGCCGTACCGGGCATCGTGGAACTGCGCAAGAAGATCGCGGCCTTCTTAAAGGATCACGCGGGACTTCACTACACGGCGGACGACATCCTCGTCTCGTCGGGCGCGAAACACTCCCTGTACAACGCATTCATGGCGCTTTGCAACCCGGGCGACGAAGTGATTTTGCCCGCTCCGTATTGGGTGTCCTACCCGGAGATGATCCGCCTGGCCCAAGCAGAGCCGGTGGTGATCCCGACCGATGAATCGACCGGTTTCAAAATCACGCCCGAGCAGCTCGAGCGTGCCGTCACGCCGAAGACCAAGGTGCTCCTGCTCAACTCTCCGAGCAACCCGACCGGCGCCGTCTACACGAAAGAAGAGCTGCAAGCCCTTGCCGAAGTGATCAAGCAGCATGAGTTCTTCGTGATCTCCGACGAAATCTACGACCAACTGGTCTATGATGTCGAACAGGTCTCGATCGCCTCGTTTGGCGAAGAGCTGAAAGCTCGCACCCTGTTGATCAACGGCTTCTCCAAAGCGTACTCGATGACCGGCTGGCGGGTCGGGTACATGGCAGGGGAGAAGAGCCTGATCAAAGCGATGACGTCCTTCCAGAGCCACACCACGGCCAACCCTGCCTCGATCTCGCAGCGGGCCGCACTTGCCGCGCTCGATCACCACGACGAGGAGATGGTGCCGGAATTCCGCTGGCGCCGCGACTATGTGCTCGACCGCATCCGCAAGATGCCGCACCTGACCTGCGACACCCCGAGCGGGGCGTTCTATGTGTTCCCGAACTGCGCGGCGACCTATGGCAAGAGCTACAAGGGGCATGTGATCCACAACTCGGACGATTTCGCCACGCTCTTGCTCGAGCAGGCGAAGATCGCCCTCGTGCCCGGCTCCGCCTTCGCCGCTCCGAACAACTTCCGCATCTCCTACGCCACCTCGCGCGACAACCTCGCCAAGGCGATGGACCGCCTGGAAGCGTTCTTGAACGACGTGCAGTAGCAAAAAACCTCCACAGCGCCTGTGGAGGTTTTTCTTTTACTCCTCGCCGTCGTAGCAGCCTTCGGTGCCGTGGAGGTTGCCGTAAGGGTCGGAGAAGACGCCGTCATTTTGAATCTGGATCATGCCGGCGCTGTTCAACTCGTCGAGGACTTCGAACAGGCTTTCACGGCGTGATTCCGGCAGGTTTCTCACGAAGTTGTTGATCTCTTCGGGCGACGCTTTCTGGGTAAAATGCACCCCGCCGTGGCGGGCGTAACGGTCCTGGCTGTTGGTCTGTGCCACGCTCGAATCCCTCCCCAAAGTCTAAGGTCAGGCTTAGTATCTCTTCCGCCCATTCTCCATATCCGCCCACACGATACGATCAGCTTTTCCATATGTTGATATGGAAAACGGAGGTGTCGATCGTGGCTGTCAAATCAAAAAAACACAGCGCTCTCAAAAAGCACGTGCGGAAACTCGAAGCAGAACTGACTGCCTTGCAAGCCGGCCATCCCTCGTATACACATAAAAAACAGCTGCTGGAGAAAGAGATCCGGCTCATCAAAGCGGAGTTGAAGACCAGGCACAACAAAAAAAGCGGACGGAGCGCCAAAGCCAGCAACGCGGCGTCCCCGGGCGGTCGCAAAATTCCACTGCCCGGCGGGGCCTCCTTCCCCAGCTTTCAACTGCCGAGTCCGAAGAGCCCGACGTTTGTCGAGGACTCGATCAAATCGATCGGCCAGCTGCGCAACTTTTGCAAACAATGTATGGGCTATATGCAGCGCGCCGACCAGATCTTCGACGGGCTGCACGGCGTCGGCTCGCAGTTGAATTCGGCCGGCGTGCTGCCCAAGCTGATGCAAGGCAATGTCAAAGAGCTCACCACCGGCGAATGGGCGGCGCTGTTGATGGCCCTGCTCAACTCGCCGCTTTCCGGCGCCCTGCTTGGCGGCGGCGGAAGCGGGGGAGGCGGCGGGGAAGGGGAGCAGCAAGCGGCAGACGGGGAAGCGAAATAGCCTCCCCGTTTTTTATGCCTGTTTTTGCTGCTTTTTGGCTGCTTGGATACAAAAAAGGAACTGCCCGTGAGAGGCAGTCCCTGCATGCGTCGCTTATTCTTTTGGCTTGATAAATTTCTTCATTTCTTTGACGGTCGCATCGTCAATTTTGCCGTTGCCGTATTTTTTGACAAGATCTTCGACGTTGGCGTTCGGTTTGCCGCCTTTGGTCGCGTCTTTGTAGGCCTTCATGAACTGGTTCAGGCGATCTTCGTTGACTGGGATCTTCAGCTGCTCCGCAAACTTTTTCGCCATGTTTTTGACGTTGTCCGGGTTCTGCCATTGATCCGGTGTCGTTTTCTGCACCTCGTTGAGCATGCCGAGCAAGCCGCCTTTGTTCACCGTCTTGAGTTTATCTTTCAGTTGGTCGCCGAGACTCGGAGTCGTCTTTTGCGGCTGGCTGGCGGCAGTCTTTTGACCGTCATTGCGCGTTTTCTTCCCTTTTTTGGGCACGTTTCTTCTCCCTCCGTTCTCTCCTCGAATCACTATCATACTATGGTTATTTCACGCGAGCGGACACGGGGGAATGCGCCCAAATTACGTTCGATAAAGGATGGAAACGATCCGCTTGGAGACGCTATGGAAACAAGGAGGTGTGGCAGGCGATGAATGGTATCCTGTCCTTTGTCGAGCGCATGAACCTGTTGCTGTGGCTCGCCGTGATCTTCGTGTTCCACCTCGTGCTCTACCTGACGCTCGGCACCGACAACTGGCTGATCGCGACGGTGCTGGCCACCGGGACGTATGCGGCCGTGTTCGTGCTGTTGAAAGCGTATGTGCGCAACAACAAAAAGAGGGGCGTTCGCTGAGAACGTCCCTTTTTTCTGCCCGTTTTCTGCCTGCAACCTTCGCGCTTATCCGGCCCGCCTGCGCTGTTTGGCTTTTTGCTGCCGGCGCACGCTGGCGTAATTGGCCTGTCGCATCTCCAGATAGGACGAAGTATACCCGATGATCAGCGCCAGCAGAATGCCGCCCCCGCCGATCGCTCCTGCCGCCGGTGAGAATTGCCCGAAGTAAGCGGCCAACAGGAAGATCAGCACGGCGGACGTTGCCGCATAGTTGGTGATCCGCTGCCACCTCCTTTCCGGTTGTTGGATCGCCCACTGCCAGATGCCGCCCTTCTGCTTTTTTTGCGGCTGGGGTCTGTCGTCCGCTGCGACGCCCTCTTCGTCGACCACCTTGCGCCTGCGCCCGGCCAGATACAGCAGCAAGCAGATCAGGATATCGGGAGCGGAGATCAACACGGTGCCGTAGTTGGCAAAATTGAAGACCTCGGTGACGCTTTTAAAGGCGAACGACCACAAGAGCAGGAGGAGCCATCCGGCCTGTTTCCCGTACAGCGACAAATTCATCCGCCCGGCGAAAGCGCTGAAAATGTGCAGGATGGCGAGGAATTTGAAGGCGATCTTCAGCAAGAAGATCGGCAGCCAGACCGAAAACATAAAGAGTTCGATCCGGTCCAGGTAATCGGTGATATGAATCTGCTCGACCAGCGAGTAGTTGGGATACATCAGCCGGGCGGCGACCTCGATGCCGAGCACGGCGACGGTGAAAAACAGCACCATCGTCATCAGCAGCGCGGTGCTCATCACGCCGTGGCGCAGCGCGGCGTACAGCTTTTTGCTGCTCCCCAGCATCCCCATAAACGCGCCGACGATCAGGATCTCGTCATACCAGCCCCAGGCGATCAGATTTCCCCCCAGCACCGGGTGATAGCCTTGTCCGAAGATCGGTTCAATGCGTCGCAAATCGAACTCGTTGCCAAGCAGCAGCGGGACGGCCAGCAGCATGCCGAGAAACAGCGGAAAGATCAGGTCGTTGACCCGCACCGCCACTTCGACGCTGCTGCTCGCGAAGTAGACGACCAAGAGAATCATCAACAGCACGATGATCTCGCCCGGGGTGCGAATCAGCAGCGTGGTGTTCATAAAGTCGCTGAACACACCCATATCGCGGATCAGGATGGTGAAGATGTGCAGCAAGAACAGGAAATTGCACAGGCCGCCGCCCCATTTTCCCAGCAGCTCAAACGTGATCTCGAACAGGCTTTTGCCGGGAAAGCGCCGGGCGAGATAATAGAGCAGCGCCGCGATGAACAGCGCGTAGACCATCCCGGCGATCTGGGTCAGCCAGGCGTCCGCTTTGGAGAGTGCGACCAGCGTTTTGGGCGTCGTCAGAAAGCCGCCCGCCGTGAGTATCACCGTCACCATCCAGGCCATCTGGCGGTGGTTGATCTTGATCTTGGTCTCCATTTTCCCCCTCCTCTCTACTGTTGTAAGATCTCGTGCAGCCAGTCAGACCAGGTGTACACTACCCAATGGGTCGGCAGTTCCAGCTCAAATTGAAACAGACGCGCCACATACAGCCCGAGGACGGAGACGGCGAGCGTGTAATAGATCCCTTTTTCAATCCCAGTCGCCTGCTTCAGTTTCGGCATGTCCCATCCCCAAGTTGCCAGATAGAAGAGGAGAAATATGATCAGAAAAATGCTGCTCATTCTTTCTCCCCCTTCTTGGCGAGGTTTTCCGAGGTCAGGCCGATGCGCGAGATGTTGACTTTCGCCTGCACGTCAAACGTGGCTTTCTGCAGTTCATCACCCCACTGCTTGTGGTACGTGTTCCGCCATTCCTGAGGATACTTGCGCGCGATGACCAGTCCCAGCCCGCAGAAGTCTGAATTCATCCTCTGCATGTCTTTGGCCGCTGCCAAGACCGACTCGCGGATGCGCGCTTCCATGGCGCGATTCAATGTCTGAATGCTGTCCGGGGAGCTCAGGTCGATCCCGTCTAGGTTTTCCAGTACGTAGGCGGTGGCGTTGACTTTGACCTGATAATGAAAGTGATCCTTCCTGCGAACGGGCTTGACACTGGAATTGCCTTTGTACACGTTGACCAGCACGGTCTTGTCGCCGTCCATGTACAGCGTAACCGAATAGGGCTTGATCCGCTCTTTCAGCCAGCGTATCCCCTCGATCCCCTCACCTTTGAGCGTACCGGTCATCTTGTCGTCATGGAACGCGGCGTAGTTGCCAAATTGCACCTCTTTGTTTTTCTGCTCGGTGCCTTCGCTGGCGTGAGAGACGACGATCGGGATCAGCGCATCGATGCCCGTCAGGCTCAAATTTTGCGCGACGTCTTTGATCGTGGCGTTGAAGACCGATTCGGCGTTGACGATCTCGCGAATCCCTTCGCTGGAAAAGCGTTCGAAGCGCGGCTGCCGGTTCAGCAGCTCATAACCTTTGCCGCCGGCGATGACGATGGAGGCGGTGAGGCGATTCTCCGGGATCCGCGCCGCGGCGTCGAACACGGGACGAATCCCCGCCCGCGCAAACTCTTGGCCGATCACCATCACCCGGCGGTGCGCGTAGAACAGCTGGCGGGGCATCCGCTGCTGTAGCCGCTCGGAAGCGTCGCGAATGGACACGCCGGTCTCCGAATCGACATAAAAGCTGGTCGAGCCGGAGGTGCCGCCTCCGCCGCCCGTGTTGCCTCCGAGCTGGCCGGGCAGCGGCAACTGTACGGAGACGCGGAACTTGCCGTCCTCTTCGAGATCGTAGGCGGTGGCCAGCACGATCGCAATGTCGTTGACTTCGGTGCGGTCCCAACAGCCGGTCTGGGTCAGCGCCAGCAACAGCGTGATCGCCACGAGCAGAACTCGCTTGTTTCTCATGCTTTCCCCTCCCCGCTTCCATGCTCAATCCATTTACCTTTTTGCCCGTCCTGCCGCTCGATCTCTTCTTGCATGTCTTTCCCTAAGCGATCCGGGTTGGCGGTGGAGAGGAACTCGGGGCGCTTTTTCATCGCGTACCAAGGCGCGCGGATCACCACGTCCTTGAGGTCGCCGACCGAAAGCGGGCCGGTCGGGGAGAGATAGGGAATGCCGAACGAGCGCAGATTGGCAAGGTGCCCGAGGATAAACAGGCCTCCGATGATGATGCCGTAGATGCCAAAGAGCGCCGCCGCGATCATCAACGGAAAGCGCAGCATCCGAAAGGCGATCGACGCGTTATAGCGCGGGATGGTAAATGAGGCGATCCCGGTGACGGAGACGATGATTACCATCGGGGCGGAAACGATCCCCGCTTCAACAGCCGCTTGGCCGACGACGAGGGCGCCGAGGATGGAGACGGCCTGTCCGACCATCTTCGGGAGCCGGATGCCGGCTTCGCGCAGCGCTTCGAAGGCGATCTCCATGATGAACGCCTCGACGACCGCCGGGAAAGGGATCGCTTCCCGGGCCGCCGCGATGCTGAGCAAAAGCGGCGTCGGCAGCATCGCTTGGTGGAAGGTGGTGACGGCGATGTATAAGGACGGTGTAAACAGCGAGATGAGCAGAAACGCATAGCGCAGCCAGCGGACCAGTGTGGCGATCTGGTAGCGTTCGTAGTAGTCCTCGCTGGCCTGCATCAGCTGCCAGAACGTCGTCGGCACAATCAGGACGAACGGAGTGCCGTCGATGAAGATGGCGACCCGCCCTTCGAGCAGGGCGGCGGCGACAGAGTCGGGCCGCTCGGTGTACTGGACCTGCGGGAAGGGCGAGTTGGTGCTGTCCTGGATCAGTTCTTCGACATAGCCCGATTCGAGGATGGCATCGATCTCGATCTTCTGCAGACGGCCGACCACTTCGTCGACGACTTTCGGGTCGGCGATGCCCTCGAGGTAGGAGACGACGAGGTTGGTGTTGCTTTCGGTACCGGCGACCAGCGGTTTCATCTTCAGATTAGGCGTGCGCAGTTTGCGGCGCAGGAGGGCGGTGTTGGTGCGCAGATTCTCGACAAAGCCTTCGCGGGGGCCGCGGACGACCTTTTCTGTCTCCGGCTCGTTGACGGAGCGCAGCTCCCCGCCGCGCAGGCCGAGAACGAGGCCCGTATCGTTGCCGTCGATCAGGATGCCGGTGTCCCCGGCGAGGACCGAGCGGACGAGGTCGCGGAAGTCCCCGACTTCGGTGATCTGCGAAGAGGGCAGCGCAGCCAAGGAGATTCGCTTGGCGGTGCCGGCCTGGCCTTCGTCGATCATCAGCGCTTTCAGCATCAGGTTGACCTGTGCGGTGTCGACAAGGCCGTCGACGAAGATGCAGATCGCCTTCCGCGACTTCTCAATCTCAAACGCCCGAATGACAAAATCGGAGCTGTCTGCGAACAGCTCTTCCAGAAACTTCTGGTTCTCCCGCAGCTTCCGATGGATCGGAGCGGATTGCTCCTCTTCTTCATCAGCAGACCCGCCTTGCGGAGACTCCTGATCTTTCTCCTGATCTTTCTCCTGATCTTTCTCCTGATCTTTCTCCTGATCTTTCTCCTGATCTTTCTCCTGCTCAGCTTGCTCATCTTGAACCGCTTGCTCACTTTGAGCCGTTTGCTCGCCGCGCGCGCCTCGCTTCTCTTTGGCAGCCCGTTTTCGTTTGGCTGCCCGCTTGCCTGACTTGGTCTGCGTTTGGTTCTTGTCCGGGTCTTTGTTTTGGCTTGCTTCTTCGTTTTGGCTCAGCTCTGCATCTTGGCCTTGCACTTTGCTTTGGTTGTGCTCTTTGCTCTGACCCTGCTCTTTGCTCTGACTCTGCTCTTGCTCTCCGCTCTGCGCTTCGCTGTTGTCTGACGGGCGAGGGCGGGCGGGGCGTTTTTGCTTTCTATACTTTTTCGGCTGGGAGGGCCGGTCGGTCTGGTCGGGGTCTTGGTGTTGCTGTTTCTGGTCTTTTTGTTCTTCTTCCGAGGCCGGGGCTTTGTGTTTGTTCCGGTGTCCTTCCAGCTCTTCCGACCGCTTGCTTTTAGAGAGTTTCTTCCCACGGCGGATCATCGACCGCACCTCCTCCTCCTTTTACTGCTTGCTGTGGCAAATTTAGTATGCGTGAAAAGGGCATAAAAATACCGCCCCCTTACACCGGGAGCGGTAGATGGTCTCTCCACTATTTCGTTCGCTTGCCTGCTGCATACGCCAACAGCGCCCAGCCGCTCAAGAAGCAGACCCCGCCAAGCGGCGTGATCGCGCCGAGCACGCCGATGCCGGTCACGGCCAGCACGTACAGGCTGCCGGCAAACAGCACGATCCCCGCTTGGAACAGGTACCCTGCCGCCTTGACCGCTTTCGGCGCGCCGCCCAAATACTGCGACAGCAGCGCCACCAGCAAAATCGCCGTGCCATGCAGCATGTGGTACTGCACGCCCGTCTTCCAGATCTCTAAATAATGATCGGTGATCTTCCCCTCCAGCCCGTGCGCGCCAAACGCGCCCAGCGCCACCGCGAGCAGCAGGTTGATCGCACCGATCCGTACAAAAGTCGACAACATGGGCACTTCCCTCGTTTCTGTGTCTGTTAGAGCATATAGTCCGTTTTGATCTCAAAGTGTGCCTTCACCAACACCTCGATCAGATAATCGATCGGCGTCGTCGCCACTTCCCGATACATCCGCCGCGTGTACAGATGGCGGGCGTTGGGCAGTTCCCGTTTTAACTGCGAGCGCATCTTGTTGCCGGCGTCATCCGCGTCGACCAGAATATAGACGTCTTCCTCCGCTTGCAGCGGCACGATCATGTCTTCGATCTTCTCTTCCGACAACGTGCCGTAGGTGCAGATGACTTCCACAGGTTCCGCGAGCAGCTCCAAGAGCCGCCGTTTGTCCGTTTTCCCTTCGACGATGATCACTTTACGGGCAACATACATCAGGCTCTACCCTTCTTCCTTCGAAGTGGCGATCGGGTTCTCCGGATACGAGCACCAGTCGCTCCACGAGCCGAGGTACAACCGCACCTTGCGATGCCCCGCCTCCTGCAGCGCCAAAATGTTCGGCGTCGCCGTGACGCCGGAGCCGCAGTACACGATCACTTCCTTGTCCGGATCGATGTCTGCAAAACGCTCCCGCTGCTCGTCCGCCGTCTTCCACGTGCCGTCTTCTTGCAGCGAATCCTTCCAGAAGTGGTTCACCGCACCCGGAATGTGGCCGGCCACCGGATCGATCGGCTCCTGCAGCCCTTGGTAGCGCACCGCTTCCCGCGAGTCGATCAACACCGTCCCCGGATCGCCAAGCTTCGTTCTTACCTCATTCATATGCACCAAAAAGTCCGTTTGGCTGTGCGCGATAAACTCCGTCTTGGAAACGGGCGCCGCCTCTGCCGTCACCGGATGCCCGGCCGCCTTCCAGGCCGTGTAGGAGCCGTTCAGCACCGAGACCCGCTCATGCCCAAGGTATTTGAGCAGCCACCAGAAGCGCGACGCCATCGCCCCGCCCTGATCGTCATAAGCGACGATGTGGTGCCCGTTGCCGATGCCTTGTGCGCCGAGCTTCGCGGCGAGCAGCATTGCATCGGGCAGCGGGTGGCGCCCGCCGTGCTCCGCCTTCGGTGCGGACAGATCGCGTTCCAGATCAAAATAGACCGCACCCGGCAGGTGACCTTGCTGATACGCGCTCACCCCTGCGTCCGGCTGCCCCAACACAAAGCGGCAGTCCACCACGCGCACCTCCGGATCGTGCAGATGCGCCAGCAGCCAGTCCATGCTTACCAAATTGGAAGCCATTTTGCATTCACATCCTCTTGATTCATTCTTACACCCATTGTCGCATACGCAAAAACCACCCGCAAGGCGGGTGGCTTCGTGAACTGTTGCGAGATTCGGAACTTATTTCTTTGGACCGATGACGATGTGGTCGCGCAGCTGCTCCGCGACGTGCGGCTTCAAGCCGACCGCTTCCACAAAGTGCTCGACCGATCGGAACGCGCCTTGCGTCTCGCGGATCGACACCGCCTTCATCGCCAGCACGATGCCGACTTTCGGCAGCGACGCGATGCGCTCCTTCGGATCGTTGTTGATGTCGACCGGTCCCTCCGGCCCGCGCTCTGCCGTCACCGGCGGCGCGATTGACGACTTGGTCGCTTCGGCCAGATCCTCCTCCGAAAAATCCTCCAGCTCCGCACCCGGCGCTGCAGGCGCAGCGCTCGCCGCCGTCTGCGCGGCGACTGCCCGGGCCGGCTCCTCCGGTGTGTCTTTGACGAGCCGCTGCGCCCCGTCCTTTGATTCCACCGCTTTGATCAGCTTTTTCGACTGGTTGACCGCGTCGATGTCAACGTCGTATTCCAGTTCGATCTGATTTTTCAGCTCTTCGATGTTGCGGCCTTTCAACTGCGACAAGGCGACGATGCGCAACAGGTATTCCTTGCGCGCCAGCCGCGCGTGGAAGATGCCGACCACCCAGGTCAGCAGGATCACCGGAACTGCCAGTTCCCCGAGCAGCGAACCTTCGTTCTTGGCGTCGGCATACGCAAAGAAAAACACGGTGGCCGCAAAATACACCACGCCCCAGAACGCCCACTTCTTCTGTTTCGTCCGAAACGCGATGTACCAAAACGAAATCCACGTCAACATCCCAAACGGCAAAGTCCAGATCATCCACAGCGACTTGCCCCACTCCCAGGCGCTGCCCTTCGGTGTAATGGAAGCCATATCTGATTAACCCCTTTTACTGGTCATTTTCTTTCTTCTATTTTCGCATAATTCTTAACATCATAAAACCCCCAGCCGTTAGCAAATGCCGGGGGTTTTAGCGCCACATTATTTAAAGAGAAATCTAAACCGCCGCGGTCTCCACCGCGCCTTGCTGAAGGAGGTACATCTTGTGGTAGAGGCCCTGCTCGGCGAGCAGTTCCTGGTGCGTGCCGCGCTCGACGACGACGCCTTGGTGCAGGACGAGGATCAGGTCGGCGTCCTGGATCGTCGAGAGGCGGTGCGCGATCGCGATCGTCGTGCGGCCGCGGCGCATCTTTTCGAGCGCACTTTGGATCATCTCTTCCGTCTCCGTGTCCACGCTCGCCGTCGCTTCGTCCAGCACGAGGATCTTCGGGTTCAAGGCCACCGTGCGGGCGAAGCTGAGCAGCTGTCTCTGACCGCTGGAGAAGGTCGCTCCGCGCTCGCCGACCGGCTCGTCATAGCCGTGCGGGAGCTTCTGGATGAACGGGTCGGCTTGCACAAACTTCGCCGCTTCGAGGATCTCTTCATCGCTGATCTCCATGTTGTGCAGGCGGATGTTCTGTTTCACATCGCCGACGAACAGGAACGGATCCTGCAGCACGAGGCCCAGCTTCTTGCGCAGCTCCGCGTCGGAGAACGACCGCAGCGGCGCACCGTCGATGGTGACCTCCCCTTCGGTGATGTTGTAAAAGCGCATCAACAGGTTGATGATCGTGCTCTTCCCGCTTCCCGTATGCCCGACCAAAGCGACCGTCTGGCCCGGCTTGGCGGTGAAGGAGATGTTTTTCAGCACCGGGTTGACTCCGTCGTAGGAGAAGGTCACGTTTTTGAACTCGATCAGCCCGTCCTGAACGGTCGGGTTGTCGCCGCCTTCCTGCTGCGGTGCATAGCGGTCTTGGTCGAGCAGTTGGAACACGCGCTCCGCTGCGACCAGCGCTTCCTGCAGCTGGGCCAGACGGAACATCATCTGGTTGACCGGCTCGAAGAAGCGGTCGAGGTAGTTCAGGAAGGCGTAGATCACGCCGATCGAAATGGCGGTGGTCAGCGAGTTGTAACCGAAGTAGCCGAGGATCATGATCAGCGCAAACATGTAGAGCAGGTCGACCATCGGACGCAGCAGCAGGCCGTTGATCTTCAGCCGCTTCATGTTCGCCTGGTAATGCTCTTCGTTGGTCTGGCCAAACTCTTCACGCATCCGCTTCTCCTGATGGAACGCCTGGATGATCGTCATGCCTTGGATCGATTCATTTAACCGCGCGTTGAGCTGGCTCAGCTTCTCACGGGAGAGGTGAAACACTTTCGAACTGATCTTGCGGTAGAACCACATCAGGCCGACGACCAGCGGTGCCACGACCAGGAACAGGGCGGCCAGACGCGGATCGAGGATGAACAGGCCGATCAGAATGCCGACCATCAAGACGATGCTCTGCACAAACGCGGAGAGCACGGAGACAAAAAGCTCCTTGACCGCTTCCGTGTCGTTGGTGATCCGGGAGACGAGCGACCCGCCCGGCGTGCGGTCGAAAAATTCCAGCCCTAAATGCTGCACTTTGCTGAACACGTCCATCCGCAGTTGGCGGACGATCCAGTGTGCGATCTTATGGAAGGATAACAGTTGAAAATAGTTGATCGTCACGCCTGCGATGTGCAGGATGAGATAGCCTGCCCCAAGCAGGATCAGCATCTCGCGGTCAAACTGCCGCGGCGTGAGGTAGTCGTCGATAAAAATCCGCACCAGCTGCGGCCCTGCCACATCGGCAGCCGTCGCCAGCGCCAGCATCCCAAAGGCGATGAGGAGCGTCTTACGATGCGGAATCAGGTAGCGCATCAGTCTTCGCATGACCATGGCCGGTTCCACCTCCTTGTTCCACCAGCGACTCCAGCTGCTGGTTGCGATACATCATCGCATACCAGCCGTCCGCCTCCATCAGCTCGTCATGCATGCCCCGCTCGGCGATCTTGCCGTCTTCGAGCACGATGATCCTTTCAGCATGTTCGATCGCTGAGAGGCGATGCGCGGAGATCAGCGTGGTTTTGTTCTGGCGATACTCTTTCAGCGCGTCGAGGATCGCTTTTTCCGTCTTGGCGTCCACCGCCGACAACGAGTCGTCGAGGATCAGCACTTCCGGGTTCATCAGCAGCGCGCGCGCGATGGAAATGCGCTGCTTCTGCCCGCCGGACAGCGTCACGCCGCGCTCGCCGACGACCGTTTTGTAGCCGTCTTCAAAGCGCAGGATGTCGTCGTGAATACAGGCGATCTTCGCCGCCATGATCACGTCGTCCATCGTCGCGTCCGGCTTGCCGAATGCGATGTTTTCCGCGACTGTGGCCGAGAACAGGAAATGATCCTGCGGCACATAGCCGATCGCCGCGCGCAGCCAGCGCAGTTTGTAGTCGTAGATCGACGTTTTGCCGATCCCAATGTCCCCTTCGGTCACGTCAAACTCGCGCAGGAGCAGGCGCAAAAGCGTCGACTTGCCTGCGCCCGTCTTGCCGACGATGCCCAGCGTCTGGCCTTGTTTCAGCTCGACGCGGATGTCCTGCAGGGCCGGGGTCTCTTTTTCCGGATAGGCGAAGCTGTCGATGTCGTAGCTGATGTCGCCGCTCGGGACTTCCTTCGCAGCGTCTTCCTTGTTCCAGACTTCCGACTTGATGTTGAGCAGGGCATCGACGCGGTCATACGACGCGCGGCCGCGCTCGACGATGTTGAACAGCCAGCCGAACGCCAGCATCGGCCAGATCAGATGGCCGAGCAGCATCGTGAACTGGGTGAGCTGGCCGAGGGTCAGCTTCCCCTGGACGACGAACCAGCCGCCAAACGAGACGGCAAGGAAAAAGGCGAGTCCGACGACCAGCGAGATCGTCGGGTCGAACAGCGAGTCGATCTTGGCGACTTGGATGTTTTTCTGCGCGGTGTCGCGGGTCAGGTTCTCAAACTCTTTTTTCTCGGCGTCTTCCTGTCCGAACGCTTTGACGACGCGCACGCCGGCGATGTTCTCCTGCACTTTGTCATTCAACGTGGAGAAAGCCTCCTGCGCTTTGTGAAAGCGCTCGTGGAGCAGGTTGCCGTATTTGGCTTCGGCATAGACCATGATCGGCATCGGCAGCAAGGTGATCAGGGTCAGCTCCCAGGAGATCGTCGCCGCCATGGCGATGATCACGGCGCCGCCCATCGCCACCGAGTCGACCAGCGTCAGCACGCCGTCACCTGCGGTCAACTCGATCGCCGAAATGTCGTTGGTCGCGTGCGCCATCAAGTCTCCGGTGCGGCGCTTGTGGTAGAACTGCGGCGACAGGTTGGTGAAATGTTTGTACAGACGGTTGCGCAGCAGCCGGCTCATGCGGAAGGCCGCTCCGAAGATGTAGATCCGCCAGATATAGCGCAGCACATAGATCCCCACGCCGATCACAAACAGCAGGACCAGCCACTTGGCCAGCTCCGCCCCGGTCAGCGTCCCCCCGTTGATGTCATCGACGACCACGCCGATCACATACGGCGGGATCAAGTTGAGGGCGGCGACGAACAGGAGGATGATCACTCCTGTGGCGTACGCTTTCTTCTCCATCTTGAAATACCACATCAAATCTCGAAAAATGCTCATGATTGCTTTCCCACTCCCCTCTTTCCAAACAAAAAGAGTCACCGGCATTGAGAGATGCCTGTGACTCTTTGGGTCTTACAAAAATAGAAAACCACAGGCGCGCAGAATGCTCCTGTGGTGAGTCTCACGAATGAAGGCAAGCGTACGATCGAACAACAAGATCAAAACGTATCGCTTACTGTACCTGTGCTCTCCGAACAGTCAGTTCCGCGTAACTATGCAATTGTTGAGGTGCTGGTTTGCTTGCTTTGGTGACCAAGATGATCGTTTGCATATCACGAAACCTCCCTTCGGAATTTTTTGAATGTATAGAGTATACCGTGCGGACCGATTGGTTGTAAAGGTTGTTTTTACAACTTTTTCTTATTGGCCGATCTGTGCTACAATCTTGAATTGTAACTTTGAGATAGGAGGAGGATCTTCTCGTGACCGTACAAGTTCGTCCCTATTCGCTCGCAGATTATGAAGGATTGCTTGAGGTGCAGCGAGAAGCGTTTCCGCCTCCTTTTCCGGAAGAATTATGGTGGCAGAAAGAGCAGATCGCAGCGCATGTGAACACCTTCCCCCGAGGCGCGATGTGCGCAGAGGTGGACGGCGTGATCGCCGGATCGGCGACGTCGCTTCTGATCAAGTATGACGGCAAGCCGCACACGTGGGCGCAAGTGTCGGACAACGGCTGGATTCAACGCAGCCATCGGCCGGACGGCGACAGCTTGTACGGCATCGACGTCTGTGTGCGCCCGTCGTTTCGCGGCCAGGGCGTGGCCGGGGCTCTGTATCAGGCCCGGCAGAAGCTGGTCGTCGAGCTTGGGCTGAAGCGCTTTTTGGCCGGATGCCGGATTCCAAACTTTCATGAGCATGCCGCCCGGATGAGCGCAGACGAGTATGTGCAGCGCGTCGTGAGCGGCGAGATCTATGATCTCGTGCTGTCGTTTATGCTCAAGCAGGGGCTGCGGCCTTTGCAGGTGCTCGATGACTATCTGGATGATGAAGAGTCGTTACACAAAGCGGTTCTGGTCGAATGGCCGAACCCGAACTTCTAAAGGGAGGTGCAGGAGATGACAACTCCGCTCATAGGTACGGTGACGTACGAACTCAAGCCGCTGCAGTCGTATGAGGAATACTGGCAGACGGTGCAGATGCATGTGCAGTCGGCACAGCGTCAAAATGTAAGACTTTTGGTGTTCCCGGAGTATCAGACCGCGCAGTTGCTTTCGCTTCAGCCGTCGATGACGCATGCGGAAGCGGTGGCGTATCTGGACGGATATACCGAGGAGTATGAGACGCGTTTCTCGCAGCTGGCTCAGGAGAATGAGCTGACTATCCTCGGCGGCACGCATATCGTCAAGGAAGGCGACGGCTATGTGAACAAAGCTTATCTGTTTTACCCGGACGGCCGCATCGAAACGCAAAACAAAGTCCACACCACGCCGGAAGAGCGCAAGGTCTGGCACCTGAAGCCGGGCGAAGATTTTGCCGTATTTGACACGGAGATCGGCAAAGTGGCCATTCTGACGTGCTACGACATCGAGTTCCCGGAGACGGCGCGCATCGTCGCCGACATGGGAGCGGAGATCATCCTCTGCCCGTCCTACACCGATGCGCCGGCCGGCTTCTACCGCGTCCGCTACTGCGCGCAGGCGCGGGCGGTGGAGAACCAGCTGCTGGTCGTGATGAGCGGCCTGGTCGGTTCCGTCCCGGGCGTCGAGCAGATCGACATGGCCTACTCCCAAGGCGCGGTGTTTGCGCCGTGCGACTACCCGTTCCCTCCGGACGGCATCCTCTCCGAAGGCGTGCTCAACGCCAGCATGGTCACCACGGCGCCGATCGACCTCGACCGCCTGCAGGAGAACCGCACGATGGGCAACGTCTCCCCTTATTTTGACCGCAAACCGGAAGTTTACGCCAAGCAAAGCAAAAGCCTGCCTCTCTAAGAGGGCAGGCTTTTTTGTTGTGGCGGCATGAACTTAGAAATTGAAGCTGTCCGGGTCCGGGCCGACGCGCTGATGCTGGTCGAGGCTGTTGATCGTGCCGATCTCTTCGTCGGTCAGAGTGAAGTCGTAGAGGTCGGCGTTGGACTGGATGCGCGCCGGGCGGATCGATTTCGGGATCGTCGCCCAGCCGGTCTGAAGCTGCCAGCGCAGGACGACTTGCGCCGTCGTCTTGCTGTGGCGCTCGGCGATCGCCTGCAGCACCGGTTCGTCGAGGATCTTGCCTTGGGCCAGCGGCGACCACGCCACCGGCAGGATGCCGTGCTGGTCGAGGAAAGACTTCAATTCCGCCTGCACGAGGCGCGGGTGGCGCTCCAGCTGGTCGATCGCCGGTTTGACGGTCGCCGCCGCCAGCAGTTTTTCCAGATGGTGCACGTGGAAGTTGCTGACGCCGATCGCGCCGACGCGGCCGGCCTGATACAGCCCTTCGAGCGCTTTCCAGCTGTCGAGGTATTTGCCTTCGACCGGCCAGTGGATCAAGTACAGGTCGAGTTTTTCCAAGCCGAGGCGCTGCAGGCTCTCTTCATACGCTTCGACTTCGCGGCCGGCGCGGGAATCGTCGTTCCACAGCTTTGAGGTGATAAACAGGTCGTCACGGGTCAGTCCCGTGCGGGCCAGGCCGCGGCGGATGCCTTCGCCGACACCTTCTTCGTTTTGGTAGATCGCGGCGGTGTCGATGTGGCGGTATCCTTGGACGATCGCTTCTTCGACCGACTGGATCACCGTCTCCCCTTCTTCGACGCGCCAGACCCCGAGGCCGAGCCAGGGGAATGGTTTGTTGCCGTGGTTGAGCTGGACTGTGCTGTGCAGGTTGTTCATCTGAGCGCCTCCTCTGTGGTGGTTGCAGGTGTGGTTCTGGCCGACAGCCAGGTGAAGTTGACGACGGCGCCTCCGAGGAGGGAGCCGATGGCGATGCCGATCTTGAAAGCCGCGATGTTCAGCGCCGAAGCGACAGCGACCGCGGATGGCACATCTTTTTCTGCGAGCAGCCCCATCAGGAACACTGCGATCGGACCGGCCGTTTTGAAGCGGTGATTCCATCGCCCATCAACAGTTTACCATTTGTCAGCTAACGGAACATGTCGCGCGTAAGTCCGCTTACTGCAAACGAATGTGCAGGCAGGGTACGCTACTAGAAAAGGAGGCGTTTGCACCATGATTTTTGACATCAAGATTTTCTCCGACTACATCTGTCCGTTTTGCTATGTCGGCAAAGGTCTGGTTGGTCGGTTGAAAGAAGAGTTTACGATTCGTGACGAGTGGATCAACATCGAAATCCATCCCGACACGCCGCAAGAAGGGGTCTTGCTGACCGAAAAGTTCCCCGGGATGACCACGGAGCAGCTGTTTGCCGGGGTGCGCCGGGCAGGTGCCCTGTATGGGATTGCGTTTGGGCAGGTCGACAAGCTGGCCAATTCGCGCCAGGCGATCGAAGCGAGCGAATATGCGCGGGAGCACGGGAAGTTCGAAGAGTTTCATGATCTGGTGCTTCATGCGTATTTCACCGAGGCCCGGGACATTGGCGCGGTCAGCGTGCTGCTGGAACTGGCGCGCCAGGCGGGGCTGGATGCGGAAGAGCTGCAGCGGGCGCTGGAGGAAGGGCGCTATGCGGCGAGCTTGGAAGCGGCGCAGGAGCAGGCTTATCAGTACGGGGTGTCCGGGACGCCGACCTTTATCGTCAACAACAAGTACCGGGTCGTCGGCGCTCAGTCTTTGGAGTCGTTCCGCAGTGTGCTGAAGCGCATCGAGGAGGAAGAGACGGATTGAGTGAGCAGGAACGTGCCGTCGAGCACAATCCGCCGCTGTGGACGAAAGACTTTTTCGCCACAGCGGTGTCGAACTTGTTTTTATTCTTAGGGTTTCAGATGCTGATCCCGACCTTGCCCGTCTATGTCAGCAGCATGGGCGGAGATGAGACGCAGATCGGGCTGGTGATCGGGATCTTCACGATCTCCGCCCTGCTGATCCGCCCGTTTGCCGGCCAATGGCTGGACACGATGGGCCGGCGCAAGATCTTGCTCGCCGGTCTCTTGATCTACATCTTGTCGGTCATCGGCTATGCGTTCGCAGCAGCGGTGACGCTGGTGCTCCTGCTGCGGGTCGTGCACGGGCTCGGCTGGGGCATGACGACCACATCGTACGGCACGATCGTCGCCGACATCATCCCGCCGAAGCGGCGCGGGGAAGGCATGGGCTATTACGGGCTGTCGGGCAATTTAGCGATGGCGCTGGCACCGCTCTTGGGGATCTGGGTGATGGAGGAGTATGGATTCGGCTGGGTGTTCGGGATCTCGACAGGGCTCGCCGTGTTGGCGCTCTTGTTGACGCAGCTGATCACGATCGCGCCGCCGGTGAAGCGCGAGGCGGCAGGAAAGGCTCCGGCGAAGAAGGAAGGGCTGTTTGAGCGGAAGGCGTTTTTCCCGTCGTTTCTCGTGCTGTTTCTGGCGATTTCCTATGGCGGGATCGTCAGCTTCATCACGCTGTTCGCACAGGAAGCGGGGATTGCGAATGTCGGGTGGTTCTTCCTCGCCAATGCGGCGATGGTGATGCTGGTGCGGCCCTTCTCCGGGGTGCTGTTTGACCGCAAAGGGCACCAGTGGGTGCTGTTGCCGGGCGCGGTGTTCACCGCGGCCGGGCTGCTCTTGCTCTCCTACACCCACAGCGTCGCGATGCTGATCGCAGCTGCGGTCTGCTACGGGATCGGCTTCGGCGCGATTCAGCCCTCGCTCCAAGCCTGGACGATCAACCGCGTCCCGCCCCACCGCCGGGGTGCAGCCAACGGCACCTACTTCTCCGCCTTCGACCTCGGCATCGGCGCAGGTGCCATGCTGCTCGGTGCGGTCGCGAAAGTGACCTCGTACGCGCTGATGTACCGCCTGTCGGTGCTGCTGGTCGTAGGCTATGTGCTGGCGTATGTGGTGTATATGCTGAGAGAACGCAAGGTGGAAAAGGCATAAAACAAAGACCTTCTGCTAGTTTGCAGAAGGTCTTTTCGATTACAGCTCATCGAGCAGCGCGATGAACTCCTCAACTGTCAAACCGGCATTGCTGATCTGCCTTTTGAGCAGACCCAGACCAACCGTTTCCTTCCCGTGGTCCGGGATGGATAAAGTAAGAGGGCTGCCCGGTTTGATCAGAATGTGGTGCGATCCTTTGATGCGGGCGACAACCCAGCCCGCTTTTTGAAAGGCTTTAACAGCAAGCGATGCAGGGATGCGTGGAATGGGAGGCACAGTTATACCTCCACTTCATACACATCCACGGTCAAGGGCATACCGAGCTCGCGGCGGGTCTCGAGGCAGGCCTGGATCGCCTCCTTGATGTTGGCCAGCGCGGCTTCAACCGTTTTCCCTTCTGAGACACATCCCGGAATCGTAGGACATTCCACGACATACATCCCGTCTTCATCTTGCGTGACGATCACCTGATATTTGGCCATGAGCGGCTCACCATCCGTAACATAGAGTCTTGTGTTACGTTTATGATGCACATGTTGCACAGATTCCCAGACATTCAGGTTCATGTTGACCGCACCTTTCGTTTCGCTATTTAGTTTTGTATGTTCTTTTCGCTCCTTACAATGCTTTCCCTGCTGCCGTGACCACAATGTTTTGCTCTTGAAGCTGTTTCCGAATCTCCCCTGCGAACGCCAGCGCATGATGCCCGTCGCCGTGGATGCAGACGGTGTCGGCACGGACTGTGCCGTCGCGCACCATGCGGATGACTTGGGCGGCCGCGGTGGCCGGGTCGTCGATCAGGGCGCCGGGGGCGGTGCGCGGGGTCAGGGTGCCGTCCGGCTGGTAGGTGCGGTCGGCGAAGATTTCGTGGGCGGTGCGCAGGCCGATCTGCTCGCCCGCCAGCACGAGCTGGCTGCCGGAGAGACCGTACAGGATCAGTGCCGGGTCCACGCGATACACCGCTTCGGCGATGGCCAAGGAGAGCCCGGCGTCCTGTGCCGCCATGTTGTACAAAGCACCGTGCGGTTTTACATGCTGCAGGGTACCGCCTGCCGCCTGCACAAACGCTTGCAACGCTCCGATCTGGTACACGGTCAGGTCGTACGCCTCCTGCGGCGAGATCGCCATGTTGCGCCGCCCGAAGCCGACCAGGTCGGGCAGGCCGGGGTGTGCGCCGATCGCGACGCCCTTCTCCAGCGCCATCTGCACCGTTTTGCGCATCACCGACGGGTCGCCGGCATGGAATCCGCAGGCGATATTCGCCGATGTCACATACGCCAAAATCTCCTCATCACGCCCCAGTTCGTAAGCCCCAAAACTCTCGCCCATGTCACAGTTCAAATCCACTCGCAAACTCAACATGCCCTCAACCTCCTATCCCGAATTTAACGAAGCAGTACCGGCACCATGATCATGAAGAACACGACGGCACCTACTGCCAGCAGTGAAAAAAGGACGGCTGTACGTTGTTTGGTGTGTGTTTTGCTCATGCTAATCTCCTCCCCATTCCTACTTAAGAGCTGTTTGAATCGCGCAGTTCAACTGCAGTTCGAAACTGCACCAATTCCCGCTCACGACGCAAAAGGGCACCATGCGCCTCCTCCAGCGTCACTTCCTGGAACCGCACTTTCGCACCCGGCTTCACTTGGGCCAATACGGGCAGATCCACCGTGATCACCTGCGCGATGCGCGGATAGCCGCCTGTGGTCTGGCGGTCGGCCATCAGCACGATCGGCTGACCATCAGCAGGCACCTGCACGGTGCCCATCGTCACCGCTTCAGAGATCATCTCGTGCGCCTGAGACAGCGTTAATGCCTCTCCCTGCAAGCGGTAGCCCATGCGGTCCGACTGCGGCGAAACGGCAAACTCCGCCTGCCACAACCGCTCCCGGCTCGCCGCGTCAAACCACTCATACTCCCGTCCCCGCAGCACGCGCACCACCGGGTGCTCCGCGTAGGCAGGCAACAGCCCCGGCGACGGAAAAATCGGCTCGGCCGCAAACGCCGCCCCGTCTGCACGAGCCCGCAGCTTTGCCATCCGCGCCTTCTGCTGCAGGCTAACCTCGCCCACTGCCAGCACATCCCCTTCCCGCAGCGCCCGTCCGGCAGTACCGCCCAGACCGGCCCGCAAAAAAGTGCTCCGGCTGCCCATCACTTCCGGCACATCCACGCCGCCTGCGACGGCCAGATACGCCCGGCACCCGGCCACGGCGCGTTGGAGCTCCAAGACGCAACCCGCCTGCACCCAGACCGGCTGCCAAGACGGTATGTCCACGCCGTCCACCTTGGGGGCAAACTCACCTCCGCATACCGCGACCAACACATCCTGCTGAAACACGAGCCTCGGCCCGGCCAGCGTCACCTCCAGCCCGGCGACCCCTTCCGCGTTGCCGACCAGCAGGTTCGCCACCCGCAGCGCAAACGCATCCATCGCGCCGCCGACCGCCACGCCCTGCTTTTGATACCCATGCCGCCCCAAGTCTTGCACCGTCGTCAAAAGTCCGGCTTTCTGCACCTCCAAACTCACCGGCCCTCCACCTCCCAGGCAGCAAACTCCGCTTCTGTGATCGCCCGAAAGCGCACCGCATCCCCGGCCTGCAGCAAGCTCGGGATCTCCCGCTCCGGCTGAAACAGCTGTAGCGGCGTCCGCCCGATCAGCTGCCAGCCGCCCGGCGTCGCCAGCGGATACACGCCCGTCTGCTCGCCGGCGATCCCCACGCTGCCGGCCGGAATCACCAGCCTCGGCACCTCGCGCCGCGGTGCCCCGATCTCCTTGGGCATCCCGCCCAGATAAGGAAACCCCGGCGCGAACCCGATCATATGCACCAAATACTCGCCCCCCGTGTGCATCCGCACCACCTCCTCTTCTGTCAGCCCGTTCACAGCCGCCACAAACGCCAGATCCGGCCCCATCGCTCCGCCATAGCAGACGGGAACCTCGACCACTTTGGGCAGAAAAGCCCCGCTTCCAGACAGCGATGCCAAGACCCGTTCTACCTCACCGCACACCTGCTCATACACGCCACCCGTCCCCGCAACGCACAGCGCATCATAATACACCGTCACCGCCACAAACGACGGCACCACTTCCACCAGCCACGGAAACGCCTGCGCCTCAAGCGCCCGCGTCAGCACCTGCACCCGCTCATGCGTCCTCCTGTCGATCTCAGCGCCCAGCTTCACAACTATTGCTGTATCGCCGAGCGGATAGAGTTCATACGCATACCTGATCTCCCGTTCCACACAACCCCTCCTTTCCAACCTCTCCGCATCCGAAGCCGCTCACCGCACCTGTTTGCAGAAAATCTTACCATCTGACCGTCCCACCTGCATAGCAAGTCCCGAACTCTGTTACAATGAAAAGAACTTACAAATGCACTCATTTCCAGCTACGAAAGGAGCCGATTCCCATTTTCCTCAAAGAATTCCGCGAGTTCGCCACCAGAGGCAACATTTTCGACCTGGCCATCGGTGTGGTGATCGGGGCTGCATTCGGCAAGATCGTCACCTCGTTCACCAACGACATCCTCATGCCGCCGATCGGGCTGCTGCTCGGCAAAGTCGACTTTTCCAACCTGTACATCAACCTGTCGTCGACCGACTACGCCTCCCTCGCCGAGGCGCAAAAAGCGGGCGCGCCGACGATCAACTACGGGCTGTTCATCAACAACGTGCTCGACTTCCTGATCATCGCCTTCGCGATCTTCCTCGTCGTCCGCCAGATCAACAAGCTCAAGCGCAAAAAGGACGCCCCGGCAGCCGACCCGACGACCAAAGACTGCCCGTTCTGCCTCGAGAACATCCCGCTCAAAGCCACCCGCTGCAGCCACTGCACCTCCCAGCTCGAAGCGTAAAAAAGCGCGGAGCCAGTCACCTGGCTCCGCGCTCTTCTCTTCCCTTAATACGAAATCAGCGCCGCCATCAAAATCCCCGACGCAATGCTCAACCGGGACGTAAAGATCCCGACCGACACGTTGCCCTTCGGAATCTCCGCGACCACTTTAAACGGCGTCACCAGCTCAAACAGGTAGAACACCGCCACCTGGAACACCGTGCCCAGCACCCCCCAGATCACCAGATCGACCAGCGAGAGCGAATGGAAGACGGCCGAAGCCAGCACGATCGCCAGACCGATCACCTTGCCGCCCAGATCGTGCGCCGCCGCTTTCGCTGCGTTCACCTTGCGCGGTTCATCCGCATCGGCCCCCTCCGCAATCAGCTTGGATTCCTTGTACGGCGTCGTGATCATAAACACGAACAATCCAAAGCCCAGAATCGGCAACGCCACCGCCAAATAGATCAAAAAGTTCAAAATGCCTTCCCACTGCGACATCTGAATGTCCTCCTTTCGCCACTTCCTACTCTTTTATGCCTACGGGCAAAAAGTACGATAAATTCCCTGTGATTCGCCCGCCGATTCTTGCATTGATCGCCGACGCCCGCCCGCCGATCCAAAATGAACCCCAGAGCAGATGCCCCCGATACGGGCCTTTCAGCGTCTCGACTTCGACCGTCTCCATCTCGACCAGCTCCTGATAGATCATCGGCTGCTCCCAATAGAACTCTTCCCCATCTTGTTCAATCGGCTGCCCGTCGGCAGCAAACAGCGACACCGCGCCGCCTTCGCGACCGAAGATCGGCTTGGCGACAAACGCCTTTTGGCCCAGAAAGCGATTCTCCAGATACGTAGGCAACATATACTTCGCAATCGCCGCATGCTCTTCGGCGGTGAAAAACTGCCCCTGCTCATGCAGGTTCCAGATCAGCGCCTGCAGCGCCTTGGTCTGCGCGAGAAACCCGGACGGCGGATTGATAATTGCCACGCGCCCCTCCGCGATCAGCCGCAGCACATGCTCCCCCGTCGGGTAGCCGTCTTCATCGCGATCCTCGACCAGCTTCTCCAGCGCATGCAAGCGATACCAAACATCGACCGGCACCATCTCCTCGCCTTCCAAAACGTACAAGACGTCATCCAGCACGCGCAGATCGGCCAGCGCGACAAATTTTCCTGCCAGGCCAGACTTTTCTAACAAATACTTCGTCGTCCCGGCGTCTTCCTCATGCCAGTCCAGCGCCGCAAACCAGATTCGCTCCGTCGGCCGCCCTTCCCGTGCATACGCCGCCATCACCTCGCCAAACGCTGCAGCGAACTGTTCCGCCGCGCCTGCATTCGGATCTTGCGCCCCGTAATGGGCACAGACCCGCCCGTTGACGTGAAACGCTTCGACGATCCCCGTCGGCGTGTCAGCGTTCAGCTCCAGCATCTTCAGTCCGTCTTTCGTCGGCGCAAAATCAAACCGCCCGACCACCGTCGCATGGGGCACCGGCATCGTCACCCGCACCGCATCGAACGTTTCCGGCGGAATGCCCAGCTCCAGCAGCAGCTCATCGCCGCCTTGCTGAATCACGCCGACCATTTTCGTAAAAATCGCCCCGAGCCGCTCCGTCGCCTCCGCCAGCTCCTGCCGCAGTTCGGCGGAGATCAGGTGCAGGCCGGCCAGCGCGTATTCTTCGCCGTACATCCAGTCCCAGGTAAACACGCCTTCCGCTTGTAAAGGCTGATAGATCTGCTTGCGGTGTGCTTCGTAGTCCATCACCGTCACCGCTTACGACGAGCTCGACTTCGAAGACGACCCGATGCCGCCTTTCGACCCGGAGGAGACCCCCGTCTTCACGCCGGACGACGATTTGCCCGGCGACACGACCGTTCCCGTCCCGGAGCTCGACTTCGGCGGCGTCGGCGTATTGGCGTTCGGTTTCGTTGTGGCGGCGTTTTTGCCCGTGCCGGTGCTTGTGCTGCCGGTGCTGGTGCTGGTGCCCGGCTTGCGGTACACTTTGCCGTCAGTGCCCGGGTAGTAGCCTTTCTGGTAATAGCGCTTGTGGCTGCCGATATAGATAAATCCGTACGAGTGGTCGATCTCCCGGTCGCTGTCATCGCAGTAGCCGTTGTCGTCATCGTCGTAGCAGACGCCTTCCTCAAGCGGCGGCTTCTGCGACTGCTGCGCGACCGTGTCGTCGTCGCCGCACCCGGCGAGCGTGCCCGCGACCAATACCGTCGCTGTAAACAAACTGACCAGCTTGGTCGTTTTCTCCATTATCGTTCCTCCTTCCACTCCGTCGGAGTTCCGTAAAACACGTACACTTTGCGGTCTTCATCCACTTCCGTGGAGGAACGCTCCCATTCGCGCCCGCCGAGATACAGATAGTTCGCCTGCAGGTACAAGAGCACATCTTCTTCCGATTTGAACTCATACGTATGAACCAAAGGATAAATGACAGTACCTTCCTTATATTCTCGAAGCTCCAGACGTATGCCTGCCTGCTGGGCCAACGGGTGCAAGGTCGAATCGATCACCTGCTCATCGTCCGCCTCGTCCACATAGATCACATGCACATCCGCTTCCACCGCTGTCGAAGTCTTGATGTAAATCGTGCGTTCCTTGACAAAATAATCGCAGGCAAAGCGCATCAAAATCTCGCGCTTTTCCACCGCATCATATGAGTAAAGCACGGGAAACCCCTGCGCTTCATCGAACAGCCGATACTCCAGTTTCGCCATCCTTCGTTCCCCTCCTTGTATCTCCCCCTCATATACGTGCGAACGGTAAAAAGGATGCACAGCAATACACACCAACAAAACACGAACATTACAGAAGCCAGCATCCCCATTTGTTCACTTTCCGCTTGTCAACGCTTGCACATCTGTGTTAAATTGTAAGAGCAAAGACAACGTATGACAATCACAAACACCTCGTATAATCGTGGGAATCGGCCCACAAGTTTCTACCGGATGACCGGAATCATCCGACTACGAGTGAGAGCAGATCCCGCTTCAGGCTGTTTACACATGCAACCAGCCCGGAGGGACAGATTTCACTTGTAGCGTACAAGTTGACCTGTCCCTCCGGGCTTTCTTGATTTGTTCGATGTACGTTTGATCAGGTTTGTTACTGAGGCCATGCGTCTCATTAACAATATAGATGCATCCCTCCCCAATGTTGGGCCCTTCCTTTGCGAGAGAGGAAGGGCCATTTTTACGTTTTCGTCATCTTCGTACTGCTCGTCCCATTGTACGTAGCCGCCCCGTCCCCCGTCACACCGCCGCCCGAACCGGACGCCGTCGTCTCGGCCGAATTCGAGTTGATGCTGCCGACATTGCCGAAGATCACGTTGCCGCCGGAGATCGTCTTGATCCTGATCACCATCTGGGTTCACCTTCCTTTCTCTTTCTAGCATCATACGCAGGATTGAGAGGGACAGGCACGGCTTGTACCGTGATACAATAAGAGATAACTAGAAAGACTAGAGGTGAAGCGGATGCGAAGACTGAAAGCATGGTGGCAAGGCGTCTATGCGCGGCTGGTCGACCGCCCGTATGCGGCGGGCACGGTGATTCACGGGCGCTATACGATCGAAGCGGTGCTCGGCATGGGCAGCTACGGCATCACCTATCTCTGCCGGGATGCCGAGGCGAACAGACGCTGCGTGCTGAAACAGGTGCGCCCAAGCAAGCTCGGCAGCAACAAGGGGCAGCCTCTGTACGACTATGAGATCAAGGTGCTGCAAGCGCTCGACCACCCGCAGATCCCCAAGCTGCTCGACCGCTTCACACACGAACGGCAGCTTTTTTTCGCGATGGAACATGTGAGCGGACGCAATCTGGAAGACCTGATCTTTGACGAAGGGCGCACGATGTGCGAGCCGGAGGCGCTGCAGGTGATCCTGGAGCTGCTCGACATCGTCGACTATCTGCACCGAAAGCGACTGGTGCACCGCGACATCCGGATTCCGAATGTCATCTTGCAAAACGGCCGCCTGCATCTGATCGACTTCGGCCTCGCCCGCTATCTCGGCGACCCGGCCACCTACATCGAAGAAGATCTCGGCGCGTATGTATGGGAAAAACAAGTCAAGCGCGAAGTGGCGTTCAAAAGCGACTATTGGGGCCTCGGACACTTTTTGCTGTTCCTGCTCTACACGACGTTTACCGCCTCCGAACAAGCGGATGAGCAAGCGACGTGGGAAGAGGAGCTCGACTTGCACCCGGCGACGCAACGGCTGATTCGGCGCCTGATTCAAATCGATCCACCTTATGAAAACAGCGCGGAGCTGCGCAGCGATTTGCAAGCTGCCCGCTCCCTGTCATCTAAAGTTCACAATTCAGATAGCAAAATACGATATAATAAAACTATCTGAATTCTTAGGAGGTGGAGTCCCGTTATCGGGACGATTCGTTGGACAGTACAGTCTTAGACACGACCTTTAATCTGTTTCTTGTAGTGTTTCTTGTGTTTCTCAATGGATTTTTCGTAGCTGCTGAGTTTGCGATGGTCAAAATCCGGGAGAGCCGGATCCAGCAGTTGGTGATGGAAGGCAACAAGCGCGCGCTGGTGGCGCAGAAGCTGGTATCGAATCTCGATGCCTATCTGTCCGCCTGCCAACTCGGGATCACGCTGGCCTCGCTGGGTCTCGGCTGGATCGGGGAGCCGGCGATCGCGCACCTGATCGAAGGACCGTTGTCGCAGATCGGGGTACCGGCGATCGCCATTCACACCGTCGCGTTTATCATCGCGTTTGCGATCATCACCTTCCTGCACATCGTGCTCGGGGAGCTCGCGCCAAAATCTATTGCGATTCAGAAATCGGAAGGAACGGTTTTAAATATTGCGACACCGCTGATCTGGTTTCATAAGATCATGTACCCGTTCATCTGGGTGCTGAACGGGACGGCCAACTGGCTGCTCAAGCTGATCGGCCTCGAACCGGCTTCGGAGGCGGAAGCGGCGCATACGGAAGATGAGATCCGCATTCTCGTCTCGCAGTCCCACCGCAGCGGCTTGATCGACCAGACGGAGAAAGTCCTGTTTGAAAACGTGTTCGACTTCGCCTCGCGCATCGCCCGCGACATCATGGTGCCGCGCATCGACATCGTGGCGGTCAGCGTCGATGACACGCTGGAAGAGATCTTGGCGAAGGTCGAAGAGGAACAGTTGACCCGCTACCCGGTCATCGACGGGGACAAGGACAACATCATCGGCTTCCTCAACCTGAAAGACCTGTTCATCAAATTCAAGCGCGGCGAGCAGTTCGAGCTGCGCCGCATGCTGCGCAAAGTCACCTTCATCTCCGAATCGACGGAGATCTCAAGCGTGATGAAGCAGATGCAGAAGAACAGATCGCAGCTCGCCATCGTCGTCGACGAATACGGCGGCACGGCCGGGATGATCACGATGGAAGACATCATCGAAGAGCTGGTCGGCGAGATTCAGGATGAGTACGACAACGAGCAGCCGCCGATCGTCTACCTGCCGGAGCAAGGCTACTCCGTCGAAGGGCGCCTGATCCTCGAAGAAGTCCAGGACCTGCTCGGCACGAAGATCGAGCACGAAGAAGTCGACACGCTGAGCGGCCTGATCTACACCCTGCTCGGCAAAGAGCCGAAAGTCGGCGACACCGTGCAGTACGAAGGCTTCGAGTTCAAAATTGAAAAGATGGAATCGCACCGCATCGTGCGTGTGAAAATCTGTCCAATTCAGGAAGCGACCTCATAAGAGGTCGCTTTTTCGTTCATTCTAAAGGCAACAACCTATTTTTCTTGGAGGCTCACACATGGCTGACATCATGGAAGCTGTCGCAAATGCGCTGAAAGCCCTGATCGATGACGACCCCAAACCGCCCTTGCACGTGCTGGAAGTCGGCAATTGCTGGGCCTATCTGGCCTATCTCGGCGATGCGCTCAGCGTCTCGCAGCAGGCGTTAAATATGACGAGTGACGAAGACCTCAGCAGCGCGATCCATGAAGAGCTGGAACTGGTCGAGATCCAGAAAAGCAAACTGCAAGCCTTTATGATCGACGAAGGTATTCCGCTGCCTCCGATGCTGGAACAAGTGCCGAAGTGCCGCCAGGAAGACATCCCGCCCGGCGTCAAACAGACCGACTATGAGATCGCCAACGCCTTGTCGCTGAAGATCGCCTTCTCGATCATCGCCTGTGCCAAAGCGATCTCCGAAGCGGTGCGCGTCGACTTCGGCATCATGTTCACCCAGTTTCTCGGGCAAAAGATCGTCTACGGCACCACCCTGCGCGCCGTGATGAAACAGCGCGGCTGGCTGAAAGTGCCGCCCGCCTACAATCCGCCCGGTCGCCCGCAGGACTAAAGTTGCCGCTCCACGCAAAAGAAAACAAGGCGCCGTAATGGCACCTTGTTTTCTTTTGCGAGCTTACGAGCTGAAGAAGCCGATCGAGGTGAATTTCTTCTTGTAGTGCTTGTGGCCGTAGCCGCCGTGCTTTTTGTAGTCGGACGAGCTGTACTTTTTGTAGCCGTGCCTGCGCTTGTAATCGGAAGAGCTGTAGTGACGGTGATGCTTAGAACCCAGCAAGGAACGGATGATCGCTTTAAACAAACCCATGGATGGAAGTCCCCTCTCAGATTGTGCGTCTTGCCTGCAGGTAGCGTCGCTTCTTCTTTCTCTTGGCGTCCGAGTTGTCGATGATGATGTCTTGTTTCAGCTTCATCCGGTTCTTCTTCTCCCATCTTCTCCCATCTCCGCACAGCTCGCTACCAGAGTTCATGAAAATTTGCGATAATGGGAACAGCTTGCGGACTGCTGCAAGAGTAGAAGGAGGATGAAGATGTTCGCTGCTTTGCGGGCTTACCCGCGCATCATCTGGCTGATGTCGTTTGGCGTGGTCGTGTCGTCGGTCGGGGAATCGTTCTTCTGGCCTTTGACGACGACGTACGTGCATCAGGCGCTCGGACAGACGCTGGCGATGGCCGGCGTCGTGCTGTTGCTTCAATATACGGCTTGCCTGGTTGGGAATCTGGCCGGCGGCATGCTGTTCGACCGCTGGAGCGGGCGCAAGACGATGATCCTCGCCGTGGTCGCGTCCATCGTGCTGCTGATCCTGATGGGCTCGACGACCAACTTTTATCTGTACATGGCGCTGCAGACTCTCCTGGGCTTCTGCAACGGCATCTACTGGCCGATCCAGCGTGCCGTCGCCTTGGCCGTCTGGCCGGAGGGCGGACGCCGTGCCGTCAATCTTATATACGTGGCAAACAACCTCGGGGTTGCAGTCGGAGCGGCGTCCGGCGGACTTTTAGCATCGCTTTCGTTCTCCTACGCCTTCTGGGGCAACGCTTTGACCTATGTCTGCTTCCTGTTCCTGTTCATGGCGGTCGTGAAGAGTCACCACCTGCAGCAGGCACAACAGCCGCGCAAGGACACAGCGGCCGACCCGGTACAAGCCGGTCCGGAGCGGGTACCGGTGCAGGTCTGGGTGACGCTTGGCATGCTCGTCCTCGGCCTGACCATTCTCGTCGTCGCTTACATTCAATGGCAGACCACGATTCCTGCGTACATCCAGCTCTTAGGTTTCTCGATGCCGGCTTACAGTTTTTTGTGGACGGTCAACGGCTTTGTGATCGTTGCGATGCAGCCGGTGCTGGCCTGGGCGATCAAGCGGTTCGCGTTGAGCCTGCACGCGCAGATCGTCATCGGCGCCTTGTGGTTCGTGCTGGCGATGCTGCTCGTCACCTGCTCCGTCTCCTACGGCGCGCTGGTCGTCGGCATGATGATCCTGACGGTCGGCGAAATGCTGGTCTGGCCGGGCGTCCCGTCCCTGGCCAGCGAGCTCGCTGTGCGCGGGCGGGAAGGGCTGTTCCAAGGCATCGCGATGAGCGGCCAGTCGATCGGCCGGATGATCGGGCCGCTGCTCGGCGCGTTTCTCTACGAGCAGTTGGCGCCCGGCGGACTGCTGCTCTCGATGACCGCCCTTTGCGGCGTCGCGGTGCTCTGCTTCACCCTGCACAAGAAAACGCGCCGTCCCAAGCCAAACAACTTCGGCCTCTCCGCATGAAAAAAGGGAAGCGATCGCTCGCTTCCCTTTTCTTCGTTATCGATTGTTTTGCAGCGCCTGCTCTTTCTCCAGGCGATACTCTTCTTCGCGCTGTTTGAGAATCTCATTGTCGAGGTCATAGCGGTTCGCCGGATGCTCGCGGCATTCGTCGGAGCAGGAGCGGCGGAATTTCGTCTCGCACTCCTCGCAGCAGACGTGCTGGAGGTGGCAGAACGGGTTGGCGCAGTTCACATAGCGGTCTTCCGGTTTGCCGCAGTGGTGGCAGGTAGCGATCACTTTGTCTTCTTTCTGGTTGATCGGCACGGAGATGCGCTCGTCAAACACATAGCATTTGCCATCAAAGAGGTCGCCTTGAACTTCCGGATCTTTGGAGTATTTGATGATCCCGCCTTCGAGCTGGTTGACGTCTTGGAAGCCTTCCTGCAGCATGAAGCCGGAGAATTTCTCGCAGCGGATGCCGCCGGTGCAGTACATCAGGATCTTCTTGTCCTTGTGCTCCGACAGGTTCTGGCGCACCCACTCCGGGAACTCCTTGGTCGTCTTCACTTCCGGGCGCAGCGCGCCTTTGAAATGGCCGATGTCATACTCGTAGTCGTTGCGGCCGTCGATGATGATCACATCGTCCTGCTGCAGCGCCTCGCGCCATTCCTGCGGTTTCAAGTGGCGTCCGGTCACCTGACTCGGATCGACGTCATCCTCGAGGCGCCAGGTCACGATCTCCTTGCGGGCGCGCACAAACATCTTGCGGAACACATGATGCTCGGCCGGGTCGATCTTGAACTCGACATCCGCAAGGCGCGGGTCGCTGGTCAGTTGTTTCATATAGGCTTCCGCTTGCGCCACGGTGCCGGACACCGTGCCGTTGATGCCTTCCTTCGCGATCAGCACGCGGCCGCGCAATCCGTTCTCTTTGCACCAGGCGAGGTGTTCAGCTGCGAACTCCTCCGGGTTGTCGATATGGACGTATTTATAAAAGAGCAGGACTCGATAAGGTTGTTGTGCTTGTTGTTCGGTCATCAGCTGTTCCTCCTATCTCCAAAATAGTGTGATCTCTAACCCGATATCTTACACCTTTTTGGACGGAGAATCAAAATGAAATCGGCAATATCACATCGATCGTCGTGCCTTTGTCCACCACGCTGTCGATTCTGACGGCGCCCTGGTGGTATTTGATGATCTTAAACGACACCAGCAGCCCGAGACCGGTGCCTTTGTCTTTCGTGGTGTAAAACGGCTCGCCAAGACGCTCCAGCATCTCGCCCGGTATGCCTTTGCCCTCGTCGATAAAACGAAAGACAAGTCGATGTTGATCTTGCCGGAACACCTTGATGAGCACCTTCCCGCCGCCTTGCATCGCCTCGACCGCATTTTTCATCAGGTTGAGAAAGACTTGCTTGATCTGCGTCTCTTCGCATTTTACCATAGGAAGGTTATCTTCGAACTCCGCAAAAATTTGAACATTGTGTAGCAACGCTTCCGGGCTGAACAGCGCCATCACATCTTCGACCAGCGTCTGCGGCTGTTTCAGCCGGTAATGATCCGCTTGCGGCTTGCCGAGCATCAGCAGCTCGGTGACGATAAAATTGATCCGGTCGAGCTCCTCCAGCATGATGCCGTAGTAGAGGCTGTGCTTGGCCGCCTTGTCCTCGTTCATCAGCTGGACGAAGCCGCGCAGCGATGCCAATGGGTTTCTGATCTCGTGCGCGACACCGGCGGCCAGTTCCCCGATCAGGGAGAGCTTCTCCGTGTTGCGCAGGAGCTCTTCCGTCTTCTTGCGCTCGCTGATGTCGCGCAGGATGTTGGCATAGGCGACGACGTTGCCGTCCTTGTCGCGGATCGGCGAATAGGAGATCGACACGTCGAGCAGCCGCCCGTCTTTGCGTTTGCGCACCGTTTCGAACGAAGAGATGTCCCCGCCGCGCCGCACATGGCGGTGCATCGCCTGCACCTCTTCGAGGTAGTCGTCACTGGGCAAGGTCTGCACTTTCTTGTTCAACTGCTCTTCGATCGAATAGCCGAAGATAACTTCCGAGGCCTTGTTGACGTGGACAAGATTGCCGTCCAGATCAAAAACACCGATCGCGTCGGTGGTGTGGTTGATAAAAGATTCCAGATATTCTTTCGCCGTGCGCGACTGTTCTTCCGCCCGCAGCGCCCGCGAATATAAGATCGAGGTCAGAAACCCCAGCAGGATCGCCAGCACCCCGGCCCCCAGCATCAACGGCGGGGAATGCTGCAGATAGCCGTAGAGGATCATAAACAACAACAGAAAAGGAAGTACAATCAGTATGATCTTCGACAGGATATTGAACTTCAACATTCAATTCACCCAGTTTTCATTATGAATGATAAACCATACTTAAATAATAGCACATTAGCGACAAAAAAGCCCCAACTGCTCGGTCCAATTGAGACTTTTTGTCAGTCATTCCCTTATTCTGTTATCCCTTTGGCCAACACAGGCGCCTTGCGGTGCTGTGTCGCCTGCTCGTACGCATAGGCGAGTTGGAACAGCAGCGGCTCGCTGTACGCACCGGCGGAGAAGGTGACGCCGACCGGTTCGCCGCTCGGCACATAGCCGGCCGGGACGGTGATCGACGGGTAGCCGGCAATGGCCGGGTACATCGCCCCCCAGTTGTTCGGGGCGATCCAGGCATGGAGCCGGTGCTCGGCCATCATCGCATCGAGCCCGGCCTCTTTCGCCCAGTAGAGGTCGCGCTCCCGGGAGAGGATGTAGTCCGGCTCGACCAGCGTTCCGCTCGTCGCTTCCGCCGCTATCAAATGGGCTTGTCCGTATTTCAGCATCCGCTCCGGATCGGCGTCGTTGAAGGCGATCAGCTCTTGCAGCGAGCGAATCGGCGCGGCCGGGCCCAAGCGGTGCAGGTAGGCGTTAAGATCCGACTTGAACTCGTGGACAAACGTCTTCGAGCTGCTCCAGTCCTGATCGAAGTGGGGCAGTTCGACTTCGCACACTTCGGCTCCTAGCTCGCGCAACACATCCAGCGCCGCGTCGATCAGCGCTTTTTTCTCGGCGGGCAATTCGTATTGCGTCATGATGTGCGTTGCCACGCCCAAGCGGATACCTTGCAGGCTGCCCGCTTTCAGAAACGCGGTGTAGTCGTGCTGAGCCGCTTCGGCCGACGTGGCGGTGATCGGGTCGTTCGCATCGACGCCGGTCAGCGCGTTGAGCAGGATCGCCGCGTCGCGCACGGTGCGCGCCATCGGACCGGCCGTATCCTGGCTGTGCGCGAGCGGGATGATGCCGCTGCGGGAGATCAGGCCTACGGTCGGTTTCAAGCCGACGATCGAGTTCTGGCTGGCCGGAGACAAGATCGAGCCGGACGTCTCGGTGCCGACCGCCACCGCCGTCAAGTTCGCGCCGACCGTGATGCCGGAGCCTGCCGAAGAACCGCCGGTCATGAACGTGGCGCCGTACGGGTTGAGCGACTGGCCGCCGCGCGAAGAGTAGCCGGTCGGCATGTTGTGCGCCATGAAGTTCGCCCACTCGGTCATGTTCGCTTTGCCGAGCAGCACGGCGCCCGCGGCGCGAAGCTGTTTGACGACAAACGCATCCTCCGGCGCGATCGAAGCGGCCAGCGCCCGCGATCCGGCCGACGTGTGCATTTTGTCGGCGGTGTCGATGTTGTCTTTCAAGATCACCGGAATGCCGTGCATCGGGCCGCGCGGACCTGATCGCTTACGCTCCGCATCGAGCGCTGCGGCGATCTGCAGCGCGTCCGGGTTGATCTCCAGCACCGATTTTAGCTGCGGGCCCTGCTGGTCATACGCGGCGATGCGCCAGAGGTACATCAGCACGAGCTCATGCGCGGTGACCGTTCCATCTGCCATCCTTTGCTGCATGTCGTCAATCGTTGCTTCGATCAGCCAGGTTTCACTGAGCTGTTGCAGTCTCGGGTTGTTCACAGTCTGTCCCCTACCTTTTCGATTTCAAAATTCTTTAGTTAGATAAAGTATAGTTGCCTTGACATTTCCTCGTCAACTTGCATATACTAGCTGTGTAAGGAACAAATGAATAGCGTCCTCAAAGGGGAGTAGCTGTTACAACAAAAGTCGTCAGTTCGGGACTCATGTCCTCGGCTTTGTTGGCAACGTTTGATAACTACGTTGTTTGCAAGACCTTTGCCATCATCATCACATGATTTGGTAAAGGTCTTTTCTGTGTAGAAGGACCACGACTCTGGCGACCTTTACCAAGGCATGACGGTGAAGGTCGCTTTTCATTTGGGATACCCTATGAATGAGGAGTGGTACACGTATGGAATTCTTGTCGATTGAATTCTTCTCTGCCCTGTTGTCGATCATCATCATCGACTTGGTGCTGGCAGGTGACAACGCCATCGTCATCGGCCTTGCCGCCCGCAACCTGCCCAAAGAACTGCAAAAGAAAACGATCATCTGGGGCTCGGTCGGCGCGATCGTCATCCGCGCCGTCGCCACGCTGCTGGTCGTCTGGCTGCTGGAGATCCCGGGCCTGCTGCTCGGCGGCGGTCTGATCCTGCTCTGGATCGCCTACAAACTGCTGACCGAAGAAAAAGAGCATGACGTCAAGCCGAGCCAAAACTTGTGGGGCGCGATCCGCACGATCATCATCGCCGACGCGGTGATGGGCCTCGACAACGTGCTGGCCGTCGCCGGCGCTGCCCACGGCAGTTTCTTGCTGGTCGTCCTCGGCCTGCTGATCTCCGTGCCGATCGTCGTCTGGGGCTCGACGGTCATCTTGAAACTGATCGAGCGCTTCCCGTGGATCATCTTCGTCGGTGCAGGTGTGCTGGCCTACACCGCAGCGAAGATGATCGTCGACGAGCCGTTCCTGAAAGGCTTCTTCGACAACTCGTGGATCAAATGGGCGGTGATCGCCGTTTCTGTCGTCGGCATCCTCGCTGCAGGATACTTCAAAAAAAACCGCGCCGCGAAAGCTGCCGTCACTAACCATTAATATGCAGAACCGCCTCGGTTGGTCCGAGGCGGTTCTGTTTTTCTGCACGATCAGGACTGCATGAACTGCAGCCCGTCGGCGAGCCCGGTCAGCTTTTTCCCGCGCGCTTCATAAGTGGCGAGGTGGTCGCGGAGCTGAGCGTGGTCGTTCCGCAAGATCTCCGCCGTCTTCTGCACGAAGTTCCAGTTCAGGCAGCCGGACAGCCAGAGCAGGGCCGGAAAACGCGTGTAGTCGTCGCTCTGCAGCAGCTCATGGGCGCGGTAGCCGTACATCAGCGCCTGGGCGAGATCGCCCGACACTTCATGGGACTGGATGCCTTCGGTGCGCGAGTACCATTTCATCAGCCAGGCGAGGTCCTGCACGCGGTCGGAGTAGGAGATGTGTTCAAAGTCGATGATCCCGGTGATCAGTTGCGTCCGCTCGTCCCAGAGGATGTTGATCGAGTTGATGTCGGAGGTGACGATCACGTGATCCCGCTCCGACGGGTCGCGGTGCGCTTCGTCGATCATCCGCTCCGCCGTGTCGAGATAGGCGTCGAGCAGCGCCGCGTCCTCAGGCGCCAGCGGCTGCCCCGCCTGCTCTTCGCGCATGTTGCTCAACATGTAGGTGTCAAGCAGCGCCCCCCGCTCCTCCGGCTGTGTGAGCTTGGCCCGTTCGGCGCGCAGGGAGTTCAGCATCTCGCGGTAACTGTCGGTGTGGATCTTGCGAGGCAAGAAGTCCGATTGGAAGCCGTGCGACGCGTCATGATAGCGCCGCGCCAACTCCCCCATCCGAAACGCCGTCTCCATCGTATGCGCCGTGATGTGGATGCCGTCCAGCCATTCGAACAGCACGCAGCGGCGCACGACGCCATTGTCATCTTTCACCGTGACAAAAGCGTCCCCGTTCACCGGCCGCACCCGGCGCATGAACGGAATGCCCTGCGCCGTCAGATGATCCACGTAACGCATCTGTTCGTGCAGCACGTCGTCCGCCAGATTGGCAAAAGGCGACCCGTCCTCCTGCGACCGCACTTCGGCCATGAACCGAATCCCGTACGCCCGCCCTTCCGCCGCGATCTTGTAATGCAGATCCCCGTGCCAATTGTCGGGCAATTCCCGCCGCACCACCATCGTCTCCGGGTTCAAACCAAAGCCTTGCAACGCCTCGCGGATAAAATCAAATTTGTCACTCATCAAAAATCCCCCTTCCCTCCATCGAATTGCCATGTTATAACATTGTAAAACCATGGGAGGGACACGGCAATGCTCAAATTGAAACAAGTCACCCGCGAACAGATCGCGGAGGTCGCCGCGTACATCGCCCCACTGAATGCGCAGCGTGAACATTACGTAGCGTGGCTGGGCATGAGCGAGGCGCAGATTGAAAAGGAATTGCAGGAATTGCCGTACATTCCGTTTGAAGACTGCTTCCTGCAAGCGGTGGAAGACGGCCGCGTCGTCGGCGTCATCGGCTATTACGGCTTCCCGGAGCGTGGGCATGTGCGTCCACTCGGCCCGTACATCACGCATGACGACTACACCAGCGTGGCGCAGCTGCTCTGGAACGAACTGCTGACGCTCGTGCCGGAAAGCTGCCCCCTCGCCCGCGTGGCGCTCGATGAGCAAAATGCGCAAGGCGTCGCCTTTTACGAAGCCGGGCTCGGCTTCACCGAATACAACGCCGAAGCGATGCTTAAGATGGAGCGCGCCGACTACGCTCCGTCCACCCGGCAACTGCCCGCAGGAATCGTGATTGAACAATACCGCCCGGAGCACTGGGAGGCGTTCCAAGCGCTGCACTTCACGTCCGGCTATTACACCGCCGAGGAGATCGTCAACCTGACCTCCCAAGGCAATCCGCTGTTCATTCTGCGCAGCGGCGACCAGTTCGAAGGCTACGGCCAGGTGCTGCAAGGGGCCACCGCGTTCGACATCGCCTTCCTGCAGGTGAGTGAAGCGTCGCGCGGCAAAGGGTACGGCACCCTGCTGATCGACGCCATGCTGGACTGGGGCTTTGCCCAGGCGCACAACACCCGCGCCGAGATCTGCGTCCGCCTGACCAACTACGGCGCGCGCAAGCTGTATGAGCGCTGCGGCTTCGAGGAAGAGCTGGTCATCCGCGCTCTGGAAAAAACGATCTAAGCTGAAAAAGACCCGGCGCGAGTACCGGGTCTTTTGCTTGTGTGGATATTTAGTTGGTGACCTCTGCCGCCGTGTCCAGCGCGACTTTGATCATTTGGTTGAAGGTCAGTTGGCGCTCTTCAGACGTCGTCTCTTCCCCGGTGATCAGGTGGTCAGAAACGGTGAGGATCGCCAACGCTTTGCGGTCGAATTTCGCCGCCAGCGTGTACAGGGCAGCCGTCTCCATTTCAACGGCCAGCGTGTTGTACGACGCCATCAGGTTGATCACGTCGCGGGTGTCGTTGTAGAACGTGTCGGACGTGAAGACGTTGCCGACCGCGACCGGCATGTTCTCTTTCTTCGCGTTTTCGTACGCGCGGTACAACAGGTCGAAGCTTGCCGTCGGCGCATACTCGAGGCCGCCGAAGCGGTGTTTGTTGACCGCCGAGTCGGTCGATGCGCTCATGGCGAGAATCATGTCGCGCACTTTGATGTCCTTCTGGTACGCGCCGCAAGTGCCGACGCGGATCAGGTTCTGCACGCCGTAGCCGTTGATCAGCTCATGGGCGTAGATCGAGATCGACGGAATGCCCATCCCGGTGCCTTGCACGGAGATGCGCTTGCCTTTGTACGTGCCGGTGAAGCCGTACATGCCGCGCACTTCGTTGTAGAGCTCCGCCCCTTCGAGGAACGTTTCCGCGATGTATTTCGCCCGCAGCGGATCGCCCGGCAGCAAAATCGTTTCGGCGATCTGTCCTTCTTTCGCCCCGATATGTACAGTCATTGTGAATCCTCCCATCAATGTTGTTGGTGCTTAGAAAAATATGTCTCGTTCTAATCTACCACATGAGGCAGACCATTGATACATCGTATGCCCCCCGGAATGCAAAAAACCCCGCCGTGAAAGACGGGGTTTTCATCGATCTTACGGCCAGTAGTAGGACGCTGCGCCGTAAGCAGGATATTCAACACGGCTATCGACATGGGTAAAGGTGCTGTAGATTATAACGCCGGAGAAACCGGAAGATTTCGCGATGTTCGCCACGCCGGTCGGGGAGTACCCGTTGACGACGATGTCGGATGCGATCCCGTAGGTGTGCTGGGAGTTCGAAGCGCCGCCGACCGCTGCGTTGTGCGAGAGAGAGCGGAAGCCGGAGTTGATGGTGATCGAATTGTTGCCCGCTTTCTTGCGGACCGCTTCCAGCTTGTACATCATGCGGCGAACGTTTTCCTTGACGGTAGCCGCACCCACGTTGCCATTGTTGAAGCCGCTGCCGTCTTTGGAGTAGAATTCGCTAAAGTCAAAATTCAAGGTCGAACCATCGGAAGATTCCAAAGAATTCAGTTTCGATTGCGTAGCCGGGCCGACGATGCCGTCAGCAGTCAGGCCGTACGCTTTTTGGAAGCGGATAACTGCCGCCTTGGTGCCCGGACCAAATGCGCCATCGGTTGCCACATAGGTCTGCGCAGCGCCGTCCGCTGCCCAGCCGGCCACACGGATTTGGAGTTCTTTAACGTCTGCACCGGATGCGCCCTCAGACAGGGTGCGGGTCCAGCTGTAGGCAGATGCGTCGCCCGCGCCAAGCACCGGGACGATGACTGCCATTGCCAGCATCGCTGCTGCAATTTTGGTCATGATCTTCATTACATCTCTCCCTTTCTCGTCTCTGTTTCAGGTGCCAATTTAGCTCCCTTGGTAATAGTCTACTAGATTATTAGGTAATATTCAAGAAATTTCAGTAAAAGTTTGATTAATCAACAGATGAGTTACTGAAAATACGCGTGGCTTGTATATACCACTCGCTGAAATTTAAAAAATCCTGTCCTCCGCCGAGAACAAGCTTAGGGGCCAATCACGATGCATCTGGTGTTCCGCCATGATAAACCATGCGGCAAACAACAAAACGGTCACAGCCGGCATACCTTGGTAGAGACAAGGAGGTGACCGTCACATGACTCCGCAGGAAAAAATGGCGGCCTATATCGCCCGCCGCCAAGCTGTGATCGAGCAGCTCGAACAACAGTTGGACAAAGTCCCACCCGCCCAGCGCCCCGTGCAGCAAACGGTGCTGCGCCTGTTGAAAAAGCAGGTCGAGATCCTCTCCCAGAAATAAAAAAAGGGGCTGTGCGTCGCGAGGACGGCACAGCCCCTTTTTTGCTGTTGCATTGCTGCTTAGAACTCGAGCTTGGACTCGATGAACGCTTTCAGGTCGGCGATCGGCATGCGCACCTGTTCCATCGAATCGCGGTGACGAACGGTCACTTGGCCGTCCTCTTGCGATTCGAAGTCGTAGGTGATGCAAAACGGGGTACCGATCTCGTCGTGGCGGCGGTAGCGCTTGCCGATCGAGCCGGCATCGTCGTAGTCGACCATGAAGTGCTTCGCCAGGTCGCCGAACACCGCTTGCGCCGGCTCGGCCAGCTTCTTGGAGAGCGGGAGGATCGCCGCTTTGAACGGCGCCAGCGCCGGGTGGAAGCGCAGCACGGTGCGGGAGTCGCCGCCTTCGAGCTGCTCTTCGTCGAACGCATCGATCAGGAACGCCAAGGTCACGCGGTCTGCGCCCAAAGACGGCTCGATGACGTACGGGATGAACTTCTCGTTCGTCTCCGGATCGAGGTAGTGGAAGTCTTCGCCGGAGTGCTCCATGTGCTGCTTGAGGTCGAAGCTGGTGCGGTTCGCGATGCCCCACAGCTCGCCCCAGCCGAACGGGAACTTGTACTCGAAGTCGGTGGTCGCCGTCGAGTAGTGCGACAGCTCATCCTGCTCATGGTCGCGCAGGCGGAGGTTTTCATCCTTCACGCCGAGGCCGAGCAGCCAGTTGTGCGCGTATTCGCGCCAGTAGGAGAACCACTTGTCATCTTCGCCCGGCTTGAAGAAGAACTCCATCTCCAGCTGTTCGAACTCGCGGGTGCGGAAGGTGAAGTTGCCCGGCGTGATCTCGTTGCGGAACGATTTGCCGACTTGGCAGATGCCGAACGGCAGCTTTTTGCGCATCGTGCGCTGGACGTTCTTGAAGTTGACGAAAATGCCTTGCGCCGTCTCCGGGCGGAGGTAGATTTCATTGGCGGACGACTCGGTGACGCCTTGGAACGTTTTGAACATCAGGTTGAACTGGCGAATGTCGGTGAAGTCATGCGCGCCGCAGTCCGGGCAGGCGATGTTGTGTTCCTTGATCAGACCTGCCATCTCGTCGAAGGACAGGCCGTCGACGATCATCTCGATGCCTTTTTCCTGCAGTGCGTCTTCGATCAGCTTGTCGGCGCGGTGGCGCGATTTGCATTGTTTGCAGTCGATCATCGGGTCGTTGAAGTTGCCGATGTGGCCGGACGCGACCCACGTTTTCGGGTTCATCAGGATCGCCGCGTCGAGGCCAACGTTGAACGGGGATTCCTGCACGAACTTCTTCCACCATGCTTTCTTGACGTTGTTTTTCAGCTCCACGCCAAGCGGACCGTAGTCCCACGTGTTCGCCAGGCCGCCGTAGATCTCGGAGCCCGGGAAGATAAAGCCGCGGTGTTTGGCCAGCGCTACGACTTGTTCCATTGTGATGCTCATCGTTCATCATCCTCTTTCTGAAAGTCTGAAAATAGAAAAAGCTCCCGTCCCCATAGGCACGGAATCATGCCTAGGGACGAGAGCGTTATGCACCCGCGGTTCCACCCTAGTTGATGCGAACAGTAGATACAGCTCCGCATCCTCTTTTTTGAATGGGCAGCTCCGAATCGCCTTTTCCCTGCACCGTGTTCCGGGCTCGCACCATCCCCGGATCGCTGAATCAGTGGGCTGACAGGTACTATTCATTCCTCATCGCTGCTATTACCAAGTATCTTATGCAATCCCCGGCCTGAAAGTCAAGCAAATCGAAACTGACCTCATAAAATTGTCCCAAACTGACACTTTTGATGCACCCACTTTTTCCGTAAAGTGTGGACAAAAGGAGGCGTTGCGAACATGCACGTTCATTTGCAGGGAGAAAAAGTCATCCTCCGCGAGGTGCGGGAAGCGGATGTGGCGCAGATTTATTATTATGAGTATCTGGCGGAAGACCGCGAGCATCAAAAGTGGAACTCGCCGTATTCGCCGCGCGAGGAGAAGACGCTGGAGGAGTTTTGCGCGTTTAAGTACGCCGATTCGCTGGCGCTTGCCGGCACGGACCGGCCGCGCACCCAACTCGTCATCGAAGCGGACGGCAAGGTGATCGGCTCGGTCGGGCGGTATTGGGTATCGGAGAAGACCAACTGGTTCGAGATCGGCATCGCCATTTACGACTCCGCCTACTGGTCGGGCGGCTACGGCACCGATGCCTTCCGCATGTGGATGGACTACCTGTTCACCCACCTCGACACCCCCCGCCTCGGCATCGGCACCTGGTCTGGCAACTTCAGAATGCTCGGCCTCGCCGCCAAGCTCGGCATGATCGAAGAAGCGAGGGTGCGCAAGGCCCGCATTGTAGACGGCAAATACTACGACGCCATCAAAATGGGCATTTTGCGCGAAGAGTGGGAAGCGCTGAAACCTGCGATTTCCCCGGCGTAACGATCACGCATCACGCAGTTCAGAAATAACCTGCTCGTCAACGCTCGTCAGGAAACCAAGCGTGCCGCAACAGTTGGATTCCCTCCCGGATCTCTTCGGGTGACAGCCCGCCGAACCCCAACAGCAGGCGGGGCCAGGCGGGCTTTGCTGCACCGATCCAGTTGCGGGTGGTCGGGTAGACTTTGACCCCGGCGGCAACGGCGATGGCTGCCAGCTCTTCGCCGCTTCTTTCCGCCTTCACTTCCAGAATCAAATGCAGACCCGCCGCCTGCGCCAAGACGCTGACGAGGTCGCCGAACTCCTCCTCCACCGCCTGCAGCAGCGCCGCCTGTTTGCGCTCGTAGACCTTGCGCATCTTGCGGATGTGCCGCTCCCAGTGCCCGTTTTGCAGAAAGAGCTGCAAGGCGCGCTGCTCGATCCGCGACACCGGGTTCGCATACTGCTGATAAAACGCCCGATACCGTTCCATCACCTTCAGGGGCAGCACCATGTAATTCACCCGAATCGCCGGCGACAACGCTTTCGAAAAATTGCTCACATAGATCACCGACCCGTGCTGATCCAGCCCCTGCAGCGACGGTACCGGCTTCACTTTGTACCGAAACTCCCCGTCGTAATCATTCTCCAAAATCAGCCCGCCCGTGCTCCGCGCCCATTCCAGGAGCTGCATCCGCTTGGCGATCGGCATGATCATCCCGTACGGATACTGGTGCGCCGGCGTCACA
Source organism: Tumebacillus sp. BK434 (assembly GCF_004340785.1). Lineage (NCBI taxonomy): Bacteria > Bacillati > Bacillota > Bacilli > Caryophanales > Alicyclobacillaceae > Tumebacillus > Tumebacillus sp. BK434. The sequence goes on along the minus strand of NZ_SLXS01000002.1, from coordinate 14,554 downwards.
TACACCATCTGCGCCCCGCTCTCCCGCAACAGCTGCACCGACAGCCCGTCCTCCTCCAGCGGGACCGGCACCACTTCCATCCCGTGCTGCTCAAACACCTCACGCACATCCGCATAGCCCGGCTCCTCGATCGCCACTTTTTTCACATCGGCTGCGAGCAGCAGACACAGCGACCCGACCGCCTGCAAGAGCCCCGTCCCGACCACGACTTGCTCCGGCACCGCCTGTACCGTCCGCGCCTGCCGCAGATACCGCGCGATCTCCGCCCGCAGCTCATACTCCCCCAGCTTGTCCCCATAAAATGCCAAGTCCCCCTGATACCGCTCCATCGCCTCCAGCATGCACTTCTTCCACACCCCTAAGGGAAACGACGCCAGATCGATCACCGACCCGTGAAAATTGTACCGGGGCGCCACCGCCGCAACGGGCGGTGTCACCACCTCCGCTTCCCCCTCGGCCGGCAATACGTCCCATCCCGCAAAATCCACCGCCTCGACCACATAAAAACCGCTCCGCGCCCGGCTCTCGAGATACCCTTCGGCCAGCAGTTGCTGATACGCCGTTTCCACCGTGCTTTTGCTAACGCCCGCCGACCTGCACAAATGCCTTACAGAGGGCAACTTCGTCCCTGCCACGATCCGCCCGCTCAAAATTTCCTCCCGAAAAAACCGATACAGTTGCCCGTACAACGACTCTGCCGCCTGCTCATCCAAAATCGGAATCAATTCCGCCATTCGGTCATCACTCCTGTTGCCTTCCATCATAACATGTTATAGTTTTCTAAAAATGACAGGCGGTGCACCTGATGAGCTACGACGTACATATTACCCGTGCGGCTGAGTTTTATGAGTCGGACAACCATCCCATCTCCCTGAGTGAGTGGCAAACGATCATCCAAGCAGATCCCGAACTGGAAGCGCGAACCGAAATCACCATGACCACCCCGTCCGGGGACACGCTTTCCATGTCTGGCGGGCCGGGTCTTGCCGTCTGGCGCTTCGATGGACTTGATTACTATCTCATCTATCGCGACAGCCATATTTCGACCAGATATTCAGACGATGTGATCGACAAATTAAAAGAGCTCGCTGCCCGTCTTGATGCCCGTGTGATCGGCGACGAAGGCGAAGAGTACTAAGCACAGAAACACCCTCTCGACTGCGAAACGAGAGGGTGTTTCTTTTCAGCACTCCTCCTGCGACTGTACCCGTGCCCACAGCGCATAGGCTGCCGAGATCAGCACCGTCAGCCCGGCCGCCACATAAAAGCCCATTCGAAAATCGGCGACGCGAAGACTCATCCCGGCGAGCACCGCAATCGCCGCCAGCGTCAGATAGGCTCCCAGCCGCCCGAAGACGAGCGCCGAGTGATACGTCTCTTCCGTTTTCCGCTTCTTCAGCCAGACCAGATAGGTCAGCAGATTCAACGCCCACATCGCAAACGAAAAATACGACGACGCCGCGACCAGATACTGAAACAGCTTCGGCGGCAGCACAAACGACAGCCCCATGATCAAGAGCCCCGCCCCGCCGACGATCAGCCAGGCGATGCGGTAGCGGCCGTGCGGGCCGGATTTTGACGCGCAGAACTGCGGCGCCTCCTGCGCTTCCGCCAGCGAGACCAGCATCTGCATGCAGGCAAAATACGTCGCCGCCATCACCGAAAACGCCGCGATCATGATGATCACGTTCATCCCCGTCGACGCCCAGCCGAGCCGCAGTGAATCGAACGCCTGCACAAACGGCGACTCCTTCGCATCGACACCGCTCCACGGCGTGACGAAGATCAACACCGCCATCGCCGCCACATACAGCAAGATCACCGCGAGCGCCATGTACCACGTCGCCTTCGGAATGTCCCGCTGCGGGTCCCGCGCCTCCGTCCCGGCCATCGCCACCGCCCCGATGCCCGAGTAGCAGAAGACGACGATCAGCATCGACTCCAGCATCCCGCTCCAGCCTTTGGGAAACATCGCTCCATATCCCGCGACCGGCGACGGCGAGACCAGTGCGTGGCCCGCCGTCAGCACCGCAAAACCTCCGAGCACGACAAACGCCAGCAACGCCCCGACCTTGGCCACCGTCATCCACGTTTCCACCTTGCTGAAATTTTCCACCCCAAACGCATTGAGCCCGATCACGACCAGCATAAACCCGGTCGCCAAGATCGCAAGCGGCATCCCCGGCAGCCAATAGCGCGAAAAGATCCCCATCGCCAGCGCCTCCGAGCCCAAACCCAAAATGCCGGACGCAAACGCCATCCAACCCATCAAGAAACCGCTGTAGCGCCCGAGCATCTGCTCCGTATGCACCCGAAACGACCCTGGCACCACCCGATTGACGGCGACCGACGTCATCGCCCCCAGCACCTGCATCATCACCAGCCCGCCCAGCAAAAAAGCCAGCACCACCGCCGGCCCCGCCTGCTGCACCGCCAGTCCCGACCCGAGCAGGAACCCGGCCCCGACCACGCCGCCGATCCCGACGCCGGCCAGACTGAATACGCCGATCCCCTTCAAATGCTTCGGCTGCCGCTCCTGCTCCCCAGCGAAAACGCGCGCCTTCTTCTGTTTCAGCATGTTCCAATCCCCTTCTGCCGTTTTCCTTACTATGAGGCGCCGGCAGGAAAATCATCCCTCGTCTTTCTCCGGGCTTTGCTGTATCTTGGAGACACAAAGGAGTGATCGCCATGAACTTTCCCAACATCCTGACCGACGAAGCGGAGCTGCGCGAACTGCTCGGACAGCCGAGCCCGCTCGTGCAGAACAAATCGATCTCCCAGCTCGACGCGCACTGCCGGGACTTTCTCGCCAAGTCCCCCTTTGCCCTCATCGCCACCTCTGATGTCGAGGGACACTGCGACGTGTCACCGCGCGGCGACCAGCCCGGCTTCGTCGCGGTGCTGGATGAGCACCGCCTGCTGATCCCCGAGCGCCCTGGCAACAAGCGCGCCGACTCCCTGCGCAACATCCTGGCTACTGGCCAGATCGGCCTGCTCTTCCTGATCCCCGGCCTTGAAGAGACGCTGCGCATCAACGGCCGCGCCTGCATCGTGCGCGACGAGGACTTGCTGAAGAGCGTTGCTGCCAACGGCAAAACGCCCCTGCTCGCCATCGGCGTCGAAATCGAAGAGTGCTTCGTCCATTGCGCCAAATCCCTGAAACGATCCCGGCTCTGGCAGCCCGAAACGTGGCTCCCCTCCGCCGACCTGCCCGTCCCGGCCCGCATGATCGCCGCCCACGTCAACCTGCCAAACGTCGATGAACAAGAAGTCACGGCCCGCCTCCAAGACAGCTACACCAACCGGCTGTACTAACAGAAAAAGGCACCCTGCACGGGTGCCCTTCACTTCACATCACTTCTTCTCCGCATAAAACTCATGCCGCACACGCATACCTTCGCCAATCTCAATCAACCCATAAGAAAACTGAGCCTGCCGCCGCTTATCTGTCGGCGACCCCGGGTTAAACAAAACCGTCCCATCCGCCAGCACCTCATGATACGGAACGTGCGAGTGCCCAAAGATGATCAGATCCAGCTTCTCTCCGGCAAACGCGGCCGCCGCTCTCCGTTCCGTGGTCTTGCCTTTGCCGTCGCCATGGACAAGGCCGATCTTGTACCCGCCGATCGTCAGCACTTTCTGCCGTCCGAACCGGGCAGCGATCTCCTCCCCGTCCACATTTCCGGCCACACCGTCTAGCGGCGCAAACTGCTCGAACAGCTCCACCGCCGCCAGCGTCTGCCAGTCACCGGCATGCAAGATCAGGTCCACATCACGGAGCCCGTCGGCCAGCGCAGGCGGCACTCCTGTGGCCATCTTCGGCATGTGCGTGTCGGAAATCACCGCGATCTTCATCGCCGATCAGCCTTCCCAGTGCTCATTTATGATCGCGTACTGCAGATGATCCTGCCACTTCCCGTTGATCAGCAAATTCTTGCGCTCCGTCCCTTCCCGCTGGAACCCGGCCTTCTCCAGCACCCGGTAAGATGCCGGATTCTCCGGAGCGGCGTCCGCTTGCAGGCGGTGCAGGTTGATGTCGTGGAAGCCGAAGTCCACCACCAGCCGCAGCGCTTCTGTCGCATAGCCCTTCCCGTTGTGCTCCTCATCGAGCGAATACCCGACAAACGCGCTCTGGCACGGCCCGCGCGCGATCATGTGAATCCCGATGTCCCCGATCAGCCGGTCATTCTCCTGCAGGAAGATCCCGAAAAAGTAGCCGCGGTCTTTCACCCATTCTGCACGCATCTGCTCCAGATTGCGGCGCTGGTACTCTACCGTGTATTCATCATCGCTGCGGCTCGTTTCAAACTGGCCCCAGAACGCGCGGTTCTTCACCAAAAGCGCGGTCATCGCCTCCGCATCGCTGACTTCAAACGTGCGGATGTAGACGCGCTCGCCCGCTTTTTTTGCCCCGAACGGCGCGTTCCCGCCCGCTGCAAACTCGATTTCGCTGCTCGGCATCGTCTGCGAATAATTTTCCAGATTGTCCAGCCCGTGCAGGTTCTTGTTGTGATGCGCGATGATCTGCTCCGCCGTCAACACGCCGTTGTCTGTCGTCGAATGCGCATCCTTTGCCACGATCACCTGATAGCCAAGCGTGGTGGCGCGGCGCGTGGCCGTGTCGACGCAATAGTCGGTTTTGCAGCCGCAGACCACGAGCGTCTTCACCCCGTTCGCCGTCAAAAAGGCGTTCAGGTCGGTGCCGTAAAACGAGTCGGTCGCCTTCTTGCGAACGCGGCGCTCCGTCTCCAGCGGTGCGATCGCCGGGTGCACCTGCCAGCCGTCCGAGCCCGGTTCGCTCACATCATCATCCTGCACAAACACGACCGGCACGCCTGCCGCCCGCGCCCGCTCCAGCAGCCCGGCGATGTTTTGCAGCAGCCGCTCCGGCTGGTACACCTGTTCCACCAAGGCGGTCTGCGCGTCGATCACGACCAAAGCCATTTTCCCCATTCATATCTTCCTCCTCATTCTGCTGCACATCTAGCCAAGAGTTCTTCTCCCCTGTGACCCGTCACTTAGCTTTCCCTTGGCCTATCACTTAAAATTAAAATTGTCCGGGTCCGACCCGAAGCGCTGATCCCGATTCAGCCCGTCCAGCGTCGCCAGATCCTCCGCCGACAGCGCAAAGTCGAACAGCTGCGCATTTTCGATCACGCGCTCCTGCCGGATCGATTTCGGAATCGTCACCACGCCGTGCTGCAAGTCCCAGCGCAAGACGATCTGCGCCGGTGTCTTGCCGTATTTCTCCGCCAGCTGCACGATGACCGGCTCTTCCTGGATGCGCCCGCGCATCAGCGGGCTCCATGCTTCGAACTGAATCCCTTCCTGCTGGCAGAACGCGAGCAGCTCCTGTTGCGTCAGGTAGGGGTGGTATTCCACCTGATTGACCATCGGCTTCACAGTTGCCGTCGCCATCAGGTCTTGCAGATGGTGCACCTGGAAGTTCGACACCCCGATCGCCCGCACCAGCCCGTCTCGGTACAGCTTCTCCAGCGCGCGCCACGTCTCTTTGTACTTCTCCTTCACCGCCCAGTGGATCAAGTACAGGTCGACATACTCCAGCCCCAGTTTCCGGCGGCTCTCTTCAAAAGCGGCCAGGGTCGTCTCGTACCCTTGCTCCGTGTTCCAGACCTTTGTGGTGATAAACAGCTCTTCGCGCGCGATACCCGACGCTTTCACCGCGCGGCCGACGCCTTCCTCGTTGCGGTAGATCGCGGCGGTGTCGATGTGCCGGTAGCCGGCTTCGAGCGCGTAGCGAACCGAATTTTCCACCTCGGCGCCTTCCTGCGTCTTAAAAACGCCGAGGCCGAGCCATGGCATTTTCACGCCGTTTGCCAGTACGGCAGCGTCGCTGATGCTTTTGATCATATCTGGTACACCCTTTCGCTTGCTGTTTTTGGTACAATAGCAGTAGCATTCTCAAAATAGCAGGAGTGAAGAACTCATGGCACAAGAAACCGTACCCGCAGCCAAACCGGCTAAGCAAGCGCCCGTCTTCCCCACCCGCTGGCAGGAAGAGCGTTACTATGCAGGCCGTCAGTTTATCAAGGCGATCACGATCGTCATCGTGCTTGCGATCATCCTGTACATCACGCATTTCCTCTCCGGCGGATTTACGCTGCTCTTCGCGTTCATCGGCGTGATCCTGTTCCTGGCGACGGCAACGTATTCCGTTGGGCACTTTGTCCGCTACCTGATCTTCAAGGCCAGAGGGCAATAGACAAAAGGCAGCCCCCTGTGGCTGCCTTACTTCTTTTGTTGATACAACTTCTGCACGCGTGCCACCTCGGCACCCATCTGGCCGGAGATCGTCAGGAAGTACATCTGAAAATCGCCGCAGAGCGACCAGAGCGGATGGCCAAACGTCGCCGGCTTGTTGCCTTCGATGAAGAAGTGTGAGAACCAGGCCAAGCCATAGGCGATCACCGGAATCAGCAAGAGCAGCCACCACTTGCCGGTAAATCCGGCGGCGATCAAGAGCAGAAACACACAGCTCGTGCCCACCGCGTGCCACAGGCGCGTCGCCCGCTTCGAATGCTGCAGCACATAAAAGGGCCAAAACTCCCGATACGAACGAAACTCCACGAGCCCTCACCTCCTCCTCGTCCCTCGAAATGTATGATCAAATCGAATAATTCAGCCAATCGCCTTTCTCTCCACCCATTTTCTCATAAAACCGCTGGGCGCGGCTATTGTCTTTTGCCGTTTCCCATTGCATTAACGCGAATCCGTTCTCCTTCGTATAAGCCGCGCATGCTTGGAAGAGCTTTTCCGCCACGCCCGACCCGCGATACGCTTCCCGCACGTACAGGTCGTTCATGATCACGACCCGCTCTGCCCGCAGCGTGCTGTAAGTGAAGTAAAGCGTCGCAAAGCCCTGATACGCTCCGTCCTGCTCGGCCACGAACTGTAGCCCGGTATCACCTGAGAGCAGCATCGCTTGCAGGCAGTCCAATTTTGCTGCCGGCGGCGCTTCCCGCTGATAGAAATCCACAATGTATTCGAGCATCATCTCCCGCAAGGCGGCCTGATCTGCTGCATTTGCCTGTCGCACCAACTCACACATCCCCTTCTCCCTGATACAAATCCGGGTTGTACCGTTTCGCCAAAAACCAGGTCGCCTGTTCCAGATTCAAGTCGGAGACAAGCAACTTTTCTTCCCCCAGTGGCACAGAGGCCACAAGATTGCCGTCCGGTGCGACCAGCGTTGTCCGCCACTCCTGATGTCCCAGCGCATGGTTGATGCTGGCGAAGTAGGTCGTGTTTTCCATAGCGCGGCAGACCATCGCCATCTCGTAAAACGGCTCGGCAGGACCCAATGCAGCGACCGACCCTGTCACCTGCGAATGGAACACGATCTTCTCCCTGCGTTTCGCCGCCCAGCGTACCGTCTCCGGATAGCGCCAAGCTCCATGTCAGATCGCGATGCCAACCGGAACGCCTTTGTTCGTAAAAATCTTGCGATTCCCGTCGGGAATCTAGTATTTTCCTCCTTGACGGCGATCTGGTTTTTCGCCTGATAACCGAGCACGTTCCCCGCCTCGTCGATCACCATCGCCACCAGATTAGGCCCCCACTCCATGCCGAGGATCACCGCCGTCCCTGCTGCTACTGCCGCGGCCCGCACCAGTTCGAGCGCCGCTTCTTGTTCCGCCTGATCGTGCGGTTCGTTCTCAACCCCCACCTCGCGCATCCCCGGCACAACCCCTTCCGAAAAACACTCCACGTCACAGCGCGCTTCGCCCGCTTTCCGAAATTCAGCCGCATCGCCTGCTCCACCGACTCCTTGCGCGACGCCGTAAATTTCGCTTGCACCAACCCAATCTTCATTACAATTACTCTATTTAGTAATTTATTCCTTAACCCTGTACCATTTGGCAATAGTGTACCACGATATTTTCGAAAAGGTATTACTTTATCCACTGAAACTCTCGAACATAATTTTGATGATATAATTGGTTGTACAGATTTTTCTCTGACCATCCAACTCAGTTTGAATTGCAGTTATATTAACTTTTACGGATATATACAAGACAATTAACATACGGAGGATATACATGAATAAAAAAAATATACGGAAGCTTCTGCAAGGAAATCCAAAATTCAATCCATTCAACGATTCTTTTGACTTCTCGGAACTTACTAGATTGTTGGACTCCGAAGACCAAGAATCTTCAATAGCACTTTCAACTCCTATATTTAATATGTATTACAGGGATATGTACGCAAAACTGGGCGAGTTTGTTAAAAAGTATAACAAATCGAATGAGTATATGTTCAAATGCTTTTTAGGTGCGGTAAATAGTGATTATTTGAATCTAAAAAAGTCCATAGTTGAGCTAGCTCCCAATGAGTACAATCTGCAGGAACTATCGTGTATGCGCATTTCTTCACCTATTAGTCATTTTGGTGAAATGAATATTCTTGGATCGTTTGAAACAGCTGTAGAAACCTTCAATATTATTGTTAATTATCTGCGGTTCTTTAACAACGGAGATATGAGTTTGAATTTCCAGGAATCTGAAATAAGACTAGATGTTTCGAGAACTTATGCAATCGCAAATATTTACTACAATGTTAAGAATGCCTATGATGAAGCACTTTGGGAAGATGGCTATGTTGAAATTAAGGAGAACCTTCTTAGTATTAGGTACAAGGACAAACAGTATCCGCTCAAAAGGCAAGTAGGGGTGTTTAGACAACAACAAAATATTATTAGTTACTTAGTAATATTAGAAGAGTTGCTTAAAGGCACTGGTTCAATATCTATTCGTTCTCGTACGACATTGCTTAGAGATAGCTTTATGGCAAAGAAAAAGCCTGTTGCCCTAATTAACACTTCCGTTAACACAAAAGGGACAATTTCATATCGTCTCTCTACCTCGAAAAGTGATCTTAAGATAAATGATTACATGAAAGAAGGACAATCTTCTATCGCTGCATACTACCCTCACTTTAAGGACATCAAACTACAGAAGTTAAACAACCTCACTATAAGTGATTTATTAGTACTACTTTCACTACTGGTTGAATTGGTTACTGGTATTAACGAGTTAGAGTTAGACACCAAATCACTCCACCTGAAGCAGTTAGCATTCAAGATCAGAGAGAATGATTTGATCAAATTCTTTACCAAAACTACATTCTACTCTGACAAAGATATCAAGGCATTTCTATCACTTGTTGGAGCAACAGGAAGTAGTGACTCAAGAATTAACTTATGGAGAACACCGCTCATTAAGTATAGGGACATATACTATGTGTGTATGCCGAGTATCGCAGCCCCAAACTTCTTATATCTAATAGACGAATGGTTAGAAGTTGGAGGATACGGTATTGAGGCAAGAGGTATTCTATTTGAAAGGTTTGTAAAAAACATCACCAGACAACATTTAAACAAGAGAAAAATTCATTTTACAATACCTTCTAGAGATAAGTTTTACAACGAGATTGGTAAGTATGAAGAAATTGACATGATAATATCCTTAGAAGGTTTAATAATCGTCTGTGAGCTTAAAAACATAAAATATCCTATGGAGCCACGAGATTATCATAATTCACTGAAAAGATTGCGAGCAGGAGCAGACCAAGCAACAAGAAAGGCTAAATTTATTGTTGAAAACCAGAAGTGTTTTATAGATGAATTAGGAGAAATCAAAAATAAGGAAGTATTCCCGATAGTTATAACAAATTTTTCCATTTTTAGCGGAATAACAATTAATAATATCCCTATTATTGATTTATTTCTATTAGAATCCTATATTGGTTCTGGTGAATACAAGAAGATAAAGGTTGCGATATCAGAAAGTCAAACAACCAGAACACAAGTGGAGCTAATAAAATATTATGAGAACTCAGCTGAATTCCTCTCAAATATCACTGGTTTTTTACGATTCCCTTTTCCAATTCAAGATGCCCTTGAGAACGTCTATGTTGAGGATCGAGTAATCACATTGGAATCAGCCTCCCCACAAATATTTGTTGAAGTCGCAGACTACAAAAAGGCAAATGTGTAGTAACTACACAAAAAGACGCCTGTATTATGCAGGCATCTGTTTGTGTGTCCAATAAATTCTTTGTTGGAATTGTTACAGTATTTCTTTCTTACAGTACGGATAGCGCTTGGCGCGGATGGAGATTTACATCGTGCAGGACGGGCACTCCTGCTGGAGCTCGGTGCTGAGCAGTCCTGCCCCGCCGCAGTCCATGTAGCGGATGAGCAAGTAGAAGACTATTGAGTCGAGCAAACAGTCGACCACCGTCACCTAAAATGGTCCGGTTTCAGCGCCGGGGGGCCTGGCCGTATTGACCACCTTCGCCACCGGCGGCCAGAGAATGTCTATGGCCAGCGATTCCACGATGTTCGCACGCGACGAGCCCAACCCCAGAACTACGCCCAGTTCAACACGTTACGCGAAGTCAAAAACTGCTTGTAACTCTGCAGCACAGGCAGCCTTCTTTCGCCTCACCACCAAAAAATGCCTGACCCCTTAGCCGTTTTTTCTGGTGCTCTATCTCCTGCCCGTGCCCATTGAAACCGGGGTTCTCGATCCAGCCGGATTAGTCAACTACGCAGTGCCGTTCGAGTTGTTCGGTCATATCTTTCAATCTACGGACAGTTTCTCCTCCTTCGTCAAACGCTGCGACCGACTCGTTGGTTAGCGCGGTGTTGTTCACATTATCCGAAGGTGACAAAAAGGCAAGCGTCGATACTGAGTATAACCGTGTTGTACGAAGTTATTCGGTCATATACACATTAGACTACAAAAACAAATATCATAAAAAGCATTATCCGTATACGGATAATGCTTTTTATGATATTATTTTGAATTAGTAGCAGCCAACTGACGCTGTGACTCGTAAAATTCAGCAATTGCAAGCTTACGTTTGTTGTCGGCGATTAGCTTTTGAAAAAAGTCCTCTTTGGTTTCCTCGAAGTTCTGAATAAGTTTCTCAAAATCCATTTGTCATCGCCTCCTGACGATATTATACCACACAAGAGGTAACTTTGGGAAGGTGTTACTCATCCTCGGTCTGGTCAGCCCCTTCGAGCTTCTTTTTGTTCTCAGAGATAAGATGCTCGAAGTAATCTGATTTCGTCGCCTCAAATCGTTCAATCAGCTGTTTGAAAACATCTTCCTCCTGTTTCTTATCCAAAAAGAACACCTCCGAGCTTTTTCACCTCCGTTCCATTTTTATTTTTTTTTTTCGTTTTTATACTAGGCCTTTTTGTCTAAACTCTTTTACCTTGTGCAGATCTAAAATACTTTCGTCACCTTTAATTTTTTTGGCAATTATTTCTGGTTTAGTCCCGGAGTTGTCGTATAAAACATACTGATCGAATTCTTCCCTTAGCTTAAAAAATGTCTGCGAGACACCAATATGGCTCTCAATAATCACATCTCTGGGTACCTTTCTTCCAGAAATTATAAATCTATCTTCGGCACGTTTTATCGCAATTTCAATTGGAACATCGATCACAAAAACGTTGGTAGTATAGCCCGCTGCTTTCAACCTCTCAAGCAACTGCGAATACTTACTGAGATTTTTCATTGTGCCATCATACAAGAAGCTTCTTTTTTCTTGTATACAACGATTAATCAGTTTTTCGCTAATATCGCTGCTCTCATCATGAACGTACCTAGCAGCATCTTCTGGGTCGAGATTTTTAATAACTTTGTAATCAGGAATATCCTCTTTGATATCGTCCGCATCAATAATGGTTATGTGATTAATCCCCAAAATCTGCATGTCTGACACTATCTTCTTTCTAACTGAGCTCTTACCAGATGCAGAACCACCACCTAACATCAAAGTTATTACGGGATTTTGCTCACTTGGACCAACTATTAACTTTTCCATTATTTTGTTATGAAGCATTTCTCTTTCAGGTGTATAAAGGCCATTTTTAGAATATTCTTCTTTTGTTGAGGTCATACAAACAACACCTTTCTATAAATTTGGTCGTACGTAGTAGGAGTTTTCAATTCCATCTTTGTTGCATTCCAGTTAAATATATCATATATAAGTCTTCGACTTGCAACAGAATTTGATAATGGAAGAATTCCCATTTTATTTAGAAACATAACGGCCTGACCCCTTGCGGAGCCAAGCCGTTTTTTCTGCTTCTCTGTCTCCTACCAATGCCCGTTGCCGGCCGGAGTGGTCCAGCCTGGCGGGTAGATCAGGTAGGTGGTGCCGTTGGAGTTGTTCAGCCATGCTTTTTCGAATTGCAGGCGGTCATAGGTGATCGTCACGCCTGCGTCGCTTGCTGCGGCCGGGTCGTTGGTCAGGACGTTGCCGGCCGCGTCGAAGCCGCGGATGACGAGCAGGTGCCCGTCGGTGCTCGGGATCGGCGAGTTGTCGAGCGCGCCTTTTTTGTAGGCGATCGAGGCGATGACCGGGACGCCTGCCGCCGTCCACTGCTGGACTTCGGCGAGCGAGCTCAAGCGCACCACTTTGCCGTCCAATCCAAGGCTCGACGCATACGCCGTGTTGAACGGCCAGTTGCCCGCCCCGTCATAGCGGGAGTCCCAGACGCCTTGGACGACGGTCGGCACCGGGATGTCCCACGCGCTGTTGCCGGTGACGTTCGCCCAGTAGGCCATGACCATCGACGTCGAGGTCGGCGAGCACCAGACTTCACCGCCGTCCGGGAAGACCATCTGCGAGCGCTTCGGCACGTCGAGCGCGCTGGTCAAGCCGTTGCCCGGCACCTTGCCCGGCTTGTCGATGCCGTTTGAGAACGTGATGCCGAACTGACGCAAGGACGGCGTTTGGGCCGGGTCGTTGGTGTAGAGGTTGACGCGTGCTTTCACCGCCGTCGCCGATTTGCTGAGGATCAGCGTGTCGGTCGCCACATAGCCGTGCGCGTCGCTCTGTCCGACGATCGAGTGGCGCGCGAACGGCTGGTCACCTTCCAGCCACGCGCCAAGCGTGTACCATTTCGTCCACACACCACCGACCTGTGCGGACAGCTCGATCTCCGTCCATGTGCCCGGCGGCGTGTTGGCCTGCCAGGAGGGGATCGCTTCGGTAAACGCGACCGGGATCACGTCGGTCGTGTAGCTGCCGTAGTAATACGCCCCGCCGTTGTAACGGCCCAGCGAATCGAACCCGGCATACAGCTTCGCACGGTCCACTTGCAGCGCCGCAGCGCTGACTTTCGTGCCGTCGAACTGCCCCCCGCTGAACGAGAGCGGGGATTGCCAATACGATTTGACGCTCGTCGCTGCGCCTGATTTTTTAAGATTCAGATTATTCTCAGCCACTGAAATGTTCATCGATAGCAGCAGACACCCCACACCGAGCACTGCGGTTGCCATCCGTTTCACAAATGTTCCGCTCCGCACATGACCACCCTTTCTCGTTTACTTTGTTACAATCTATTATAAAACAAAAAGCCGGTGCTGTATGCACCGGCTCGGCCTTAGTTGCCCAATTTTTTCAATTCCGCGCCGAGGAACTCGGCGACCGCCTTCATCCCGAAGATGCCGGCCGTTGCTTCCGCGTCGGAGTTGTAGTTGGTGTTGGTGTTGATGTCGTAGGTGAAGATCTCGCCGTCGCGGTTGCGGATGAACTCGATGCCGGCGACGTTGATGCCGTTGGCGGCGAGCACCGCCGCGTATTTTTCGAGGATCGGGTCGTGGAAGTCCTCGAGCAGTTGGAACTTCGGCTTGGACGGCACCTCTTCGCCGACCGGGCAGAACAGGTCGCCGATCTGGCACGCGTCCGCCGGGCAGAGCTCAAAGCCTTCCGAAGTATCGACCTGCACCGCGTAGAGGAATTTGCCGCCGACGAATTCGCAGCGGGTGATGAACGGCTCGGGCGCCTGGATGTACTCTTGAATCAGCGTGATGCCGTCGACCGGCACTTCGAAGTCCGGCGAGTGAAGGTACTGTTCGAGCGCTCCCACTGTGTGGAACAGCTGAACGCCGAGCCCTTTGCCGGCGCGGTTGTGCTTGGTGATGAACGGCTGGCCTTCGAACTTCTTCGCCGCTGCGAGGATGTGCTGCGTGCCGACCGCCGCGACCGTCTTCGGAGTGCGGACGCCGTGTGCGTTCAGCGCCATGTATTGGGCGACTTTGCTGACTTCCAGCTGCAGGGCGCGGGTGCCGTTGAAGACGGTGCGGCCATGCTGTTCCAGCCAGGTCAGCACGCCCGAGGTAAACTCCGGCGCATAGCGGTGGCCGCGCGTGTGCGACGACGCGCTCATCCGCGAATAAAACACCCCTTGCGGCGGTTCGGCCGACAGATCGACCAAGCCTTCGTCGAGGTGCCACTCTTCATAGGGCAGCCCCAGCTCTTCCAAACGTTTGGTCAAGTGGACGGTCCACTCGCTATTTTCATGGATCACATAAATTTTCGCCATGCGAATCCCCTTTTTCCAAGTTTTTCGATCATTATACCACTCTTTAGCGCAATGAAGGAAGCAGGAAAAAGACTTCGCAGTCGCCATGGTCGTAGCCCCGTCAAGTAGACAGTAATAAAGGACACGTATTATGCAGCGAGCGCTTTCCGGTACTCAACGGGGGAGCGCTCGCTTAATTTA